>NZ_JBNPUM010000003.1:0-664835 GCF_051168175.1 Bradyrhizobium sp. HKCCYLRH2047
AAGACCGCAGAAGAATCCACGCCATGCACCATGTCCAGTCTGTCTGAACCGGACAGCCGTGGGTCAAGCCCGGCCATGACGGATCAGTGAGTCAGGCGCTCGCATGGGCCCAACCTTGAACTGGGCGCCCGGACATAACGGTGGATTAGTGCTCGACACGCGAGAGATGCGGGCGTGCACACGCATGGCCCATCCGCTCGCATCAATCCCGCCATCTCACCTCACGCCGCGCCGGCTTGGCGTGTATCCTCGTGCACCTGCAGGAACCGCTGCGTGAAATCCGCTGCCGGCATCGGCTTGCCGAAGTGATAGCCTTGTCCCTGCTCGCAGCCGAGCCGCAGCAGGAACTCGGCCGTCGCCGCGTTCTCGATGCCCTCGGCGATCACCGACAGGCCGAGCTGCTTGCTCAGGCTGACCGTCGAGCCGACGATGGCCGCGTCGTCGGCCTGGGTCAGCACGTCGCGCACGAAGGAGCGGTCGATCTTGAGCCCGTCGAGCGGGAATTTCTTCAGATAGCTCAGGCTTGCATAGCCGGTGCCGAAATCGTCGAACACCAGGCTGACGCCGAGTGCCTGCAGCCGGTTGAACGTCTGCAGCACGCCGGGTTCGTCGTGCAGCAGTATGTCCTCGGTGACTTCGAGCTCGAGCAGATGCGGCGACAGGCCGGTCGAGGTGAGCAGCTTGCTGACGAAGGCCGCGAGGTCGCCGGACTGGAACTGGGACGGCGAGAGGTTGACGCCGACGCGAATGTCGTGGCCGGCGAGCTGCCAGTCCCGCGCCTGCCGGCAGGCGGTGGCCATGACCCAGGTCGCAACCGCCTCGGAAAGATGCGAGGTGTTGACGACCGGAATGAAATCACCGGGAGGCACGAGGCCGCGGGTCGGGTGACGCCAACGGATCAGCGCCTCGGCGCCGATCACGCGGCCGTCCAACAGCTCCACCTGCGGCTGGTAGAACAGCTCGAATTCGTTCCGCTCGACGGCGAGCGCAAGCTCCGCCTCCAGCGTCAATCTCTGCTCGAGCTCGTGGCGGATGGCGCTCTCGAACAGCACATGGCCGCCCCGCCGGTCCATCTTGGCGCGACAGAGGGCAAGGTGGGCATTGCTGAGCAACTCGTCTGCCGAGTGCCCGCCCTCGGGATGCACCGCGACGCCGAGGGTGACCTTGACGCGCTGCTGGCGCGTGCCCGCGTCCAGCGGCGCCTCGAACAAATGCGACAGGTGATCGGCGAGCTCGGCCACCGTGCCGCCGATGGCGGAGCAGGGAATGGCGACGGCGAACTCGTCGCCGCTGAGCCGGGCGACGCGGCCCATGCTGCCGATCTCGGTGCGCAGCCGCTCGGCCGCCGCGCGCAAGACGCCGTCGCCGAAGGCGTGGCCGAGCATGTCGTTGATGCGCTGGAAGGCATCGAGCCCGACCACCAGCAGCGCCACGCGGTCGGACGCGGCATCCGCGGTCGCGATCATGGCGGCGAGCTCGCTCTGCAGCGTGTTGCGGTTGATCAGGCCGGTCAGCGTGTCGTGCTCGGCGAGGTAGCGGATGCGCTCGGCCTCGCGCTTGCGCGCCGAGATGTCGCGCAGGATCACGCCATATTGCAGGCCGTCGGCGCCCTGCCAGGCGGAGAAGCTCGCCTCGACCGGAAATACCTGGCCGTCCTTGCGCCTGCCGTCGAACTCGATCGTGGAGCCGTCGGGCATCAACGTCGCCGGCAGCGCCGCCTCCTGCTGCGGAAACAGGTCATGGGTGTCGCTACCGTCGGCGCGCAGACGCGCAAAGGGCTGGCCGATGATCTCGTCGGCACCGTAGCCGAAGATCGCGACTGCGCCCGGATTCCACACCGTGATGCGCCGGTCGCGGTCGGTACAGACCAGCCCGTCGCCGATCGACATCGCGATCCGCTCGAAACGGCTCTCGGCGACGTGCCGCAGCAGGCCGCGGAAGTCGATCTCGTCGAGGGCCGTGGCCGCGAGATAGGCGACCAGCGCGATCTGCAGCATCGAGGTGTCGAGCACCAGGGCGTAGCGGTCGTGCAGCAGCAGCGCCACGGCCTCGATCAGGACGCTGATCATGGCGATCAGCAGCGCGCGCCGCGCCGCCGAGAGGTGCCGCCAGCTCGCCAGCATGATGATGACGATCAGCAGCAGGCCGCCCAGGGTGGCGGCCGTCGACGTCGAGAGCAGCGTGCGATGCTGAATGATGGACTCGGCCGCCAGCGCCTGCAGCATGACGCCGGGCAGGACGCGGCCGTTCGGCACGCTGTAATAGTCGCCGAGCTCGATCGCGGTGGCGCCGACGATCACCCGCTTGTCCTTGATCCGGGCCAGCGCCGCCGCGTCGCCACGGAGGACGTCGACATACGACACCCGCGGCAGCGACGACAGATCGATGCCGTAGTCGACCAGGAAGGAGCTGTCCTTGACCGCATCGCTGCCGGCGAGGAACGCGCCCATGGACTGCAGGAAGGTTTTGCCCCCGCCGGTCTCGCAATATTCGCCGAAAGCATAGCTTCTGACGCGGCCATCGCGCGCCACCTCGATATTCACGAAGGCCGACCATGCGAGCTGCTCGAATTGCGGCAGCGGCCGGTTGAGGTGAACGGCGGTGTCCTTCCCGGCCGCATCGAGCTGCCTGAAGGCCGGCAACACGACCGAGCTCTTGGCATTCTGCAGCGCGGTCAGGAACGCCTGATCGCCGGCCGCGTCGGACGGTGTGCTGAAATCCACGTCGAAGGCGACGTCGCGGACGCCGGCGCGCTGCAACTGCTCGAGCAGGCGCGCATGCTGGGTCCGTGGCCACGGCCAGACGCCGATGGCTTCGATCGAGCGCGGGTCGATCGCGACCACCGCGATCTCGCCGCTGGCGGGGCGGGTGTCGAGGCGTAAGCGCAGATCGACGAGGGCGTTGCTCAACAGCTCGTGGGCCCCCGACAGGCCGACCGTCAGCAGCGCAACAACGACCAGAATATGCGGCATGAACCGCCTGAACATGCCCTCTCCCGAATATCTGCGTGCCACGTCGATGCCCGCGTTCCCGATCCCGACCTCATCCCGCTCCGACCGCAGAGCCATGGAACCCTGCGAGCCCGCGCTCCCCCATGACGGCGCATGACGCAGGCGTGACGCTCGATCGGGACTCCCTAGTTCTTGCTGTGGCCGTAGGCGTAGGCATTGCCGTTGCCATGGTTGCCGTTGCCATGGTTGCCGCTGTTGCCGTTGCCGCTATTTCCGTTACCGCTGTTACCGTTGCCATTGCCGTTGTTGCCTTGGCTATCGTTGCCCTGGCCGTTGTTGCCGTTACCGCCATTGTTGCTGCCGCGGCTGCCACCATTGGCATTGCCGTTGCCGGCGTCGCCATTGCCGGCTGCATTGGCGCTGGCGGATCCGCTTGGCGAGCCGACCGCCGCGGTGACGGCAGCTGCGATCGAGGAATCTCCCGACGTGCCGCTCGCGGTGGCCGAATTGCTCGTCGCATTGCCGCTGTTGCCGCGCGCGTCATTCCAGGCGGCGTTTCGTCCTCCACCGGCGGCCGGCGCGTGGGCGCCATGGGCGAGGCCGCGTGTCGCCTTCTGGATGTTCAGGTTGACCTCGCCGATCGATGACGAGATCCGCACCACGCCGGGCTTCGCGCCGCCGAATCCGGTCGCGGAATGCTGCTGCGCGGCGACCGTGGTGCTCGGACGCGCGGCCGGGCCGTTGGCGTTCAGCGCGTGGATCACGCTGCCCTTGGCCTCGCGCGGCGCCTGCAGGCCGTCGCGCGGCACCGGAACACGATCGATCGTGGAGGCGCGCGGGCGGCCCTGCTCGATCGGGCTGAAGCTGCCGGCGCCGGACAGGCTGAGGCCGGAGCGGCCGGTCGCAAAGGCGGTGGCGGCCTGGCCGGGCATCACCTGGGCGATCTGGCCGGTCTTGAAATCCGACACCTGCACCTGGCCGCGGCTGACCTCGACCTTGGTGCTGCGGCCGGAGATCGTGACGCTGAACTGCGTGCCCTTGACGACGGCGGCGAGATAGGGCGTCTCGACCTCGAAATGCTGGACGTTGCGCTTCTCGACGTCGAGCAGGATCGAGCCGGCGCGCTGCAGGATGGTCGTCGCCATGCCGTCCCTGGCCGCGGTGGGCAGGCCGACTTCGGAGTTCGGCGCGATCACGATCGTCTCGGCGCCGCGGGTCAGTCGGACGCGGCCGGTCGGCCCGGTCCGGATCGTATCGCCGGGCTTGAGCGGGTCCTCGCGACCGAGCGACACCTGCGCTGCGCCCTGGGTGGTGACCCAGACCTCACCGGACGATTTGCTCACCAGCCACGGCTCACCGTCGGCCGCGAATGCGGCCGGCGTTGCCCCGAAAAGGCACGCGGCGATCAGTCCCGGGATCAGGAAGCGCTTGGATGACATGGCACGAACTCGCGTCGTTGGCGGCTTTTGAAACTAATCGAAATGTTTCAAGAGACCCTTAGGAGTTGCAGCCGCGTTTCCCTCACGCATTTACGCTTCGTTGACCTTAACAAACTAGAAACGAGGCATGCGCGCTGGTTGTGTCGACGGAACTGGGAGGACTGCGGGTTGGCGCGACGTCGCGGCCGGACCGCACGGCTCGCGACGGCTGCATCGAGCCGCGATCGCCGCCGGCATTTCCCTGTCCGCGTTGCTGTTTGCAGCAACGGTTCACGCGCAGCAGGTCAGCCAGCCGGGCTTCGATCCGCGGCAGACCGAGCGATATTTCGACGAGCAGCAGTCGCGGTTGACGCAGCCGCCGCCGCGGCCGCGTGCGCCGCAATTCGCGCCTCAGGGCGGCGGCGATCGCAAGCCCTTGTTCACCATGCGCGGCGTCACGCTGACGGGGGCGTCCGCGCTGCCCGCCGAGCAGCTCGCCGCGAGCTATCAGCCCTATCTCGGCAAGCCGGTGTCGCAGGCCGACCTCGCCGCGATCACGACCGCGATCAGCGATCAGTACCGCGCCGCCGGCTATCATCTCAGCCGTGCGATCGTACCGCCGCAGGACATCCGCGATGGCCGGGTGCGGATCCAGATCCTCGAAGGCAGCATCACCGAGGTGACCTTGAAGGGCGCCGGCGCGGAAGAGTTCGGCATCCGGCCGATGCTCGCCCCCATGCTGGCCGAGCAGCCGTCACGGCTGGAGACGCTGGAGCGGCAGTTGCTGCTGATCAACGGCCGCGGCGGCGTCCGTCTGGTCGATTCCGCGCTGGAGGAGATCGGCGGCACCACCGGTCGGTTCCGCCTGGTGATCGAGCTGCAGACCTGGCACGTCTACGGCTTCGCCGGCGTCGACAATCTGGGCTCGTCGACCGTCGGTCCCTGGCAGAACTACGCCACGGCCGCCTTCAACTCCTATCTGCTGCCGGGCGACACGCTCACCGCCAACCTGTCGACGACGCCGGGAGATCCGCGCCAGCTCGCCTTCGGCCGGCTGTCCTATGAGGTGCCGGTCGGCACCGACGGCGCCTATGTCGGCGCCTCCGCGCTGTACAGCGAGGTGCGGCCGGGCGACCGGAGACGGCTGTTCAACGACAACACGGTGACCGAGACGCTCGAGCTGCGCGGCGGCCTCGTGCCGATCCAGTCGCAGCGCGCCTCGCTGAAGCTCAATCTCGCGGCCGCCTTCAGCGACGTGACCGAGCGCGACCTGTTCGGCATCTGGTATCGCGATCGCGTGAGGACGCTGACCTTCACTGCCGACTACCGCTGGAAGGATGATGTCGGCGGCGACAGCTACCTGACGGCGGCGTACCGGCAGGGCCTGAACGCGTTCGGGGCGACGCCGCTCGACGATCCCCTCGCATCGCGCGCGGGCGCCTCGCCGAGCTTCTCGGTCTTCAGCGGCTGGTTCGCGCGCTATCAGACATTGTCCGAGGCGTGGTCGCTGAAGCTCGCGGCCGCCGGCCAGCTCGCTTCGGGTCCGCTGTACAATTCGCAGCAGTTCTATCTCGGCGGCCTCGCCTATGGCCGCGGCTATGGCAGCGCCGAGATCAGCGGCGACAACGGCGTCGCCGGCACGTTCGAGGTCCGCTTCGAGCAGAAGCCGAACTGGCAATATCTCACGAGCTACCAGCTCTACGGTTTCTTCGATGCCGGGCTCGCCTGGAACGACGGCTTCCGGCCGTCGGACGGCGTGGCGCTGACCTCGGCGGGAGCCGGGATCCGCTTCACCTTCCCGAACGACTGGCGCGCCGACCTCGGCGTCGCCGCGCCGCTCAGCTACCGTGCCCCCGACAACACAACGCGCAGCGCGCGCCTGCTTCTGACGCTGTCGAGCGTGCTCAAGCTGTGCCCGCAGCGCGGGCAGGGCCCCTGCATCTGAGAACTGGCGGGATCGGTGCGGCGCCGGATGTCCGCTCTCCCGTTGGGCGAGCGCGCCTGCGCGACCTCGCGCGCTCCGGATAGCCGGCAAACTCATCCAGCATCCAGCGTCGCGAGAAGCCATCGGGCGCGCCCACCTCTGGCAGCGCGCGGCCGAACAGCTCGCGCTGGACATGACACGCAAGGTCCAGCGGTTGCGCGACTGCCAGCTGATCGGGGGGGAGAAACTTCGCCCGCTCGTTGCATCCCATCTCAGTTGAACTTTCTCTGCAACGCTGCCATATTTTCTATTGCAATTGGAGGTTGTGTAATGGCCGACGAACCTAAGTCCGACACACCGACGCCCCCAGCGGAAGAGCCAACGGCGGAACACGAGCTCCCCGCGGAATTGTGGTGGAAAGAATTCCTCAGGGCCAAGACAAGCTCAACTGGCGCTGCAGCACCCAGTGCCCCTCCGAAGGAGGCGAAGCTTATTAGTCTGGCGAGGCTTTTCAGCCGTTCCTCGAACATGCGATGAAGCTTCAGGGCTACCGCGACGCGTTCACGATGTATACCGCCAAGGTGAGCGACATCTGTCGTCACCTGGGTCTGACGGGCGTTGTAATCATTTGGACCTTCAAAAAGGAGGTCGCCGGACAATCCGCTATTCCGAGCGAGCTTCTGCTGCCGCTCCTTCTTATTGCGTCCGGTCTACTGGCTGATCTGCTGCAGTATTTCCTGGGAGCGATCATCTGGTTCTTGTACTATCGGAAGCAGGAAATCTTAGGCACCAAAGAGGATAAGGATATCGGTCACACGCCGCTGCTCGACCTTCCCATGAACGTCCTGTTCCTGTTGAAAGCCGTTCTGTTCGTTGTCGCTTATGGATGCATCGCAGGCTATTTCTTTCGAGCCATCTCGTTTTTATGATCAAGGCAACAGGCTCGGAAACTGCTGATATGTGTAGTCTTTCGAGATCCACGACCATGCCGTCAGCGTCGTCCCGGTGATCGGCACATTGCGCAATTCGAAATGGACGCGGCCACAGGCCGGCCTGGTCAGATCGCTGCCAAGATATTCGCGATAGAGCACGTCGATATAGGCGCGTACGCCGAGCGCGGCACGGATCTGCGGCACCAGCTCGCGCGCGATATTGTCGATCGATATTCGGCAGGACGGCGGCTGCGCCTCGCGCTGCGCCGGATGGTCGGCCTGGAACGGACAGGCGACGAAGGTCACCGTGCTTCTGGCGTCACGCGGCGCACCGGCCTTGATGCCGTAGCTCATGTCATCGCCGACGTTGGCGACCACGCGCGCGGCCTGCGCGAAGGACGGATGCCTCCGTGCCGAGGGACTGGGCCCCTCGGTCGGCGCGACGCGCCGACCTCTTCCGACGGAGCGGAGGTGAGAGGAGATCGCGGTTGGCGCTCGGGTCTCGATCAAGTGCCTCAGATCTAGACCGGCTTGCCATGGCCGTGGAACAGCCGGCCCTTCTCGGTGATCAGGACGATGACGAGCGCGCTCGACGTGCAGGCCAGGAAGCCCGCGGCGAACGGCAGCGGGGTGCCGTCGAACGCCTGGCCGACGACGGCGCCGGCGGCCATGCCGAGCAGGGTCGTGATCGAGCCGTAGAGCGAGGACGCGGTGCCGGCATTGGCGCGCTGCGGCTCCATCGCCAGCGCGGTGAAGTTCGCGAACATCAGGCCGAACGTGAACATCATGCCCGCCGACAGCAGCATGAACAGCCACAGCGGCAGCATGCCGAGAACCGCCGCGCTGAAACAGGCCAGCGCGATGACGACGCTGCCGACCAGCGCGCCATGCGAGATCATGCGCATGCCGAGCCGCCCGACGAGGCGGGCATTGAGGAAGCCGGCGACCGCGATGGTCACCGCGATCGCCGCGAAGGCGAGCGGGAAGTAGCGGCCGAGATGATAGACGCCGGTGAACAATTGCTGCGAGGACAGCACATAGCCGAGCACGGCGCCGAAGATGCCGCTCGCGGCGAGCGCATAGCCCAGTGTCTGGCGGTTGGTGAGGGTGTTGCGGAAGGCCGCGATGATCTCCTTGACCGAGAACGGCTTGCGCTCGCTCTCGGGCAGCGTCTCGGGCAGCCGCATCGCGGTCCACAGCAAGGTGACGATGCCGTACAAGGTCAGCACCACGAAGATGCCGCGCCACTGCGTCAGCAGCATCACGGCCTGGCCGAACGACGGTGCGATCACGGGAATGGCGATGAACACCATCATCGCCAGCGAGACCACGCTCGCCATGCGGCGGCCGGCATAGCAGTCGCGCACGATCGAGGTCGCAATCACGCGCGTCGCCGCGGTGCCGAGGCCTTCCAGCGCGCGCGCCAGCAGCAGCATCTCGAAGGACGGGGCGGCGATCGCGAGCAGGCTGGCGACCGCATACAGCACCATGCCGCCGATCAGCACCGGGCGCCGGCCGAAGCTGTCGGACAGCGGGCCGATCACGAACTGGCCGAGGCCGAAGCCGATGACGAAGGCCGACAGCACCGTCTGCAGCCGGTTGGCGATGTCGATATGGAACGAGGCGCCGATGTTCGGCAGCGCCGGCAGCATCATGTCCATCGCCAGCGGATTGAGCGCCATGATCGCCGCGACCACGATGACGAATTCGGTGAAGCCCATCGGCCGGTGGCGGACGATCTCGATGGTGTCGGCACTGGTATCAGCCAAGGCGCGGGCCTTCCACGGTGTTGGGAATGCGGGAGAGAGCACCGATAGATATCGGGTTTGCTGCGTCGCACAAGGCGTGTTTCGGAATGGCTGCTCACCGGTGCCGGCGTTGGCGTGATTGTGACTGCCCGTGAGCCGCTGAAAATTGCGCCGGCGGCGCCGCGATGGTAACGGCCGTGTGATCGACGTCCGGATCCAGGCCCGCATGAAGACCTACAAGATCGTCGTCCATGTCCCGGAAGCGGCGGGTGACGCCGTGCGCCACGCGATGGGCGAGGCGGGCGCCGGCCGCATCGGCAACTATGATCATTGTTCGTTTACCTCGAAGGGCACCGGCCGGTTTCGCCCGCTCGCCGGCGCCAACCCGGCGATCGGCGCGGTCGGCCGGCTCGAGACGGTCGAGGAGGAGCGCATCGAGGCCGTGTGCGCCGGGGACAGGCTGAGGTCCGTGATCCAGGCGATCCGCAGTGCGCATCCCTATGAGGAGCCGACGATCGACGTCTATGCGCTCGAGAGGGTGGACTAGCATGCCGATGCTTCATCTCATGCTGCGCGGCTTCCGCACTCTCCTGATCGCGGCGCTGTTCGCCACGACCGCAGCGTCCGCGGCGCGGGCCGGCGACGCCGCGCCGGCCGACCAGATCTCGGCGTTCCGGCTCGCCCATGGCGAAGGCCGCGTGACGCGCGACGCGACGCTCGACCGCATCGCGATGGAGCAGGCGCGCGCGATGGCCGACAAGGACGACCTCAGCCACGAGGTGCTCGCTCCCTTCACCCGGCGTGTCGCGCCGTCGAAGGCCGGCCGCGCCGCCGAGAACATCGCCTATGGCTATGACAATTTCGACAAGACGCTGGGGCAGTGGATCAACTCGGCGGGCCACCGCAAGAACCTGCTGCTGCCCAAGGCGACCAAGGTCGGTATCGCCAGCGCAAGGAATGCGAGCGGCAAGCGTACCTATTGGGCGATGGTGATCGCGGGCGACTACGACGCCGACAAGCCGAAGGGCGCTCCGAAGAGCAAGGGCAAGGCCGTGGTCGCGCAGACGGCGACACGATCCGGGAAGGGCGACGCCAGGCCGGCGACGCGCTGGGGCGCCAAGCCGCCAACGTCCTCCGCCAAGGACTGCCACCTCAGCATCAAGGTCATCGGTCTCTGCATCTGAGCGCAGGGCCTGCGGCCGCTGCTGAACGCGACGCCCGCCGCGCGATCACGTCGTTGTGCGAGGGAGGCTTGTTGCCGAGGCGAGTTTCATCGGATATGCAAGCAATGGTTGTCTTTTGGACAGCCAGTATCGTGAAGATTTTTCATCTCATTTTGAACGGAGACCATCATGGCAGTCATTGAGCAGACATCGGCCACCACCAGCACTAATCCGCAGACCGTCTCGGCGCCCTACCAATGGTCGCTCACGTCCTACGAGGAGCAGGGCAATCTGTGGCTCAAGTGGAGCACGAACGCGCCGTTCCGCGCGCAGCAGGGGCAGATCTCCGTCTACAGCGGCAGCAGCTTCCCTTCCGATCCTCAGAAGGACCGCAAGGCCTGGTCGTGGGACAACGAGCACGGCGGCGGCTCGGGATGGGACACGGGCTTGCGCTACGGCTCCGACTGGCATTGCGCCTGGATCGCCGAGAAGAGCCCGAACGGGCCCTACGCCTACGCGGTCAAGCTGATCACCAAGGTCGCCGCCTGACCTGAGGCGGCGCGAGAGGTGGGCTCGACGAGCCCACGTACTTCGCCGCGCTGAGACCTGTGCCTCAGCGCGGCTGCTTCTTCAGGTGCAGATAGCCGGGATCGAACTCGCCGATCGCGCATAGCCGCGTCCAGTCGTGCACCGTCAGCATGCCGCTGCGGAAATCGACCGCGCGGCTGGCGCGCAGCTCGAGCAGCGTGCGGTTGACCGTCGCGATCGCCATGCCCAGCGCCTCGCCGAGCTGCACGAGGCTGACCGGCAACTGCAACTGATCGTCCCGGACGTGTCCGAGCGCGCGGGCGCGATAGAACAGTTCGCAGAACATGTGCGCCATGCGCGCCGGCTTGCTCCGCGCGCTGTTGTTGGTGATGGCCTCGCGGAAGATCGACGCATCGATCAGCGTCTCGCGCCAGATCGCAAAGCCGAGCGTCGGCCGCCGGCTGATCGCGCGGGTCAGCTCCTTGTGCGCAATGCTCGCCACCACCGCCGGCCCGATCGCGCAGACGGCGTGATCCATGCGGTCGAGGAAGATCGCCTGGGCGTCGGGCCAGTCACCCGGCATGTGAAAGGAGAGATACTGCCGCTGGCCGCCGGACAGCAGGTGATAGCGCGCCACCCATCCGGAGATCACGACGACGGAACGGTCCGGCTCGTCGCCCTGGCGGATGAGGTCCTCCTGATCGGCAAGCTCGCGCAAAGCGAAGCTGAAATGCCGGATCTCGGCGATGTCCTCGCCGGTCAGCTTCGAATGCTCCCTGAGCTTCTCGGTGACGATCCGGTCCGCATCCATGAAAATCGTACCGTCCGGGCGCTGTTTTGTATCAAATGAGACGACGGAGCCGGCGATGCCGACTAAGGTGGCTTTCAGCAGATGCGGTCGAAGGTTGCCGGTCGCCGCATCGGGAGAACAGCCGTGCCCCACATCGCGTTCCTCTCCCGGCTCCGCCAATTGTTCGGTGGCACGGGGCCGCATATCGAAACCATCGCAGCTGCCCTCGCCGACGGCCGCATCAAGCAGCCGGCGCATCCGATGTCGGATCAGGAGCTGTCGCGCGCGATCCGCGAGTTCCAGAGCCGGCCGGCCTCGGAGGAGGCCTTGAGGAAGCTCGCGGAGCGGCTGGCGGCCGCGAAGCCCGACCGCCCCTCGTGACGGCTCTCATGACGATCTGGCGGGATCCGGCTCCAGCAGGAACAGCATCAGCCGCACCAGTTCGTCCTCGAGCTCGCGCGTGCCGACGAGGCGATGCTCGCGCATGAGGGCAGCCCGGATCGGGCCCAGCGCAGCGCGGACCAGGATGAAGCGGCGCGCGGCCGGCATCGCCTCGCTCCGCAAACCCACCGTCTGGATCAGCCGTTCGGTCATGCGGTCCACCATCTCGTGCAGCGCCTTCTGCAGCTCCGCGTCATTGCCCAGCAGGCCGAGCAGATAGCGCCGCACACGGTGGCGGCCGGCGAACGGGGCGAAGCCCTGGCGCACCGCTGCGCGCACGATCGCCTCGCGTCCAAGCCCGCGATGCGCCTCCAGCGCCTCCCCGAACTCCGCCTCCTGGCGAGCGAACTCGCGCAGCACCAGCGCACGCAACAGTGAGGTCTTGTCCCTGAAATAGCTGTAGAGCGTGCCGATCGAGAAGCCCGCGCGCTCGGCGATGGCGTTCGTGCTCAGGCCCTTGCCGCCGCCGCTCTGCAGAAGTTGAGCGGTTGCCTCGAAGATCACGTCGAGGGTCTGCCGCGTGCGCTTCTGCACCGGGGTTTTTCGAAGTATTTCAGGAGCTTGCTGCACGGTCTGGACCTCGGCTGGCGGACGGGCGAAATCGAGTAGGCGTTGCTGCCGGCTCGGGTTAGATCAGAGCCCGCATGCAGGCTGCCGGACAATGAGTGGATGTGCTCCGGACCGGGCCTGCTTGCGCCGGGCTGAACCTCATTTGAACGAAGGACTGATTGCCATGCTGCGCGTCGCATTCCCGTTTGTCACATTCATCGCCGTCTCCCAATGTCTTCCGTCGCAGGCCGCGCTGGCCGGCAACCGCGCCGCCGCCGACAGCTGTGCCGCCAAGCTGTCGCCGGTGGCGAAGCAGATCTACGACGCGTCTGCGCCGGCCATCGGCCCGGACAGCGTCGTCAAGGACGTCATCGTCGAGCGTGTCAGGCCGCTGGTGATGGCCGGAAGGTTCGATCGCGACACCGCCCGCGCCAACGCCACGCCGGCCGGCGAATGCCTGGTGCTGCTGAAGTAGGTCGCGCCGCGCCCCGCAAGGTTTGGAGGCTGCGATGGGACATCAGGCCGCAGCCTCCCGGAGCAGGCGGCGTCGCTCCGGGGCAACCCGGCTTGGCAAGTTCAGCCGACTCGCGCATCACTAGGTGATGCTGGAGCTTCTCACCCGTCACTGGGTTGCCGGCGCCGTGTTCATGGCCGCGGCGCTGCTGGCGTTGGTGCCGCTGCTGGCGGCGGACTGGCCGCTCGCGCTGCTGCTGATCTTCCTGCATTCGCCGGGCTACATGATCCACCAGGTCGAGGAGCACACCGGCGACCGCTTCCGCAGCTTCGTCAACACCGTGATGTTCGGCGGCCGCGAGGCGCTGACCACCGGCGACGTGCTTTGGGTCAATTGCGGCGCGGTCTGGGGCATCGACCTGATTGCGCTCTACGTCGCCTGGATCGCCGGCCCGGCCTGGGCGCTGGTCGCGCCCTATCTGATGCTCGTCAACGCGCTCGGCCATATCGGCCCGGCGCTGCGTTTTCGCGGCTACAATCCTGGCCTCGTCACCGGCATCGTCCTGTTCATTCCGCTCGGCCTCGTCACCGTGCTGACGATCCCGGCCACAGCGGCGCAGCATGCCCTTGGCTTCGGCCTGTCGCTGCTGCTGCATATCATCATCGCCGCCAACGCGATCCGTCGCGCCCGCGGCGCCGGTCTGGCCAAGGCCTAGAGCGCCGAGCGCATCTGACATGTAGGGTGGGCAAAGGCGCGCCGTGATGCCACCGCGCGCGCCACAGCGCGGATTGATCCGCGACATCACGGCGCACCTTTGCCCACCCTACGACGCCACGTTACGACGTTCTCAGCCGCGGCCCTTGTTGTCGTTGTGGTCCTGATACTGCTCGGTCTCGACGCAGCGGCCGTCCTGGCCGCACTCGCGCGAGCTCTCGGTCTTGTCGCGGTTCGACAGCACCATGTTCTCGCCGACCGGGTCCTCCTGCAGGTCGGTCATCGCGCCCGAGCCGTCGCCCTTGGCCTTGATGCGCGGCGGCCGCAAGACGCATGAGCAGCCGCGCATGCTGGAGCGCAGGCCGTGCGGGGCACAGGGAGGTTCTCATCTGCTCGTGCGATCGCTCGTTCGTGACGGCGGCAGAGCGGTGCGACGGTTCCTTGCCTGATCGCCGCGATGCATCGCGCGGGGACAGTTCCGCGGCGAGCCTCGATGCGCGCGATCATCGGGATTATTGCGCCGCTGCGAGCTCCAGCTCGGCCGGCTTGCCCGGCCCGATCAGCGGAATGTCCAGCGTGATGCGCGTGCCCTGCTGCGGCCGGCTGTCGAGCTCGATGCGGCCGCCGAGCGTGGATGCCACGAGGTTGAAGGCGATGTGCAGGCCGAGGCCGGCATTGCCCTTCTCGCGGCGCGTGGTGAAGAACGGGTCGAACACCCGGCCGCGCACCTGGTCGCGCATGCCGACGCCCTGATCGGCGCAGACGATGCGCACCGACTCATCGCTGGGCTGTGCGACCTCCACGGTGAAGACGCCGCTGCTGTCGCCAGGATAGGCATGCGTCGCCGCATTGAAGGCGAGGATGCTGATGACCTGCCCGAGTGCGCCGGGATAGCTGGTGAGCACGATGCCCTCCGGGCAGGACAGCACGACCGTCAGTCCCTGGCGCACCAGCAGCGGGCGGAGCTTGGCGACGTGATCGGTCATCCAGCTTTGCAACTCGAAGGTCTGCAGCGCCTCGTTGGCCTGGTCGACGGCGACCTGCTTGAAGCTGTGGACCATCTCGGAGGCACGATGCAGGCTCTGCGTCGTCAGGTGCAGACCCTGCTGCAGCCGCGCGACGCCCCGCGCCAGATCCGAGCGCCGCACCGGGCCGCCGCCAAGCATGCGCGTGATCGCCTGGACGTCGCCTTCCATCGCCGTCGACGTGGTCAGCGCCAGCCCAAGCGGCGTGCTGACCTCATGGCCGACGCCGGCGACGAGCTGGCCGAGCGAGGCCAGCTTCTCTGCCTGCACGAGATGGGCCTGCGTGGCATGCAGATCGCGCAGCGAGGTCTCGGAGCGCTCCTTCTCCCGCTGCAGTGCCTCGGCAGTGCGGAACTGCTTGCGCGCCTGGTACTCCCGCGCCCCGACCGCATAGAGCGAGAGCAGGCAGGCATTGCCGACCAGCGAATGATCGATGAAGCGCAGGCCCGGCGGCAGCGGCTCCGTCGCGAGACTCTCGGCGACCGCCAGCGCGCTCCAGCTCGTCGCGCAGAAGATCGCGTAGGAGCCGGTGCGCAGCGGCAGCATGGTGGACACGAACAGGATGATAATGATCATGCCGGCCGCGGAGTAGGTGAAGCCCGACGGCAGCACCCAGTAGATCGTCGGCAGCACGCAGCCGGGGATCACGCAATAGACCAGATGGATCGGCTCCGCCCATCGGCGCGCCGGCGTCGACAGCAGCGCCGTCAGCGGCAGCAGCACCAGCACGGCGGTGCCGCCGCGGATCGCGAGCGTCGTCGGCACGATCTCGGGATAGAGCACGAAGTCCCACAAGGTGTAGCCGGCAAAGGTGAGCGCACCGAGCAGCATCGCGATCTGCGTCCAGGCGGTATTGCCATGAACAAATTGATCAACGAAGCGCCGCTCCTCCACGGCATCCTCGAAACGCAGCCCCAGCCGCTCCAGCAATCCCAACATTATGCCACCGCAATCGAAAAACGATCCCCCGCCGCAGGACGAGCCGCGGCGGGAGGGCAGACATACACGAGATGAGCTGCTCGCGAAAACGACGGGAGATCGCAGCCGTGGCCTGCGGCACGCGGAAGGTTATTAGAACTGTTCCAAACTGTTTCCGGCCCGGTCTGCCGGTCCGTCAGCACCAAGGCATCCGGACTCCGCTGCTATCAGGAGTTTGGCGGAGCCGATCGGGGACTCATGGCGCCGCCTGACCTTCGATCGCCAGATCCTTGCCATAGCGGCCTTTGGTTCTGAACATCACCTTGTCGCCATCGAAGGTGAGCCGCCAGTTGCGCTCCTCGCCCTGGCCGATGAACTGCACGTCGATCGCGAAGGTCGTCGGATCGACCCAGTTGCCCTTCATGGCGCGGTAGACGTAGGGCTGCCAGGGGTGAGGTTGCGCAGTCGCTCGATAGAGGCCGTCGAGGCCGATCGGGCTCTGCAGATGAACTGTTCCCCCGTTGCGGTCTCGCGACGGGATGTCCCAGGTGACCTGCGGCTCGGGTCCGGTGAGGCTGAGGGTGATTGTGTTGATGCCGAGCGGGCCGGGCGGAAATGTGTAGGTCTTGCCCGAGATCGTCGCCGCGATATCCGGGACACTGCCGACCGTGCCTCGCGTCTCCGTCCCGGCCTCGCTGATGGCGGCCGCCAGAGCCTCCTTGGCTCCATCAGCAGCGGGCAGGGCCTCATTCGATTTCACCGTGGCCAGGATCTCATTCGCAAGCTTGCGGAACGGACAGAAATTGCGCGCGGTCATCACGGCCACGATGTCAGGGTCCGGCAGCACCATGATGACCTGGCAGTGATAGCCGACGGCCATGAAGACGTTCCGCTCCGGCAGGGCCCAGAACTGATCGGCATAGCGGAGCCCCGGATCGAACGTCGCGTTCATGCTGACGGTGGCGTGGTTGACGGCTTCGATCCAGTCGAGGGGCAGCAATTGCTGCTCGCCCCAGCGGCCACGGCGCAGATAGAGGTAGCCGATCTTCGCCATGTCGCGCGGCTTCAGCGCGAGCCCGAATCCGCCGCCGGAAATCCCCTTGGAATCCTTGAACCAGGCGTGCTCGGTGATGCCAAGCGGCGCGAACAGTCGTTCCCGGGCAAAATCCTCCGCGCTCTTGCCGGTGAGCTTGGTGACGATGGCGGAGAGCAGATGCGAGTTGCCGCTGTTGTAGTAGAACGTCTCGCCGGGCGCATGCGCCATCGGACGGTCGAGAATGTACTGCACCCAGTCGGGGCTTCGTCCCATCTCGTACAGCGACGTCTCGGCACCGCCATTATAGCCCTCGTCCCAGTCGAATCCGGAGGTCATGTTGAGCAGATGCTGCACGGTGAGCGCCTGCTTGCGCGCATCGACATTGTCGATCTTGCGATCCTTGAAGAAGTCGAGCACCGGATGATCGAGGCTGTCGAGCATGCCGTCCTTGAGCAGAATCGCGATCAGCGTGGCGACCACCGCCTTGGTCGAGGAATTGATGATGTGCGGTTCGTTGGCGCTGTAAGGCGCGTAGGACGCGTCGAGCACGACCTTGCCGTGGCGCGCGATCAGCAGGCTGTCGAACCGCATCGCCTTGCCCATCGCGACCAGCTTTGCCAGCCCCGCGGAGTCCATGCCTTCGTCCTCGGGCGTGGCGGCCGTCCAGTCGGGATGGGGGAAGGGGGCGAGGCCGGCGTCCTCGGCCAACGCAGCGCTGGTGAACAGCCGCGCCGCCAGCAGCGCCGAGAAAAACCAGAGGCCAGTCCTGAAACGCGCCATGTCGAATGTCTCCGATGAGCGACTTTCAGGATATGGTATCAGGGGATGGCAATCTATCAAAGATTGTGTGATGGCCGATGCGCACGCCGCAAAATGGGCTGGTTGCTCGGGTTGAGATTGGAGCCGGGAGTCAAGTAGTCATGCAGACGGTCATGCTTCGACGTATCCGCCGCATCTTTCTTGTGGTCGCATGGGCCGTCACGGTTCTGCTCACGGTCGTTGCTCTACCTGCCTTCGCTGAGGGCGATCGCGTGATCGCGGTGCCCGAACTGCATGCGATGACGCCCGAAGCGAGAGACGAAGCGGACCTTATGACGAGTGCGTTACGCGTGCGCTTCCAGGCTCTGCCGTCGCTCCGCCTCGTCGATCGACCGGTCCCTTTGGTGGATCCAGATCGTCCGGATATTCTGCTGCCGAAATTCGAGCAGTTGCGCGATCTGCATTTCGATCTCGTTCTGGTCGGCAACGCAGCGGTCCTCAGCGATGGCCGGCACAAAGTCAGTCTGCGGATTTGGAACGTCGAGAAGCGACAGCAACTCGTCGGGCAACAATACGTGTTCAATGCGCACCAGGGCTACGATGAGGAGATTGCCGATCAGGTTCGGGACGCGCTGATGGCAGCCCTCTCGCAATAGGACTGGTGCTCACTCCATCCAATGCTCCCGCAGCGCCGCCGCGATGCTCTGCGGCCGCTCGACGAGGCTCCAATGGCCGGCGTCCTGCTCGACGTGAAGGGATGCGCCGTGGCGCTGTGCGAAGCGGCTGAGTGTGTCGAGCGGCACGTAAGGGTCTTGCGTGCCTGAGATCACGAGGCCGCGCCGCGGCAGCCGGGCCAGCCGTTCGATCCAGTCGCCGCCGAAGCAAAGCCCGTTCGCCGAGCGATACAGCGCGAGGATCGCGCGCTTCATCGGCGCCTGCCAGGCCGCGGCTTCACCCGCGGCGAGCTCGGCCGGCAGTCCGCTCTGGCGAAACATCCGCGCCATCATCCGCGGCGTCGACAGCGCCATGACGATCTCGCCGAGCACGGGCGTGTTCCATATCCGGGCAATGCGATGGCCGCGATAAGCGGGATCGAGCACGCCGCCGACGACAGCCCAGCTTCGCACCAGCTCGGGCCGCAGCGACGCCGCGCGCAGCACCAGCAGCGCCCCCCAATCATGCCCGACCAGGTCGAGCGGCCCGACCGCCGCATGCTGTGCGTCCATCAGCGCGACCAGCCAGTCGGCGTAAGCGTCCTTGATGCAGGTGAACCCGGCCGGGGTTTCGCCGCAGAAGCCGGGCAGGCAGGGGACGGCAACGGTCTCGCCGAGCGCCGCGATCAGCGGCCCCCAGATTGCGGGCGTATCGGGGACGCCATGGAGGAGGAGGCGGTTGCTCATGATGCGATCCTAGCACATGCGCGAATCTTCGTATTCGGCGAAATTTCCTCTTTCCTTTTTTCAGAAAACATGCTTCTCTACCTCATCCCGCCTCATCGAAGAGGGGCGTACGCGTCGTCACGATACGTGGAGTGCGGGGAGCGATGGCCGTGAGGCGCCGGTGGACGACTGGCGCGTTGCGGACGGCGAAGTCGTGTGGTCCTGGCCTCTCGTCGCTGAGGTCAAGTTCGCGGTCGTTGCTTATGGGCACGCGCGGGCGATGGGGGCAAGAACGCCGATCCCCAGGGAGAGCGCGAAGTAAGCCGTAAAGCCGTTGCGCAGGGAAGGCCGGGATGTCCTGGCCGATCCTGTGGTTCCTGCCCCGTGCACTTCTTTCCGCACGGGGGCCGCGGGTGTCGGCAGACGCCCGGCCTTCCCTGCACCCTCGATTGGCGAGGGGCGATGCTGATGATCAGCCTGGGCACGATGGTGTCGCGGGAATGATGAGGTGCGTGCTGATGCAGATGTTGACGCCGCCAACCACACCCTCACCGTCATCCCGGACAAGCGCGCGGTCACGCGCGCGCAGATCCGGGATCCATAACCCCATGGAGACCTGTGAGGCACAATGGCCGCTCCATCCCGCCCAGCCAGATCCGCCGCGGCGTATGGATCGCGAGTCAGCGGCCACCAACGCTGGCGCGTTGGCGGCCTTGCCCGGGATGACGCCGTTGATGTGGGGAGCAGCGTGGGCAGCAGTCCTCAATACGTCACCCATTCTGACCCTTATTCGGCGTTGCGAGGCCCTCCTATTCCCGGTAAAAGCGCTGTCGAGGGCACCTCGGCAACACTCCATCAATGGTTTTGCCGCACCATTTTCGTGTCTTCGCAAAGGGTTTGGCAATGCTGATTCGCAGCGCAGAGATCGAGGCCATCGCCGGGGCAGACGCCCGGTCGATCGCGCTCGCCCCGCTGCCGGCTCGCGGCCTGACCGGCGCGCTCGAGCTTCTGCTTCTTAGCTGCCCCTGAGGGCCGGCTGGGCGGGATGCGCCTGGGCACTCAGGGGGCTGCTTCGACACCGAAACACCCTTCAGCGCCCAATGTTCAGAGATCCTGGCAGCCAAGCGCACCACCTTCAGACTTCGAGGAAAGCCAATGTCCAATCCCGTTCAGTCCGACAAGGACCGCGTCGTCATTTTCGACACCACCCTGCGCGACGGCGAGCAGTGCCCCGGCGCCACCATGACGTTCGAGGAGAAGCTCAACATCGCGGCGATGCTGGACGACATGGGTGTCGACATCATCGAGGCCGGCTTCCCGATCGCCTCCGACGGTGACTTCGAGGCCGTCAACGAGATCGCCAAGCGCACCCAGAACGCCGTGGTCTGCGGCCTGTCGCGCGCCGGCGCCAAGGACATCGACCGCTGCGCCGAGGCGATCCGCCCGGCCAGGCGCGGCCGCATCCACACCTTCCTGTCCACCTCGCCCGTGCACATGAAGTACAAGCTGCAGATGGACCCGCAGCAGGTGTTCGAGCTGGTGATCTCCTCGGTGACGCGCGCGCGCAACCACACCGACGACGTCGAGTGGTCGTCGGAGGACGGCACCCGCACCGAGTTCGACTTCCTGTGCCGCTGCGTCGAGGCCGCGATCAAGGCCGGCGCCACCACCATCAACATCCCGGACACCGTCGGCTACGCCGTGCCCGAGGAGTATTACGACCTGTTCAAGCGCGTGCGCGAGAGCGTGCCGAACTCCGACAAGGCGGTGTTCTCGGTGCACTGCCACAACGATCTGGGCATGGCGGTCGCCAACTCGATGGCCGGCGTGCGCGCCGGCGCCCGCCAGATCGAATGCACCATCAACGGCATCGGCGAGCGCGCCGGCAATGCGGCCCTGGAAGAGGTCGTGATGGCGATGCGCGTGCGCAACGACAAGCTGCCGTACTGGAACAAGATCGACACCACGCAGCTGACCCACGCCTCGAAGGTGGTGTCGGCGGCGACCTCGTTCCCGGTGCAGTACAACAAGGCCATCGTCGGCCGCAACGCCTTCGCGCATGAGAGCGGCATCCATCAGGACGGCATGCTGAAGAACGCGCAGACCTACGAGATCATGCTGCCGGAGACGGTCGGCGTGAAGCAGACCTCGCTGGTGATGGGCAAGCATTCCGGCCGTCATGCCTTCGTCCACAAGCTGGAGGAGATGGGCCACAAGCTGGCGGGCAACCAGGTCGAGGACGCCTTCGTCCGCTTCAAGGCGCTGGCCGACCGCAAGAAGCACATCTATGACGAGGACATCGAGGCGCTGATCGACGAGGGCATGGTGAGCGCCCATGACCGCATCAAGCTGCTGTCGCTGTCGGTGATCGCCGGCACCCGCGGTCCGCAGCGCGCCACCATGAAGCTCGACGTCGACGGCGTGACCAAGATCGAGGAGAGCGAGGGCAACGGGCCGGTCGATGCCGTGTTCAACTGCATCAAGTCGCTGGTGCCGCACGAGGCCAAGCTGGAATTGTACCAGGTCCATGCCGTGACCGAGGGGACCGACGCGCAGGCCGAGGTCTCGGTGCGGCTGTCGCAGGACGGCCGCTCGATGACCGCGCGCGCGGCGGATCCGGATACGCTGGTGGCCTCGGCCAAGGCCTATCTGGGGGCGCTCAACAAGCTGGTCATGAAGCGCCAGCGCGACGTAGCGCAGGGGCAGGGCGCGACGGCGGCGGCGGGCTGATCGACAACGTCATTCCGGGGCAACCGCGAGAGCGGCTGCACCCGGACTCCGGAGCTTGGTTTGCACCTTGCTCTGGCCATATCGAGATTCCCCGATGCGCAATTGCGCATCTGGGTCTCGGCGCTTCGCGCCGCCCCGGAACGACGCAAAGATGGTGCATTGCAGCACGGGAATCCCCGCCTCTGCGGCTAACGGTCAATGGCATTCCGGCCGGCGACTCGCTAACAATGTCCTTGGCATACAAAGCGGGGGCGTCATTGCAATGTCCCCCGAAACGTCGGGAGGACACCTTGCACTTCAAGTTTCGCCATGTGATCGCCACCGCCGCCTCGCTCGCGGTGCTCGCGCTGGCCGGCCCGGCCCTGGCCGCCGACAATCCGATCGTGATCAAGTTCAGCCACGTGGTGGCCTCGAACACCCCGAAGGGCCTCGCCGCCGACAAGTTCAAGGAGCTGGCCGAGAAGTACACCGACGGCAAGGTCAAGGTCGAAGTCTACCCGAACTCGCAGCTCTACAAGGACAAGGAAGAGCTCGAGGCGCTGCAGCTCGGCGCGGTGCAGATGCTGGCGCCGTCGAATTCCAAGTTCGGCCCGATCGGCATCAAGGAATTCGAGGTGTTCGATCTGCCCTACATCCTGCCCGACCTCGCCACCCTGCGGAAGGTGACCGACGGCCCGCTCGGCGCCAGGCTGCTGAAGCTGCTCGAGCCGAAGGGAATGATCGGGCTGGCCTACTGGGACAACGGCTTCAAGCAGATGAGCGCCAACAAGAAGCTCGTCGATCCCGCCGACTACAAGGGCCTGAAGTTCCGCATCCAGTCCTCGAAGGTGCTGGATGCGCAGTTCCGCACGCTCGGCGCGATCCCGCAGGTAATGGCGTTCTCGGAAGTCTACCAGGCGCTGCAGACCGGCGTCGTCGACGGCCAGGAGAATACGCCCTCGAACATCTATACCCAGAAGATGCACGAGGTGCAGAAGTACATCACGCTGACCAATCACGGCTACATCGGCTACGTCGTGGTCGTGAACAAGAAGTTCTGGGACGGCCTGCCGCCGGATATCCGTGCCGCCTGCGAGAAGGCGATGAAGGAAGCGACCGCCTACGGCAACAGCCAGTCGGCGAAGGAGAACGACGACGCGCTCGAGGAGATCCGCAAGTCCGGCAAGAGCGAGCTGGTCAAGCTGACGCCGGCCCAGGACGAGGCGATGCGCAAGGCGATGATGCCGGTGTACAAGGACGTCGCGGGGCGCGTCGGCCAGCCGCTGATCGACGAGTTCCTGAAGGAGACGCGCGGCTCGACCAACTGATGGCGTGAGGCGAGCGGTGCGCGGGCCATGGTCCGCGCACCGAGGGGGCGACGCACTCGGCGCGCAAGAAGGCAGACGGCGCAGCCAAGCGCCGCGGACGTTTGATTGTGGGGGAGGGGACTTGGGCTTTCTATTGCGCATCCTCGATCGGCTCGAGGAGATCCTGATCGCATTTCTGATCGCGGCGGCGACCTCGATCATCTTCGTGGCCGTGCTGCACCGCTATCTGGTCGGCGTGCCCTTCCTCTATCCCATCCTGTTTCCGATCGACCTGTCCTGGGCGCAGGAGCTCTGCATCTACATGTTCGTGTGGATGGCGAAGTTCGGCGCCGCCTATGGCGTGCGCACCGGCATCCATGTCGGCGTCGACGTCGTGGTGAACATGATGCGGCCGTCGCTGCGCAAGGTGACGATCCTGTTCGGCCTGCTCTGCGGCGCGCTGTTCACCTCCATCATCGGCACCATGGGCGCCAAGTTCGTCTACGGCCTGTCGCAGACCGACCAGGTGACGCCGGACATGGAGCTGCCGAGCTGGCTGGTCTATCTCTGCATCCCGCTCGGCTCCTATCTGATGTGCTTCCGCTTCCTGCAGGTGGCCTGGCACTATCTTCGCCATGACGAGCTGCCGCATCACGACCACGCCTATGTCGAAGGCGTCGACCCGACGGCGACGGAGGCGCTGCGATGAGCAGCCTCCTCATCTTCAGCCTGCTCATCTTCCTGATGCTGACGGGCATGCCGATCTCGATCGCGCTCGGCCTCACCGTGCTGTCGTTCGTGTTCTTCATGACCAACGTGCCGACCGAATCGGTCGCGCTGAAGCTGTTCACCGGCATCGACAATTTCGAGATCATGGCGATCCCGTTCTTCATCCTCGCCGGCAATTTCCTGACCCATGGCGGCGTCGCCCGAAGGATGATCAACTTCGCGACCTCGATGGTCGGGCACTGGTATGGCGGCCTCGGACTGGCCGGCGTCGTGGCCTGCGCGCTGTTCGCCGCCGTCTCCGGCTCCTCGCCGGCGACCGTGATCGCGATCGGCTCGATCATGCTGCCGGCAATGGTCAAGCAGGGCTTTCCCAAGCGCTTCGGCGCCGGCGTCATCACCACCTCGGGCGCGCTCGGTATCCTGATCCCGCCGTCGATCGTGATGGTGGTCTATGCGGTCGCGACCGGCGGCAGCATCGCGCTCGATCCGGCCGGCCACCGCGTGTCCTCGGCCTCGGTCGGCCAGCTGTTCATCGCCGGCGTGATCCCCGGCCTGATGCTGGCGAGCCTGCTCGGCTTCACCACCTTCTACCGGGCCTGGAAGAACGACTACCCCCGGATGCCACGGGCAAGCTGGGCCGAGCGCTTCACGGCCTTCCGCAAGTGCGTGTGGGGTCTGCTGCTGATCGTGATCGTGCTCGGCGGCATCTACACCGGCAAGTTCACGCCGACCGAGGCCGCGGCCGTCAGCGCCGTCTATGCCTTCGTCATCGCGGTGTTCGTGTATCGCGATATGTCGCTGAAGGACGTGCCGAAGGTCTTGCTCGGCTCGGCCAACATGAGCGCGATGATCCTCTACATCATCACCAACGCCGTGCTGTTCTCGTTCCTGATGGCGAACGAGAACATCCCGCAGCAGATCGCCAACTGGATGGCGGCGGCCGGCGTCAACTGGATCGTGTTCCTCCTGGTCGTCAACATCCTCCTGCTGCTCGCCGGCAACGTGATGGAGGCGACCTCGATCGTCTTGATCATGGCGCCGATCCTGTTCCCGGTGGCGGTCAAGCTCGGCATCCATCCGGTGCATCTGGGCATCCTGATGGTGGTCAACATGGAGGTCGGCATGTGTCACCCGCCCGTCGGGCTCAACCTCTACGTCGCCTCGGGCATCGCCAAGATGGGCATCACCGAGCTGACCATCGCCGTCATGCCCTGGCTGCTGACGATGCTGGGCTTCCTCGCGCTCGTCACCTACGTGCCGGAAATCTCGCTGTGGTTGCCGCGCATGCTGGGGATGCTTTGAGGCGCAGACATGAAATGACACCGAATTGCAAAAACAGAAAGGTATTTGAAGCAATTACATCTTCGTAAGGTCGTACACTCTGTCCAAACTGTAAGTTGAAGGTGCGGAACGGCGGGCTCATGCTGATCCGACTTTCCAAGGAGGTTGGCATGAGAAGGTTCACCATCGCCGCTGTCGCCGTGCTCGCCATCGCCGGCTCGACCGCGGTCTACGCCCAGCGCGGCTGGTTTCATGATCACATGCATCATGCGCGCATGAATCCGGAAGATCGCGCCGCCATGCTCGATGCGCGCATCGCTTCCGTCCATGCCGGCCTGAAGCTGACGGCGGACCAGGAGAAATTGTGGCCGCCGGTCGAGAGCGCGGTGCGCGATCTCGCCAAGCTGCGGTTCGACCGCGCCAATGCGCGGATGACCGACGCAGCCCAGGACAAGGACATCGATCCCGTGGCGCGGCTGCGCGAGCGTGCCGATACGATGGCGGTCACCGCGGATGGGATGAAGAAGGTCGCCGACGCTGCCGACCCGCTCTACAAGACGCTCGACGACGGCCAGAAGCGCCGGCTGTCGATGCTCACCCGGCCGATGGGGCGCATGATGGGAACGGACGGTCTGCGCCATCACCGCTGGATGGAGCGCGGCGAGGGCGGCATGGAGGACGGTCCGCGCTTCGGCGGGCATCGCTTCGGCCCGGGACCGATGGGCCACATGGGCTGGTCCGAGGAGGAACGCGAGTCCGGACGGCTCTGAGCGCCGGTTAACGATCCTTCTGATTTCACTTGGGGAAAACCGCCGCCCGCCGGCGGTTTTTCTGCATCGAAAGTGACGAAAAATCGTCATGGATCGCTGGACATCCCGGAATCGCTTTGCTAAACGACCGGCTCTCGCGGAAGGCTTTCTCCGGATGCAAGATCCGGGCGCATAGCTCAGTTGGTAGAGCAGCTGACTCTTAATCAGCGGGTCCTAGGTTCGAGCCCTAGTGCGCCCACCAAGCCTTCCAAAGATGTATGGCTAATCTGCAAAGCCATTCCGACAAGCGGGTCAGCGGCTATTCCGACACGCCGGTTGCTTCTGTTTGCTCCTGCCGCCGCTTCTTCGACCTGAGATCAACTGCTTGCGGGTCCGTTCTGGATAGGTCGGTAGCTGTCGACTTGAGCAGTGGCGGCCCGCGACACGCAGCTCGGCGTCTGTCAGATTGTGGATTGCGGTCGGGTCCCCGGGCGTGGTGTAACTCGGTAGAGTAAAGCCGTTCGCCCGCGCGCTCCCCTTCGCGTGCTCGCGGAGAAGGCCCCGGACACCGATCTTCTGCGCGAGTGATCGGCTTTGCTGCCCATCGCTTGATGGAGATGGAGGACGCCGGGCTGACCGGAGCGGCCAACGCCACGCCGGATGGTCGAGGCGCTGACGGCCGTTGTCCAGGAGGCCTGCGTACACGAGGGCGTTCGACCCGCTCGCGTTCACTTCGTCACATGTATGGCCCAACGCGTCCTGTCGGACGATATCGTTCGGCTCGCGCACGCCGGTGTACGCGGATGGTTGCGAGCCGTCGGTGCCGAGTGATCCTGAGCGGTACGACCTATCAGGAGCTGGCCGCCGCCGTGGCCGAGGCCCAGGGGGTGCCGCTTGCCGCCCTGCATTACTTCCCCGTCAGGGCGAACAACCATATCCTGCCGATTCGGTTGCCCCCGAGTTTGGTCGAATCCTTGTGGTCAGTCGCCGAGTGGTCGCACTGGCGCCTATTGAGGCCGGCCTATGATCAACAGCGCCGGGTTCTGCGGCTTCCGGACTCCAGAATTAGCGCCGTGCGCCGTATCGTCGAATCGGGCGCGCTGGAGATTCAAGCCTATGACAAGGTGTTTTTCCCGGACTCGAGGCGCGATGGGACTGGGAGAGACCATTGGTCGGCACCATGACCTTGGAATCCGCCACCGACTTCGATGAGTCCGTGATTTCCTGGATCGGCGCCGGCCGCCCCCCAATCTACTTCGGGTTCGGCAGCATGCCGGTCGACAGACCGGCGGAGACCGTTGCGATGATCGCAAATGTTTGCCGCGAACTCAGCGAGCGTGCGCTGATCTGTTCGGGAGTCCTGCGGCTTGAAGACACGGTCCCCACGCAGGACGTCATGATCGTGCCTGCGACCGATCACGCCGCTGTCCTGCCGCGCTGCCGGGCCATCGTTCACCATGGCGGCTCCGGCACCACGGCCGCGAGCGTTCGCTCCGGCGTCCCAACTCTTGTCCTCTGGATCGGCGCCGACCAGCCGGTATGGGCGACACGGATCAGACGCCTGGGTATCGGCACCTCGCGTCGTTTTTCGGCAACGACGCAAGCGACCCTTCGCCATGAACTGCGGACCGTTCTGGAGCCGGGATGCCCACTCGGGCGCGCGAGGTGGCCAATCAGATGACGCCGCCGAGCCGAAGCCTAGCGGCTACCGTAGCGCTTATCGAAGAGCTTGGTCGCCACGCGCGCATGATTCGCCCCCCGGCCTGCTAATTGGCCGCAATTGCCACGTCCCAATCTGCTCCCAATTTCTCGAAAAATCATCGACTGGCCGCCGATGAACTCACTGCGCGGAAAACCTCGCCTGGAAGCCGCCCTGCGCTCCAGGCAAAGGCGACGTCAGGACGAGCTCGGCACCAACTCCGGAGGCGATAGCTTTTGCGATGGCGAGGCCCAACCCCGAGCCGTCAGCATCGGTGCTGCCGCGCTCGAACGGGCGAGACAAGCGTTCCAGCAACTCCGGCGGAACGGCTGTTCCCTCATTTGTAACGGTCAGCACGCCAGTGTTGGAAAGAGTTACAACGACTGGCGCGTGGGACGCTCCGTGCTTGAGGCCGTTCTCAATGAGATTGCGCGCTAGAATGGCAAAGGCATCCGTATCAATATCGAAGAGAACCGGCGTCGCAGGAATGTTGACAGCGAGTCGACCGGCCGCAGCCGGATCGCGCATTATCTCCCCGATGACCAGTTTCAGCACCGATGCGATGTCAGTCGTCTCCTTGCCCTGAAGCCGTCCACCCTCCGCCTTCGCGAGTTGCATCAACTTTTCAGACAGTTGCGAAAGCCGCCGCAGCGCCACCTCGATCTGCTGGGCCCGGGTTCGGGCTGCGGTGTCCCGGGTCTCGGCGATGAGCCGTTGCGTCTGCGCGAGCGCGGCAGCCACCGGCGTACGTAGTTCGTGCGCGGAATTGGCCGTGAAACTTCGCTCGGCTTCCAGGGCGCGCCGAAGCTTCTCCAGCAGGCCGTTCACGGCGTCGGCGATCGGCCCGATCTCAGAGGGCAGTCCCGCGGCTGGAACCGGAGACAGGTCGCCGGTGCCGCGCGCTTCAATGTCGCCTCGCAGGCGCCTGACCGGGGTCATCGAAACGCGCACGACGCCCCATACGGCGAGAAGACTGAGGGGAATGAGCAATCCCAGCGGCCAGGCAAGCCCGAGGAGCGCCTGGTTCGCGACCTCGCGACGATGTGTCAGCAGCTCCGCCACCGCGATCGTCATCGTACCTCGCACTGCAGTGTCGAAGTAGATTCGATGGGTTGGGGTGTCGACAAACCCCATTCTGGAGAAAGGAGGAAAGATCGCGTCATCGGCGCCGTGCGAGCGCAGCAGGACGGTGCCGCGGTCGTCGCGGACCACATAGGTGAAGTACTCGTCGTGCTGCCTGAGCGTGGCGATACGCTGAGACGTGCCGTCTGCCTCACGGCCGAGGATCTCGAGCACCGCAAGCGGAAGAATCCGCTGAGCCGTCTCCTCAAGCGCGCTATCGAATACCTCGTTCATTTCGTGACGCAGCCTTTGGCCGGTCACGACGGCTGCAACAATCCAAAGGAGCGCGACGCCAAGCCCGAGCCATAGCGATATCTGCCACTGCAGACTACGCGGGCCTTTCATGAGGCGATTCCCAGCCGATAGCCGAGACCTCGCACGGTCTCAATGACGGCGTGTCCGAGCTTCTTGCGAAGCCGGCTGACATGTACCTCGATGGTGTTGCTCTCGATCTCTTCGCCAAAGGAATAGAGCCGTTCCTCGAGCAGCGACTTGGACAAAACCTGTCGCGGACGCTGCAAGAAAGTCTCGAGCAGCACCCATTCCCGCGCCGTCAGGGCGATGTTCTTTCCTGCACGCGCAATCGACCGAGCGGCCAGATCGATCTGAATATCGCCAATTCGGATCAGCGGGTTCGGATTGCCGGCATAGCGGCGAGCGACGGCATTCAGCCGCGCCGTAAGCTCCGAAAGATCGAAGGGCTTGATCATGTAATCGTCTGCGCCGGCGTTGAGCCCTTCGATCCGGTCGGACAATTGATCGAGCGCCGTCAGGATGATGACCGGCGTCACGTCGCCCTTGGCGCGTCGATCTCGCAGCAGTCCGATACCGCGGCCATCCGGCAGCATCAGATCCAGGAGCAAGAGGTCATAGGCCGCGGTGTCAAGATATTCCCTTGCCGCATCCAGGCGGGTCACCCAGTCCACGGAATGGCCATCCGACACAATCTGGTCGCGTACTGCCGCCCCCAGAATCGTGTCGTCTTCGATCAGCAATATCCGCATCGGGTCATTCCGCCCAGCCCGTCGACCTGTAAGCGATAATCATAGAGGAGATCCTGACGTTGACCTGAAGCAAAAGTCGCGGCGTCTTCAGGCCAACGTCAGGAAACCGGCTCAAGAAGAAGACGGGCAGGAGCCTTGAAGCGGGAGCAAGAGAACGTGAACAGGACAGTGTTGATTGCCGCCATTCTGCTGGGGGCGCTGATCCCCGGCATGGCGCTGGCCGATGATGACGATTGCAACGTGCCCATGGCGCAGTGGCAGCCGCGCGAAGCGGTCGAGCAGATGGCGAAGGCGCGCGGCTGGACCGTGCGCAGAATCAAGATCGACGATGGATGCTATGAGATCAGGGGACAGGACGAAGCCGGTCGCGCCATCGAGGCAAAGGTTGATCCTGCATCTCTGGCTGTGATCCGCGCGAAGCAAAAGCGCGGAGAGCACGACAAGGATCATGATCAAGGTGACCGAGAGCGGCGAGGCGATCAGTCGGGACCAGGACGAGCAGCCGCGCCTACGGCGCCGCCCACCAACGGACTTATTCAGGGCGGCGCGGCTCCCAAGGTCCAGGTTCAATAAGGGTCCGGAAGCCGCGAGCATCCTGGGACGCAAAAGGCCGGCCTGACCGACGGACGTCGCCTGAATCGAGTGAACGCGACATCGCGTTCAAGCGCGCCCCGCCTCGTGCGGGGCGTTTTCTTTTGGGGAGAGCGCCAACCTGACGACGACCTGAAGCAGAATCGGATCGACCTTCAGGAGCACGTCAGCCGCGCCATTCAGTTAGGGCGCGATAGAAGCGCCACTGTCGGAGACAAAAATGAAATCGATGATTGCCGCCCTAGCCGTGACCACCGCGCTGACCGCCCCCGGGCTGGCCATGGCGCGACCTGTCACGTTGACCACGACGCTTAATAACTACGGCGGGAACGGCGCGTATTTGGCGCTTTACGTGACCGACGCGACCGGAGCTTACAAAGGCACGCTGTGGATGGCTGGCTCCAAGTCCAAATATTACAGCCATCTCAGCGGCTGGGAGCGCAGTTCTCGTGGAAACCTTGCAGATATCAACGGCATCACCGGCGCAAGCGTCGGAGCCGGCCGTACGCTGAAGATCACGCTCGATCTTGCGGATGCGCTCTTCGATGCGGGCTACAAGCTGCATATCGACGCCGCCGCCGAGGACATGCGCGACAGCCCGTCCGAGGTGGTGGTTCCGCTGACATCCGCGGGCGCGGGCCGGCCGTTGGCAGGGCGCAGCTACATCCGCTCGTTCACTTACGACAAGTAGCCTTGGGATGGGTGTGATGCTGCGCTTGATTCACAGGGGCCTGGCCCTTGCCGTCGTCCTGCCGCTGATGGTGCTTGTCCTAAGCGGCGCCGTGCTGTCGGTGATCCCGGCTTGGGAAAGAGCTGGGGCGATATCGCCAGACAGCATGAGCGTCGCCGACCTCGCCGGCCGGATCGCCCACAGATATCCTGGCGTCGAGCAGATCAAGCGACTGACCTCCGGCAAAATCATCGCCTTCTACTCCGGACCAGCCGGCCCGGCCGCGAGCGTGGTGGATCCTTCCAGCGGCGAGCCGTTTTCGGACTACGTGCGCTCCCCGTTCGAGCGCTGGATGACAAACCTGCACCGCTCGTTCTTTCTGAGCGATGGCGGACGCATGGCCGCAGGCGCGAGCGCATTCGCCATGCTTGTCCTGACGCTGTCCGGTCTGCAGATGACGGCCCGGCGCATGGGAGGGTGGCGGCATGTTCTCGGCCGCTCCCGTGGCGGCGGCATGCAACGCCTGCATACCGATCTCGGTCGGCTGGCGGCCGTCGGGCTCGTGCTGTCGGCGATGACGGCGCTTTATCTGTCGCTCACGACGTTCGGACTGATCCCGGACGGCACGGCGCAGCTGTCCGCATTCCCGAGCGTGACAAGCAGCGGCCCGGCTCTTCCGGTCGAGCAAATCGAGGCTTTGCGTGGCATCGATCTTTCTCAACTGCGTGAATTGACGTTTCCCAACGCCGCGAATCCGAACGATCTCTTCCATCTGGTTACCGCTGCAGGCGAGGGCTACGTCGACCCGGCCAGCGGAGAGATGCTGGGCTGGCAGGACAATTCGGTCGCCCGGCAGATCTACGAATTCATCTACATGCTACATACCGGGCAAGGGCTCTGGTGGCTTGGGTTGCTGCTCGGCGTCAGTGCCCTCGGTGTGCCGGTGCTCGGGTTGAGCGGAGCCGTGGTGTGGTCGAGCAGGAAGCACGCTCACGCTCCCATCAGCGACAACGTTCCTGCCAAAGATGCCGACACCGTGATCCTGGTCGGCAGTGAAAGCGGCAGCACATGGGGCTTCGCCTGCACGCTGCATGCCGCGCTGACGTCCAACGGGCACAGGGTTCACGTCGCTCCAATGGACAGCTTGTTGCGATCCTATCCGTCGACCCAGCGCATGTTCGTGCTGACGGCAACCTATGGCGACGGCGCAGCGCCGGCGACAGCCGGCGCATTCCTCAAACGCCTCGACGCGATCACCGCGCCACCGCCTTTTCCGGTCGCAGTCCTCGGCTTCGGTGATCGGCAATTCCCGCAATTCTGTCAATTCGCCCGCGACGTCGAGGCGGCCCTGGCGCGTAAAGGCTCGCGATCGTTGATTCCGCTGGACACGATCGACCGCCAGTCTGCGCAAGAGTTTGCGCGGTGGGGCAAGGCCCTGTCGGACGTCATGGGTGAGGACCTTGTGCTGATCCATGTGCCGGAGCGGCCGCGTACTGATATGCTGACGCTCATCGAACGCATCGATTACGGCGCGGAGGTGCAGGCGCCCACCTGCGTGCTGCGCTTCGCGCTGCCAGGACGCGGCATGTTCGCGCGCCTCATGGGGCATGGCTGGCCGCGCTTCGCCGCAGGCGACCTGATCGCGGTTCTGCCGCCAGACTGCAACTTGCCGCGCTACTATTCGTTGGCAAGTTCGACCCGTGATGGCTTCGTCGAGATCTGCGTCCGCAAGCATCCGGGCGGACTTTGCTCTGGTCTGCTTCACGGCCTTCAGCCGGGCGACAAGATCGAGGCCTTCGTGAAGGCAAATCCCGCTTTCCGTCCGGCACATGGACGAAAGCCGGTGATCCTGATCGGCGCTGGCACCGGCATAGGTCCGCTGGCAGGATTTGTTCGTGCCAACGGCGGGTGCCAGCCGATGCATCTGTATTTCGGCGGGCGCGATCCAGCCTCTGACTTTCTCTATGAGCGCGATATCGATGACTGGCTCGGTGAGAAACGATTGACGAGCCTCACCACTGCCTTCTCGCGCGTGAAGGGCGGCGGCTATGTGCAGGATCGCCTGCGCGGTGACGCGGATCGCCTGCGCGCGCTCATCACCAACGGAGCACAGATCATGGTCTGTGGCGGGCGCGACATGGCAGCGGACGTCATGCAGGCGGTGGCGGACGTATTGGCGCCCCTGGGTCTGACGCCTGTCGCACTCAAAGCCCAAGGGAGGTATGTTGAAGATGTCTACTGACCTGCACCGTCATGTATTGAGCGGCGCCACCATGGGAACGCGCTGGTCGGCGCTGCTCTATGCACCGCCGTCGACCAATCTTGCCGCGCTGGAAACCGCATTGGCTCACGCCGTCGATTGCGTCGACCATCAGATGTCCACATGGAAGCCGGACAGCGACCTGATGCGTTTCAATGCAGCGTCGCCGGGCACCTGGGAATCCTTGCCGATTGAACTCATGCGGGTCTTGGAGCGGGGAGTTGCAATCGGACGCGCCTCGGACGGAGCCTTTGACGTCGGGCTCGGAACTCTCGTCAATGCCTGGGGTTTCGGACCTCCCTGTTCGGCGACAGACGCGCAAGCGCTTCGCGCGGCTCTTCGCGAGCGGCTGCCACCAACCCACACTGTTCTTGAACTGGATGTGCCGGAACGAAGGGCGCGCAAGCACAGCCACTTCGCCCTCGATCTTTCGGGTATCGCCAAGGGTTTCGCCGTGGACGAGATGATGCGCGTGGTCGAGTGCTTCGGCGTCTCCAATGCGCTGCTCGGTCTCGATGGAGAGTTGAAAGCGCGAGGCGCCAAGGCAGACGGATCCTCGTGGCGAGTAGCGGTGGAAGCGCCTGACTATGAACTGCGCGGTCCGCTCGGCGTGATCGAATTGCGTGATGCGGCGGTCGCGACCTCGGGCGACTATCGGCGCTGGGTCGATATCGGGCGAAAGCGCCTCTCTCACGCGATGGACCGATCGCGCGGCGGCCCGGTAGACAATGGAATTGCGTCGGTTTCAGTCGTTGCCGCCAGCTGCATGGATGCCGATGCTTGGGCCACTGCGCTCATGGTTCTCGGTCCGGAGCGAGGCAAGGCCCTGGCGCTGAAGCAAGGCCTCGATGCGCTGCTGATCCAGCGGCAAAACGAGACGTTCTCAGAGATTCCTGTCGGTCCCTTGTTCCATGAGCCTCGGGGCGCGCGGCAGGAAATGAGCCGGCACGAACGAGTGCCGGCTTTCTGAAACGGCCGGACGGTGGCGCCGATGTCCCGCCACAAGGATCTCCCGGTGCGCATGGTGGCCATTGCGGGCGAGAGCTCAGGCCGGCCGCCATCTCCACGATGCCAAAGGGGGCCGTTTGATCGCGGGGCCAGTTGTCCCTTTCAAAATGCGTCGTTCATTTCAGCGATCCGCCAGCGCCTCGGCTCCGGCGGCGAGCTCGACGATCTCATTTGTTATCTCTTCCTGCCGGAGCTGCTGCTCACGCTGTCCAAGCGTGACGAGGCGGGTCCCGATGTTGTGCCGGGCTGCCGTCATCGTCATCATGCGTGCCTGGTTTTCGGCTTCATAGGAATGCATGGCTGCCTCGCAAAGCCGGGCATAGACATACTCGGCCGTGAGTCGTTCGAGCAATTCCCGCGGCTCGAGTGTTGTCAACGGCGGCAGAGTCTCGGAGTCACCGGCAAAGCGCGCAAGATCAAGTGGAAGCAGCGAGTAGCGTTCAATCTGGACGCCGACGCCGGAGATTGATCGCGGCACGATCATTTGAACGGTTGATGGCGTACCGCTTGCGATCTGCGCGTACAACGCGTCGGCGATGTTGTTCGCAAGTGAAGGAACAGCATCCACGTGGCTGGCCATCGGAGTCGACCAGGACGGGTTCAACCCACGCTCGCGGGCGATGACAAGGCCACGCGTTCCAATCAGGAATGTCGTTGCGTTTGCGAGATCGCCCCCTGCAGCGTTCAAAACATGCTCGCTGAACGCGCCGGCGAAGCCCTGTTCCGCGCAAAAGAGGATCACGCCGGTTGTCGCTCTTCTTCTTTCCGGCAGATGTCGAAAATCTGCCGGCAGCAGCGTCAGGGCCTGTCCGATGGCCCGGGAAACGACAGCGCTGTAGGAATCGATGCCGTCAAGGAGGGAGCGTGCTCGCTGCGCGCGCGACGCGGCGATGCCGCGCAAGGCAGTGACCACGGCCTCCAGTTGACGGACGTTCTGGATTTGGGCGGAGATCTCAGCGAGCCGTTCCACCATCATTCAGATCCGATCGGCGCGCGGTCGGGCACACTTGGCGGCAAGCCCCGTGAGCGCCGCTGTCATGGCTGCTCTCTGCGGGTCATCGAGTTCGCCTGTCCGCTCGATGGCCGCCACGGCCTCCTTTGCCTCCTTGTCGATCCAGGACGAGAGTTCGGTGCGAAACCTTGCGATGTCGTCCAACGCCACGCGGTCAAGAATGCCGGTCTGCAGCGCCGTGACGAGCGCGACCTCGTCCGCCAAACGAACCGGCGAATATTGTGGCTGGGCCAGGATGCTCCGGATGTGTCGCCCGCGAGCGATCTTGTCCTTGACTTGGGTGTCGGTCACTCCGCCAAAGCGCGTGAACATTTCCAGTTCCAGAAATTGCGCGTAGTCGAGGCGCAGAGCGTGCGCGGCTTCGCGCAAGGCTGGAGCCTGAGTCTTTCCACCCACTCGGCTGACGCTTGTGCCGACATCGACGGCCGGCTTGTGACCTTCGTGGAAAAGACGCGCATCGAGAACGATCTGGCCGTCGGTAATCGATATCAGGTTGGTCGGAATGTAGGCGCTGAGATTCCCGCCATCGAGTTCAGCGATGGGCAGCGCGGTCAGCGAACCTCCCCCGGCCGCCTTGGAAAGCTTTGCCGCCCGCTCCAGCAGCCTGGCATGAACATAGAAGACGTCGCCGGGGTAGGCCTCGCGACCGGGCGGTTGGCGCGTCAGCAAGGCGATTTCCCGATGGGTGGCCGCATGTTTCGTCAGATCGTCGATGGCCACCAGCGCATGCTGGCCACGGTCGCGGAAGTATTCGGCGATGGTGAAAGCGGCGAAAGGGGCGATCCATTGCAGGCCGGGCGAAGCGGAAGCGCCGGCAACGACGAAAATGCATCGCTCGGGAGCGCCGTGTGCCTGTATCGCCTGTATCGCCCGCTTCACGGTCGACGACTTCTGACCGATAGCGACGTAGACACAAACGATGTCGCTGAACTTCTGATTGATGATGCAGTCGATCGCTATTGCCGTCTTGCCGATTGCGCGATCGCCGATAATGAGCTCGCGCTGGCCGCGGCCGAGCGCGAACATCGAATCCAGCACAAGAATTCCGGTCTGCAGGGGCTCGCTGACAAGGTCGCGATCGATGATCGACGGTGCCGGCCGTTCGATCGGCTCATATGCGCCCGACTCGATCGGTGCTCCGCCGTCCAGAGGACGCCCCAGCGGATCGATCGTCCGGCCGAGCAGAGAAGGTCCGACGGGGACGCGGACCACTTCGCCGCTGCCGTGCACCTGATGGCCCGCCTTGAGGCCTGTGGGGTCGTCGAGCAGGACGCATCCCAGCAGATCGCGGTCGAGCGTGGTGGCGTAGCCGACCTGTCCGTGCTCGAAGCGTACGAGCTCATCAAGACGCACATCGGGCAGGCCTGACACCAATGCGATCCCATCGGCAACGGATTCCACGCAGCCAATCTGCTCGGTTACCGGTGCAAGCGTCGCAGCATCAACGCGCGCCTCGGCTTCCCGTAGCCAGCTGTCGAGAGGGGCGATGGCCGTCATCGGTCCAGCTCTCTTCGAATGATCTCGAGGTCGGCCTGCCAGTTGTTGCGCACGACGATATTCCGGCCTCTGATTTCGAAACCAGCGATGAGCCTGGAATCGCACGAGAGACGTATCGGTGGCTCACTGCCGAACGCTGCGTGGATCGTCTCCCGCAAGCTGGCCGCCTGCTCGTCATCCAGTTTCGCCGCTGCGACGACGTCGAGCGGGTGAGCCGGATCCGATCCCGCAAGGCGATTGCGCGAGTCCACCGTCAGCCGGCCCAGTTCAGCACCAAGACCATCGAGAAAAGCGGAGAATGCAGCGCTTGCTGGAAGCCGTTCTAGTAGTCGGCGTGCAATCCGCACCGAGAGCTCGCTCGCTCGATCGAGCACAGCGTGCTGCATGGCGATGCGCTCTTTTTCGATCGCGACTGCCGCATCCTTTCGGTGCTGATCGAGCTCGCTCGACAGTTGGGCGAGCGCGGACGCTTTCTCGGCCTCCGCGTCCTTGCGGGCCTGTGCGAGCAAGCGATCGCGCTGCGCGTCGATCCCGGCGCGGAGTGTCGTTGCTTCGGCGCGAAGGTCCCCGGCCTCCTTTCGAGCCGCGTCGGCGTCCGCAAGGAGCTTAGCCGCCTCTTCTCGCCGTTTCGCTACGAGATCGGCGACCGGACGAAAGAAGAACCGGCCCAGGATCCAGATGAGGATGAGGACATTGACGGTCTGGAGCGCCAACGTCCACCAGTCGATATGCATATCGGCCTAATGGATGAAGGGGTTGGCGAACAACACGAGCAGCGCGATGACGAGACAGTAGATTGCCATGGTTTCGATCATGGCAAGACCGACGAAGAGGGTGCGCGAGATCGTCCCCGCCGCCTCGGGCTGCCGGGCGATGGCATCCATTGCTGCGGCGACCGCGCGACCTTCGCCAAGTGCCGGCCCAATCGCTCCAAAAGAGACCGCCATGGCCGCTGCAAAGATGCTGACAATCTCGATCCAGTTCATGATGACTTCCCTTTCGTGGGAGCGCGTCCCTCGTTCAACGCGCTGCCGATGAATACCATGGCGAGAACGGTGAAAATGTATGCCTGAACCGCGCCGGTCAGGAGATCGAGCGCCATGAGCGGAATAGGCACGAGTAGACCGGCAAGGGACAGAACAATGCCGACGACAAAAACACCGCTCATCACGTTTCCGAACAGGCGCACGATCAGCGAAAACGTTCGCGTGAACGTTTCGACGATGTTCAGGGGAACCATGATGAAGGTGGGCTCGGCGAAGGTCTTGAGATATCCGACCAGCCCCCGTGCCCGAACACCGAAGTAGAAGATGGCGACGAGCACGATGAGCCCCAGCGCCGCATCTGTTTCAATATGCGCAGTTGGCGGCTCGACACCGGGGATCAGCGAGCACCAATTTGCCGCCAGAATGAAGAGAAAGAGCGTACCGATCATCGGGACATATGGCGCCGGCGCCACGCGCATGGTCTCGTGGACTTGATTTTCGATGACGTCGACAACCGTCTCGACGATCGCCTGGGCAGCGGTGGGCCGCAGCGAGAGCGAGCGCGTGGCGAGCCAGCCACCCACGCCGAGGATGGCCATGAGCCCCCAGGTCACGACGACGGGCTCGGTGACTGCGACTGGCCCAATCGTGAACACGACCTTTGCGGTCAGGGGTGAACCGATCATCGTCGCGTCTCCGGCCGAAGAAGTCCGTTTCGCGCGGTCAGGAGGCCGAGGGTCCCGGCAAGGAGGGGCATCGCTCCAAACGATTTGGTGACGAGCACCATGGCTCCACCTGTCGCAGCGAAACGAAGCAATTGCAGTCCGAGCGAAGAGAATGGCTGGCCACCGATGAGGAAGCGTACGTTCCATCGCAAGGAGGCGAAATGCAGCAGCCCCAGCAGGCCACCAGCACCAATCCAGCCAGCTGCCTCAGCAATGAAGAGATAGTCGTGCATGACGGCATGGCTCATTGCTGATGCATCCATCGCCAGGCCGACCAGCAGCCGGCCGCCACCCCGAGCAAAAGGAGCGGCGCGCTCCAGAAGATGCCTGTCCCGAGCCAACGGTCGATCCAGCGGCCGACGAACAGGCCAATCAGCGTAGGTGCGACGATGATCCAGCCGAGCACGCCGATCTGGCCGACAAATCGCACCACCGATGAGTCGCCATCGCTACGCCAAGACTCCCATCGCGCGCGTCGGTCGCGGACCGCCTTGGTCAATCCATCAGGAGTGGGATCGCCGTTCGGCTTCGAACCGACCATCACGAGCCGCCCTCCATCAAACTGCGCTTGTCGGGACGCAGGTAGTGGACGATCTGCCGGATGGCCTTCATCTGCAGTTGGAGATTCTCCGTTCGGGACGCGCGCTCGGTTTCGCTTCGTTTGCGAAATTCATCGAGCACGATCACTTCAAGGCGATCGAGATCGTCGCCGGCAATCGCCTCGCGTGTGGCGATGGCGATCTCGGCGCCGCCGGTCACGGAGAGCACGCCCCGCCGCACCGCACAGTAGCGTAGGCGCCTGTCGGCGCCTTGCCAACTGACCACCGAGATGTTCAGAGCAGTAAGAAGGTCGGCATGACCTGCGAGAATTCCAAAGCTGCCGCTGTCGTCCTCGGCGCGAACGCTCGAAACGTTTGCTTCGTCGATCACGATTGCAGTCGGTGTGGTGATCAGGAGCCTCATCTCGCCGGCTCCTCGGACTTTTCCTGAGGCTGCCTGGCCCTCGCGTCGTCGATGCCGCCGATCATATAGAACGAGCTCTCTGTCCACTGATCGCAGTCACCGCCAAGGATCGCCTGACAGCCCTTGAGCGTCTCTGCCAGGGGAACCGAGCGGCCAGGCACACCCGTAAACGCCTCGGTCACGGAAAACGGTTGGGTGAGAAAACGCTGCAGGCGTCGGGCACGTGCAACAGCCAGCCGGTCCTGAGCGCTGAGCTCTTCGATTCCGAGCAGCGAGATGATGTCCTGAAGTTCTCGATAGTGTGCAATCGTCTCGCGCACCTCTTCGGCGATCCGATAGTGCTCGTCGCCAACCACAGTCGGATCAAGCAGGATGGAGGACGAGTTCAAGGGATCGACTGCGGGATACATGCCCTCGGCGGCCATCGTTCTCGACAGCACGATCATGCTGTCGAGATGACTTGAGATCGCGGTCACCGCCGGATCGGTGAAGTCGTCGGCCGGAACGTAGACCGCTTCGATGGCGGTCACCGAGACGCCCGAAACCGAGGCGATGCGTTCGTGCAACGCGGCGACTTCCGTGGCAAGGGTCGGCTGATAACCGACGCGCGACGGCAAGCGCCCGAGCAGGCCGGACACCTCGCTCCCGGCCTGCACGAACCGGAACACGTTGTCCATGAGAAGCAGAACGTTCTGACGCTTCGTGTCGCGGAAGTATTCGGCGATCGTCAGCGCCGTCAGCCCGACACGCCAGCGGGCACCCGGCGGCTCATTCATCTGGCCGTAAACCAGCACGCTGCGATCGAGCACCCCGGATCGGCGCATTTCCAACAGCAGCTCATGCCCCTCGCGGGAGCGCTCGCCGATCCCGGCAAACACGGAAATGCCCTGGTAACTCTGAACCATGGCGTGGATCAATTCCATCACCACCACGGTCTTGCCGACGCCGGCGCCGCCAAACATTGCGGCTTTACCACCCTGCGGAAGCGGCGCCAGAAGATCGATGACCTTGATGCCCGTTTCGAAGATCGCCGTGGCCGGGCTCCGTTCGCCGAGTGGCGGTGCGGGATTGTGAATCGGCGCGCGCGCCAGATCGTCGGGCAATGCGGGGCCGTTGTCCCGCGTGCGCCCGGTCACGTCGAGCAGGCGCCCGAGCACTGCGTCGCCGACGGGAACGCTGATCGGTCCACCTGTCGATTGCACCCGCGCACCCCGTTTCAGACCGGCAGTTGCCTGTAAGGCGACGCCGCGCACCGTCGTCTCGTCCAGGTGGGCCTGAACCTCAACGATCAGGATTTCGGGCAGGTCCCAATCCACCAGAAGCGCGTCGCCTAGCTTGGGGAGCTCGGCGGCGGGGAACTCCACGTCAACCACGGCGCCGCGGACCGCGAGTACCCGGCCTTCTGATTGTATAGAAAGCGCCATGGTGATCCGTCGGAAAATGTCAGTCTTGCACGTTGCTACCGCGCTGACGGCTCTCAGCCTTGATCAGAATCAACGAGCGACTCCCCCTTTCTTGGGCACACATGATCTTGATCGAACTGCGTCGAACAACGTCAGGGCGTACAACTAGAAGCATCATGACAGAGCTGACGAAGATTCCGATGCAATCAAATCCTGCCGTCAAACCGGCAGAACTCTCGATCACAATCCGCGGGTCCTAGGTTCGCCCACCAGGCCTCACCCGGTTTCTCCAGGGATCGACGACCGGCCGAGCTCTTCCAGGGCCTGTCGCACCGACTGGACAAGGTCCAGCGCCACCGGCGAGGGGCTGCGCTGCGGCGGAAACACCGCGGCAAATTCGAAGTCGATGCGCGGCGCGAAGGGCCGCATCACCACGCCACGGCCGTCGAATTCGCGCGCGGTGAACGGATCGCAAATCGAGACGCCCAGTCCCGACGACACCATCCCGCACATGATTTCCGACAGGGTCGTCTCGACCCGCAGCACGCGCCTGACATCCTCGCGATGGAAGATCTGATCGATCAGATGCCGGCTGGTGGAGCCAGACGACAGCGAGATGAAGGTCTCCCCATCGAAGTCGCGCGGCACCAAGATCGCCTTCGCGCAAAGCCGGTGGCCTGCCGGGAGAACGGCGACGCGCGGCAGCGCCGGCAGCTTGATGCTCGGCAGCCCGGCATGGGCGATCGGCACCTCGGCAAAGCCGACGTCGCATTGCGCGTTCAGCACCCAGTCGATCACGATCGGCGAGATCACGCCGAAGAAGGCGAGGTTGAGGTTCGGGCGCTCCTGCAGGAAGTGGCCTGCGAGCCGCGGCAGATAGCCATTGGCAAGCGCGGGGAGCGCGGCAATGCGCAGCGTCCCGGTGCGCCGGCCACGGATCTCCTCAGCGGCCGCGGTGATGCGATCGAGCCCGACGAAGGAGCGCTCGACCTCCATGTAGAGCGCCGTCGCTGCCGCGGTCGGCACCAGGCCGGTGCCGCGCCGCTCGAACAGCTCCATCTTGAGCAGCGCCTGCAGGTCGCGCAGCAGCCGGCTGACCGCCGGCTGCGTCACCGCCATCAGCTTGGCTGCCTCGGTGACGCTGCCGCTCAGCATCATCGCCCGGAAGGCTTCGACCTGCCGCGAGTTGATCCGCGCCATACGTCCTTACATCCATAACATTTACGTATGAATAGGGTGCCATTATTCATTGGACGATCAAAGCCTCTGCTGCGATCTTTTTTGGCAGGGTGAGGGAAGGCTCGTTTTTTAGGCTCTTCAGCTCCGGGTTTCCTGGATCTGCGGATGCCATCCGGCAAGCCGATCTCCCTGGGGCGGTTTTTTTATACCGTCTCGTATCCAAGATGATGGAGATCGGTCCAATGAAGCACCCTAAACTCCTGATGGCGGTCAGCGTCGCCGTCCTGGCCTCGGCCTCGCAGGTCTGGGCTCAGCAGAAGACGCTCTATGTCGCCGGTTATGGCGGCTCGTTCGAGAAGACGATCCGCGAGGAGGTGATCCCGCCGTTCGAGCAGGCCAACGGCGTCAAGGTCGAATACGTCGCCGGCAACTCCACCGACACCCTCGCCAAGCTGCAGGCGCAGAAGGGCAACCAGCAGATCGACGTCGCGATCGTCGATGACGGCCCGATGTACCAGGCGATCCAGCTCGGCTTCTGCGACAAGGTCACCGGACTGCCCGGCGATCTGCTGGAGGTCGCGCGCTTCAAGGATGACAAGGCGGTCGCCATCGGCCTCGTCGCCACCGGCCTGATGTACAACAAGAAGGTGTTTGCCGAGAAAGGCTGGGCCGCGCCGACCTCGTGGAACGATCTCAAGGATCCGAAATACAAGCAACTGCTCGTCATTCCGCCGATCAACAACACCTACGGCCTCAACGTGCTTCTGATGCTGGCGAAGATGAACGGCGGCAGCGAGAGCAATGTCGATGCCGGTTTCAAGATCTTCAAGAATGACATCAATCCCAACGTATTGGCCTACGAGCCGTCGCCCGGCAAGATGACCGAGCTGTTCCAATCGGGGCAGGCGGTCATCGCGGTGTGGGGCAGCGGTCGCGTGCAGAGCTTCGCCAACACCGGCTTTCCGGTCGATTTCGTCTATCCGAAAGAAGGTGCCGTGAGCCTGCTGACGACGGCGTGTCCGATCGCCAAGCCGTCGGTCTCGCCGCTGGCCTCGAGCTTCATCAAGCTGCTGCTCGATCCGAAGATCCAGCTCACGATGCTGAAGGAATATGGCTACGGCCCGGTCGTGAAATCCGTCGTGATCCCCGAGGGCGTGGGCGCGATGGCGCCGATCGGCGAACGCGCCGCCAAGGTCTATGCGCCCGATTGGAGCGTGGTCAACGAGAAGCGCGAGGAATGGACCAAGCGCTGGAATCGCGAGGTCGAGCGCTAACCGGTTGCTTGTTGCGAGCCTCTCTCGTTGACGGCGGTGTTCTCCCTTCCCCTAAAGGGGAAGGGAGGTGCACCGTGCGCGGAGCGCCAGTATTCCTCGCCCATCTGGATCCAAAGCATGTCCCTCCTCGAACTCGACCGCGTCGGCAAGTCCTTCGGCCCCAACACGGCCGTCGAAGAGTTCAGCCTCGGCGTCGCCAAGGGCGAGTTCATCTCGTTCCTCGGCCCCTCCGGCTGCGGCAAGACCACCACGTTGCAGATGATCGCGGGCTTCCTCGATCCCTCACATGGTGCGATCCGCCTCGAGGGCAGGGATCTCGTCGCGGTGCCACCGGCGAAGCGCGGCCTCGGCATCGTGTTCCAGAGCTACGCGCTGTTTCCTCACATGACCGCCGCCGAGAACGTCGCGTTCGGTCTGGAGATGCGCAAAGTCGCGCGCAAGGAACGCGAGGAGCGCGTACGATCGGCGCTCGCGCTGGTCGGCCTTGCCGGCTATGAGGACCGTCATCCTCGCCGCATGTCCGGCGGCCAGCAGCAGCGCGTTGCGCTCGCGCGCGCGCTGGTGATCCGGCCGAGCCTGCTGCTGCTCGATGAGCCCCTGTCCAATCTCGATGCGCGCCTGCGCGAGGACATGCAGATCGAGCTGCGCCAGATCCAGCGCGACCTCGGCACTACGACCATCCTCGTCACCCATGATCAGATCGAGGCGATGTCGCTGTCCGACCGCATCGTGGTGATGAGCAAGGGCAGGATCGAGCAGATCGGCACGCCGCAGCAGGTCTACGAGCAGCCGGCCTCGGTCTTCGTCGCGCAGTTTCTCGGCAAGACCAACGAGTTTGCCGCGACTGTGGATTGCGCCTTCGGGCAGGCCAGGCTGGTCGCGGGATCGTGGAGCGCGCCGGCGCCGGCCGGCGTGGCCGGCTCCGTCGCCGTCAGCGTCCGGCCCGAGCGCATCGGCTTCGGCGACGCCGGTCTTGCGGGGCGCATCACGAGCCGCATCTTCCAGGGCAATCATTGGCTGTTCCAATGCGACACCGAATGCGGGCCGGCGATCGTGATCCGCCAGAATGACGGCCTGCCGCAGCCGGAGCAGGGCGCCGCGGTGCATCTCGTCTGGCAGGTCTCGGACATGAGCCTGCGCGCCGCGAAGGCCGCAGCATGAGCGCGACCATCGCGTCCAACCCGTCGGAGACGCGCGCCGGCCTGTCGCTGGCGCTGCCGGCCTTGATGCTGTTCCTGGGCGTCGTGGTGATCCCGCTGGCGATGACCGTGATGCTGTCGTTCCACGATTGGGGCCAGTACAAGGGCATCGAGCCGGTGTTCATCCTGAAGAACTGGCGCGAGATCGTGGAGGATCCCTACTACGCGGAGATGTTCTGGCGCACCTTCCGCGTCGCGGTGCTGGCGACCTCGATCACGGCGGTGTTCGGCGTGCCGGAGGCCTACATCCTCAACCGCATGCAGGGGCCGTGGAAGGGCCTCTTCCTGCTGGTGATCATCGGCCCGCTGCTGATCTCGGTCGTCGCGCGCACCCTCGGCTGGGCACTCCTGTTCGGCGGCAACAACGGGCTTGCCAACAAGCTGCTGATGACGCTCGGCCTGATCGAGTCACCCATCAGGTTCATGTTCACCGAGACCGGCATGGTGATCGCGCTGGCGCATGCGATGATGCCGTTCATGGTGCTCGCGGTATGGACCGCGCTGCAGCGGCTCGATCCGCAGGTCGAGAACGCGGCGCTGTCGCTGGGTGCAAGCTCGCTGACGGTGGTCCGCCGCATCGTGCTGCCGCAGATCATGCCGGGCGTGCTGTCGGGCGCCATCATCGTATTCTCGCTGTCCGCCAGCGCGTTTGCGACGCCGGCGATCATCGGCGGCCGCAGGCTCAAGGTCGCGGCGACGCTCGCCTATGACGAGTTCCTCAATACGCTGAACTGGCCGCTCGGCGCCGCGGTTGCCGTGCTGCTGCTGATCGCGCTCGTCCTGATCGTCGTCGGCTCCAACGCGCTGATCGAGCGCCGCTACCAGGAGGTGTTCCGATGAGCAGGAACGGCCCACTGGCGCTGATCTTCCATGCCGTCTTCGTCGTCTTCATGGTGGCGCCGATCGTCGTCGTGTGCTGGGTCGCGTTCACACCGGAAGGTTTCCTGTCGATCCCGATCACCAGCTTCTCGCTGCGCTGGTTCAGGGCGCTCGCCGACTATCCGGAATTCGTCCACGCCTTCGGCGTGAGCCTGTGGCTCGGCGCGCTGTCGTCGTGCGTGGCGCTCTTGTTCGCGGTGCCGGCGGCGCTGGCGATCAGCCGCTATCGCTTCCGCGGCCGTGACGCGCTGTCGGCGCTGTTCCTGTCACCCTTGATGATCCCGCACGTCGTGCTCGGCATCGCCTTCCTGCGCTTCTTCACCTCCGTCGGCATCGGCGGCACGTTCGTAGCGCTGGTGATCGCCCATGTCGTCGTGGTGTTTCCGTTCGCGCTGCGGCTGACGCTTGCGGCCGCGACCGGCATGGACCGGTCGATCGAGATGGCCGCGATCTCGCTCGGCGCCGACGGCTGGACCATGTTTCGCCGCGTCACCTTGCCCGCGATCCTGCCCGGCATCGTGAGCGGCTGGATGCTCGCCTTCATCCAGTCGTTCGACGATCTGACCATGACCGTGTTCCTGGCGACGCCCGGCACAGAGACCTTGCCGGTGCGCATGTTCCTCTACATCCAGGACAACATCGATCCGCTGGTGACGTCGGTGTCGGCAAGCGTCATCGCCGTCACCATGACCGTCCTGATCCTGCTCGATCGCTTCTACGGGCTCGACCGCGTGCTGACCGCCAAAGGCGGCGACGCCGGACGATAGGAGACCTTATGACCAAAGGCTATGACGTCGCCGTCGTCGGCGGCGGCCTGCTCGGCTCTGCGATTGCCTGGGGATTGGGCCGGCTCGGCCAGCGCGTCGCGGTGCTCGACGAGGGCGATATCGCCAAGCGTGCCTCGCGCGCCAACTTCGCGCTGGTCTGGGTGCAGAGCAAGGGCCTGGGCATGCCGGCCTACACCGGCTGGACGGTGCGCGGCTCCAAGGCGTGGCCGAAGCTCGCCGAAGAGCTGAAGGCGCAGACCGGGCTCGACGTGGTGCTGCAGCAGAACGGCGGCTTTCATCTCACCCTCGGCGAGGCCGAGTACGCGCAGCGCACCCAGCTCGTCGCGCGCATGCACAACCAGGTCGGTGCCGCCGACTATCAGATGGAGATGCTGCCGGCGTCCGAGGTGAAGAAGATGCTGCCGCTGATCGGCCCGGAGGTCTCCGGCGGCAGCTTCTGTCCCTATGACGGTCATGTGAATTCGCTGCGCACCTTCCGCGCCCTGCACGCCGGCATGAGGCAGTTCGGCGTCGACTATCTGCCGGAGCGCGCGGTCGGTGCGATCGCGCGGGACGGCAATGAGTTCAGGCTGACGACGGCGCAAGGCGAGATCCGCGCGACCAAGGTCGTGCTCGCGGCAGGAAATGCCAACCAGACCCTGGCGCCGATGGTCGGGCTGTCCGCGCCGATGGGGCCGACGCGCGGCCAGATCGTCGTGACCGAGCGCACGATGCCGTTCCTGCCGCATCCGCTGACCACGATCCGCCAGACAGACGAGGGCACGGTGATGATCGGCGACAGCAAGGAGGACGAGCTCGACGACCGCGTGCAGAACTTTTCCGTCAACGCGGTCATGGCCGATCGCGCCCAGCGCACCTTCCCGCATCTGGCGCGCCTCAACGTCGTCAGAAGCTGGACCGGCATCCGCGTGATGCCGAAGGACGGCTTTCCGATCTACGAGCAGTCGGAGACCCACCCGGGCGCCTTCGTCGCCTGCTGCCATTCCGGCGTGACGCTCGCGGCGAACCACGCCTTCGACATCGCGCGCATGGTCAAGGACGGCGCGCTGGAGCCGGAGCTGGTCGGCGCGTTCACAGCCCGCCGCTTCGACAGCGAAGCGGGAGCGGGCGGCAGTGGCTACTACTGAGAGATGACGGCGCAGGGCGCCATGGAGACGATGATGTTCAAACGAACTGAGGGTGATGCGAGGGGATCGGTGACGATCCATGTCGAGGGCCAGCCGATTGCCGCGCGCGAGGGTGACTCCGTGTCGGCGGCGCTGCTCGCCTCCGGCCTCGACGTCCGGCGCGCCACTGCGGTGAGCGGCGCAAGGCGCCTGCCTTATTGCATGATGGGCGTGTGCTTCGACTGCCTCGTCACCATCGATGGCGTCGGCAACCGGCAAGGCTGTCTCGTGCCGGTCGCCGAGGGCATGCAGATCGAGATCCAGAAGGGCAAGCGGGAGATCGGCAAATGAGCGCGGCGCCGAAGCATGATGAATATGACGTCGTGGTGATCGGCGCCGGTCCTGCCGGGCTGGCCGCGACGGCCGCGACCGCCGGCGCCGGCCTGTCGACCTTGCTGCTCGACGAGAATGCGGGCCCGGGCGGGCAGGTCTGGCGCGCGATCCATGCGACGCCGGTGAAGCGCGAGGCGCTGCTCGGCACCGACTATTGGTCGGGCGCCGAGATCGCGAAAGCCGCGGAGACCAGCGGCGCCGAGATCATCCCTCGCGCCACGGTGTGGAGCCTCGATCGCAATCTCGAACTCGGTGTTTCCATCGGCGGCGGTTCGGCCTTCATCAAGGCGAGGCGAGTCATCATCGCGACCGGGGCGCAGGAGCGGCCGTTCCCGATACAAGGCTGGACCCTGCCCGGTGTGATGACGGCCGGTGCCGCGCAGACGATGCTGAAATCGTCCGGGCTGGTGCCGGATGGTCCGACCGTGATCGCCGGGCAGGGGCCGCTGCTGTGGCTGCTCGCGGCGCAGATCCTGCGCCTCGGTGGCCGCATCGACCGCATTCTCGACACCACGCCGCGTGCCAACTACATCGCGGCGCTGCCGCATGCCTTCGCGTTCCTGACCTCGCCCTATTTCGGCAAGGGGCTTGCGATGATGCGTGAGGTGCGAGCCAAGGTGCGCATCACCAGCGGTGTGACCGAGCTCGTGGCAGAGGGCGATGGCGAGCTCTCGGCGGTCAGCTACGCCACGGCGGGCGGCAAGCGCGAGACGCTGGCGGCCGAGTTGCTGCTGCTGCATCAGGGCGTGGTCCCCAATGTGAATCTCGCGATGGCCGCCGGCGTGGAGCATCGCTGGAACGAGCTGCAACTGTGCTGGACTCCGGTGCTGGATGCCCTTGGTAACAGCTCCATTCCCGGCATCGCCATTGCCGGGGATGGCGCCGGCATCGGCGGCGCGCAGGCGGCGCTGTGGCGGGGCCGTATCGCGGCAGCAAGCGCCATCAAGGCGCTGCGGCCCCAGGCACAGGTTCTGGACCATTCAGCGCAGTTGAAACGTGCCGAGCGCGCTCGCGCCTTCCTCGACGTTCTATTCCAGCCGGCAAAGCAGTTCCGTATTCCTCAAGGCGACACCATCGTGTGCCGCTGCGAGGAGATCACCGCCAGAGATGTGCTCGACTCCGTCGCGATCGGCGCCACCGGACCGAACCAGCTCAAGGCCTATCGCCGCACCGGCATGGGGCCGTGCCAGGGCCGGCTGTGTGGCCTCACGGTCACCGAGCTGATGGCGCAGGCGCGCGGCAAGACCCCGCAGGAGATCGGCTACTACCGGCTGCGCGCGCCGGTGAAGCCGATCATGCTGTCCGAGCTGGCAGGCCTACCGAAGACCGAAGAGGCGACCAAGGCCGTGGTGCGCGGATGACCGTGAAGACGGATGCCATCATCGTGGGTGGCGGCATCCACGGCTGCTCCACCGCGCTGCATCTGTGTCTCGCCGGGCTGAAGCCGGTGCTGATCGAGAAGGATTATGCCGGCCGCCACGCCTCCGGTGTCAACGCCGGCGGCGTGCGGCAGCTCGCGCGCGACGTCGCGGAGATTCCGCTGTCGATCCGCTCGATGGGCATCTGGGAGACCATCAGCGACCTCGTCGACGATGATTGCGGTTTCGAGAGTTTTGGCCAGGTGCTGGTCGCCGAGAACGATTCGGAGCTCGACGCCTGCCGCGTCCGCGTCGCCGATCTCAACGCACGCGGCTTCAGCCATGAGGAGCTGATCGACGGCTCGGAATTGCGTCGCCTCGTGCCTGCCGTGGCGGAGAGCTGTCCGGGCGGCGTTGTATCTCGCCGGGACGGCGCGGCGCAGCCTGCGCGCACCACGACGGCGTTCCGCCGCAAGGCGGAGCAGCTCGGCGCGCTCATTCGCGAGGGCGTGGCTGCGGCGAACATCCGCAAGGACGGCAAGCTCTGGCTTGTCGACGTCGGCTCCGAGACGTTTGCCGCCCCGGTGCTGGTCAACGCCGCCGGCGCCTGGGCCGGACGGATCGCCGCGCAATTCGGCGAGCCGGTGCCGGTCGAGACCATCGCGCCGATGCTGATGATCACCTCGCCGGTGGCGCACTTCATCGATCCCGTCGTGATCCTGCGCGGCCGCAAGCTGTCGTTCAAGCAGTTCCCCAACGGCACGGTGCTGATCGGCGGTGGACACCTCGCCATCCCCGATCAGGACCGCAACGAGACCGTGCTCGACTGGCGCAAGCTGTCGGAGAGCGCGCGCACCGTCGCGGAGCTGTTCGCTGTCATGCGCAGCGCGACCATCGTGCGCGCCTGGGCCGGCATCGAGGCACGCATGCGCGACGACATTCCGGTGTTCGGGCCGAGCGCCGTTCACGACGGGCTGTATCACCAGTTCGGCTTCTCCGCGCACGGCTTCCAGCTCGGCCCCGGCGCCGGCGCCGTGATGGCCGAGCTGATCGCCCATGGCGGCACGCAGACGCGCATCGGCGGTCTCAGCATCGCGCGCTTTCAGACGTCCACTCTTTCATCAACGACATGAGGACATGATGACGATCACCCGCAAGATCCGCTCCGCCATTCATCACCGCATCGTCGAGGCCAACGGCTTCGTCTTCATCGGCGGCACCATCGCCGACGATACCTCGGTGTCGATGGGCGAGCAGACCCGCAACATCCTCGGCAAGATCGACGGCTTCCTGAAGGAGGCCGGCACCGACAAGACGCGCGTCGTCTCCGGCCAGATCTTCGTCACCGACCTGTCGAAGAAGAAGGAGATGGATGCGGCCTGGACCGCGTTCTTCGGTGACGACCTGCCGGTCCGCGCCACGGTCGGCGTCTCCGATCTCGGCGGCGGCGCGCTGATCGAGATCGTGGTCACGGCCGTCAAGGGTTGAGCATCGCGCCGCATCGAGCGGTCAATCGATCACGCGCGCGGGGCTCGCTCCGCGCGTGATTTGCTTTTCGGTCCAATTCGACCGAACATGAGCCTGTCCTTCCATTGCACGCGCCGAAAGCCGACATCATGAATGAAGAGCGTAGCCTGCCGCGTCCATCTGCTGGCCTGAAGGCGGTGTTCGCTCACATCGAGAATCAAAAGCAGGATTTCCTGGCTCGCGTGATGGACTATGTCCGGCATCCCTCGATCAGCGCTCACAATGTCGGCATCGCCGAGGTCGCCGCGCTGCTGGTGAGGATGCTGCGGGAGCTCGGGCTCGACGCCGAGACGGTGCCGACGGCAGGACATCCGATGGTGCTCGGACGCTGGCAGAAGAAGCCGGGCGCACCGACCGTGCTGCTCTACGGCCACTACGACGTGCAGCCACCGGATCCGCTGGAGCTGTGGCTGAGCCCGCCGTTCGAGCCGACCATTCGCGACGGCCGCATCTATGCGCGCGGCATCGGCGACAACAAGGGCCAGCATTTCGCGCAGCTCATGGCGATCGAATCTCATCTCCGAGTGCATGGCGAGCTGCCCTGCAATGTGATCTTTCTGCTCGAAGGCGAGGAGGAGATCGGCAGCCCGCGCATCGCCGATTTCGTCGCCGCCAACAGGGACCGGCTGAAAGCCGACTTCGTCGTCACCGCGGACGGGCCGATGCACCCTTCGGGGCGGCCGACCATGACCTATGGCGTGCGCGGCATGTGCTCGTTCGAGCTGCGCGCCAGGCACGCCAGCCGCGACGTGCATTCCGGCAATCTCGGCGGCATCGTGCCGAATCCGATCTGGACGTTGGTCCACCTGCTCGGGACGATGAAGAATGCCGCGGGCGAGATCACCATCGACGGTCTGCACGATGCGATCGTGCCGCCGAGCGAGCTGGACATTGCGGCCGTGAAACGCCTGCCGCTGGATCTCGATGCCGCCAAGGCGAGCCTCGGTCTCAGCCATCTCGATGCGCCGCCCGATCGCGGCTACTACGAACGCCTGATGTTCCATCCGACGCTGACCATCAACGGCTTGCACGGCGGCTATGGCGGACCGGGCAGCAAGACGGTGCTGCCCTGCGAGGCGTTCGTCAAATGCGACATCCGCCTGGTCGAGGCGATGACGCCGGACGACGTGCTGGCGAAGGTGGAGGCGCATGTGAAGCGCCACGCGCCGGAGGTGGAGTTCATCCGGCGCGGCGGCATGCTGCCGTCGCGCGTGCCGCTCGATTCGCCCTTTGGCGCGATCGTGCGTGATGCCATCGCGCTCGCGCAGGGCGTCACACCGCTCGAATTTCCGTGCACCGGCGGCAGTCTGCCGGACTACGTCTTCACCAAGATCCTCGGCGTTCCCGCCTTCGTCGTTCCCTATGCGAATGCCGATGAGGCCAATCACGCGCCGAACGAGAACATGACGATCGACTGCTTCTACAATGGCATCCGCACCGGTGCGGCACTGCTCGACCGCGTCGGCGCGCGCGAGCGCTGATGCCGGCGGAACGTCCATCACGATCCCGCGTGCAGTGCGGGAGACGTCATCGCGCGGCCACGAACGGATGGCAAGCACACGCTGGTCCGTCGCGTTGCGGGCGAATCGGCCGCACGCGGCGAGATCGCGCATGGATTAACGCAGTTGATATCGCCTAGTCTCGGAAGGGATTAGTAAACGCCGCTTCAGGGCTCGGAGCTGCCACATGCACGACCCCGTTGACCAGCCGAGTGATTCGGCAAGTTCCGCTTCGCCATGCGCGCGCGATCAGCGCAGCGCTCCGGAACACCCCGCCGCGGTTGCTGTGATCCAGCTCGACCACGCGCCCGCCATCGAACCTGAGCCCAATGTCGATCAGGCTGCACAAAGCCCTGGTGCTCTCGGTCGGAAACGGTCCGATGGCGCGCATCTTGTCACACCGACGATGTGGCGTTGAGAAGGTTCCGTTCTTGGCGGAGATCGAACTTGCGCCGTTCGGCGACGAGTTCCTGAAGAACACCTTCGCCACCGACGCATTCGATCAGTTTGAGATCGCCCACTATTTGAGATCGCCACCTACAAGTCGCTGCTCGCGTTGCGCCGCGCCGCTCGAGCAGTCGCCGCAGCTGGAGCAACGGATGGCAGAGTGGGTCCACTCCAATGTCGGGAAGGTCACGGAATTCGTGCGTGCGGGAGCGTCAGGCGGCGTAGTCTAACGGTATCTCGGTAGGGATATGGAACCCGGCAGCGCGATGACAACCTCCGGTATCATCCGGATACCCACGACTCTCCTGATCTAGTAAGTAAAACCTAGCCCTTCTTGGGGCGTTTCCTCCCTGGACTTGGGCCGCCTGCACTTCTTGTGTCGGCGGCCTCTTTCTTTCAGGGGCTGGTCGGGTGCTCTGGCCCCGCAATCGGCCCCATGGGTGTTCCGTCCAGATCGTCCCAGCCGTTCAACAGTTTGAGCTGGCTCCGCAACGGCTCACCGCGGCCGCGCTCGGCCGGCATGCTGTTTTCGTTCGAGGAGCTGATCGCCTATACCAGCAAGGACGAGACCCTGATGCCCGGCGAGTTCATCGGCTCGGGCACGGTCGGCAATGGCTGCGGTTGCCGACGACGACAACCAATAATGACAATCAGAGAGGACCGCCCATGGCCCGCAAGCTGATCGACATCTCCGTGCCCTTGCAGAACGATGTGCCCGCCGATCCGCCCGGCAATCATCCGACCATCACCTATATCGACCATCAGCAGGGGCTGCCGCGCATGCTGCAGTTCTTCGACGGGCTGAAGGCCGAGGACCTGCCGGATGGGCAGGGCTGGGCGGTGGAGCAGGTGAATCTTTCGACCCACAACGGCACGCATCTCGATGCGCCCTGGCATTTTCATCCGACGATGAATCGCGGCGAGCGCGCCTGGACCATCGACGAGGTGCCCCTGGAGTGGTGCCTGCAGCCGGGCGTGAAGCTCGACTTCCGTCATTTCCCCGACGGCTATGTGGTGACCGCGAGGGATGTCGAGGATGAGCTCGAGCGCATCGGCCACACGCTGTCGCCGCTGGAGATCGTCGTCGTCAATACCTCGGCCGGCGCGCGCTTCGGACAGGCCAACTACGTCAATTCCGGCTGCGGCATGGGCTATGAGGCGACCATGTATCTGCTCGAGCGCGGCGTGCGCCTGACCGGCACCGACGGCTGGAGCTGGGACGCGCCGTTCGTGTTCACCGCGCAGAAATATGCCGAGACCCACGACGCCTCGCTGATCTGGGAAGGCCACAAGGCCGGCCGCCACATCGGCTATTGCCACCTGGAGAAGCTGCACAATCTGGAGCAACTGCCGTCCACGGGGTTCACCGTGTCGTGCTTCCCGGTCAAGATCGAGCGCGCCTCGGCCGGATGGACGCGGGCGGTGGCGATCATCGAGGGGTGAGGAGAGGCGATCGGGAAGAGCTAACAAATACACGCCAGCATCACCTCGTTCCGCCGCAGCATGGGCAAGGTCCAAGGCGGATTGTAGAAGGCGAGCAGCGGTGCGCCGGACACGGCCAGTCCCTTCCGTTGCGCGTAGTCGCGCAGCACGCGGGTTTTCTCGGCCAGGATGCCGTCGGAATAGGAGCCCGAGAAGGTCAACGCGACCATGCGCTGTGCCGGGACGGGCGTCAGCTTGATCCTGCGGTCGGCCGGCGGCGGCAGCGTTTCCAGCGACCAACTCGACGGCATCACGAAGCTGACGCTCCACCGGTCGCTGTTCCCGCCATCCGTCGGTGGTGTGCCGCTGGCCTGCTGCTGCACCGGCGCCGTCATCGCGATCTTCGCCTTGGCCTGGTTGGCGCCGAAGATGTAGCCGGCGATGATGCGAAAGCCTTCCTCGATCGCCGGCTTGCGCGCACCCTGCACCTCGGCCTGCGCAATGATCATCGGCGCATAGGCGCGGATCTCGAACTCGCCGTCGCGCTTCACCACGTCATACTTGGGATGTTCGACCCGGCTCATGATCGGCCCCGCGGCAATGGCGGCGCCGGCCAGGACGAGCACGAGGAGGCTGGTGAGCCCAATCAGCATGCGGCGCCTCCTTGGTGGTGTCGTTTCGGTCATGGCGGTTGCGCCGTCAGGTTTGAGTAACGAGGGAACGCGAGCAAAGGTTCGGCAGATCACGTGCCGGGTGCTTGCCTGCGGGCGATCCTTCGCGACCCCTGCCTGCGGATCCGGATCAGCGATATCTGGGATCACACGCGTTGTGGGGGAGCGCCCCGGGTGACGCTGCGCTCGTCCGTGCTGCGCCTGGGCTGCCGGCAATGCGTGCCCGTCGGGCGACTCGGACCCGGGCGCCGCCAAGAGCGCTGCCCGCAACGCCTCTCATGATCGAAGATCGCGTGTGCGCCCAAAACGAAAAATCGCCCGCGCGTTCAACACGATCACCTCTGTCCAGATCTCGGCGTAAAAATTTCCTTCTTTCGTTTTATCGGAATACATGCTCTCCTCCCTCCATCCCGTCCTCATGCTGAGGGGCGTACGCGTCGTCACGATACGTTGAGGCGGGGAGCGGTGGCCGCGAGCCTGTCAGGTGCTGTTGCGCTGGACGATTGGCAACTCGCGGACGTTCAAGCCGTGTGGTCCTGGCGCCCCGATGCTGGCGCCAAGCCTGATGCCGACCTGACGGGTTGCGCAGGTGACGGGGGCAAACAAGCCGGTCCCCGGGGAGAGCGCGGAGCAGACGTTCAACCCACCGCGCAGGGAAGGCCGGGTCTGTCCGGCTGAACCTGTGGTTCCTGCCGCCTGCATTTTTTTCGCAGGCGGGCCACGGGCCTCAGTCGAGGTCCGGCCTTCCCTGCGCCGTCGCGCTTCCGGCGAGGGTCTCGAGCATCGCTTCGGGCGCGTGTTGCGTCGCGAGAGCGACCGCGCGTGCGCGCATGGTGGCGCTGGCATACTGGATATGCTTATCAGTTGGGGCGCCGATAGCGCTCAAGAACAACAGGCCGCCAGTCGCGACGGCTGACCCCAGGAGGACCCCAATGGCAGACACCTCACGCCGCAATCTTCTCGTTGCCGGCAGCGCCGCTGCAGCGGCCGCGATCATGACGGATACTCATCCGGCTGCGGCTCAGGCCGGACCGAAGCCGATCTTCGCCGTGCCGGCGACCACGATTCCGATCGCCGGCGAGCAGGGCGTTTTTCCGGTCCGCCGCATCTATTGCATCGGCCGCAACTACGCGGCGCATGCGATCGAGCGCGGCTCCGATCCGAACCGCGAGCCGCCGTTCTTCTTCCAGAAGCCGACCGACGCGATCCAGAACGTCGCGATCGGCGAGGTCGCCGATCATCCCTATCCGTCGCTGACCAAGAACTATCATCACGAGGTCGAGCTGGTGGCGGCGCTGAAATCCGGCGGCACCAACATTCCCGCCGAGTCCGCGCTCGATCATGTCTATGGCTACGCGCTCGGCCTCGACATGACTCGCCGTGACCTGCAGAACGGCATGGCCGCCGAGAAGAAGCCATGGGAGATCGGCAAGAGCTTTGATCATGCCGCCGTGCTCGGCCCGATCCATCCGGTCTCGAAGGTCGGCCACTTCACCAAGGGCGCGATCTCGCTTGCGGTCAACGGCACGGTCCGGCAGAACTCCGACCTGACCAAGATGATCTGGAACGTCGCCGAGCAGATCGCGAAACTGTCCGAGGCGTTCGAGCTGAAGGCCGGTGACATCATCTATTCCGGCACGCCGGAGAATGTCGGCCCGGTGGTGAAGGGCGACGTGCTCTTGTGCAAGCTCGAAGGCCTGCCGGACATGTCGATCAAGATTGTCTGAGGATCGTGGTTCTTGTTTACGAAGACGAACTTCTCCGCAGTTCGCTTCCCGCCTGTGGCTCATGGTTCGAGACGCGCCGCGAGCGGCGCTCCTCACCATGAGGCGCAAGCGGCGGGGCGGCCGCTGCATACGGGACTATGAACACGCTGTTGGCGTGTTCATGGAGAGGATCACGACTGTGACATGAGGCTCAAGCCTTTGACCGAGCATTCCGCCCTCATCCTGAGGAGCGCGCCGAAGGCGCGCGTCTCGAAGGATGGGCCGAGCAAAGAATGCCGATGTGGCGGCAATACGCTGTCCTCCTGCAGACCGCCGCCCAAAGGGCGGCAGCCGCCATCGTCGTCCCTCCGGATGCTGCGCCTGTCGCCATGGCGCTCGCGGCGCTGCGCCTCCCATCACCTGCCGAACGGGAACTATCGTTGTTCCCGCGCAAACAGTCGCTGCCACCCGTTCGCAAGTTTGTGGCCCGACAAAGAGCGTCCCGGCCTCGCCGCCTATCGTCGCCTGCAACAGGCAAGCGAACGAGGGCAGCCGTGGCCATCACCATCGAGATCGATCACGCCAGGACGCGGCGCATGGCGGAGGGACGGGGACAAAGCCAGTCCCAGGCACCAGCGCGCAGCCCGGCACGATCGCCGCGCAAGGCGGGTGGTCCTGTGGTTCCGCAGGGCGTCAAGGGCCCGATCCGCCGGCTCAAATGGCTGATCCTGGTGTTCACCCTGTCGGTCTACTACGTCACGCCGTTCGTGCGCTGGAACCGCGGACCGAATGCCCCGGGCCAAGCCGTGCTGCTCGATTTCGCCCACGGAAAGCTCTATCTCGGCCCCGCCGAGATCTGGCCGCAGGACCTCTACCTCATCACCGCGGCGATGCTGCTGGCGACGTTCATCCTCGTCCTGGTCAACGCGCTGGCCGGCCGTCTGTGGTGCGGCTTCGCCTGTCCGCAGACGGTATGGACCGACCTGTTCCTGCTGATCGAGCGCCTCGTCGAGGGCGACCGCCGGCAGCGGCTGAAGAACATCGGCGCGCCGCTGACGGCGAAACGCATCGCGCAGATCGCGACCAAGCACGCACTTTGGATGGCGATCGCGCTTGGCACCGGCGGCACCCTGATCTTCTACTTCACCGACGCGCCGGAGCTGGTGCGCGACGTCATCCATGGCGAGATGTCGGCGACGGCGCTGACCTGGACGCTGGTGTTCGCGGGCACGACCTACGGCCTCGCCGGCTTCGCGCGCGAGCAGGTCTGCACCTTCATGTGTCCGTGGCCGCGGCTGCAGGGCGCGATCTGGGATCCCGAAGCCTTCACCGTCAACTACCGTGACTATCGCGGCGAGACCCGGATGTCCGCCAAGAAGGCCGCCGAGGCGCGGTCGCAGGGGCTGCCGGCCGGCGATTGCGTCGATTGCGGCGCCTGCGTCGCGGTCTGCCCGATCGGCATCGACATCCGGCAGGGTCCGAGCTTCGCCTGCATCAATTGCGGCCTCTGCGTCGATGCCTGCGACGGCGTGATGGCGAAGCTCGATCGTCCGCGCGGCCTCATCGACTACGAGAGCTGGCGCAACATCGAGCGCGGCCGCGTCGGCGAGCCGCGTGTGTCGCGGCTGGTGCGGCCGAAGACGATCGGGCTCGCGCTGGCCTGCGTCGCGCTGGCCGGCGTCATCGCGGTGTCGTTCGTGACCAAGACCACGGCCGTGCTGTCGGTGCAGCACGATCGTGATCCCCTTGCCGTGCGGCTGTCGGATGGTTCGGTGCGCAACGCCTACACCGTCAAGCTGCTCAACAAGTCCTCGGCCGTGCAGAGCTTCAAGCTCGGGATCAGCGGCGTCGACGCGGCGCTCGCCATCGTCGGCCATGCGGCGGCGGATGCGATCGAGGTCGAGCCCGACGGCTCGGAAACGCTGCGGGTGACGCTGACCATGCCAGAGCCCGAGGATGCCGACGTCACCTTCGAGGCGGTGGATCCGAGCGGGCAGGTCGTGCTGACCGCGCACGACCGCTTCGTCAACCGGTAGAGGAGGCTCAGAGATACGCCTTCGGCAGCAGCATGTGGATGCCCTTGTTGCCGTCGACCAGCTGGGTGACGCGCAGATTGCCGGCCAGCGAGCACAACATGTAGGCTTGGTTGCGCGACAAATTGGTGCGGGCGCAGACGTGCTTGACCATCTCGCGCACCGCCTGCTTGGCGGCGTCGTCGAGATCCTCGTCGAGGCCGATCGACATCAGGTGGGTGGCGTTCTCGGCGAACGGCCAGGTGATGTCCATGTCCTTGCGCACGGTGAGGCGGAAGCTGCCGGTGACGCCGGTCTCGAGCGCGGTGATGCAGACCTCGCCGTCGCCCTGCACGCCATGGCCGTCGCCGGCAAAGAACAGCGCGCCCTCGTTGAAGACGGGCAGATACAGCGTGGTGCCGGGCCGCAGCTCCTTGTTGTCCATGTTGCCGCCAAAACTGCGCGGCACCGGCGAGCCGCACCGCCCCCAGGCCGGCGGCGGCGCAGTGGCGATGATGCCGAAGAACGGATCGAGCGCGATCTCGGTGCCCCAGGGCATGATGCAGACCTGGCGGTCGTGGTCGACCTTGGGGTGGATGGTCTCGTAGTCCGTGAACTCGTCTGGCAGGGTGCCGAGCAGCGGCAGGATCGAGACGAAGCCCCAGTCCTGGCTGACCTTGACGTTGAGAATGTCGACCTGAAGCGTATCGCCTGGCTGCGCGCCCTTCACATAGACCGGACCGGTGATGAAATGCGGTCCGGGCCCCTGGATCATGGTGTCGAGCGCGGTGAGGTAGTTGGCGGGAACGATGCTACGGTCCTCGGGCAAGGTCTCCTTCCCGCCGGCCGGAAAGGAATGCAGCGTCACGGTGTCGCCGGAGGCGACCTCGAGCACCGGCGGCGTCGTGCTGTCGAGATAGCCCCAGACCATGCTGTCATGCGTCGCGGGAATCTCGTGGCGTTTGGACATGGCAGGGCTCCTCGGGTCTCGGTCTTTGCAGCTGATATCAAGGCAGGATGTCGCGGTCGGCAACGCCAAAAACTGTTCAGCCTTGCTCACACGACCGGCAGCGGGCGACGTGTCTGGCGACGCGCGTCAATTTTGCCAATTGGCGGCGAGGCGCCGGCGGCCCGCGATGAGCCCGCATCGCTGCGCTTGACCTCGATCGCGGTGCGCCCACGCGGAGCGCGGTTGCGAGACCCATGCGTTGCCGCACTACCAAGCTCATGGAATTCATGCGAGATTGACCGCGTTGGCCGCGTAGGGGTACCTGATCATGCGACGTTCCCTGCACACCGAGCACGAAATTCTGGTTCTGCTTGGCGAGGCGGAGTCGGGCGTTCCGATTGCCGAAATTTGCAGCACGGCCGGCGTGTCGCTGCGCACCTTCTATCGTTGGCGTCAGCGCTATGGCGGTCTCAGCAGTCCTGCTCTGCGTCATCTGAAAGAGCTGGAGATCGAGAATCAGCGGCTGCGCTCGCTGGTGACGAAGCTCGTCGAGGGGCAGCCGAATGCAAACACGGCCATCAAGGCTGCGCCGGTGCCGCAGCGCCAGGACTGCGGCAGCACGCCTCACGGCGTGGCGGGCGCGCCGGGGCAGGGACGTGGCGCCGTCATTGGCCGCTATGCCTCGGTGCGCTATGGGCGCTGACTGATCCTGCGTCTTCCGGTAGGATCATCGGCCGGATCGCTCCGGCCGATGATCTGCTGATTGCTGCAAGCTTACGTCGCGAGCTGATTGCCGATTGGCAGCGCCCGCAGGCGCTTGCCGGTGGCGGCGAAGATCGCATTGGCGAGCGCCGGCGCGAACGGCGGCACGCCCGGCTCGCCGACGCCGCTCGGCGGCGTGTCGGCATCGGCAGGGACGATGTGCACGTTCGTGATCAGCGGGGCTTCGTCGATCCGGACCACCGGATGGTCGTCGAAGTTGCGCTGCTGCACCCGGCCGTTCTTGAAGCTCACCTCGCCATATTTGGCGAGGCTCAGCCCCATGATCGCGGCACCTTCGAGCTGCGAGGCGATACGCTCGGGGTTGACGAAGGTGCCGCAGTCGATCGCGGTGTCGACCTGGTGCACGACAAGCTTGCCCTTGTCGTCGACCGACACCTCCACGATGGTAGCGATGTAGCTGACGAAGCTGCGATGCGCGGCGATGCCGAGACCGTGGCCCTTGGGCACCGACCGGCCCCAATTGCCTTTCTCGGCGACGAACTCGACGACGCGGCGCAGCCGTCCGGTATCGATCGGGTAGCTCTCGTAGGGCTCGCCGTAGTTCCAGAGGTCCTTCACCGAGGTGAGCTTGAGCACGCGCGGGCTGCCGATCAGATCGAGCAGCGTGTCCTTCTGGTCGCGGCCGGTGGCGTGCGCGATCTCGCCGACCATCGACTGCACGGCGAAGGCGCGCGGGATGTTCGAGACCGACCGGAACCAGCCGATGCGGGTCATCGCCTTGGCGGCCGGATTCTCGCATTGGATGTTGGCGATCTCGAACGGCATGTCGACGAGGCCCATGCCGAGCTCGAACGGCGCGGCATGGTCGGCGCCGGCGGCGAAGGTCGACAGGATGGTCGGCGCGACGCTGCGGTGACGCCACGCCACCACCTTGCCGCTCTTGTCGAGGCCGGCCTCGATGCGCTCCACCGACACCGTGTGCAGGAAATCGTGATGGATGTCGTCATCACGCGTCCACTGCACCTTGACCGGCGCACCCACCGTCTTCGACAGCAGGGCAGCCTCGAGCGCGAAGTCGCATTTGGACTTCCGCCCGAACCCGCCGCCGAGCAGGGTGACGTTGACGGTCACGTTCTCCGGCGGAATCTGCAGCGTCTTGGCGACATCCTCGTGCGTGCCGCCGGGGCTCTGCACCGGCGCCCAGATCTCGGCCTTGTCGCCCTTGACGTCGGCGACCGCGACCGGCGGCTCCATGCTGGCATGAGCGACGTGCGGCAGGTAGTACTCACCGATGACAACCTTGTCGGCCGACCTCAGCGCGGCCTCGACGTCGCCTTCCTGTCGCACGACGAGGCCCGGCTGGCGCGCGGCGGCCTCGAGCTCGGTCCGATAGGCGACAGAGTCGTAGCTCGCATTGGCGCCGTCGTCCCACTCGACCTTGAGCACGTCGCGGCCCTTGATCGCGGCACCGGTGTTGCGTGCGATCACGGCGACGCCGCCGAGCGGCTGGAACTTCGACGGCCACGGCCAGCCCTTGACCTCGATCACCTGCTCGACGCCGGGCACCTTCAGTGCCTCGGCCGGATCGAACGACTTGACCTTGCCGCCGGTCACCGGCGGCCGGGCGATGACCGCGTATTTCATGCCGGGCAGGCGGACGTCGGCGCCGTAGCGCGCCTTGCCGACGGTGATGTCGTGCAGATCGACGATGCTGACCTGACCCTTGCCGAGATAACGGAAATCCGCAGGCGACTTCAGCTTGATGGTGTCGACCGCAGGCACCGGCAGACCGGCGGCATCGGCCGCGAGCTCGCCGAAGCCGAGGCGGCGGCCGCTGGCGCTGTGCACGACCTCATGATTGACGGCCTTCACTTCGCTCGGCGGCACGCCGAGGCGCTTGGCCGCCGCGGCTTCGAGCATCGCCCGCGCCAGCGCGCCGATCTGTCGCATCGGCAGCAGATAGTGCCGCGTGCTGCGCGAGCCGTCGGTATCCTGGTTGCCGAACTTCACCTCGTCGCCGGGGGCCTGCACGACGCGCACGCGCGACCAGTCGGCTTCCATCTCCTCGGCCACGATCAGCGGCAGGCTGGTCCGCACGCCCGTGCCCATCTCGGACCGGTGGGCGACGATCGACACGATGCCGTCGGGGGCGATCGAAACGAAGACCTTGGGATCGACCACGGTGCCGTGCGGCATCTTGCCGGCGCCGGTCTCATAGGCGGCAAACGCCGGGCGCGACAGCAAGGGAGCCGCGAGCACGAACCCGCCGGCGAGCCCCAGCGTCTGCAGGATGGCGCGGCGCGAGACGTTCTCGACCTTGAGATGCCGCTCGAAGCCGCGGCGAGAAGCAGACTTTGCGATGTCGGGATTTGCGATGATGCTCATGATCACACCCCCGTCGAGGCCAGATGGACCGCATTCTCGATGCGCTGATAGCAGCCACAGCGGCAGATGTTGCCGGACATCGCGTCCCGGATCTGGTCATGCGACGGCTTGGGATTCTGGTTGAGCAGCGCCGCCGCCTGCATGATCTGACCGGCCTGGCAGAAGCCGCATTGCGGCACGTTGACCTGCCGCCACGCCTTCTGCACCGGATGATCCCCGGTCGGATGCAGACCTTCGATGGTGGTGACCTCGCGGCCCGCGACATCGGAAATCGCCGTGATGCAGGAGCGCGCGGCTTCCTTGTCGACCATCACGGTGCAGGCGCCGCACAGCGCCGCGCCGCAACCGTATTTCGAGCCGGTCAGGCCCAGCTCATCGCGCAGATACCACAGCAGCGGCAGGCTCGGATCGCCATCCCAGCTCTGCTCCTGTCCGTTGATTTTCACCTTGATCATGCTCGCCCTCGTTTTGTCGGACCAATGGTCGCCGGTTCTGATCGTTGGTGGACGCGCGCGGGACCACATGTCCTGAGTACACGCGCCGGATCAATTGGGAGTTGTCGGAAACGATCCATGATAGCAGACCGGGACAGACATCGGTCTACACAGGCGCGTGTGTTGTCAGAGCAGACGAGCGCAGCGCGTGCAGCCCACTGCAATGCAAACGCAGAACAATGGACGATGCGCCGACGACAATGGCGGCCACCAGGCGATAACGACGGCAAAAAAGAATGCCTCGCCAGCGTGGGGCAGGCGAGGCACCAAGTCTTCAGGAAGGAACGCTTCAGTTGTACGCTTGGTTACGTTGCGGCCGTCAGGCCGCCTTTGCTTTCGCCACGTGGGTGGCAATCGCATCCATCAGGGCCGGCGACAGGCAGTCATAGGGCTCGAGCCCCAGCTCCTTCAATCGCGCCCGAATCTCGCCCATCTGTTCCGGCTTCACGCCCGACTCGATCACCGAGGAGACGAAGGCCGCAAAGCCCGGCGCGGCCGAACCCTGCTCCTGGAACAGCTCGGGGTGAATGAAGTCGAGGCCGTAGAACGGGTGGCCCGTGTTCTCGATGCGGCCATACATATGCGTGCCGCAGCCGGTGCAGGCGTAGCGCTGGATGACGGCGGAGGGATCGACGATCTTGAGCTTGTCGCCGTTCTCCAGCACCGTGACGTTCTGCCGCGGCACCACTGCAACGACCGAGAAGGTCGCGCCGGAGGGCTTCCAGCATTTGGTGCAGCCGCACGCGTGGTTATGCGCGACATCGCCCTTGATGCCGACCTTGACCGGCCGGTCGTGGCATTTGCAGACCAGCGTGCCGCCGGCGAAATGGCCGCTTCCCTGTTTGACGCCGTTATCGACGGACGGATGGATGTGGACAGTCATGGCGCAATCCTCCTCAGTTTTGCGTGCTTGGGGTCAGAACACGACGACGGAACGGATCGATTTGCCCTCATGCATCAGGTCGAAGCCCTTGTTGATGTCTTCGAGCTTGAGCGTGTGGGTGATCATCGGGTCGATTTCGATCTTCCCGTTCATGTACCAGTCGACGATCTTGGGAACGTCGGTGCGCCCGCGCGCGCCGCCGAACGCCGTGCCCTTCCAGACGCGTCCGGTGACGAGCTGGAACGGGCGGGTCGCGATCTCCTTGCCGGCCTCGGCGACACCAATGATGATCGATTCGCCCCAGCCGCGATGGCAGGCTTCCAGCGCCTGGCGCATCACCGTGGTATTTCCGGTGCAGTCGAAGGTATAGTCGGCACCGCCGTCGGTGAGCGCGACCAGGTGCTGGACGATGTCGCCGGTCACCTTCTTCGGGTTGACGAAATGGGTCATGCCGAAGCGGCGGCCCCATTCCTCCTTGCCGTCATTGAGGTCGACGCCGATGATCTTGTCGGCCCCCGCCATCCTGGCGCCCTGAATGACGTTGAGGCCGATGCCGCCAAGGCCGAACACAACGACGTTCGCGCCGGGCGTGACCTTCGCCGTGTTGACGACCGCGCCGACGCCGGTGGTGACGCCGCAGCCGATATAGCAGCTCTTGTCGAAGGGCGCGTCCTCGCGAATCTTCGCGACCGCGATCTCCGGCAACACGGTGAAGTTGGAGAAGGTCGAGCAGCCCATGTAATGGTAGATGGTCTGGCCCTTGTAGCTGAAGCGCGACGTGCCGTCGGGCATCAGGCCCTTGCCCTGCGTGGCGCGGATCGCGGTGCAGAGATTGGTCTTGCGGCTGAGGCAGCTCTTGCACTGGCGGCATTCCGGTGTGTAGAGCGGAATGACGTGGTCGCCTGGCTTGACCGAGGTCACGCCAGGGCCGACTTCGCGCACGATGCCGGCGCCCTCATGGCCGAGGATCGAGGGGAATATGCCCTCGCTGTCGAAACCGTCGAGCGTATAGGCATCGGTGTGGCAGATGCCGGTGGCCTTGATCTCGACCAGCACCTCGCCGGCCTTCGGCCCTTCGAGGTCAACCTCGACGATCTCCAGCGGCTTCTTGGCTTCGAAAGCGACCGCGGCGCGCGTCTTCATGTCTCAAACTCCTGTTTCAGTCTGTCAGGCCCGCGACCCTGTCCAGGGAAACTGTCCAGGCGCGGTCCTCGTCGTCAGTCATTTCTTGCCCATGCAGGAGTTCTCCGCTTCCGTATAGGCTGGCGGCTTGTCCTCATGCTTGGCGGGGCGAACGCGGCCCACCGCATCATCGCCGCGGGCGCGCAGGTAGACGTAGAGATCGTCCATGTAGCAGGCCACGTTCGGATTGTCGCCGAAGGCCGGCATGACGTTCTCCTGCGACGTGCTGACATTCTTGCGGCCGCTGGCGATAGTCCCGATGAAGTCGCCGTAGCTCATGTTCTTGACCGAGTCCTTGAGCGCCGGGGCGTAGGTCGATCCCATGCCGTCGGGGCCATGGCAGACGTGGCATTCGGAATGATAGCGGCGGTATCCGGAGTAGGTGTACCAGTCGACCGTTCCGTCGGCGGCCACCTTGTAGGTCGGAATGCCATCCTTATCGAAGTACTTCCCGTCCTCGGATTTGACGGCCTTGGCATCGCCGGGACCTTCGGCCCAGGCATTTTCGGCGACAGTCATCCCGCCGGTTGCCAGGCTCAGAGCCGTGGCGACCGCAAACCAGATTCTACGCAAGGGCGTTTTCCCTTAATTTTTTGGAACAGGCGAACCGGCGCATGGATGAGATCCATGCGCCGGAGGCAGGTACCTGGCTTACTGCGGCAGCGAGAACACGGTGAGCGCACCACCGAGAGCGGTGTAGTTGCTCAGCGCGGCGTAGCCGCCGACGGCACCGAGGCCGGCGGTCGGATCGGTCAGACCCGCCGCGAGACCGATGCCGGCCCAGCCACCGACACCCGAGAGAACGGCGACGTACTGCTTGCCGTTGGCCTCGTAGGTCGTGACGTTGCCGATGATGCCGGACGGGGTCTTGAACTTGTAGAGCTCCTTGCCCGTCTTGGCATCGACCGCCTTGAGGTAGCCTTCGAGCGTTCCGTAGAACACCACGCCGCCGGCCGTCGCGAGCGCACCGGACCACACCGAGAACGGCTCCTTGTTCGACCAGGCGATCTTGCCGGTCTTGCCGTCCCAGGCGATGAAGTTGCCCATATGGGTGTCACCCGCCGGCGGGTACATCGACAGGGTCGCGCCGACATAGGGCTGACCTGCGGTGTAGCTCACCTTGAAGGGCTCGTAGTCCATGCAGACATGGTTGGTGGGCACGTAGAACAGCTGCGTGTCCGGCGAGTAGGCCGCCGGCTGCTCGTCCTTGGTGCCGAGCGCCGCCGGGCAGATGCCCTTGGTATTGACGTCCTCACCCTGCTTGTCGGTCGAGTATTGATCGACAACCTTCGGACGGCCGTAGGTCGCAGAGTTCTTGTCCATGTCGACGCCGGTGGTCCAGTTCACCTTCGGGTCGTACTTCTCGGCAACCAGCAGCTCGCCGGTGGCACGATCAAGCGTGTAGCCGAGGCCGTTACGATCGAAGTGCGTGAGCAGCTTGCGCGGCTGGCCGTTGATGGACTGGTCGGACAGGATCATCTCGTTGACGCCGTCATAGTCCCACTCGTCGTGGGGCGTCATCTGATAGACCCACTTCGCGACGCCGGTGTCGGCATGGCGGGCGAAGATCGTCATCGACCACTTGTTGTCGCCGGGACGCTGCTTCGGATTCCAGGTCGAGGGATTGCCCGACCCGTAATAGACCATGTCGAGCTGCGGGTCGTAGGAAATCCAGCCCCAGGTGCAGCCGCCGCCGGTCTTCCACTGATCGCCTTGCCAGGTCTTCAAGCTCGAGTCCTTGCCGACCGGCTTGCCGAGCGCGGTGGTGTTGGCGTCGAACAGGATCTGGTCATCCGGACCTTCGGAGTATGCCTTCCAGACCTGCTTGCCGCTCTTGATGTCGTAAGCGGTCATGCTGCACTGGACGCCGAACTCGCCGCCGGACGTGCCGACCAGCACCTTGTCCTTCACCACGAGCGGAGCCGAGGTTCCGGTCTGTCCCTTGGTCGGATCGCCATTGACGGCGGTCCAGACGTGCTGGCCGGTCTTGGCGTCGATCGCCACCAGCTTGTCGTCGGCCTGATGCAGGAAGATCTTGCCGTCACCATAGGCGACGCCGCGGTTGACGGTGTCGCAGCACATCACCGGAATGACGTTCGGATCCTGCTTGGGCTCGTACTTCCAGACGATCTTGTTGTCCTGCGCGAGATCGAGCGCATAGACCTTGTTCGGGAACGGCGTGTGCACATACATCATGTTGCCGATGATGAGCGGTCCGCCTTCGTGGCCGCGCAGCACGCCGGTGGAGAAGGTCCACGCGACCTGCAGCTTGCCGACGTTCTGGGCGTTGATCTGGTTGAGCTTGGAGTAACGCGTATTGGCGTAGTCTCCCGCCGGCATCACCCAGTCCTTCGGGTTGGCCGACATCTTGGCCAGCTCATCGCTGGCCCATGCGCCACCCGCGGCGAGCGCCGCGACTGACGTCAGACATGTTGCGAGTAGCACTCTTCGCATCGTCTTTCCTCCCGGGTTCAACTGAGGTTCCGCAGCACGCGGCCCAGTATTCGTTTTCGGCATCATTGAATATCCACTTCCCAACCGGGAAACTTGCCCAAAAGAGAAAAGAGCTTGCTCAAGAGTGAAGCGAATAGAAGTTTTTGAAGGAGATTTTGCTTTGCTGGTCCGCAACATGAGCGCCATTCTTGCTGCGCAGCATCAATTTGCGACACCATGGTTCCACCGAAGGTTGACGTTTCCCTTGACCTTACAGAGACGAAGGCGGAGGATCACGCGGGGCGCGTTATGGAACGAAGTGCGCCGCGAAAGCCGCGGCCTTAAAATGGGAGCAATCTTGCTGCAGTCTCGTTCGCCGTACTGCGGCGGACCCGTTGCGTTTCGATCATGAATCGGTGGATGAAACATGTCCGACACGATCCGCTCGCTTAATACTTCGGGATTCTCACCGAAGAGCCAGATCCAGCGTTGGTCAGATGCACTGACCGACCTGTGCGGACGTTTCGATGTCGATCCGCTGGAGGGGGCCTCATTCGAGGGGCGCATCAATTTCACGACGGTGTCGCGCCTGAAGCTCTGCCAGATCGAGGCCAGCCAGCATCGCATTGCGCATACCTATGCGCGTGCGCAAAAGGCGGCACATCCTTACATCAAGATCTTGTTCCAGACCTATGGAACGTCCTATTTCGAGCAGGATGGCCGCCAGATCGAGATCGGCCCGGGCGATTGCCTCGCCTATGACGTCTCGTCACCGCACACGATCATCAGCCCCGCGCTGACCCGCCATGACGTCGTGATCGTGCCGAAGGAGCTACTGCAGGAGCGCGGCTTCCGGTCGGAAAAGATGCCCGCCTACAAGCTGTCGGCGCGGAGCGGGACCGGCCGGATTGCGCATGACGTCACCCACGCCGCGTTCGATGAGGCGACCCGGCTTTCGCCCAACTCGGCCGTCAGCGTCGCCGAATCGCTGATCGATCTGTTGCTCCTGCCGCTGCGTGAAGCCGATCGCATGCTGGATCGGGCGGGACCCGAGGCGATCTATATCCGCGCTCAAGCCTTCATCCGCGAGCATCTGCGCGATCCTGACCTTTGCATCGATCAGATTTCGGCGGCTCTGGGGTGCACCAAGCGCTACCTTCACATGGTGTTCAGCGATCGTGGCATGACAGTCAGCGACTACATCTGGCGGGCTCGGCTTCAGCATTGCCGGCAGGAGCTGGAGACGCAGAGCGGCAAGACCATCACCGATGTCGCGTTCTCGTGGGGTTTTTCGAGCTCGTCGCACTTCAGCCGCGTCTTCCGCAAATATTTCGGCGTCGTGCCGTCGTCGGTTCACAAGACGGCGGCGCGCTGAGCGCTCCTGGAGCGGCCGTTAGCGTGCGCCGCTCCGGATGATCCTCTGGAACGCGTCACCCAGAATCACCGGCTGACGCGGCGGAAGGTAGGTCAGTCCTGCGGATTGGCCGAGAGTCGCCAGGGCTCCTGAGGCCTCGAGCTCCGTCAAGGCCTTGTCGACCGATGCGATGAGCTCGGCAGAGCTGGCCAGCCCCACATAGCCTCGGTTCACACCAATCGGATAGCTGTACCCCGACGCGCTCAGCCTGGTGTCGGGATGAGCGGCCCGATACGCATCGAAGCGTCTGCCATCGAGCAGGGTTGCGTCGAACTTGCCCAGTTCGAGCGCCCCGAGCAGATCGTCCCGCGTCGGAATCAAATGCGTGATGTCGTCGATCAGCCGCCCCTTGTCGAACGTCATCAGGATTGCATCTGCCAACGTGCCGCTCTCGATTGCCAGCCGCAGCCCGGCCAGATCGCCGATGTCGGTAATCGGGCGCTGTTTCGCGGAAGGGCCGAGAACGACGGTCAGGGTCGAAAACATATAGGGCTTGCTCGGCGTCAGCGTGCCGAGGGCAACACGGCGGCGGCGGTCGTCGCGCGTGGCGCCATCGAAGTCCGGCAGCTTGGCCGTCTTGACGCCAGGCGCAACCAGTCCGTCCTGGGTAAACGCATAGCTGCCGAGCAGCGAGCAGCGTCCGTCCGATAGCAGCGCATTCGCCTCCAGCGCCGGACTGGAATCTTCGTCCAATTTGCTTTCGTACCACTGGATCTCGAGCTTCCTGCCAAGGCGGTCGGCGATCGCCTGACCGAGCAGGACATCGAAGCCGCCGCCGGGCTTGCCGCGATGATGGACCGAGAGCGGCGGAAGATTTTCGTCGAGACAGATGCGCAGCACGTCGTCAGCGGCCAAGGCCGCCGACGACATTGCCGACATCATCAAGGCAGCCAGCCAACAGCAGAGATGACGCATCACTGCGCTCTCCGGCTCGAGACGTAGGCCCATAGTGCGGAGATCTCGTCATCGCTGAGAATGTCGCCCCAGGGCGGCATGCGGCCGTTCTTGCCCTGCTTCACCGTGGTGACGAAACGAGGCTGATCATCGGGAAACCGGCGCAGGTCCGGCGTTATAGTCCCGGAGTTCACCATGTTGGGCCCGTGACAGTGCGAGCACTTCTGGGCGAACGTCGTCTTGCCGAGGTCCACCTGGCTGTGTGCCGCGCTGTCATCTTGTTGTTGGGCGAGGGCGGCCGTCGACTGGACGGCCAACGTCGCCACGACGGCGGCGAAGGCCGCCGCCGCTTTCATGAACGTATTCTGTCTCACGGGCGATCCGCACTCAATTCTTGACCGCGAAGACCCACAACGAGCCGCCTGCCGGAACGTTGGCGAGGCGCTCGTCACCGGAGAACAGCGAGTAGACGCCGCCGTAGCCGGAGGTGACAGCGACATACTGGACGCCATCCTGCTGCCAGGTGACGGGCTGGCCCTCGATGCCGGAGCCGGTCTGGAACTGCCACAGCTTCTTGCCGCTGTCGGCGTCGAAAGCCTCGAACTCGCCGGTCAGCTTGCCCGAAAACACCACGCCGCCTGCCGTGGACAACACGCCGGAGAAGCGCGGGATGTCGCTCGGCTGCTCCCACTTGGTCTTGCCGGTCATCGGATCGATGGCCTTGAGCTGACCACGCGGACCTTCCGGCCAATCCCAAAGATCCGTCAGATCCATGCCGAGGTACCACTCGCCGGCCTTGTAGGTCGCAGGCTCGGTCTTGTAGTGGCCGCCGAACACGAGCGTGTTGGCGTAGGCCAATCCGGTTTGCGGATTGAACGACATCGGCTCCCAGTTCTTGCCGCCGAGAATCGACGGATAGACCGTGACTTTCTTGCCCTCGCGCGCATCACGCGTGACATCGGTCTCGACCGGCTTGCCCGTCTTCAGGTCGATGCTGGAGGCCCAGTTCACCTTCACATAGGGGTTGGCCGCGAGCAGCTTCCCATTGGTGCGATCGAGCACATAGAAGAAGCCATTGCGGTTGGCATTCATCAGCACCTTGGTCTGCTTGCCCTCGACATTCATGTCGGCGAGCACCATCTCCGCGACCGCGTCGTAGTCGAACGGATTGTTCGGCGAAAACTGGAAGTGCCACTTCATCTTGCCGGTCTTCGGATCGAGCGCGAGCACCGAGCAGGTGTAGAGGTTGTCGCCCGGGCGCACCGCCGCGTTGAACGGTCCGGGATTGCCGACGCCCCAGAACACGGTGTTCTGCTCGGGATCGTACGATCCTGTGATCCAGGTCGAGCCGCCGCCGAGCTTCCAAGTGTCGCCCTTCCAGGTGTCGCCGCCGGGTTCATCCGGGGTTGGCACCGTATGCGTGCGCCACAAATGCTTGCCGGTCGCCGGGTCCCAGCCATCGATGAAGCCGCGTGTGCCGAACTCGGCGCCCGAGATGCCGGTCAGCACGACGCCGTCGGCCACCAGCGGCGCCACCGTCATCGAGTAGCCTTCCTTGATGTCGGCAGCCTTCTGGCGCCACAGTTCCTTGCCGGTCTTGGCATCGAGCGCAATGACGTTGGCATCGAGCGTCGTGCGGAACAGCTTGCCGTCGTACAGCGCGGCGCCGCGATTGATGATGCCGCAGCAGACCACGCGCGGCGTTTCGGCGGGATAGTCGATCTTGCTTTTCCAGATCTGCTTGCCGGTCTTGGCATCGACGGCCATCGTCGCATTGTGGGTCGTGACGTAGAGCACGCCCTGGTACACCAGCGGCTGCGACTCCTCACTGCGGTCATCGGCGAAACTGTAGTTCCAGACCGGAACCAGGTTCTTGGCGTTGTCCTTGTTGATCTGGTTGAGCGGGCTGAACCGCTGCAGATTGTAGCCCATGCCGTAGTTGAGAACGTTCGCCGTATCAGTTGCACCCTTGACCAACTGATCGGCGCTCTGCGCGCTCGCACCATGTGATGCAAAAATGGCGAGGCCTGCGGCCAGCGCGATCCGCTTCATTCATTTCCTCCGAGATTTTTATGCGCGCCTATCCTGACGCTGCGGGAACAACACTCCGCTCGAAATCGGGAACCGTCAATACGAAAAGCTGGCAACCGCCCTCGGCGCATCGGGAAGCCGTCCTCGTTCGATCGGGACAGAGCAGCCGGTCGGTTGTCTCTGCTCGCTGATCTGGCTCGGCATGATCGCACCGCCTGATGCTGCGTTGCGGCACAAACATTGCTTCAGTGCATCATGCCGGGATAACAGAGGAGTAGGCGGATGAGACGAACCATCCTTTGGCTCGGCATGCTTTGTTGCCTTTGGGTGAGTGCGAGTGCGCGTGATCTCGGTCAGTGGGGAGCGGTCGATCCTGCATTGCGTCAATGGTACGAGGCGCTGATGCAGCCCGACGTGCCGACGGCATCGTGCTGCGGTGAGGCTGACGCCTACTTTGCCGATGAGATCCATGTCCGCGACGGCAAGACCTATGTCATCATCACCGATGACCGTCCCGATGAGCCGCGCGGCCGTCCGCATATCGATGTCGGTACCGAGATCGAGGTCCCCGATCACAAGCTGAAGTGGGACAAGGGAAATCCGACGGGGCACGGCATCATCTTCCTGAGCCGCAATCGGTATGTGTTCTGCTACGTGCAGCCGGGCGGTGCGTGAGCGGATGCTGCGGGCACTCGTCCTCGGCGGATGATGCCTGCATCGAGCAGCAGGAGGCGGGCGGGCGGCGATTGCGGCGGAACGTTGTCGAATCAACTACGTGACATCTGCATGGGTGCGCCGGCGACGGTCGAGCCTTGCGTTCTTCCGAACGCGATCCTAGCTTCGGCCTTGGCGCGAGCAATGCGCCAGTCAATGATAGTCGAACTTGGGAGCTTGAAATGGCCTGGAAGACACCGAAGATCGTCGAAGTGCCGGTTGGCATGGAAATCAACATGTACGCCTGTGCGGCGCGCAAGTAACGCGTAGCGATCTGCCAAGCCACGAGGAGCGCAACGCTTCTGACTGGCTTGGCGGATCCATTCGATAGAGACGATCCCGCGAGATCGTCCCGGCGACCGGCCTCCCGGCCGATCGGACATGATGGGCACGCCGCCGAACGTTGGTGACGGCCTGAGGACCGTCCAAGGGTCAAACGTCCTGCGTGTCGAAGAGATACAGGTCGACGCCGCCATCGGCGAAGTTGGGCAGATCGCCCGCCGCCGCCTTGCCTTCGGCAGAGCCCATTCCCGCCTGCAGCGCCTGCATCGAATCGAATACCAGGGTGGCCACGAGGTGGATGTTGGTGCCGCCCGCCGGCCCATTCACCGGGCCGCGGCTGATATCGTAGCTCTTCAGACCGGGAATCTTCTTCGCCAGCGGCACATGGACGTTCATATAGTGTTTGTCGAACGCCTCGGCGCTCTTGGGGGTCTTGTAGAGTACGAGAACCTTGGGCATCTGCTTCCTCCGCATTCGCTCTTTTTGAGGTCGATCGACCGATTCCATTGCAGCCGATCTGCCGGTTCGGATCAAGCGTCAGGGCGGCTTTGCCCAGGGATCGTCGTTCCAGCCTTGGTTCCGCTGCATAATTTGTTGCGCGCGGAGAAACTGATGCAGCCGGATGTCGTAGTTTCAGATAAGCTGCTTCAGGCTTATCGAAGGACAACGAGCCATGAGCTCCATCGATCTCGTCATCACCGTCTGCGCAGTCCTGTCTCCGGCCACCTGCGAGGAGCAGCATCTCGTTTTCGCCGATGGCGGCGCCTCGCTGCAGCAATGCGCGATGAAGGCGCCGCCCTACATCGCCCAGTGGATCGGCGAGCACCCGAAATGGACTGCAGTGCGATGGCGCTGCGAATATCCGCACAGCAACGACAAGGCCTGAGGCCGGCTTTGCCGCAGGCGTGTCAGCCGCCTATTTCGTGCATTCCTTGAGGTCCTTGTCCGCCACCGAGACCACGGCGTCGGCCGTGATGTCGAGGTCGCGAACGACGCATTGGCGCTCGCCGGCATAGCTCACCTTGGCGTCGTAGCGCCCAGGCTCGACTCCGGTGAGTTTCAGCCGTTCGTCGTGATCGAGCTCCTTGTCCTTGTCGTTCAGCGTCTGATTCGGTCCCCAGTTGTTCTGGCCGGCCGGAGAGAGCTGAAAGCCGGTCATCGTCGCGGTGGTCAGATTCCAGAGCCGGATGCCCTTGCTTTGTGCGGCGGTCGCGAGCGGGATGCCGAACAGAATGATCGCCGTCACGGCGAATGCGCGTCTCATGGCGTTTTCCCTGGGGTCCGATGTCCTTTGCCATGACTATGACACGGAAAAATCCAGTCGCGCCACATCGGCCTTGATTGCCGCGACCGCGTCGTTGTTGCGCTGCGCGCGCGGCAGGTCGATCGGGACTGAATGAAGCAGACGGGCGGGGCGCGAGGACAGCAGGAAGATCCGGTCGCCGAGCCGTGCCGCGTCGTCCATGCTGTGCGTGACCAGAAGCGTGATCATGGGGCGCGAGGCCACGAGCGTCGCGATCTCCTCGCGCAGCCGCGCGGCGAGCGCGTCGTCGAGCGAAGCCAGCGGCTCGTCGAGAATCAGGAAGTCCGGCTCCACTGCAAACGCCCGCGCCAGCGCGACGCGGCGGGCGAGGCCAAGCGACAGCTCACCCGGGAAATGGCTGCGATGTCCCTCGAGCTCGAGCACGCCGAAGATGGCGGCCAGCCTGTCCTCGGCGACACCGGGCGCTGCCAGCCGGACATTGTCCTCGACGGAGCGCCACGGCAGCAGCCGCGGCTCCTGGAACACCATCGCCAGCCGGGCGCCGGCGGGTTGTGCGACGTGGCCCTCATAGTCGTTGTCCAGACCGGCGAGGATCCGCAGCATCGTGCTCTTGCCGCAGCCCGAGGGACCGACGACGACGCCGACCTCGCCCCGCTGCAGCGCAAAGGCAATGCCCGCAATCACCTCCTGGCGCTTGCCATTGGCGCTGGTGTAGCTCTTGGACCTGATATCGACCTCAAGCCGCACGGAGCCGCCACCTCGATGCGCGCAGCTCGAACGGCTGGACGATGACAGCCTCGATCACCAGCACCACGGCGGCAAAGCTGAGCGAGTAGGCGAGCAGCAGCGGAATGTCGAACAGCTGGAAGGCGACGCCGATCTCGAAGCCGATGCCGTTGGGCCTCCCGAGCAGCTCGGCGACCAGCACGATCTTCCAGACCAATGACAGGCCGGAGCGCGCGGCCGCCGCAATATAAGGCGCAAGTTGCGGCAGCAGGACATGGCGGAGGATGCGTCCGCGCGGGAAGGCGAACACCTTGGCCATCTCGTCGAGCGATGGATCGAGCGCGCGGGCGCCTTCGCGCAAGGTGACGACGGCGGTCGGCAGCTTGTTGATCGCGATCGCCGCGATCGCTGCGACCTCGGTGAGACCGGCCCAGATATAGGCGAGCACGATCACCACCAGCGCGGGCAGATTGAGCAGCAGGATCAGCCAGGGATCGCCCAGGCGGTTGGCGAGCTGGCTGCGCCCCATCAAAAAGCCGATCGCCGAGCCGAGTGCCATCGACAGCGTGAAAGCGAGGGCGACGCGGGCGAGCGTAGCGCCGAGATGCAGAAACAGCGCGCCGGACCGCGCTTCCGCCACCGCAACCGCAAGCACGGCCGATGGCAATGGCAGCTTGGCGCTGCCGGCGACAGCCGCGGCAATCCACCAGGTGGCCAGCAGGAGCGCAAAGGACAACAAGCGCAGCACTAATCCCTCGCATCCGCCCTGTAGTAGGTGCCGGGACTGAGCTCCGGAGACGGGCCGACCAGATCGCGGCCGCCGATCGAAGCGAGCACGCCGTAGAGGATGCGCGCGTCGGCCTCTTCCTCGGCGATCGGCCGGCGCGGAATGCCCTCGCGATAGCCGTCGCGATAGGCGCGCAAGGTAGCGTCGTCCTGCGCGCCGGTCAGCGGGGCGATCGTCTGCCAGTCGGCGTCGGATGTCGCCAGGATCTCCTTGGCCTTGGCCGTGACGGACAGGAAGCGTGCCACGAGATCGCGGTGCTTGGCGGCCCAGTCCTCGTCGAAGACGTAGCCGATCATCGCGGTGCGGCCCTTGGCACCGAACGGCGGCAGCAGGTCCTCGACCCCGGCGAGACGGCGGAAGCCCTTGGCCTCCAGCGCCGCGCAGAAATTCCAGTAGTTCAAGCCCGCATCCATCTCGCCGTCGGCCAGCTTGGCGGCCAGCAGCGGCGGCGCGCCGTAGGTAATGGTCGCCTGCGATTTCAGGTCGACGCCGTCGCGCTTGAGCGTGGCCTGCAGCAGCAACCAGCTCTTGTCGAGCGGGCCGCCGGCCACCGCCAGCTTGCGTCCCTTCAGATCGGCAAGCGTCTTGATCGGCGAGGCCGCCGGCACCATCACGGCGCCGAGCGCGCTCGAATAGGGATAGAAGGTCAGCTTGGCGCCGAGCGCACGCTCGCGCGACACCCAGAGCCAATCCGATACCATGATGTCGGCGTTGCCGGCACGCAGCGCGATCTTGCCGGCCTCCGGGCTCGCCAGCTCGACCGCATCGATCGCGATATCCGCCTGCTTGTCGAGCTGGTGGGCGCGGATCACCCCCAGCTCCCAGGCGAAGGTCCCGGTCTTCTGCACCGCAACCTTGACGGTCTCGGCGGCGCAGCATGCCGTGACCGGCAGCAGGGCGCAGGCGACAATCGCCATCAACAAACGACCGATCTGCGTCATGAGCCCGTCTGCAATTCCTCGAGATGTGTTCTTTTCAGCCTCATTCCCTTAGCATAGCTTCGGCTGCGATGCCGTGGAGGACTGTGATGCGTAGTGCTGTTCCGGTAGGACCGATTGTCGCCGCCCTCGTTGCCATGATCGCGGTCGCCGGGCCGGCTCGTGCCGAGGAGCTCAACGACTATCCGACCTCGGCGCGGGCCGAATATGTGTTCGGCTGCATGAAGGCGAATGGCGAGACCCGTGAGGCGATCGCGCAATGCTCCTGCTCGATCGACGTGATCGCCTCGATCATCCCCTATGAGCGCTACGTCACGGCCGAGACCGTCCTCAGCATGTCCCAAGTGCACAGCAATCTCGGCACCCAGTTCCGCACGTCCGAGCAGGCCGCCAACGCGCTGAACGATCTTCGCCGGGCGCAGGCCGAAGCCGAAGTGAGGTGCTTCTGAAGCGCTGCCGCTCTGCCGCATCAGGTTCCTGAACCGTCGGCCGGCCAATCGTGCTCGAACACGTGGCCCTGCGTATCCTTCGCTTCCGCATGGAATTGCTTGGCGCCGTTCGACACGTAGGTGAAGCGGATATTGGGATCCTCCGAGATCGAGATGCCGCCTTCGACCGACAGCACCAGGCTGCCATCCTGCGACAGCGTCAGCCGGTCGATGAAGAAGGCCGGGATGTAGAGCTGCGTCACCTGGTCCATCTGGAGCCCGGAATTGTTGGGATGCCCGATCATGACCTGCGCTTCGCGGATGCCGCTCGTGGCGCCGTCGCTGCTTTGCGTGAACTGCCGATAGCGCATCTGGCCGATGCGCGCCTTGGCCTCGTCCGGATTCTTCGCCGCCGGCGCCGAGCAGCCTCCGGACGCCTTGACGAAGGTCTTGACCACATAGAGCTGACCATCCGTCAGCTCGGCCACGGCATGCACGTCCGTGTAGTTGTTGACGCGCACCCGCGTCGAGATCGCAGTCACATTGGCGTCCGCGCCGAGCGTGAACTTGGCGGCCATCGGCGCAGGATTCTGGTCGATCACCAGCGTGATGGTCTTGATGCGGCGCTCGTCGGCGGGCGACAGCTTGCTACGCAGGGTGACCGGGACCACCGAGGCATCCTCGGCGCGCGTCGGCATCTCGATCGACAGCACATTGGTGCCGTCCTGCATCGCCTTGTTGTTGAAGATGTCCTGGACGAGTCCCGGCCATGGATCATAACCATCAGCGGCTTTCGCAGGTGCGAAGGCAAACGCGAGGCATACCCCGAGAAGCAATGTGGACGGCAAGCGGAGCCCGATCATGGCGCAGTCCTCCCAAGGCAGTCTGGTGGATTAACGATCATAGCGCGTCACCCGCCTCATTCCCATTCCATTTCCGAGAATGCTGCAGTTGCGTTGCGGGCATTGTAGTCGTCGAACAGCTCCCATTTGCCGCGCTCCGATCCAGCGGCCCCAGCGGCGTCGGCGATCGGCCTGCCCGCCTTGATCAGCCCGCGAACGTCGTGGGCCAATGTGTCGAGGTAGCGACGCTCGTCACTGAGCGCCAGTGGCCAGGGGCTGACAGGTCCATGGCCCGGGACGACGCGCTCGGCCGGAATGGCCGCGAGTGCGGCCATGTCGGCGATCCAGCCGCGCAGGCTGCCATCCATCACTGGGATGTGACGCAGGAATACGAGATCGCCGGCGAACAAGGTCCGGCTCCGGTCATCATAGACGGACAGGTCGCAGTCGCTATGCGCGGTGCTCCAGGCCTTCAGCGTGAGGGTGCGGCCGCCCAGGTCGAGCGCCATCTCGTCATCGACGAGGATCGACGGAGCGACGAGGCGGACCTCGTCGATCAGTTCGGCGCCCATCAGGCGCCGGAACGCCTCGATGTAGTGCGGCCCGCGCAGGGCGAGCGCCCGGGGCAGGTTCTTGGCGCCGACGAAGCGGGTGCCGTCCGCCTCGAAGGCGGCATTGCCGAACAGATGGTCGGGATGAGCATGGGTGTTGACGACGTAGCGCACGGGCTTGTCGGTACGGGCGCGGATCGCGGCCAGCAGCGCGCGGCCTTCGCGGACGCTGCCGCCGGTGTCGATCACTGCGACCGCGTCACCGCCGACGATGAAACCGACATTGGCGATGGCGCCGTCGTTCGCCGCGTTCATCAGCGCGGTCTGGCCGATGTGAACGAACACGCCGGGCGCGATCTCGCTCACCTCGAGTTCCGGGGGCATGGCAAGAGCGGCGCCGCCGAGCGCCAGCGCACACCAGGCGATGATCGCAATGATCGGATGCCTCACCATCGGCTTGCCTTGCTCGCGTGGGACCTGTGCATCAGGCCATGGACGCTGCGGCGCAGCACTGGGTCAACTCTTCGCGATGACGGCGACTGTTGCACCCGCGCGGCCGGCGGCCTAGCATTTTCAAAAATACCGCGATGCGTTCGATAGGGATGGAAATACGGATGACGAAGCGTCACAAACTTGCTTGCTCGCTGGCTGTTGCCGCGGGGCTCACTCTGCTCGGGCCGGCCGCCGCTTTCGCGCAGAGCAACGACGGCCTGGACCTGTCGATCGAGCTGGTCGATCCCAAGGTGCTCAGGGTCTGCGCCGATCCGCGCAACCTGCCGTTCTCGAACGAGAAGGGCGACGGCTTCGAGAACAAGCTGGCCGAGCTCTTTGCCGCCAAGCTGCAGAAGAAGGTGGACTACACGTTCTTCCCGCAGGCCACCGGATTCGTGCGCATGACGCTCGGCTCGCACCGTTGCGACGTGATCATGGGCTTTCCGCAAGGGGACGACCTGGTGCAGAGCACCAGTCCCTATTACCGGACGGCCTACGCGATCGTGACCAAGCCGGGCTCCGATCTCGCCGATGTGACGACGCTGGAGGACGCCAAGCTGAAGGGCAAGCACATCGGCATCGTGGCGGGCACGCCGCCGGCGACCAACATGGCGCTGGCCGGGCTGATGCCGACCGCAAAGCCCTATCCGCTGATGATCGACACCCGCGTCGATTCCTCGGCGGAGGCGATGATCAACGATCTGAAGTCCGGCGAGATCGATGCCGGCGTGCTGTGGGGGCCGATGGCCGGCTACTATGCCAAGCAGGCGAGCCCGCAACTGCACGTCACGCCGCTGGTGAAAGAGACCAGCGGGCCGAAGCTGATCTACCGCATCGCCATGGGCGTCCGTGGCGCGGACCAGAACTGGCGTCGCCAGCTCAACAAGCTGATCCAGGAGAACCAGGGTGAGATCAACAAGATCCTGCTGGACTTCGGGGTGCCGCTGCTGGACGAGAGCAATCATCTGATCACCGCCGAGGCTGCAGCGAAGCCATGATCGGTCGGCTCACCGCTGCGGCATTGGCAGGCGTGCTGCTGATCGCCGTGGCGGTGCGGGCCGATGATCTCGTGCCGGAGCCGGACAGCTATCGCACCGAGAACTATCGCGCGCCGGTGCCGACGAACCTGAGCGGAGCGCGCGTGCTGTCGACGCGGGAGACCGAGGCGATCTGGCGCGCAAAATCGGCCGCCTTCGTCGATGTGCTGCCGCGGCCGCCCAAGCCGAAGAACCTGCCGGCCGGGACGGTGTGGCGCGAGCAGCCGCGCCTGGACATTCCCGGCAGCATCTGGCTGCCCGATACCGGCTACGGCGTGCTGGCACCCCAGACTGAGGACTATCTGAAGCGTGGCCTCGCCCATGCATCGGGTGGCGATTTCGGTCGTCTGCTCGTGTTCTATTGCCTCGAAGATTGCTGGATGTCGTGGAATGCCGCGCGGCGCGCGCTGACTTACGGCTATCGCAACATCGCCTGGTACCCCGACGGGACCGACGGCTGGAGCCGCGCCGACCTGCCGCTGCAGCAGACGCAGCCCGAGCCGCGGCCTGAGGAGTGAGCGGAGAGGGCGGCGAGAGCGCATCAAATCAGCTACTCCATGTCCTGCTGGATCTCGCGCGCCAGGGCGAACAGGCGCTGGTCGATCGCGGTCGGCACCTCGCAGACGAACTTCATCACGCGACGCCGGTCCTCGAAGATGCGCGTCTCCCAGTTCAACTGGTTGGTCATCTCCTCGACCTTGGCCTGATCCGGGTTGGGCCCGCTGTGCATCTCCTGCAACGCGATGGTGTCGCCGCGCACCTTCTCGACCGCTTCGCGCTGCTTGCGCATGACGCGCTCGAGGCCGTTCATGACCGACGTCCGCTGGGCGTTCAGCGTATCGAAAAGGCCGGCAAACAGCAGCTTGCCCTTGCGGGTCTTCTCCTCGGGCGTACCGGTCAGGAAATCGGCGACGTCCTTCTGCGCCTGCTCCAGCGGGATGCGGCGCGCCGCCAGCCTGGCGACCAGCTCCGCGATCTTGGCGTCGTCCTTCCAGCTCGCGCCGACATCGTCGATCGCAGGGCCGGACCACACGGCCGCGATGGAGATTTCCGGCACCTTGGCCTGCGGGCAGGGCCAATCCGGATAGCGCGGATCGGCGGCCATCGCAGCGCCTGCTGACGCTGCGATGGCGACGGCCGCCAGGATCGTTCTCAACCTCATGCCTCGCCTCCGGGACCACGCCTGACAAGACCCCGCGACGGATCGTAGGCCAGGATCGCGCCGATCATGAACACGGCGGTACAGCCGCCGACCACCGCGAGCGAAACCCAGTTCAGCTTGCCATAGAGCGCGAAGCGGATGAGCTCGACCGCGTGGGTGAAGGGGTTGGCCTCGCAGAGATAAGCGAGCCACGGACTGCCTTCCTCGACGCGCCACAGCGGGTAGAGCGCCGACGAGGCGAAGAACATCGGGAAGATCACGAAGTTCATGACGCCGGCAAAGTTCTCGAGCTGCTTGATGCCGGAGGAGATCAGCATGCCCAGCGCGCCGAGCATCAGCCCGGAGAGGACCAGCGCCGGCAGCACGGTGAGATAGCCCATCGGCGGCGGGGTGATGTCCCAGAACCAGGCGATGGCGAGAAACGCGTAGACCTGCAGCACCGAGACGGCGGTGCCGGCGAGCAGCTTGCAGAACAGGAGATAGCCGCGCGGCAGCGGGCTCACCAGCAAGGTGCGCATGTTGCCCATCTCGCGGTCGTAGACCATCGATAGCGACGACTGCATGCCGTTGAACAGCTGGATCATCGCCATCAGGCCGGGCGCGATATAGACCTCGTAGGGGATGTAGGTCTCGTAGGGCGGGATGATCGAGATGCCGAGCACCTGGCGGAAGCCGGCAGCGAAGATGAACAGCCAGACCAGCGGCCGCACCAGCGCCGAGATGAAGCGCTCGCGCTGATGCAGGAAGCGCAGCCCCTCGCGCCAGACGATGCCGGTGAGGCAGGTGATGTACTCACCGGCCGAGAAGCCGCTGCGTGGTGTGGCAGGAGCGTGAACTGTCGTGACGGTCATGGCTCGCTCCGCGCCGGGCTGGCCTGCGTCGTCAGCCGCGCGAACGCCGCGTTGACGTCGGATGCGCCGGCTTCGGCAATGACCTGCGGGACAGGCCCGCGCGCCAGCACGCGGCCTTGATGCAGCACCACGAGATCGTCGGTCGGCGCGATCTCGTCGAACAGATGCGTGGCCCAGAGCACGCCGATGCCCTGCTCGGCGACGAGCTGGCGGACATGACCGACGATGTCGGCGCGCGCCTTGACGTCGAGCCCGACGGTGGCTTCGTCGAGCAGCAGGAGGCGCGGCCGGTGCAGCAGGGCGCGGGCGATTTCCAGGCGGCGCATCTGGCCGCCGGAGAGGTCGCGCACCTTGTTGCCGGCGCGGTCGGCGAGACCGATCCGGGTCAGCAGCTCCTCGCTGCGGGCGCGGGCCTCGCGGCGCGAGATGCCGTGCAGGGCGGCGTGATAGAGCAGGTTCTGAGTCAGCGACAGATCGAGATCGAGCGTGCGCGGCTGGAACACGACGCCGAGCAGCCGCAGCGCCTCGCCGGGCGTACGGCCGATGTCATGGCCGAAGATGCCGATCCGGCCGGTCTGCACCGCGAACAGCCGCGTGATCAGCGAGAACAAGGTGCTCTTGCCGGCGCCGTTGAGGCCGAGCAGGGCGGTGAAGCTCGCAGGCCTCACGGCGAAGCTGACGTCGTTGAGCGCCTTGCGTGCGCCGTAGGAATGGCTGACGCCGGCGACCGACAGTGCCGGCACCTGGTCGGGAGCCGTTTGCGGCGTGGCGCCTGTCGCGTCGAGAGCGGGTGCGTTCTGCGTCGTCATGGCTGTGCGATCGTGATGCCCCAGGGCAGCTCGCCGACCTGGATGGTCTTGATCACCTTCTGCGCCGCGACGTCGATCACCGAGACGTCGTTGGAGACGCCGTTGGTGACCAGAAGATATTTCTCGTCGGGCGTAAACTCCATGTGCCAGACGCGCTGGCCGACCAGGAGATATTTCTTCACCTCGTGGGTGGTGCCGTCGACGACCGCGACGCGGTTGGCGGGGCCGAGTGCGACGAAGCCGGTCTTGCCATCCTTGGTCAGGGCGATGCCGACCGGCTGGATGGCCTCGCTGCGCAGGCCGGGCACGGCGAACTTGATCTTGCCGGTGACCTCGCGCTTGGCGGGATCGATGATCGACACCGTGCCGCCGATCTCCGCCGACACCCACAGTTCCGAGCCGTCGCTCTTGAACTCGGCATAGCGTGGCCGCGCATCGACCAGCACGTTGGCGACGATCTGGCGCGTCGACGTGTCGATGAAATGCGCCATGTTGGTGGTCTCGGAGGTGCAGATCAGGATCTTGCCGTCCGGGCTGAGCATCATGCCCTCGGGCTCGACGCCGACCTGGACATCGCCGATGCGCACGCGCTTTTCGAGGTCGAGCACGGTGACGGTGTTGTCATTCTCGTTGGCGACATAGAGCGTCTTGCCGGCGGCGTCCTGCGCGAACAGCTCGGGATCCGGGCCGGAGGGCAGGGTGTCCACCACCTCCATCTTCCTGGCGTCGATCACCTGGATGGTGTCGTCATCGCCGACGGCGACCATCACGAACTTGCCGTCGCGCGTGAACGCGATGCCGCGCGGCCGCTGGCCGACCTTGATGGTCTTGGTGACGGTCCATGTGTCGGTATCGATGACGGAGACGGTGTTGCCTTTTTCGTTGGAGACGAACGCGACGAAGGCGGACGCTGGGCTGATGGAGGCGAGGGAGAGGGCGGCGGTGAGAAGACAGGCCGCGACGGCAGAGCGCTTCGGAAGCTGATCGCTCCATTTCCTCATTCGATCCTTTGTTCGATCGACTCGAGATATCGCGGCTACGGCGGTGCGCTCCCTCTCCCCGTTCTTCACGGGGAGAGGGTTGGGGTGAGGGGCTCTCTCCGCGAGCACGCTGCGTGGAGAGTCCCCCTCACCCGGATTGCATCTGCGATGCAATCCGGCCTCTCCCCGCACGCGGGGAGAGGCTTGCACCGCGCGCGCGGTGTCGACGGTGGCCTCCTCACAACGGAGAGCCTTCGATCCGAGGAGCTCACCTCTCAGCATTCGACCTGTCGGACTGCGCATCGTCATCAACATCTTCCAATCCGACATCATTGCAGCTTGCACTTGGTTTCGGGGCGGTCGACACCGAGGGTGTCGAGCTCGGAGACTTGATGCAGGAAACCCTCCTGCGGCGAGACCGAGACGATCATGCGGCCGTCAGCCAGCAGGATCGGCTGGCGCAGTTGCAGGTTCCAGTCGCGCAGCGAGAGCCTCGTGCCCTTGAAGGCGGCGATGGTGAAGTTCGGGCCCTTGAGATAGTCGGTCAACGTCTTTGCGTCGCCGGAGTTGGTGCGCGAGGCAGCCTCGCCGATCATGCGCACGGCCATCCAGGCCTGCATGTCCAAGGCGTCCATGCGGCGTGATGCCAGCTTCATGAAGCGGTTCTGCAATTGCGTCGCGCCCCACTGGTCCTGCGCCGGATCCCAGCTGGTCGGACGCAGGCCGGCGGAGCCCGCGACGGGGCGCGGATCCCAGGTGCGATAGGGCAGGTAGTTGGCGAACACCTCGCTCTCGTCGGCGGCGACCAGCACGTCATAGGCCGGCGCCTTCTGCGTGAACACCGGCATCTGGCGCTGGATCAGGGTCACGCCAGAGTCAGTGCGCCGCGCGCCGCCGGTGTCCTCGAAGGTGCGCTCCTCGACGATTCTAGCGCCGAAACGGGTGGCGGCGCGACGCAGCGCGTCGGCGAACAGCTTGTCGTTGTCGTGCGAGCCGGTGACCAGAAGCCAGCGCTTCCACTGCTTCCATACCAGATACTGCCCAAGCCCATCGGCCAGCATCGAGCGTGTCGGGGCGACATGGATGACGTTGGCGCGGCAGTCCTGCTCGCGCAGGCGGTCGTCCGTGGCGCCGACATTGAGCAGGGTGGTGCCACGTCCGCGCAGGGCGTCTGCGACCTTCAGCAGCGCATCCGCCGGAAGGTCGGCGAGAATGAAGCCGGCCTTTCCCGCGAGCTCATTGACGGCCTGCGCCGCGTCCTCGTCGTCCTTGATGCGGCGCTCGATCAAAGTGAAGCGCTGGTTGAGGAACTTGCCGGTGGTGTTGTTGTCCTCGATCGCGAGCTTCGCGCCGGCCACGCCATCATCGGCCGCCGGCTGGTCGAGCGGCGACAACGTCTGCGGCACGCCGCTACGGCCGAGATAGCCGATCGCGATGTCGACCGGCTCCGCCGCGCTGGCGGCGGTTGCGGCGGCGATGAGGCCGATCGCGCCGATCAGAGATCGGGCCAGAACTCCCAGGACCACATGTCCTCCCACTGTTCCCTCGTCCTTTTCCGGCGAGGTTTCGTCTTGCAAGATGAACGAATTGGCCTAGCTTTCAACCCCACTTTTGGCCGCTGTCGCGTCATTTCGGATCACGACCTTGAAACCTGCCGTTCTCTTCGCGTTCCTGATCCTGATGTCTGCGACATCAGTGCATGCCGAGCCGACCAAGGTGGCGGTGTTCGACTTCGAGCTGATCGACACCAGCCTGCAGGGCGAGGTGCAGGGCCCGCGCCAGGACGAGCAGACCAGGCTGGCGCACGCCGCCGAGCAGTTGCGATCGGCGCTGCAGGATTCCGGACGTTTTCGCGTCCTTGACATCGCCCCCGTCAACGATGCGGCGCACCACAGCAATCTGCAGGCCTGCGGCGGCTGCGACGTCAAGCTCGCGGGCGACATCGGTGCCGATCTCGCCATCACCGGGACGGTGCAGAAGGTCTCCAATCTCATCCTCAACATGAACATCTATCTGCGCGACGCGCATACCGGGAAGCCGGTCGCGGCTGTTACCGCCGACATGCGCGGCAACACCGACGAATCCTGGACCCGCACCATGGCCTGGCTGATCCGCAACCGCCTGCTGGCGCCGAACTACGGTGCGCCGCAGGCGCAGTAGCCGACGAGATATGACGGTGCATTCTCGCGGCGGATGACGCCCGAGCTCTGCGTGCCGGTCGCCCCTTAAAACAAGAGGCGCAGGGAAGGCCGGGAGCCTGCCGCCCCCATGGTCCGCCTGCAGAAGAAAATGCAGGCGGCAGGTACCACAGGTTCGGCTGGGACATCCCGGCCCTCCCTGCGCGGATGGTCTTAACGGTTGCTTCGCGTTCTCCCCGGTGCGCCGGGCTTTCTGGTCACCGTGCGCGACGACACGCTTCTCACGCGCCGCCACGGGGGCATCGGCATCGGGATGCCAGGACCACGCGACTTGGCCGTACGCCGCGGCGCGTTCGTCCGCATGCTCTCGCGAGCATGCTGCGCGCCGCCGGCGTCCACCGCATCCCGCCTCCACGTTCGTGACGACCGCGATACGCCCTCTCGACGAGGCGGGATGGCGCGATACAATCATGTATTCTGGAAAAGCGAAAGCAGAATCTTTTTCCCCGACGCACTGGACACGGTGATCGCCTTGCGCGGCCTGCGGAAATCGGCCTGCGCGCGCAGCAGATGATCGGGCGGTGAAGATCATGACATTGCCTCGACGGCGCGCGATCGCGCCCGTCGGGCAAATCAAGGCCGCGGCTGATGTCAGCGGCCGAGCCGCGCGGCGTGCCAGCGCAGATGATCGGCCATGTAGGTCGAGATGAAGTAGTAGCTGTGGTCGTAGCCCTCCTGCTTGCGCAGCAGCAGCGGGATGTGGGCCTTGTCGCAAGCGGCCTTGAGCAACTCCGGGCGCAACTGCTGGGTCAGGAACTGATCGGCGGTGCCGACATCGACCAGCAGGTCGGAGACGCGCGCGCCGTCCTCGATCAGCGCCACCGCATCGTGCTTGCGCCACGCCGCCTTGTCGGCGCCGAGATAGCCGCCCAGGGCCTTCTCGCCCCACGGCACCTGCGACGGCGCGACGATCGGCGAGAACGCGCTGGCCGCGCGGTAGCGGTCGGGGTTGCGCAACGCCACCGTGAGCGCGCCATGGCCGCCCATCGAGTGGCCCATCACCGACTGCCGGCGCGGATCGACCGGGAAGTTTGCCGCGACCACGCTCGGCAGCTCCTCGGTGACGTAGCTCCACATCCGGTAGTTCTTCGCGAACGGTGCCTCGGTCGCGTCGACATAGAAGCCGGCGCCGAGGCCGAAATCATAGGCGTTGTTGGGATCGCCGGGCACGCCGTCGCCGCGCGGCGAAGTGTCGGGCGCCACAAAGACGAGGCCGAGCTCGGCGCAGGCGGCGCGAAACTCGCCCTTCTCGGTGACGTTGGCGTGGGTGCAGGTCAGGCCGGAGAGATACCAGACGACCGGCAGCTTCGCGCCGTCGGCATGCGGCGGCACGAACACCGAGAACGTCATCTCGGTCTTGGTCTCCTGGCTGGCGTGGCGGTAGACGCCCTGGACGCCGCCATGGGATTTGTTCTGGGAGACGGTCGTGAGCGTCATGGGATCACCTGTTCGGCAATGATGTCGGGCTTTTGGCGTGGCTGTCGCCAACGCGTGTCAGGCAGCGTCGTTCAGTCGGGACGAGTCAAGCAACGCCGTTCTCGATCGCCAAACGCACCAGCTCGCCGGATGTTCGCACGCCGAGCTTCTGGCGGATGATCGAGGAGGTGTTGGCGACGGTCTTGTAGGACGAGTGGATCAGCCAGGCAATCTCCGACAGGCTCTTGCCGGCGCTGAGCAGGCGCAGGATCTCGAGCTCGCGCGAGGTCAGTTTCGCCAGCGGGCTCTGCGCGACGGCGGCGCCCGCGAACGCGATGCTGCGCGCGATCGCCGGCGGCAGATAGCTGCCGCCGCGGGCGACCTCGCGGATCGCCTCGGCGAGATCGTTCGGATCGCCGCTCTTGGAGACGTAGCCCTTGGCGCCGATGTCGATGGCGCGCGCCGCGAACACCGGATCGTCGTTCATGCTGAACATGATCAGCCGGGCATTGCCGTCGTGGGCGAGGATGCGCCGCGCCAGCTCGAAGCCGGAGACGGTCGGCAGGTTGATGTCGACGACGCAGACGTCCGGCCGGCGCGCGATGAAGCCGGCTTCGCCGCTCTCGGCGTCCGCGGCTTCGATCAGCTCGAGCTCCGGATCGGTCGAGAGCAGGGCCCGGCAGCCTGATGCCACAATGGGATGGTCATCGACGATCAGTACGCGCATGGCCTTGGGGTCCCGGACTTCCAACTCGCGTCATTGTTGCGATGCATCATGGATGCATGCTGCGCGGTATTGCATGATGTTGCAATTAGATCGCCGGCGGATTTGTCTGTCAACGTGAGTGCGCATGAAACCCGGTGGCGGTGAGGCGGAGAGAATGTGGCAGAATTGGTCGTTGCGGACCCGCATCAACGTGCTGCTGGCGCTGCTGCTGACGCTGGGCCTCGCCATCAACATCGGCCGTCTCGTGCTGGAGGCGGCGCCGCGCGTGCTGGCGGAGGACCAGAGCGTCATCCGCCTGACGCGGGCCTTCGTCGAGACCATCATGGACGAGGTCAACGACGCGCCGGATCCGAACGCGCGGCTGGACCGGATCGTCGGCGATCTCCGACAGCTTCGTCACGTCAGCGTGAGACGGCAGGGAATGCCGGCGCAGACTCCGCCCTCTCCCGGCGTCGGCCGCGCGGCACCGGCGTGGTTCATCGCACTGGTGCATCCCGACAAGACCTCGGTCAGCATGCCGGTCATCGTCGCCGGCCAAAGTGACTCGCTGGTGATCACCTCGCATCCCGACGACGAGATCGCGGAGATCTGGGACGGCATCGTCACCCAGCTCGTCGTCGGCTCGCTGGTCGGGCTGGCGTTGTTCGCGATCACCATGCTCGTGGTCGGCCGCGCGCTGGCGCCGCTTTCGGATCTGTCGGACGCGATGAGCCGGATCGAGGCCGGCGCCTACGATACCCGCGTCAAGCCGGGCGGCGCGCCCGAGCTCGCGGCGCTCTGCGCCAAGCTCAACCATCTCGCCGGCGCGCTCGGCGAGGCGGTGGAGGAGAAGCGCCGCCTGGCCGAGCGCACGGTGTCGCTGCAGGACCACGAGCGCAAGGAAATCGCGCGCGAGCTGCATGACGAGTTCGGGCCGCATTTGTTCGCGCTGCGCGCCCATGCCAGCGCGCTGATGCGATTGCCGGAGGCTGCGACGCTCGACGTCGCCGCGATGCGTCGGCACGGCCAGGCGATCCTCGACCAGGTCAACGCCGTGCAGCAGTTCAACCGCCGCATCCTGGAGCGGCTGCGGCCCGTCGGCCTCGCCGAGCTTGGCTTACGCGAGGCGCTCGGCGCTTTGGTGCGGCTGTGGCGGGAGTCGCGCCCGGAGGTCGCGATCGAGACCAGCTTCACCGACACGGTCGTGCGCAGCAACGAGACGGCGGAGCTGACGATCTACCGGGTGGTGCAGGAGGCGCTGACCAACGTGTTCCGCCACGCCGAGGCCACCGCGGTCGACGTCACCATCGAGCCGCTGCAGCAGACGACGGCCGGCCATCGCCGCAGCTATACGCGGGTGCGCGTCCGCGACGACGGCCGCGGGTTCAGCCCGGAGCACAAGCTCGGCTTCGGCCTCACCGGCATGCGCGAGCGGCTGCTGGCGCTGGGGGGCACCCTGACGGTGGCCTCCACCGGCGCCGGCGTCACGATCGAGGCGATGGTGCCGGCCGACGCGGCGTGAGTCCGGCCGCAACGAACCATCCGACCGGCTATTCGCAATTTGCCGCGCGGAGCACGCGGCGGCAGCTCCGCGGCAGATCGCCTATGGCGAGCATGCCTTGGAACTTCGTCTCGTCCCGATGATTGCCACGCAGGTCACACCGTCGAGGCGTGCCACCGAGGATCCCGCCGGGTGAGCGCGAGCGGACAAGGAGCGAGCTGATGAGCAAGGAAACGCCGAAGGACGATCCGCGCCAGAAAAGCGACTGGGGCTCGATGAAGCAGACCGACAAGCCCTGGGCCGAGAAGCCGGAGAAGGAGCAGCGCTCGGAGGCGGCCAAGGACCTGGAGACGTGGAGCGAGAGCAACACGCATTGAGGTGACGGACTGCGATGCGGATAGACGTGTGCAGCTCGGCGTTGTCGCCTTTGTCCGACATCCGACAAATCCGTGTCGGAGCTACGCGGCGGACATCATCGCGCACGGCGCCGGCTCGGGCTGCACCGGCCACACCGCCGCGACGGCCGTGTCAGCCTGCCGCTCGTCGAGAATCCGTTTCACCGAGCGCGAGCAGAGGCCGCATTGGACCGTGCAGCCGAGACAATCATACACTTGCGCCGGCGAGCCGAAGGTGATGTCGGCCGCCGTGACGACGTCGCGAATGGCCGTGTCGCTGATGACGTTGCAGGAACAGATGATCATGGCTGTTGCTCGCTCCTGCAAACGATAAGCAACCGGGATGCCAAGGCCGGCGCGCAGGGCGCGGGCTAATCAGAATCGTTCGAAACGATCTGATCCGCGGGCAGGTCCGCGGGCAGGCTCGCGCTCGTCCTGATGCAGTGCGCGACATGCAGCCGCGTGGCGGCCAGCGTCGCCTGGGCGAGTGCCTGTCCCTGCGCATCGATCCCGGTCCACTGCGCATGACGGCCGCGTGGATCGATCTCGGCGAGCGCGATGCCGGCCGGCAGGTCGCTGCCGTCGCGGACGATGCCGCGCAGGATGCCGTCATGGGGGGCCGTGACCGGCGCGCCGGAGAGATGGCCGATCACGAAGCCCTTGTAGATGCGCGTGCCGATCTCGATCGGAGTATGCCATCGGCCCTCATGCGGCGAATGCACCAGGCACTCGACGCCGATTAGCGCGCCGACATCATCCGTTGCCAGCGTCCAGCCCTGGCGTACGATCTGGCCGACCCGGTCCGGCCGGGTCTCGATCGCGATATCGCAATTGGCCGACGGCGAGAAACCCGGACCGATGCCGATCGAGAGCCGCGTCATGCCGCGCAGGTCCGGGGTCACTTCGCGCCTCTGCATCCGCGCGTCGATCAGAACGTCGATGGGACGGACCGGCAGGAGATCGAGCAATCCGAGTGGGGTGACGAGGACGTGCCGGGGATTGCCGAGCGCCTTGAACACCTCCATCGTGCTCTCGATGCGCTCGCCGGTCACGTTCTCGACGCGGACCGTGTCGCCGAACAGGGCGTCGTGAAACGCCATCTTGCGGCGCATGACCGGCGGATTGGGATCATGCGACAGCACCACGCAGAAGCCGGCACGATGCAGATGCACGCCGATCGCCGACGCGACGTCGTTGGTCCCGAGGACCACGGCGAAGCGCACTGCATTCGTCCCCATGTCCTGGTCCATACGCTGTTGGCGTCTCGTGGCTGTCCGTCGTTCGACTGACAAGCGGTCTTCCAGTTCGAATGATCGGTTCCGTCGAGCAAGAGTTGGACCATCGGCCATCGTTCTGAAAACGATCGCGCTTTGACGGTCTTGCGAAGGACGCGGTCCAAAGCTGACGCGGGATGTGTCCAGAACCCGCCAATCTGTCGCGAACCCGACAGGAAAAGGCTGCTTTGCCCGCTGTTTTCGCTGGCCCGGAATCTGCACAACCGGAGCATGGCGATACCACTGGTATTTCCGATCGTCGCGGAGCCTGCGCCCAGACCACGTCTGAGGCAAAGGCAGCAGCCGAAGCTCGGTAGCCGGCGTCCTGGTGGCGTTGCGGCGCAGGATCAGGACGGATGAGGTGAGCCTCGATCTCGACCAGGACGTCCGCGAACCCGTCATCGAGGCGGCCGGGACCATCACGGCGTGCCCGTTCCATCGAGACATGGCCGCCGCCGAGCGGCCCGCGCGCACCGAGCAGAAAACGCTCGTGCTGACCGGCGGCTCGCGCGGCATCGGTCATGCGACCGCAAAGCTGTTCTCCGACGCCGGCTGGCGCATCATCACCTGCTCGCGCCAGCCTTTCGATGGCGGCCGCTGTCCGTGGGACGCCGGTCCCGACAATCACGTCCAGGTCGATCTCAGCGATCGCAAGGCGATCCCGCGTGCGATTGCCGACATCAAGCAGCGGCTCGACGGCGCGCCGCTGCATGCCTTGATCAACAATGCCGCGATCTCTCCGAAGGCCGGCGACGGCGGCCGGCTGGATTCGCTGTCGACCTCGGTCGAAACCTGGATGACCGTCTTTCACGTCAATTTTCTCGGACCGATCCTGCTGGCGCGCGGGCTGTTCGAGGAGCTGAAGCGCGGGCAGGGCGCGGTCGTCAACGTGACCTCGATCGTCGGCACCCGCGTCCATCCGTTTGCGGGCACAGCCTATGCGACCTCGAAGGCGGCGCTCGCCTGCCTGACTCGCGAGATGGCGCACGACTTCGCGCCGCATGGCATCCGCGTCAACGCCATCGCGCCGGGCGAGATCAAGACCGAGATGGTGTCGCCGGAGACCGAGGCGCGGTTCTCGCCGCTGATTCCGATGCGCCGGATCGGCGCGCCGGAAGAGGTCGCCAAGGTGCTGTTCTTTTTGTGCTCGGATGCGGCGAGCTACGTGACCGGCGAGGAGATTCAGATCAACGGGGGGCAGCACCTCTAGGTTGATCACAGCCGCGCGCGGCCGACACGCGGATGTGAACGCGTCATGCCGCGGCTGGCAGCCGAAGGAGATGAGCGGCGGGCCGGACGTGGAAAGTTGGTGTTCAGGTGTTGTCCGTTGCGATCCGGTCGCAAACATGCCGGCGGATACGCGAATACTAGATGTCGAGAAGACAACGCGAAATCGTCAGGCGCATCGTCTTTGCCGCCCGGGCGGACGTGCAATGCACGCATCGTCACGGGTGCAAACTAATTTGTTAACATCATGAAAGCCTGCAGCTTTTCTGATCTGTCCGTTGCACACTACTTCTGCGGCAATGCAGCAAAGTTAGGCACGACAATCATCTGCGGTTAAGGGAGGATGTTAGAACACCTACAATCACGGGCGGCTTCACCAAGGCGTTCGTGACGATCAGAGAAGCGACGATGGTCCAAACGGAAACACGTCAGGTCGAAGCTCAGGACGTCAGGTCCAACGCCGCGCCGATCCCGCTCAGCGAGATCGCGCTAACCGGAATTTTCGAAATCTCGAAAATTCTCGCCGCGCCGACGCGGCTGGAGATCACCCTCGCCAATGTCGTCAACCTGTTGCAGTCCTTCATGCAGATGCGCCACGGCGTGGTGTCGCTGCTCGCCGATGACGGCATTCCCGATCTCGCAGTCGGGGCCGGGTGGAGCGAAGGCAGCGACCAGCGTTATCGCGAGCGCCTGCCGCAGAAGGCCATTGACCAGATCGTCGCCACCGCCGTGCCGCTGATCGCCGAGAACGTCGCCGATCATCCCGCCTTCAGCGATGCGGATGCGGCCACGCTCGGCGCCGGCGCCGACACCCGTGTGTCCTTCCTCGGTGTTCCCATCCGCATCGACCAGCGCGTCGTCGGCACCCTGACGATCGACCGGGTCTGGGACGGCCGCGCCGTCTTCCGGCTGGATTCCGATGTGCGCTTCCTGACCATGGTCGCCAATCTGATCGGCCAGACCATCAAGCTGCATCGCGTCGTGGCGCGCGACCGCGAGCGGTTGATGGCGGAAAGCCACCGGCTGCAGAAGGAGCTCTCGGAACTGAAGCCGGTGCCGAAGGATCGCAAGAGGGTGCTGGTCGACGGCATCGTCGGCGACAGCCCGGCGCTGCGCGTGCTGCTGGAGAAGATCAACGTCGTCGCCAAGTCGAATGCGCCGGTGCTGCTGCGCGGGGAATCCGGCACCGGCAAGGAGCTGGTGGCGAAGGCGATCCATGAACTGTCCAATCGCGCGAAGCGGCCGTTCATCAAGATCAACTGCGCCGCATTGCCGGAGACGGTGCTGGAGTCGGAGCTGTTCGGCCACGAGAAGGGCGCCTTCACGGGCGCGATCAACGCTCGCAAGGGCCGCTTCGAACTGGCCGACAAGGGCACATTGTTCCTCGACGAGATCGGCGAGATCTCCCCGGCGTTCCAGGCCAAGCTGCTGCGCGTGCTGCAGGAGCAGGAGTTCGAGCGCGTCGGCGGCAACCAGACCATCAAGGTCGATGTCCGCATCGTCACCGCCACCAACCGCAATCTCGAGGAGGCGGTGTCGCGCAACGAGTTCCGCGCCGACCTCTACTACCGCATCAGCGTGGTGCCGATCAAATTGCCGCCGTTGCGCGAGCGGCGCAGCGACATTCCGCAGTTGGCGCGCGAGTTCCTGCGCCGCTTCAATTGCGAGAACGAGCGCGATCTCACCTTCGACGTCAGCGCCATCGAGGTGCTGATGCATTGCGGCTTTCCTGGCAATGTGCGCGAGCTGGAGAACTGCGTGCAGCGGACCGCGACCATGGCGACGGGCTCGGCGATCGGCATGGACGACTTCGCCTGCAGTCGCAACGAGTGCATGTCGGCGATCCTGTGGAAGGGCAATACGGTGACGCCTCCGCCGCCGCGCGGCCAGCCGATGGTGCCGCTGCCGATCCTGCCGCGGACGTCGGCGCCGGTCGAGGCTCCCGTCGAGCTGCCGGCGATCGATGCCGATGACGGCGAGTATTCCGATAGCATGGAGGGCGGCGCTGTGCCGGAACGCGACCGCATCGTGCAGGCGATGGAGCGGTCCGGTTGGGTCCAGGCCAAGGCCGCCCGCCTGCTCGGCCTGACGCCGCGCCAGATCGGCTACGCGCTGAAGAAGCACAATATCGAGGTCAAGCGGTTCTGAGCGGCCTGGCTTCGGCTTTTTGAAGGGCGCGCGGCTGGCGCGCCCTTTTGTTTGGGCGCATGCTGCGGTCGACCGCTGCAGTCATCGTGAGAGTCGAGCTTTCAACCACGATGGTGGTCGGCTCCCCTCCCCCTTGCGGGGAGGGGTTGGGGGGTCTCCGAACGCAAATCGTTGTGAGTGCATTCGATCGTTATGCAGGTCTTGCCGCGGCTTACGCTCGGTTGCTCAGCGGTTCGATGTATCAACGATGGCCGGTGTCCTCGACAGAGCATCAGCGCGCATCACATGCAGCGTGCGCGTGGACCCACACCCCCGACCCCTCCCCGCAAGGGGGAGGGGAGCGCACCGTCGTCGCGGTTGGCAGTCCGATTTCGGAGACTACCGCTTACCTCGCGTCCTGTCGCACTTGCGACATGCTGTCGGGAGAGCGACAGCTCGCCGTGACCGGCGAACTTTAGAATCCTCCTTAGAAATCAACCAAATGCTCTCTGGCACGGCGCTTGAAAGATAACGCGCGAATGACATCGCTCGATGTCGCAGGAATCGCGGGAGCTGCACATGACCTACAAGATCATCGCCTCACAATGCACGGTCTGCGGGGCATGCGAGTTCGAGTGCCCGAACGCAGCCATTCGGCTCAAGAACGACATGTACATCATCGATCCGAAGAAGTGCACGGAGTGCGAAGGCCATTTCGACGCGCCGCAATGCGCTGCTGTCTGTCCGGTGCCGGACACCTGCGTCCCTGCCTGACGCGGGCCGCGGCGGAAACATTGCAAGCGGAGTGAGCGATGGCAGCAGTTCAGGAGACCATTGATCGGGTCAAGGGCATTGACGTCGATCAATATCGCTACGGGTTCGAGACCGTCATCGAATCCGAGAAGGCTCCGAAGGGGCTGTCGGAAGACACCATCCGCTTCATCTCGGCCAAGAAGAACGAGCCGGCCTGGATGCTGGAATGGCGGCTGGAGGCCTATCGCCGCTGGCTGACCATGACCGAGCCGACCTGGGCACGGGTCGGCTATCCCAGGATCGACTATCAGGATCTCTATTATTACGCCGCGCCGAAGCCGAAGAAGAAGGTGGCCTCGCTCGACGAGATCGATCCGGAGATCCTGAAGACCTACGAAAAGCTCGGCATTCCCCTGCGTGAGGTCGAAATCCTCGAGGGCGTCGAGCGGCCTGCGGCGGCGGAAACCAATGTCGACGGCGAGGCCGCGGCGCCGCGCAGCAGGATCGCGGTCGATGCCGTGTTCGACTCGGTGTCGGTGGCGACGACCTTCAAGGAGGAGCTGAAAAAGGCCGGCGTGATCTTCATGCCGATCTCCGAGGCGCTGCGCGAGCACCCGGACCTCGTGCAGAAATATCTCGGCACGGTGGTGCCGACCACCGACAATTATTTCGCCACGCTCAATTCGGCGGTCTTCTCCGACGGTTCGTTCGTCTACATCCCGCCGGGCGTGCGCTGTCCGATGGAGCTGTCGACCTATTTCCGCATCAACGAGCGCAACACCGGCCAGTTCGAGCGCACCCTGATCATCGCCGACAAGGGCGCTTACGTCTCCTATCTCGAAGGCTGCACCGCGCCGCAGCGCGACGAGAACCAGCTCCATGCCGCCGTGGTCGAGCTGGTCGCGCTCGATGATGCCGAGATCAAATATTCGACGGTGCAGAACTGGTACCCCGGCAATTCGGAAGGGGTCGGCGGCATCTACAATTTCGTCACCAAGCGTGGCGACTGCCGCGGCACCAATTCCAAGATCTCCTGGACCCAGGTCGAGACGGGATCGGCGATCACCTGGAAATATCCGAGCTGCATCCTGCGTGGCGACAATTCCAGCGGCGAGTTCTACTCGATCGCGATCTCCAACGGCTTCCAGCAGGTCGACAGCGGCACCAAGATGATCCATCTCGGCAAGAACACGTCGAGCCGGATCATCTCCAAGGGCATCGCCGCCGGAAAGTCGCAGAACACCTATCGCGGCCTGGTCAGCGCGCATCGCAAGGCGTCGGGGGCACGCAACTTCACCGCCTGCGACTCGCTCTTGATCGGCGACAAATGCGGCGCACACACCGTGCCCTACATCGAGGCGAAGAATTCCTCGGCGGTGTTCGAGCACGAGGCAACCACGTCCAAGATCTCCGAGGACGTGCTGTTCTACTGCATCCAGCGCGGTCTTAGCCAAGAGGAAGCGGTCGGCCTCGTCGTCAACGGCTTCGTCAAGGACGTGCTGCAGCAATTGCCGATGGAATTCGCCGTCGAGGCGCAGAAGCTGATCTCGATCTCGCTCGAAGGTTCGGTTGGATGACGGCGTCGCGCGGCGACAACATCAGAAGGAGTGTTCGATGACGGCCCTGCTCGAAATCAAGGGACTCCACGCCGAGATCGCCGGCGGACGGAAGATCATCCAGGGCCTGGACCTGACCGTGAACAAGGGCGAGATCCACGCCATCATGGGGCCGAACGGTGCCGGCAAGTCGACGCTGTCCTACGTGCTCGCCGGCAAGCCCGGCTACGAGGTCACCGCCGGTGAGGTCTATCTCAACGGCGAGGACCTGCTGGCGATGGCGGCCGACGAGCGCGCCGCCAAGGGTGTGTTCCTCGCGTTCCAATACCCGCTGGAGATCCCCGGCGTTGCCACCCTGACGTTCCTGCGCGCCGCCTTCAATGCCCAGCGCAAGGCGCGCGGCGAGGAGGAGCTGTCGTCGCCCGACCTGATCAAGCGCGTGCGCGAGATCGCCAAGACCCTGAACATCGACGCCGACATGCTGAAGCGGCCGCTCAATGTCGGCTTCTCCGGCGGCGAGAAGAAGCGCAACGAGACCCTGCAGATGGCGCTGCTGCAGCCCTCGCTCTGCGTGCTCGACGAAACCGATTCCGGTCTCGACATCGATGCGCTGAAGGTCGTCGCCAACGGTGTCAACGCGCTGCGCTCCGCTGAGCGCGGCATGATCGTGATCACCCATTATCAGCGGCTGCTCGACTACATCGTGCCCGACATCGTCCACGTGTTCGCGGCAGGGCGCATCGTCCGTACCGGGACCGCGGACCTCGCGCGCGAGCTCGAGGCGACCGGTTACGCCCAGTATCAGAGCGAAGCGGCGTAAGAGCGCGAGGAGCACGAGCATGGGCGTCGCGATCCGCAAGACCAAGGCCGAGCTCGGACTGGCCGATCTGTATCAGGGCGCCCGCCGCTATCTGCCGGGTGGCGAGGAGATCACGGCGGTGCGCGCCGCCGCATTCGACCGCTTTAACGCGGTCGGCCTGCCGCATCGGCGCGTCGAAGCCTGGCGCTACACCGATCTTCGCACGCAGATGAAGGAGGCGAAGCGTCTCGCTTCGCTTCCGGACGATGCTGCGAAGGCCAAGGCGCGCGAGGCGCGCGACTTGTTCGCCGGCGCCGGCTTTCGCAAGCTGATGGTCGTCGACGGCGCCTTCGTGCCCGAGCTGTCGGACCTCGCCGATCTCGAGACTGGCCTCACCATCCAGCCGATGGCCGACGCGCTCGCCGCCGACAAGCCGCTGCTGTCGCAGCGTCTCGGCCCGATGGTGCCGGACGACGATCCGGCGCTGGCGCTCAACACCGCGCTGGCCGCCAATGGGGTCGTGATCCTGGTCGCACCGGGCACCGTGCTGAGCCGGCCGATCCATGTCGCCTTCGTCACGACCAACTGGGTCGCGACCTCGATGTTCACGCGGTCGCTGGTCAATATCGGTGCCGGCGCCAGCGCCACCATAGTCGAGACGCATCAGGGACCCGACGGCAGCGAGTATCAGGTGAACGCCGCAATGCAACTCGTCGTCGGCGACGAGGCGCGGATCGATCACGTCAAGGTCGTCAGCGAGGGCAACAGCGCGCTGCATATCGGCTCGCTGCTCGCCAATATCGGCGCGCGCGCGACCTTCAACCAGCTCGGCTTCGTTGCCGGCGGCGGCCTGGTGCGCAATCAGCTGTTCGTCCGCCTTGCGGGTGAGGGCACCGTCGCCGATATCCGCGGCGGCGCGCTGCTGTCGGGCACGCAGCATGCCGATGCCACGCTCGCTATTGAGCACGCCGCCGAGAACGGCCAGAGCCGCGAGACCTTCAAGGCCGTCGTCGGCGATACCGCGCGCGCGGTGTTCCAGGGCAAGATCACCGTCAGCCCCGGCGCGCAGAAGACCGACGCCAAGATGATGTCGCGGGCGCTGCTGTTGTCCGACGAGGCCGAGGCCGACAGCAAGCCGGAGCTCGAGATCTTCGCCGACGACGTGCAGTGTGGTCACGGCACGACCACCGGCGCCATCGACGATGAGCTGTTGTTCTACTTGATGGCGCGCGGCATTCCGCCCAAGGAGGCCAAGGCGCTGCTGATCCAGGCCTTCATCGGCGAGATCATCGAAGGCGCGGCCAATGAGAGCGTGCGGGCGGCGCTGACCGAGGCGATGCTGGGCTGGCTCGGACGACGGGAGTAGATGATGCATGCAGCGGTGCAGGGAAGCGGCTACGACGTCGGCCGCATCCGGGCGGATTTTCCCATCCTCGGCATGCAGGTGCACGGCAAGCCGCTGGTCTATCTCGACAACGCCGCCTCGGCGCAGAAGCCGCAGGCGGTGCTCGACCGGATGAACCAGGTCTATACGTCCGAATATGCCAACGTGCATCGCGGCCTGCATCATCTCGCCAACGCCGCCACCGAGGCCTATGAGGGCGCCCGTGCCAAGGTCGCGGCGTTCCTCAATGCTGAGAGCCCGGAGCAGATCATCTTCACCCGCGGCGCCACCGAGGCGGTGAACCTGGTGGCGCAGACCTTCGGGCGCGAGCGCATCGGGCCGGGCGACGAGATCGTGCTCTCGATCATGGAGCACCACGCCAATATCATTCCCTGGCATTTCCTCAGGGAGCGCCAGGGTGCTGTCATCAAATGGGCTCCGGTCGATGACGACGGCAACTTCCTGCTCGACGAATTCGAGAAGCTCCTGAGCCCGCGCACCAGGATGGTGGCGATGACGCAGATGTCGAACGTGCTCGGCACCGTCGTTCCGGTCAAGGAGGTCATCCGCATCGCGCACGCCCGCGGCATTCCCGTGCTGGTCGACGGCTCGCAGGCCGCCGTGCACATGGAGGTCGACGTCCGCGATCTCGACGCCGACTTCTACTGCGTCACCGGGCACAAGATCTACGGTCCGACCGGCATTGGCGCGCTCTACGGCAAGCGCGAGCTCCTGGCCGCGATGCCGCCGTTCAACGGCGGCGGCGAGATGATCCGCGAGGTATCGCGGGACTTTGTCACCTATGGCGACCCGCCGCATCGCTTCGAGGCCGGCACGCCGCCGATCGTTGAAGCGGCTGGGCTCGGCGCGGCGATCGATTACGTCGCCTCGATCGGCAAGCAGCGCATCGCGGCGCACGAGCATGATCTCGTCGCCTATGCCACCGAGCAGCTGCGCGAGATCAACTCGCTGCGCATCATCGGCAATGCCGCCGACAAGGGCGCGATCGTCTCGTTCGAGATGCAGGGCGCCCACGCCCACGACTTCGCCACCGTCATCGACCGCTCCGGCGTCGCGGTCCGCGCCGGCACCCATTGCGCCATGCCGCTGCTGGAACGCTTCGGCGTGACGGCGACCTGCCGTGCCTCGTTCGCGATGTACAACACGCGGGAAGAGGTCGATGTCCTCGTGCGCGCGCTGAGGAAGGCGCAGGAGTTTTTCGCGTAGAGACGACTTGCCCTACGCTTGATGATCGCAAAGAGACGGTGCCGATTGATGCGCCCTCTCCCCTTGTGGGAGAGGGCAGCACCGCTGTGAGTCCCAGGCAAACTCGGGTGAGGGGTTGTCTCCGCGAGCCACGACCGTCTGAATATGCCGAGACAACCCCTCACCCGGCGACCCAGGGCGATGCTTCGCATCGCCAGGGGCCGCCACCCTCTCCCACAAGGGGAGAGGGTGCACCGAGATCGCCGCCACAAGACGGATCAATCAAGCCAGAAAATAAGCCAATCAAACCTACGCCGCCGCCGCCAGCGCCGCCTGGGCATCCGCCTTGATGCGGGCCACCATCGAGCGGAAACCGTTGGAGCGCTGCGGGGTCAAATGCTCGCGCAAGCCGAGCTTCTCGAACAGGGCGATCGGATCGGCGGCCAGGATCTCGCTTGCCGTGCGGCCCGACACCATGGCCAGGAGGATCGCGACCAGGCCGCGAACGATGTGGGCGTCGCTGTCGCCGATGAAGCGGAGCGCCGGTGCTGCGGCGTCGTGCCGCACGGTGGTGGCGAGCCAGACCTGGCTGGTGCAGCCCTGCACCTTGTTGCCATCATTGCGGTCGGCGTCGGGCAGCGGCGGGAGGCCGCGGCCGAGCTCGATCACATAGCGGTAGCGGTCGTCCCAGTCGTCGAGCAGCGCGAAATTCTCGACGATGTCCTCGATGTCCGGCGCCCCCGGCGCCGTGGTCTGGGTCATCTTCAACATCAGGCTCTCCGTGTCACCGGCTGATCTCCGTGGATATGCGGGCCGGCGATGCCGTCGGGCCCGGTTCGCTCCCGCGCCGTGCCAGCACGGAATCGACCGCGTGCGTGACGCCGTCGAAGGTGATCGGCTTGGCGATGATGGCTTCCGCGCCCTGCTGCAGGCCGGCCAGCGCGAGCGGCGATCGGGTCGATCCCGCGACCACGATGATGCCAGCCTGATGCATCTTCCGGGCAAGCATGCCGACGGTCTCGGCGCCGTCGTCCTCCAGGATGCTGCTCCCGACCAGGACGGCATCGGGTGTGGCCCGCACGGCCTTGCTCAGTGCATCCGCGGTCTCTGCGAAGGTGAAGGTCTCGTGACGCTCGCTGAGAATGTAGCCGAGCGCCGAGCGGATCACCTGATCGGCTTCAATGACAAAGACGCGCGCCTTGCTCGCCATCAAAAGTACTCCTGCTGGCCCGTTCGAAAGCGGGTTTGATCTACATCAAGCAAACTCCGTACCGCCGCTCCTGGCCGGCCTCGGCGAGCGTTCCGCGGTGTTCTCTACGGAAGCGTCGCTCGGAGCCGCGGCGGCATGTGTCGTTTCGGACAGCACGGCGCGGGAGCGTCGGGTGAAAACCCCCGATGTCGGATTTGCAACAAGTACATCCTAGCGCCGAGCTTGGCCGCATCTCTTTCAAAACATGGCCTTTTTAACGATTCCAAAGCTCTGGCACATCAGTTGCAAAACTGGGCTCAGGCAAAGGTTGAGGGCTGAGTGCACGCCGACGCTTCGGACGAGCGATGCTCTCCTTCCCAATAACCCGTCTGCCGGTTCTGGAGAGAGGACGCGGTCTCGTCATGCAAGGCGCATGCGGGACATTGGCAATCGGTTGATGGAGAGCAGAATGTCATCACTTCGACAAATCGCATTTTACGGCAAAGGCGGCATCGGCAAATCGACGACGTCGCAGAACACGCTCGCGGCGCTCGCCGAGATGGGTCATCGGATCCTGATCGTCGGCTGCGACCCCAAGGCGGATTCGACCCGTCTGATCCTGCACGCCAAGGCGCAGGACACCATTCTCAGCCTGGCCGCCGCCGCCGGCAGCGTCGAGGACCTCGAGATCGAGGAGGTCATGAAGGTCGGCTATCGCGACATCCGCTGCGTCGAGTCCGGCGGTCCGGAACCGGGCGTCGGCTGCGCCGGCCGCGGCGTCATCACCTCGATCAACTTCCTGGAGGAGAACGGCGCCTATGAGGACATCGACTACGTGTCCTACGACGTGCTCGGCGACGTGGTCTGCGGCGGCTTCGCGATGCCGATCCGCGAGAACAAGGCGCAGGAGATCTACATCGTGATGTCCGGCGAGATGATGGCGATGTATGCCGCCAACAACATCTCCAAGGGCATTCTGAAATACGCGAATTCCGGCGGCGTGCGCCTGGGCGGCCTGGTCTGCAACGAGCGCCAGACCGACAAGGAGCTGGAGCTGGCGGAAGCACTCGCCAAGAAGCTCGGCACGCAGCTGATCTACTTCGTGCCGCGCGACAACATCGTGCAGCACGCCGAGCTGCGCCGCATGACCGTGCTGGAATACGCGCCGGACTCGGTCCAGGCCGGCCACTACCGCTCGCTGGCTCAGAAGATCCACAACAACGGCGGCAAGGGCATCATCCCGACGCCGATCACGATGGACGAGCTCGAGGACATGCTGATGGAGCACGGCATCATGAAGGCCGTGGACGAGAGCCAAATCGGAAAGACTGCCGCCGATCTCGCCGCAACGGCTTAAGCAGTCTTGGTACCGGCCTTCCTCCCGTCGGAAGGCCGGTACCTCATCGCATGTCCCGTCGACATGGCGGCAGGGGATCGCGCTATGACCATCGCAATCGTGGGCGTCTCGGAATCCGTTGCTGCCGGCCTGCAAAAGTCGCCGCGCAGCGGCTCGTTCGAAGAGGACAAGCGGCATCACGGCCGCGAGATCTACCGCCTGCTGACCGGCGTCGATCCCGAGGACGCGCTGATCGACAGCGACATCGGTTTCGACCGTCATGTGGTCGCGTCGATTCTCTCCGTCTCGGCGATGGAGCACGGCGTATTGGCGGAGCGCGCCGGGCTTTCGACAGTCGAGCTGATCGCGCTGCTGGCGCAGTTGTTTCCGGCAGCCTCGATCGACTCCTCATGGCTGCCGTTCACCGGGGCCGTGGCCGCGCCGGACGACGACGAGATCACGATGGTGCGCGATCTGCTCGCCGCGCAGCGCTCCACGGACGGCGAGGTCGGCCGCTGGCTCGCGGCCATGGTGGCGCGTCGCGCGATGGAGCCCAACCATCTCTGGGAAGACCTGGGCCTGCGCGAGCGGTCCGAGCTGTCGCGGCTGCTGATGCGCCACTTCGCGCCGCTGGCGAGCCGCAACGCCAGAAACATGCGCTGGAAGCGCTTCTTCTACCGCATGCTGTGCGAGGACGATGGCTTCGTGATGTGCACGACGCCGGTCTGTACCCAGTGCAACGACTTCGAGGTTTGTTTTGGCGAGGAGAGCGGCGAGAGCCGGATGGCCGAACGGCGACGCGAGGTGGCGCTGCAGGAGGCGGCGGGCGCCGCGATGTGAGTTCGAGGACCGTGACGATGTTGTTGGACAGCCAGCTTGGATTCCCGTGCAACTCCGACAGCGGACGTTGTCCCCAGGCGGAGACTTGCGAAGCTGGCGAGATCCTGATGCGTCGATGCGAGGACGCGCTGCGTCGGGCCGGGTTGCGTCCTACCCAGCAGCGTCAGCAACTGAGCCGGATTCTGTTCGGCGGCGGCGACCGCCACATCACCGCCGACGCGCTCTATGCCGCTGCCGTTGCTTCGGGCATGAAGATCTCGCAGGCCACCATCTACAACACCCTCAACCAGTTCGTGGAGCTCGGACTGCTGCGGCAGATCGGCGTGGACGGCTCGAAATCATTCTTCGACACCAATACGACCGTGCATCCGCACTTCTTCTATGAGGACGAAGGCGAGCTCGTCGACGTGCCCGAACAGGTCGCGTTCGAGCAGTTGCCCGAGCCGCTGCCGGGCTACGGCATGGAGCGGATCGACATCGTCATCCACCTGCGCCGCAGGCGCCACGCCTGACGGCAGCCTTGGTCGCCGCGCGGTCCAGGCGCGGCGCGGGGCATGTCTCTCCGCGTCGACGTTCGATGTCCGACGCTGTCACGAATCCGACAATCCGAGACGTTGGAAAAACAATCGGATATTCAATTGGTTGGCGTGGTGTCCGGCGGTGGCATGGCCGTTGCTGAGTGAATGGCAGGCCGCAACGGAGCGTCGTGCTTCTGGCGGCCACACACAGGTTGCGACGGAGCGAGTGAATGCCAGACGTCTCCGGACAGCGCGGGTCCAGGAATGCCCGAGATGCCGGCTCTGCCAACGGGAGCGCGGTCTCGGGGAGCCCGATGCCCCGGGTCATCCTCAACGATACCACGCTCCGCGACGGCGAGCAGGCGCCGGGCGTCGCCTTCGCTCTCGGAGAGAAGGTCGCGATCGCCCGTGCGCTGGCGCGAGCCGGCGTTCCCGAGATCGAGGCCGGCACGCCGGCAATGGGGGCCGACGAGATCGCTGCCATCAGGGCGATCGTCGAGGCGAGTCTGCCCGCGACCATCATCGGCTGGTGCCGGATGCGCGAGGCGGATGTCGATGCGGCGATCGCGGCCGGCGTCTCGATGGTGAATGTCTCCATCCCGACATCCGACGTGCAGATCGCCGCCAAGCTCGGCGGCAGCCGCAGTGCCGCGCTGGAACTGCTCAAGCGCGTGGTCGGCTATGCGCGGAGCCGCGGACTGGCCGTTGCCGTCGGCGGTGAGGATTCCTCGCGCGCCGATGTCGGCTTTCTCGCCGAGGTGATCGCGACCGCAAAGTCGGTCGGCGCCCGGCGCTTCCGCGTCGCCGATACGCTGAGCGTGCTCGATCCGGACGCGACGTCAGCTCTGGTCGGCGCCTTGCGCGCGACCACGGACCTGGAGATCGAGTTTCACGGCCATGACGATCTCGGTCTTGCCACCGCCAACACGCTGGCGGCGGTCAAGGCGGGCGCGACCCATGCATCGGTCACCGTGATCGGCCTCGGCGAGCGCGCCGGCAATGCTCCGCTGGAGGAGGTCGCGGTCGCGCTGCGGCAGCTCTACCGGCGCGAGACCGGCATCGTGCTGGCCGAGCTCGATCACGTCGCCAATGTCGTGGCGGCCGCTGCGGCGCGCGCCATTCCACTCAACAAGGCCATCGTCGGCGAGCACGTCTTCACCCATGAATCCGGCATTCACGTCGATGGCCTGCTGAAGGATCAGCGCACCTACCAGGCGCTCGATCCGGTGCTGTTCGGCCGCTCCAACCGGATCGTGATCGGGAAGCATTCCGGGCTGTCGGCGATCACCTCGCTGCTGTCGGATCTGCGCCTGCCGGCGAGCGCCGACCAGGCTCGGCACATCCTGGCGCGCGTGCGCAGGCATGCCGTCGTTCACAAGGGGCCGGTGCCGAAAGAGGCCGTTGCGGCCATCTGGCGCGAAGTCTGCGATCACCCGCTGGCGAGCTTTGCCTGATCATGAGCGACATCGTCGATACCCCCATTGCAAAGCCGATCGTCGTCGAGGCGAGCCGGCCCTCGCTGCTCCGCCTGATCCGCGAGGACATTGGCTGTGTCCGCTCGCGCGATCCGGCGGCGCGCAGCGAAATCGAGACCCTGCTGACCTATCCCGGCATTCACGCGCTGATCTGGCATCGCCTGGCGCATCGGCTGTGGATTCGCGGCTGGCGTTTTCCGGCACGATTGTTGTCGTGGCTCGGACGCTTCCTGTCGAATGTCGACATTCATCCGGGCGCCGAGATCGGCCGCCGCTTCTTCATCGATCATGGGGCCTGCGTCGTGATCGGTGAAACTGCCGAGATCGGCGATGATGTCACGCTCTATCACGGCGTCACCCTGGGCGGCACGTCGTGGTCGCCAGGCAAGCGGCATCCGACGCTGGACAGCGGTGTCGTCGTCGGCGCCGGCGCCAAGATTCTCGGCCCGATCACGATCGGTCCGCGGACCCGCGTCGGTGCCAACTCCGTCGTCATCCAGAGCACGCCGCCCGACGTCACCGTGGTCGGCATCCCTGCCAAGGTGGTGCGGCCTGAATTCACCCATCGGCGGACCGTCGGACGCATCGATCTGGATCATCATCTGATGCCTGATCCGGTCGGTGAGGCCCTTTCCGTGATGCTGGACCGGATCGAGTTTCTCGAAGCGCAGCTCGCTCACATCAGACAGAAGGTGCGCCAGGGACCGCCGCCTCCGGCGCCGACCTCGTTGTGCGAGGTTGATCCGATTTCGAGTCAAGGAGCAAAGCAATGACTGTGGCAACGCCGAACGTTCTGGACGAACTGAAGCAGACCTCTGCTGCCGAGGAATTCTTCAAGCTGCTTGGTGTCGACTACGATCCCAAGATCCTCAATGTCTGCCGGCTGCATATTCTCCGCCGGATGGGGCAGTACCTCGTCAGCGAGGACTTCTCCGGCGTATCCAGCGAGGATGTCGCAGCCCGCTGCAAGTCGTACCTCGAGCAGGCCTATCAGGACTTCCTCGTCTCGACGCCGCTCGATCAGCGGGTGTTCAAGGTGCTCAAGGAGGCGGTGGCGCCGCCGAAGCCGGCTCCCAAGCCATTCGTGTCGCTGACGACGCTCAAGTAACGCATGAACTAACGATCGCTCCCAGAAGCGCCGCCAGCACCACTGGCGGCGCTTCTGCTTTCAGGCGAGCGGTGCGCTCTCAAAGTCCTGTCGCATTCCCGACGCGTGTTGCTTGCGACGTGTCGGACCTCGGCGGCGAGTTCTCAGAAGCAGTTCAGGTTCATGCGCCAAGGTGTTGAATCCGTGCCGATAATCATCGCGGCCGAAACTGGTACGACAATTGCTGTCCTGATCGCAGGCCTACACACCCGGAGTGATCGCATGCATATCGTCGTCTGCATCAAGCAGGTTCCGGACTCCGCGCAGATCCGCGTTCATCCGGTGACCAACACCATCATGCGCCAGGGTGTGCCGACCATCATCAACCCCTACGATCTGTTCGCGCTCGAGGCGGCGCTGCAACTGCGCGACAAGTTCGGCGGCGAGGTGACGGTGCTGACGATGGGGCCGCCGTCCGCCGAAGACTCGCTGCGCCGGGCACTGACCTACGGCGCCGACCGCGCCGTGCTGCTGACCGATCGCTTCTTTGCCGGCGCCGATACGCTGGCGACCACCTATGCGCTGGCGACAGCCATTCGCAAGATCAGCGAGACCTTCGGAGCGCCGGACATCGTGTTCACCGGCAAGCAGACGATCGACGGCGACACCGCGCAGGTCGGCCCGGGCATCGCCAAGCGTCTGGGCCTGCTGCAACTGACCTATGTGGCGAAGATCAACGAGGTCGATCCCGTCGCGCGCACCATCGAAGCCGAGCGTCGCTCCGAGGGCGGCGTTCAGGTGCTGAAGACCAGGCTGCCGTGCCTGGTGACGATGCTGGAGGCGACCAACGAGATCCGCCGCGGCGCCATGGCCGATGCGCTCCGTGCGGCGCGCGCTCAGATCGTGACCTGGAGCGCCAAGGACGCCGGCGTCGAGGACATCTCGAAGTGCGGCCTGAAGGGCTCGCCGACCATCGTGAAGCGGGTCTTCGCGCCGTCGGCCCGGGCGGAGAAGGCGACCATGGTCGACTTCTCGAACCGCGCGCCGGCCGACGCGCTGATCGAGGAATTGTTCAAGCGGCAGCCGAAGCTCGAAGCCGAGCTGACGACGTCAGCACACGGCTTCTGATCCAGACGGCTTTTGACGGACCAAGGGACGACGATCATGAGCGAACCCACCAAAGCACCGCCCGCCGCAGCCGGTCGCGCCGCGACCAAGAAGGAGCTGCCCGAGCATTTCAAGGCCTACAAGCACGTCTGGGTGTTCATCGAGCAGGAGCGCGGCCAGGTTCACCCGGTGTCCTGGGAGCTGATGGGCGCCGGCCGCAAGCTCGCCGACAAGCTGAAGGTCGATCTGGCGGCCGTGGTGATCGGTCCTCCCGGAGAAGCCGTGCGGCACGCTGCCGCGGAGTCGTTCTGCTATGGCGCCGATCTCGCCTACATCGTCGCGGACGGCGTTCTTACCGACTATCGCAACGAAGCCTATACCAAGGCACTGACCGACGTCGTCAACACCTTCAAGCCGGAGATCCTGCTGCTCGGCGCCACCACGCTCGGCCGCGACCTCGCGGGCTCCGTCGCGACGACCCTGCTCACCGGTCTGACCGCCGACTGCACCGAGCTCGACGTCGATGGCGACGGTTCCCTGGCCGCGACGCGGCCGACCTTCGGTGGTTCGCTGCTCTGCACGATCTACACGCTGAACTACCGGCCGCAGATGGCGACCGTCCGCCCGCGCGTGATGCCGATGCCGGACCGCGTCGAGAAGCCTGCGAGCCGCGTCATCGAGCACAAGCTCGGTCTCGTCGAGGAGGACATCGTCACCAAGGTGCTGTCCTTCATTCCGGATCGCGATTCCGCCAAGTCCAATCTCGCCTATGCCGACATCGTCGTGGCCGGCGGGCTCGGGCTTGGCTCGCCGGAGAACTTCCAGCTCGTCAAGGGGCTCGCGTCGGTGCTCGGCGCCGAATTCGGCTGCTCCCGGCCACTGGTGCAGAAGGGCTGGGTCACGTCCGATCGGCAGATCGGCCAGACCGGCAAGACCATCCGGCCCAAGCTGTACATCGCCGCAGGCATTTCCGGCGCGATCCAGCATCGGGTCGGTGTCGAGGGCGCCGATCTGATCGTCGCCATCAACACCGACAAGAACGCGCCGATCTTCGACTTCGCGCATGTCGGCATCGTCACCGACGCGATCCGGCTGCTGCCTGCGCTGACGGAGGCATTCCGTGCGCGTCTGTCGCCGCATTCGCGCGATCGCATCGCAAGCTAGGCACCAGAGAGGGAGCAGGGCAATGATCGAGGAACGTTTCGACGCGATCGTCGTGGGTGCCGGCATGGCCGGCAATGCGGCTGCGCTGACCATGGCTCAGCGCGGCATGAAGGTGCTGCAGCTCGAGCGCGGCGAGTATTCCGGCTCGAAGAACGTGCAGGGCGCGATCCTCTACGCCGACATGCTGGAGAAGCTGATTCCGGACTTCCGCGAGGAAGCGCCGCTCGAACGCCATCTGGTCGAGCAGCGCTTCTGGATGCTCGACGACAAGTCGCATGTCGGCCTGCACTACAAGTCGGACGACTTCAACGAGGAGAAGCCGAACCGCTACACCATTATCCGTGCCCAGTTCGACAAGTGGTTCTCGTCCAAGGTCAAGGAAGCCGGCGCCACCGTGCTGTGCGAGACCACCGTCACCGAGCTGGCGCAGGACGCCTATGGCAAGGTGATCGGCGTCAGGACCGATCGACGCGATGGTGAGATCCATGCCGACGTCGTCGTGCTGGCGGAGGGCGTCAACGGCCTGCTCGGGAGCCGCGCCGGCCTGCGCGAGCGGCCGAAGCCGGAGAACGTCGCGCTCGCGGTCAAGGAGATGCACTTCCTGCCGCGCGAAACGATCGAGGCGCGCTTCAACCTGAAGGGCGACGAGGGCGCCGTCATCGAGGCCGTCGGTACGATTTCCCGCGGCATGACCGGCATGGGCTTCATCTACTCCAACAAGGAGTGCATTTCGCTCGGCATCGGCTGCCTCGTCTCCGACTTCCAGAAGACCGGCGAGACGCCCTACGGCCTGCTCGAGCGGTTCAAGCAGCATCCGTCGGTGGCGCCGCTGATCGAGGGCTCGGAAGTCAAGGAGTACTCGGCGCATCTCATTCCCGAAGGTGGCTACAACGCGATCCCGCAGCTCTGCGGCGATGGCTGGGTCGTGGTCGGCGATGCCGCCCAGCTCAACAACGCCGTTCACCGCGAGGGCTCCAATCTCGCGATGACCTCAGGGCGCATCGCGGCCGAGGCGATCTTCCAGGTGAAGTCGCGCCGTGATCCGATGACCAAGGAGAACCTCGCGCTCTACAAGAAGATGCTGGAGGACTCCTTCGTCATCAAGGATCTGAAGAAATATAAGGACATGCCGGCGCTGCTGCACAACCAGTCGCAGAACTTCTTCCTGACCTACCCGCAGCTCGTCTCCAAGGCGATGCAGAACTTCGTGCGCGTCGACGGGACGCCGAAGAAGGAGAAAGAGAGCAGCACCGTGCGCTCCTTCGTGAATGCAAGGTCATGGACCGGCCTGTTCGGCGACGCCTTCAGGTTTGCCCGGGCGTGGCGATGATTGGTGAATGAACGAGACAGCTTAAGCGAGGGAGATCAGACATGAGCACGGACGTCGCAGTCAGGGTCGAAGACAAGCTGTTCTACAATCGCTATCAGGTCGATCCCGGCCGGGCCCATATCAAGGTCCGTCCGCATACGACGCCGACGCCGCAGTTGAAGGCGCTTCTCAAGGCCTGCCCGGCACGCTGCTACGAGCTCAACGACAAGGGCCAGGTCGAGATCACGGTCGACGGCTGCATCGAATGCGGCACCTGCCGGGTCATCGGCGAGGCCAGCGGCGACATCGAGTGGAGCTATCCGCGCGGCGGCTACGGCGTGCTGTTCAAGTTCGGCTGATGCCCGTCGGATCGCGCAGGTCGACGAGGCGCCGCAAACCGGTGCCGGATCATCAATCCTGTATCGTTCTTGATATAGGTCATTGAGTTCGGGCCCACGTTCTGCTTACATCATGGGGCAGCAACGAAGCTGCAATCGATGAGGAACAGCACGTGAAGCTGAGCGCACGAAACGTCTTGCCGGGACGGATCATCTCGGTTGAAAAGGGAGTGACCACCGCCCACGTCAAGGTGGAGCTCGCCCCGGGACTCACGGTCTTCTCGGCGATCACCAACGAGGCGGTGGAGGAGCTCGCGCTTGCCGTCGGCGACAGCGTCTCCGCCGTCATCAAGTCGTCGGATGTGATGATCGGCAAATAGGAACATGGCGCCGAATTGTTGCGCCGATCAGCCGGTCGATGCGTGGCGCGCGCGCAGGCCGAGCCACCAGGTTTCCATCGCCGAACGTGACGGCTGCAGCAGCGTGCCGAAGTCGCCCGCAAAGCTCCGCCAGTCGTCGATGCATTTCTGCGGCACGGCCGTCAGTACCGGAATGCCCGAGGTGATCGCGTCGGCCAGCTCGCCGCGCAACCCGCTTCCCGCAGCCTCCTGCTTGGAGAACTTGTTGATCACGATGAGGTCGGCATGGGCTGCGATCGCGCGGTGAACGGCCATGCCGGCTTCGGCAAGGCCCGCGGTGTCGAGCTTGCAGGCCGTCGAACCGGCGCCGAGGTCCTGGCAGATCGAGATCGTGTCGCCATTGCCGAGATCGATCACGTCCATTGCGCTTTTCTTGCCGACCTCGTCTCTCGTATTGCGCTGAACGATGCCGCCGACCCGGACGCCCCGTCGCAGCAGCTCCTGGGCAAAGGCGTCCAGCAAGGCATCGGCATCGTCGCCCGGTCCATAGAGAATCGCGGCGAGACGGGGCTGATTGAGCTCAACGGGGGCAGGAAGATCGTGCGGGATCATGCGGGGCCTGGCGATCGGAGACGGGCAGCGACCAGGGTTTATATAGAGGATGCAGCCTGTGGAGAAAGAGCAGATGTCGCGCGCGCCGACCATCGCTACGCACAATGATCTCGAAGCGCTGCTCCGCGACGATGTCCCCTATGGCGACCTGACGACGGAGACGCTCGGGATCGGCGCCGAGCCGGGCCTGATGCACTTCGCTGCGCGCGGCCGCATGGTGCTGGCATTGGCCGAGGATGCGGCGGCGTTGATCGAGCTCACGGGCTGCCATGTCGAACTGTTCGCCGGCAGCGGAACGGTGCTGGAGGAGGGGGCTCCGATCCTCCGTGCAGACGGCGCGGCGGCAGGCCTGTTGCGGAGCTGGAAGGTGGCGCAGACGCTCATCGAGATCTGGTCCGGCGTCGCGACCGGGGCGGCTGCGATCGTCGGCGCGGCGCGGGCGATCAGGCCGGGCATTGCGGTCGCCTGCACGCGTAAGAACGTCCCCGGCACCAAGCCGTTCGCCGTCGCCGCGGTGAAGGCTGGCGGCGCGGTGATGCATCGGCTCGGCCTGTCGGAGACCGTGCTGGTCTTTCCGGAGCACCGGGCGTTTCTCGGCGATGCGTCGCTTGCCGACGTCGCGGAGCGGTTGCGGCGGAGCGCGCCGGAGAAGCGGATCGTGATCGAGGTCACCACGGTCGAGCAGGCGGTCGCCGCCGCCGTGGCCGGCTTCGACGTGATCCAGGCCGAGAAATTTCTGCCTGCCCAGATCGCTACGCTGGCGGAGCGGATCGCCATCAGCGCGGCGCTACAGCGTCGGCCGATCATTGCGGCCGCGGGGGGCGTGAATGCGCAGAACGCCGCCGCCTATGCTGCGGCGGGCGCGGACGTGCTGGTCACCTCGGCGCCCTACCTCGCACGTCCCTGCGACGTGCAGGTGCGGATCAGCCCTGCCTCAGCCACGGCTTGACCGCACGACCTGGCTACTGTGGGTGCCGCGGCGCGGCGCGCTTCTGGCGGTTGGCTCGCCATTCCATGAATTCACGGAACAACCGGGGATCGGCCGAAACGCCGCTCGCCTGCATATCGTTGACCTGTGCATTCGCCCCCAGCATCTGGGGAGGCGGCGTATTGCGATCGAGCCAGTCCTGCGCCGTCTTGAATCTTGTCCAGCCCGCGATCGGCGCCAGCGGCGCCACCTCCTGCCATTTCGGGTGGTATGGCGGCCGTTGCAGCGCCTGCATGTTGCTGAAGAAGGCTTCGACCAGCAGAGACAGCCGGCGGTGACGGTCGCTGCCGGCCGGCCAGTTGAACGACGCCAGCACGGCCTCGGCCGCGATCGTGTTCACCGGCGCCGAGGCGCCGACGAGGTTCGGATAGTCCTCGGCGGACAATTGCGCCGGCAGGTAGTCGTCGTGCAGAGCCTTGTCGTAGTCGACGGGCACCAGGTGCAGATTGGGATCGTTGACCTGGCTCAGCCATTGCACCGGCTTGCCCTCGACCGTGATGATCGCGTCGATGTCGCCCTTGCGCAGCATATCCAGCGCCAGCCGCGGTTCGATATAGAGCAGATGCGGCCTGATCCCGAGGCGCTCGAACACGTTGATCGAGGTGACGAAGGTGCCGCCGTCGGGCAGGTCGACGGCGATGGTCTTGCCGTCAAGCTCGCTCAGGCTGGTGATAGATCTCGGCGCCAGCACGTGCATCTCCTCGTTGAACAGCTTGGTGACATAGACCAGTTGCTCGCGGATGTTGTTGGCGAAGTCCTTGCGCTCGAGAAAGGCCAGGGTGTCCTTGCGGATGATGCCGGCGTCGACGCCGCGCAGCAGCAGGATGTCGGCGACCGATTGCACCGAGCCGCGGCCGATCACGGGAAGGATGCGCAGCTCCGTCCCCTTGTCGAGCGCCGATGCGAGGTCCGCACCCATGTTGGCATAGGTGCTGCCGAACGAGCCGGTCATCAGCGTGACGGTATTGGCATTCAGCTGGTTGGCCAGATCGCGCTTCGCCGTACCGTAACGGAAAATGGTCTTGAAGGAATCGCTGACACTGCCGGGATCGATACCGCTCCGCACCGGACCGAAGCGCTGCCACTTCCCGCCGGTGAACTGCATCATCTGCATCTGCTCCAGCGGCGCGTGATCATGGGGGCTGGTGTTGACGGTGATGCCGGGCGTCAGCATCGGCAATTTGAGGCTCTTCAGGGATGCCGCCTGCTTCATGATGTTGTCGCGCGACAGGTCGTCGCCGCAACTCCGCAACACCGCGACCATCGCGTTTGCCGCGAGGTAGCCGAAGGTCGCAAGACCATTGCTTCTCGGTACGTCCGGCAGATAGCGGTCCATGAAGGCGGACCATTCGCGGTAGGATGGATCGCCCGCCGCCGCGGCCTCCTCGCCCTCGTAGTAGTAGCCCGCGGACAGGATGCCTTCGGCATTCTGCAGGCCGGCCGGCTGCATCACGGCGGAGACCGATTCCGAGACTGTCGAGATGATGTGGTCCGGATGCCAGCCGAGCTCGGCCGCGCGGCGGATCGCCATCACGGCAAATTTGGGTGTGGTCACGTCGAAGAAGATGTCGGCGCCGGAGGCCTTCAGCGTGGCGAGCTGCTGATTGACGTTGGCGTCCGTCACCTTGTAGCCGGCTTCCGCGACGATCGGAAGCTTGCCGCCCAGGCCGTCCTTCAATCCCTTGACGTAGTCCCTTCCGAAATCGTCGTCCTGATAGAGAATCGCGATCTTGCCGCGGCTGTGGGTCTCCAGCAGGTACTGGGCATAGACGTGCGCCTCGGCCTGGTAGCTTGGCTGAAAGCCCATGGTCCACGGAAAGTCGTGCGGCTGGTCCCATTGCGAGGAGCCGGATGCCACGAACAATTGCGGGACTTTGTTGGCGTTGAGATAAGGGCGCACCGCCAGGTTGGGGGCCGTGCCCAGGCTCGCAAACATCAGCAGGACGTTGTCCTCCTCGACGAGCTTGCGCGTCATCTCCACCGTCCTCTGCGGCGCATAGCCGTCGTCGTAGGAAATGAAGTTGATGCGCCGGCCGTTGATGCCGCCCTCGGAATTGATCTTGTTGAAGTAGGCCGCGATCGTCTTGCCGATGACACCATAGGCGAGAGCCGGGCCGCTATAGGGCATGGTGTTGCCGATGCGGATCTCGTTGTCGGCGGCGACCGCTCGATGCCCGGCCAGCGCCAATGTTGCGGACAGAGCCAGGACGAGGCATGCGGCTGTTCGAGAGCGGCTGTTCGTTGCATCCCGTGGTTTGCGACGTCGGCTCCATCTAGCGGCCAAGCAGGCGCGAGCTGCAGCTTGGATGCCCTGCATCACCAGTCCTCCCATCGATATGTGGTTCACGCGCGCAGCAGATCGCGGCCGCCCGTCTCGCCGGGAGCGGTCCGGGTCGCGTCTCGAGCGCTCCGAGATTGATGCGTTAGCGTGCAGCCGAGATGCGTCGGCTGGCTTCCGGCGATCCTTGCTCCGCAGCCCTGAGATACCAGGCCCGTGCCTTGGCTGCGTCGGGAACGGCACCGAGCAACCGTGATTTCGTCAGTTCGGCCGGGTCGTAGGTGCGCGCGAGCAGGAGGGAAGCGTCCGCAATGCCGGCGTCGGAAAGCCGCGTCAGAATCAGCCGCGCGCTGGCGACGTCGCCCGCGGCGAGCAGGTCGCGTCCGCGCTTCATCAGCCCGTCGACCTCGTCTCGCGGCAGCGGAACGGTCGGGCGGGGCGAGGCCATCGGCAGCGCAGGGGAGGGAGGGGAGACCGCCGGCGCTGCGGCGGCCGGCGCTGGCGACGTCGGCGTCGAGGGCCATGGCCGCATCGCCAGTTCTGTACTGCTGGGAGCCGCGAGCGCGGCGACCGTCTGCGGGGGATCTTCCTGGGCAACCTTGGCTTCCGCGGGATCGATCTGGGCCAGGCTTTCCAGCACGGCGGTCGGCATGATCGGGCTCTTGCTGCCCGGTGTCGGCCCGCCATTCTCGAAGGAGACCATGTTGACCACCATCATGGCGATGGAGGCCGCGATGCCGACGGCGGCACCGATCTTGATGATGCTGCCCAGCCGGAACGATTTGTCCGGATCCTCCGGCGGCAGCGGCATCACGACGGGATCGAGCTTCGCGCTCCAGGCGCGATGCACCTCCTCATCGTCGAGGTCAAGGGCCGCCGGCCGCGCCGGCAGGGAGCTTGGCCGGGACACCAGATGATGCGGCAGGGGCACGCCGTCGGCAGGCGGATCGAACGTCGTCGGGCCGGCCTCCGTCTGGCGGCGGCGCGGCGCATATCTGCGGAGCTCTTCGCTCGCCCAGGGCGGCGCTGGCTTTGCCGGATCGTTCTGATCTGGAGCACTCATCACTAGCCTCCTGTCTCCGACGAACGGGTCGTGGGAGATAGCTTCAGGACGTCGGGCGCGCGCGGTCCAACCGAAGCGCACATGATGCGACATCGGGGACATTGCATCAACGCTTCCGTCGAGACCGACAGGTCCGGTTTCCTTCCGACATGCACGCCATTGTTTTCGCGCGCCCTGGTCACAATCGATGTTGCTTGGTCCCTAAGCTGATCAATGTTCTTGTCGGGAAGGGTGAGCAGGTAAGGCTATTTGATGGAAATTTCCCGGCGCGCCGCATCGGTGATTGCTCGCGATGCGCGAGACCGGGGGCGAGTTCTGCGCTTTGCAGAAAGATCGGGTGGAGTATCTGGATGCCGCAATCCTCTCGACTTTGCCGCGAGGTCAGGGGCTTAGCGGGCCGAGGAGTTGCAGGCGCGCCAGGAAATTCTGCAACTTAGGCGAGAGGTGGGGAAAAACAAATGCGGCCGGACAATGCCGGCCGCATTCACATATCCGATCGATTTTACTCCGCCGCCAGCGCGACGGACACACAAGCGGCTTCGATCGCAACGGCAACCGACTGGATGATGGCGGCAAAGCGGACGGCGGTCTGGATCGTGGCCGCGGGCACGCCCGCATCCTGCAGGACCTTCTCATGCGAATCGATGCAGGTGCCGCAGCCGTTGATGGCGGACACCGCGAGCGACCACAGCTCGAAATCGGCCTTGTCGATGCCGGGGTTGGCGATGACGTTCATCCGCAGCCGGGCCGGCATCGTCGCGTACTCCTTGTTCGAGGCAAGGTGCACGAAGCGGTAGTAGACGTTGTTCATGGCCATGATCGCGGCGGCCGATTTTGCCGCCGCCAAAGCGGCGGGCGACAGCTGCGCGGCCGCAACCGATTCCAACGCCGCCACGACGGTCGGATTGCGGGTCGCAATCGCGCAGGCGACGAACAGGCCATATTTGGCCTGCGGCGACAGCGTCTCGTCGGACGCCATGGATGACAGATTGAGCCTGACGTCCTTGGCGAAGTCCGGGATCTGGTCCTTCAGCTGCTCGATCGACATGATCAGGCGACCTTCAGGGTCTCGCCGCCGACTTCGCGATTGCACGGGCAGAGCTCGTCGGTCTGCAGCGCGTCGAGCACGCGCAGCGTATCCTTCGGAGCGCGGCCGACATTGAGGTTGGTCGCATAAACGTGCTGGATGGTGTTGTCGGGATCGACGATGAAGGTGTAGCGGTAGGCGACGCCGTCAGGCGAGCGGACGCCGAGGCCGTCGACCAATGCGCCCTTGGTGTCGGCGAACTGCCAGATCGGCAGCTTGTGCAGATCCTTGTGGTCGCGGCGCCAGGCGAGCTTGCAGAACTCGTTGTCGGTCGAGCCGCCGAGCACCACGGCATCGCGGTCCGCGAAGTCCTTCGCCAGGCGCGCGAACTCGGCAATCTCGGTCGGACAGACGAAAGTGAAATCCTTCGGATAGAAGAAGATGATCTTCCACTTTCCAGGGAAGCTGGTCTCGGTCAGGGTCTCGAAGGCGCTCTCGCCCTTCTCCTCCTGCAGATGAAAGCCGGGTTTCACGCCGACGATTTCAAACGATGGCAGCTTGCTTCCAATTCCGAGCATTTTGCACTCCAAGAAAATTATTGCGCTGCAATAGCGAGGCGCATTGTGCATTGCAAGCGATATGCCATTCGTTTTTAGTATCAGGGGATTGTCGAAAATCCGACACTCGGCGGCGCCATGCTGCAAATGCGAGGACGTGGCGGCGGGGAGCTTGCAGATGCCGCCCGCTTGGGCGGTTTCGAACGTCGGCTTCGCGACATGGTGGTCCGACATTGAGCGCCGGCAGCCGGAGGGCACGCATCGTTGTCTCGTCAACAGGAGGTTGACGTCCCGCCTGGTCTGGGCGCCGCGCGACCTCGTATTGACGGTCGAGCCGGCGGCCGACGTGCAATTTCTTTGTGCGGCCCAAGTGGCAAAATTGACATTATCGCCTTTGTTGCGATGCACGTTTGACCACGGCGACTCCTGAAGCGGCAGCAAGGCGACAAGCCGTCGGCAGATCACGGCGCGGCACGGCGCAAGGTGTCGCACAGCGCACAGTGTTGTCAGCTTTTCAGCAGATCGCGTCTGTTATTTCGCCTTGCTGCACGACGACCCGACCATAGTCTCCTCGCAGATTTTCATTGGCCTGGGAGGAGTTCATCACCATGAGCGAAACTGTCTCGGCATCAAATGCAAGCGCGAGCCTGTCGATCGACCGACGACGATTTCTGGCGAACTCAGCCGCGCTCGCGACAGGATGGGGAGCATCCTCGCTGGTCGGAGCCAGGAGCGCGACGGCGGCGGGCCTGAAGACGGTGCGCTTCAGCGAGGCCGTGCACAATCTCGGCTACATCAATCTCTACGTCGGCATGCACGCCGGGATCTTCAAGAAGAACGGTCTGGACATGCAGGTGAGCGCCGCCGGGGGCGACACCCAGACCTTCGCCGCAGTGCTCGGCGGCTCGGCTGATTTTGCCATCGGCGACGCGACCATGGCACAGATCTCGCGCGAGAACGGCGGTCCTGGTGTGGTGGTCGGGACGGTGGTGCAGAGGGCGCACTATTTCGGCGTCTCCAAGACACTCGAGCCGATCACCGATCCCAAAGCGTTCAAGGGCCTTAAGATCGTGACCTCGCCCGAGCCGAACACCAACTACAGCGTGGCGAAGCGCCTTCTGGAGAAAGCGGGACTGAAGGTCGGCGTCGATGCGACCATCGTCCCCGTCAACCCCGGCACCGAAATCGCCGCGATGCTGGCGGGCCAGGCCGACATCGCGATCGCCTATCAGCCCAGCGTCGCAGCGGCGGAGGCGCAGGGCGCCAAGGTGGTGTTCGACTTCTCGAACTACATCGGTCCGTTCTGCAATACGGGGATCATGGTGCTGCCGACCACGATCCAGAAGGATCCCGAGATGGTGCAGGCGCTGGTGACCTCGTTCGAGGAAGCCTCGCGCAAGACCTACGCCGACCCCGCTTTCTCCAAGGAAGTCGCACGCAAGGAGTTCCCGGACCTGCCCGGCGAGGTCGTCGACAAGGCGATCGACGCCGAGCTGAAATATCTCATTCCGGCGCAGTCGGTGATCACCAAGACGGACCAGTGGGCGAACCTGATGGAGATGCAGGTCTATCTCGGCAACGCCAAGGGCTCGGTGCCGTTCGATCAGATCATCGACAACTCCTTTGCAGAGAAGGCGATCGCCAGCCTCAAATGACCGAGGTGACCGGCATGATGCAGGCCGCGCCGGGCGCCATCGCAGCGCCTGCGCCGCCGCTCGTCGTCGAGCATGTTGCCAAGAGCTACGAGCTTGAGGGCGGCCGCGTGGTGCCGGTGATCGGCGATCTCAGCCTGACATTGCGAGAGGGGGAGATCGTCAGCATCGTCGGCCCGTCCGGTTGCGGGAAGACGACGCTCCTGAACACGCTGTGCGGATTGTTGGCGCCGGATGCCGGCCGCATCCGCTGGCACGGCCGCGAGGTCGCCGGCCAACCGCAGAATGTCGGCTACATGCTGCAGAAGGATCTGCTGCTGCCGTGGCGGACCGCGCTCAGCAACACCATGCTGGGACTCGAGATACATGGCGTTCCGGCCGCCGAAGCGGAGGACCGCTGCCGGGCCTTGCTCGACCAGCTCGGGCTGCACGGCTTTGCCGACCACTATCCCGCGACCCTGTCCGGTGGCATGCGCCAGCGGGTGGCGCTCGCGCGCACGCTGGTCAATGAGCCCGACGTGCTGCTGCTCGACGAGCCGTTCGCCGCGCTGGATTTCCAAAGCAAGCTCCTGATCGAGAACGACACGGTGGGCCTGGTCCGGCAGGGGCGCCGTTCGCTGCTGCTGATCACCCACGACATCGAGGAGGCGGTGTCACTCGCCGACCGGGTGATCGTGCTGTCGAAGCGGCCGACGCAGATCAAGGCGGTCTACGACATTGCGCTCGGCAGCGAGCGCCGCGACGTGATCTCGGTGCGGCAGACGCCAGGCTTCAGTGACTACGTCCGCAGCATCTGGGCCGATCTCGACGTGGTGCTGCAATGACCGCCGACATCGACGCGCCGCCGGTCCGCTCGGCACCGACACCGGTCTCCGAGGCACGGGCGGTTCGGACGCCGACACGTGGGCGGCGATGGCTGCATCTGCGCACCACGCTTGCCGTGCTCGTCACCCAGCTTCTCGTCCTGGCGGCCTTCCTCGCCTTCTGGGAATATGCGACCGGGCAGAACAAGGCTGCCGCCTTCATGTTCGGCTCGCCGTCCGCCATCCTCAAGTTTCTCGCGCAGATGGCCTATGACGGCAGCCTGTGGCGCGACACCTCCGTCACCGGGCTGGAGACGCTGCTCGGCTTCTTCGTCGGCAACTGCATCGGCACATTGATCGGACTATCGCTGTGGTATTCGCGCTTCGTCTCGCGCGTGGTCGAGCCGTTCGTGATCGCGCTCGGCTCGATTCCGATCATCGCGCTCGCGCCGATCATCATCATCTGGTTCGGCACCGGGCTGATCTCGAAGGTCGCGATGTCGACTTTGTCGGTCGTGATCGTCGCGCTGGTGACCTCGTACAAGGGTGCCACCGGCGTCGATCCCGACCAGATCAATTTGTTCCGCACTCTCGGCGCGTCCAAGTTCCAGATCTTCCGCAAGCTGGTGGTGCCGGCGTCGCTGACGGACATCTTCGCGGGGCTGAAGCTCACCGTCGGCTTTGCCCTGATCGGCGCGATCGTCGGCGAGTTCATGTCCTCCTCCGAAGGGCTGGGGCACGCCATCTTCAAGGCCGGGTCGCTCTACATCATTCCGAAGGTGTTCGCCGCGCTGGTTGCGACGATCGCGCTGGCGCTGGTTCTGACTTTTGCGGTCGGCAAGATCGAGCGGCTGCTGATGCCGTGGCGGCGGCAGCCGCGATGATGCAACGACGTTGGAGATAGCAGGAGTGATCATGTCAAAGCGCATCGGCAAGGCCGGCAACATCAAATACGCGCTCTCGGGCGACAATGAGTTCATCGCGACCGTCGATCCCGGTGAGATCTTCGTCGTCGAATGCGCGATCAATGTCAACGACGGCACCATCCGCGCGCTCGGCCAGCAACTGGTCGAGAGCGACGTGACGCTGCCCTACGTCAACGGTGCGACTGGCCCGATCGAGGTGCGCGGCGCCAAGCCTGGCGACATGTTGCGGCTCGACATCATTGACATGGAGCTCGACCGGCTCGGCTTCACCGCGCTGTGGCCAGGCATCGGCATGTTTCCGGACTGGGTCCGGCGCAAGGAGTTCGGCATCCAGACCCGCGTCGTCGCGGTCGAGGACGGCCACGTGCTGTGGAACGAGCATGTGAAGCTTCCGGTCCGGCCGATGATCGGCGTTGCCGGGGTCGCGCCGGTGCATGGCGCGGTGCTGACGGTGGACAACGGGCCGCATGGTGGCAATCTCGACGTTCAGGAGATCACCTCCGGCAACTCGGTGTTCTTCCGCGTCAACAAGGACGGCGCGCATCTTTTCCTCGGCGATTGCCACGCCATCCAGGGCGACGGCGAAGCCAACGGCATGGGCGCGATCGAGATCGCCGCGAACCTCACCGTGAAGGTGTCGTTGGACAAGGCGCCGGCGCGGCTGAACCATCCGCGAATCGAGACGCCGACGCACATCTGCACGCTGGGCTGCGCGCGCCCGCTCGAGGACGCGATGCGGATCGCGTTCGAGGAGATGATCAACTGGCTGGAGGACGATTGGAGGATTCCGGCGCCGGAGGCCTACATGCTGCTCGGGCAGGTCGCCGAGGCGCGCTGCACCCAGGTGGTCAATCCGAAATACACCTACATCTGCAAGGTCAACAAGGCCCTGCTCGCCGGCTATCACGGCTGAAAGCCGATACTGATTGGAAGGAGACGATCATGGATCTGGGATTGGCCGGTAAGAGCGTGCTTGTGACCGGCGGCAGCAAGGGCATCGGCCTCGCGATCGCGCAACTGTTCGCCGCTGAGGGCGCCGGTGTTGCGATCTGCGCGCGAGACGCGGAGGCGGTTGGCAAGGTCGTGACGACGTTGGCGTCGAAAGGCGTGAAGGGCTGGGGGCAGGGGATCGACGTCGCGGACCCCGTGGCTTTGAAGGGCTGGGTCGACGGCGCGGCAAAGGAGCTGGGCGGGATCGATTGCCTGGTCTGCAACGTCAGTGCGCTCGCCGTCGGCGACTCTCCGGAGACCTGGGAGAAATCCTTTCGCACCGACATGATGCACACGGTCAACGCGATCGCGGCAGCCATTCCTTATCTGGAGCAGTCGAAGTCGGCCTCCATCGTCATCATCTCCAGCGTGTCGGGCTTTGAAGTCGATTTTGCCGCCGGATCCTATGGCGCCATCAAGGGCGCGCTGATCCACTACGCCAAGGGCCTCGCGCATCAACTGGTCGGCAAAGGCGTTCGCGTCAACGCGGTGTCGCCGGGCAACACCTATTTCGAGGGCGGCATCTGGCAGAACATCGAGAATGGATCGCCTGACCTGTTCAAGACCGCAATGGGCTTGAATCCGACGGGGCGCATGGGAACAGCCCAGGAGGTGGCCTACGGCGTCGTGATGCTCGCAAGCCCGCTCGCAAGCCGCATTTCGGGAACCAATCTGATCATCGATGGCGCCCTGACGAAGGCGGTGTAGGTCCGACGAGATTGCCGGTCGCGCTGTTCGACCGGCAGGCGCGGCCGCACCATGCGGCCATGCCGAACCGACGCCCCTAGATGCGCTGGACGGCCGTGAGCGGCCAGTCTCCGATGATGCCGAACCGCTGGCGGGCGTTGGGCTGGCGGAACAACACGATCCGGTCGATCCGGAGCTCTGTCAGCGACAGCGCCGCGAATCTCTGCTGCAGCATCGTCAGGATCGGTCGGCGTCGTTCGTCGGACAGCCGGCAGGTCAGCGTCATGTGGAAGCGGAAATCTTCCATGACATAGGGATAGCCCCAGCGATCGAGATGATCGCGCTGTCGTGGTGTCAGCAGGTCCGGCTTGCGCCGTGCACGGTCCGCGGCGGTCATCGGCGCGCGAAACGGCTCGAACGCCCGGACACAATCGGCTGCGAGCTGTTGCAGCGCCGGCGAGGGCTCGCCAGGGATCATCGCGACGAAGCCGCTGATCGAGTCCACGATGGGACGAATGATCGGAATGGCGCGCGGCCTTGCCGCGAACGTCGCACAGGCGTCGCGGAGCGAGGCTTCGCTCTGCGCATCGGCCAGTTCGAACGGCGCCTTCAAAGTGGCGTGGAAGCCATATTTGCGCGGGTCCGCGCTCAGCTCGGCCCAATCGGGAACCGCGCGAACGACTTCTTCCGGAAAGCTCGGCTCGTCGCCGCTCCAGGCGTCGTAACCCAGCAGGCTCGCGCCGAATCCGGCCAAGCCCGTCGTCGCCGCCGGGGCGTAGTAGATCGCGTAGCGGGGCGCATCGACCATGATCTGCTACTCCGCCGCGATGGTGCGCACGGGCACTGCGTTCAGCCGATGGGTCTCGGCCAGATAGACCAGCCGGCCGGACGCGATGACGGCGACGACGCGGGGGCGCAACGGCACGCGGTCATCGACCAGAATGACGTCGGCGCGGCGGCCTTCGGCCAGCGTCCCGCGGTCCGCCAGTCCGGCCGCGCGTGCGGGGCTGCCCGAGATCAGATCCCAGGCGCGTGCCAGCGGCAGAACGCCGTCGGCCGCGAGCCGATACGCCGCCAGCAGCGGCGCTGGATAGTAGTAGTCGGAGGCCAGCACCGAGCAGAGGCCCTTGGCGATCATGTCGCTGGCTCGCGTCCACCCGGTATGGCTGCCGCCACGGACGACGTTGGGCGCGCCGAAGACGATCGCGTCTCCGCCCTGAGCGGCCTCGCGCGCAGTCTCCTCGTTGACCGGAAATTCCGCGATGGTCACGCCCTGGCTGCGAAACGCCTTGCGCATGGCCGGGCTGTCGTCGTCGTGCGACAGCATGCGGACGCCAGCCTTGCGTGCGATGTCGGCCAGCCGCGCGATCGAGGCTGGAACGGCATCCGCGCGAGAGGCGATGCGCGCGACCAGCCGGTCGAACTCCGCGCCGGGCAGGCCGGTGCGGTCGACCATGCGCTGGCGCTTGTGCGGCGTGTCCAGGCTCGCGACCGTCGAGTCCATGTGATCGTTGAAGGCGAACAGGTCGACGCGCCGATCGGCGAGCCACTGGCCGATTTCCTCCTCGTCGTCGAGATTGAAGGTCTCGTGGCGCAGATGAAAGCGCGTGTCGGCCGCGAGCTGCGGGCGCAGCGCTTCGATCGATTCGAGCAGCCGCCGCGCATTGTCGGCGCTGCGCAGGCCCGGCTCCCATGACCAGGTCGTTGCGTGGAAGACCGTGGTGATGCCATTGCTGACGGCCTGGCGGTCGCTGTCGATCAGCGCGACGTCGGTCGGGAAATCGACCCCGGCGCGCGGCATCATCTGGCGCTCGAACGCATCACCGTGGATGTCGACGATGCCGGGGAGCACGGTGAGCCCCTCCGCATCGAGTTCGAGACCTGACCGGCATCCCGGTGTCCCGATGCCGGCGATGACGTCGCCGGATATGATCAAGGAGGTGTCCACGAGCTCTGTGTCGACGAGGCAGCGGCCCCGCGAGATTGAGATATCGGTCATGGGGCGGCACTCTGCCGTACCGGGACGCGGGCGTCGAGAGCGGCCTCGTATTTATCCAGGAACGCGGTGATCTCGAGCTTGCGGAAATCGGGCAGCGCCGCGCGCAGCGCCTCGTGCTTCCAATCCCACCACGCCAGATCCAGCAGCCGCTGCTCGACCTCGCGCGGAAACCGGCGCTTGACCGGGCGCGCCGGATTGCCGGCGACGATCGTATAGGCCGGAACGTCCTTGGTGACGATGGCGCCAGCCGCCACGACCGCGCCGGTGCCGATGTTGCGGCCCGGCAGCACGATCGCGCCATGGCCGATCCAGACGTCGTGTCCGATCCGGACATGATGCTCTCGCCGCCAGGCGAAGAACTCGGCATCGTCGGGCTCGCCTGGAAAATAGGCGCTGGCGCGATAGGTGAAATGGGCCTGCGTCGCCCGCTGCATCGGGTGGTTGCCCGGGTTGATCCGGGTCATCGCCGCGATCGAGCAGAACTTGCCGATCGTCGTGTAGGTGATCTGGGAATCGTTGACCACGTAGGAGTAGTCGCCCATCGTCACCTCCTGCAGGATGGTGCGGGCGCCGATCTCGCAATAGGCGCCGAGCGTCACGTCCTGGAGCTTGGCCGAAGGGTCAACGGTAGGTTCAATCGAAAGCAGCTTGCCGGCCATCTCGCGTCCTGTCTCTACGCCTGTGAAGGTGTTGGGTCTCCCCTATGACAGAGGCGTGACATCTACATGACTACCGACCGGCATGTGGACGGATGTGGCGCCGCAGTGTTGCTGTCACATAACTGTAGAATCCAGACGTTAGCGATAGGCCAAAGCGAGGCGTCTGGAGAATTCAATGCTGGTGGTGGATGGCCTGACGTGCCGTTTTGGCATGAAAGCCGCGGTCGACAATGCGTCCTTCTCTGTTGCACCCGGCAGCTTCGTCGGCGTGATCGGGCGTTCCGGCGCGGGCAAGTCGACCCTGCTGCGGTCCATCAATCGCCTGAGTCCTGTGAGCGGCGGCCGCATTTTCTTCAAGGATCTCGATGTGACGGCGCTGCGCGGCCGCGACCTGCGGCAGTGGCGCGCGCGCTCGGCGATGATCTTCCAGCAGTTCAATCTGGTCGGCCGATTGGACGTGCTCACGAACGTCCTGATGGGGCGACTCGCCGAAATCCCGTCGTGGCGCTCTCTGGCGCAGCTCTGGCCGGCGGCGGATGTTGCCATGGCGCTGTCCGCGCTCGAGCAGTTCGACATGGCCTCCCTCGCCGCGCAGCGCGCCGATCAGCTTTCGGGCGGGCAGCAGCAGCGCGTCGCGATCGCGCGCGCGCTGGTCCAGAATCCGGAAATCATCTTGGCCGATGAGCCGATCGCCTCGCTCGATCCGCGCAACACCAAGATCGTCATGGACGCGCTGCTGCGCATCAACAAGCATTTCGGCATCACCGTGATCTGCAATCTGCACTCGCTCGATCTGGCGCGCAGCTATTGCGACCGATTGATCGGAATGGCGAATGGTCGGGTCGTGTTCGACGATCTGCCGGCGGCACTCACCGGCCAGATCGCGCGCGAGCTGTACGATCTGGAGGCCGACGAGGTGATGCCGCCGGCAATGCCCAAAGCTCCCGAATCCGTTCCGGCTGTCGGCAAAGTTGCCGTCGCCTGATTGCCTGCGTGCTGCGGGCGCATCTGTCGTGTCAATCCTGACATCGTCCCCTGAAACTTGAAGGACGTTCCATGATCAATCGTCGTCTCATTCTGGCCGGTTTGGCCGCTCTGTCGTTCGCTTCGTCCGCCTCGGCCGAGGACTGGCGAACCAAATATCCGGAGATCACCTTTGCCGCGATCCCGGCCGAAAACGGCTCGGGTGTCGTCGAGCGTTACACGCCGTTCGTGAACTATCTTTCCAAGGAGCTCGGCGTCAAGGTGACGCTGCGCGTCGCCAATGACTACGCCGCGGTCATCGAGGGCCAGCGCGCCGGCAACATTCACATCGGCTATTATGGTCCGGCCTCCTTCGCCCGCGCGCGCGTGACGGGCGTAAAGACGGACGCTTTCGTGATCGACGTCAACTCGGACGGCTCGAAGGGCTATTATTCAGTGTTCTACGTGCTCGCCAAGAGCCCGTACCAGAAGCTCGAGGATCTGAAGGGCAAGAATCTCGGCCTGGTGGACCCGAACTCGACCTCTGGCAACAACATGCCGCGCTTCAAGATGAGCCAGATGGGCATCGACCCCGACACCTATTTCTCCCAGGTCATCTTTACGGGCAGCCACGAGAACGCCGTGCTTGCCCTGGCGCAAGGAACCGTCGACGTCGCCGCAAACTGGTGGAACAACGGAGATGACTCCAACCTGACCCGCATGCTCACCAAGAACATGGTGAAGTCGGCCGACGGCACGCCGCTGAAGAAGGAAGATTTCCGCATCATCGGCAAGTCGGACATGATCATCAACTCGCCCTACGCCTATCTCAGCGACCTGCCCACCGACATGAAGGCCGCAATCAAGCAGGCCTTCCTCGACGCGGCGAAGAAGGATCCGGAAGCCTTCGCCAAGCTGTCCGACGGCAAGAACAAGCCGTGGGAGGCGATCTCGACGGAGGACTACAACAAGACTGTCGAGCTGATCAAATTCGTTGACTCTCTCCGCAAGAAGGGCTCGTAAGCGTTGCACCGGGCCGGCGGGGGACCGCGTCATCGAAGCCCCGCCGGCCTATTTGCGCTTTGCACCGACAAACATGTCGTCAGCCGTCGCCATCCTGCCTGAACAGCAGCTCGAACCTTTGCAGCGCGCCTACCGCAAAGCGGTGGCGCGCAAGCGTCTGCGTGCCGTCGTCGTGCTGGTTGCGTCCGGCCTCGTGCTGTTCGTTTCAGCCATCGGTTCGGAGGTCAACCTCCGAACGCTCGTCACCTATCTCGGCAACTTCCTCAGCTATTTCGACCGGCTCTTCACGCTCGACGACGGACACCGCGTGTGGACCAACCTGCCGGAATGGCTCTGGGGCCTGCGCAAATGGACGCGGCTTCTCGGTGAGACGATCCTGATCAGCTATGTCGGAACCATGCTCGGCGCCGTCCTGGCGTTTGCATTGAATTTCCTCGCGGCCGAGAACACCTCTCCTGCATCCTGGCTGCGCTTCGCGGTCCGGCGCCTGCTCGAGTTTGCCCGCACGGTGCCGGGCATCGTGTTCGCTCTGATTTTTGTCATGGCCTTCGGATTGGGGCCAATGGCCGGCGTATTCGCCATCGCGATCCACTCCTGCGGTGCGCTCGGCAAGCTGTTTTCGGAGGTCGTCGAAAACGTCGACATGAAGCCGGTCGAGGGAGTCCGCGCGACCGGTGCCGGCTGGCTGTCCTGCATGCGCTTTGCCGTCCTGCCACAGGTCGTCGCAGGCTACACGAGCTACACGTTGCTGCGGTTCGAGATCAACGTCCGCGAGGCGTCGGTGATGGGCTTCGTCGGTGCGGGTGGCATCGGCCAGGAGCTTGTCGTCGCGATCCGCAAGTTCTACTATTCCGACGTCAGCGCGATCCTCGTTCTGATCATCTTGACGGTGTTTGTCATCGACATTGGCACGGGGCTGCTGCGCAGCCGTCTCTTCGGCAGCGAAGGCCGGGCATGATGCGAAAGCTGGACGAGATCGATACCGCCGCGCTGCGATCGCGATACCCAGGCGTGTTCGAGCGGCCAGCGTCCGCCCGTCTGGCGACGCCGCTGGTGGCGGTTGCCGCGATGGGGATCTTCGTGTTCGGCCTCGTCGAGCTCGGCTTCTCGCCGACGAGGCTGTTGACGGGCATCAGTCAACTCGGTTGGATCACCCTGATGATGCTGCCGCCGGATCCCGGCGCGTCGCTTCCGACCTATCTGAAATCGATGGGAGAGACGCTGTCGATTGCCATGCTCGGCACGATGCTCGCGGCCGTGCTCGCGCTGCCCGTCAGCCTGCTCGCGGCGCGCAATATCGTCCCGTCCGCAATCTTCCGCTTTCCGGTACGGCGGCTGTTCGACAGCATCCGCGGCGTCGATACGCTGATCTGGGCGCTGGTCTGGATCAACGTCGTTGGACTCGGTCCATTCGCCGGTGTGCTCGCGATTGCCGTGTCCGACTTCGGCGCGTTGGGCAAGCTGTTCTCGGAGGCGATCGAGGGGGCCGACCGGCGCCAGGTCGAGGGCGTTCGTGCAGCCGGCGGCAGCGCGCTGCATGAGATCCGCTTCGGCCTCCTGCCGCAGGTTCTTCCCGTGATTGCCGGCCAGGTGCTCTACTTCATCGAATCCAACACGCGCTCGGCGACGATCATCGGCATCGTCGGCGCCGGCGGGATCGGGCTGCAACTCGCCGAGCAGATCCGCGTGCTGGAATGGCAGAAGGTGTCGTTCCTGATCCTGATGATCCTTGTGGCGGTGGCTGCGATCGACTGGATCTCGGGCAAGCTGCGCTTTGCGATCATCGGCCGCCGCGCCATCGCTTGAAGGGCGTGGCATCCGAAGGTTGCGATCGTTTGCCTACGAGCGATCAGGGTGCGGCGTCCGCTGTGTGTGCTGCACCCGGTGTCGCAAATCCTTCATGTGCCGCCTTTAGGGGAAGCTCCGGAACTGGCCGTGATGCCAGGAATACGGAGTCTATCTTCATGAAGCTCACCCGCCTCGTTCTCGCGCTGCTCGCGCTGTGCGTCGCCGCATCGTGGCAGCCGGCCAAGGCTGCGGACGTCATCTGCTACAACTGCCCGCCGGAATGGGCCGACTGGGCCTCGATGCTCAAGGCGATCAAGACCGATCTCGGCTACGACATTCCGCACGACAACAAGAACTCCGGCCAGGCGCTGGCGCAGATCCTTGCCGAGAAGAGCAACCCAGTCGGCGACATCGGCTATTTCGGAGTCACCTTCGGAATGAAGGCGAAGACGCAGGACGCGCTCGAGGCCTACAAGCCGGCGAACTGGGATCAGGTCCCCGCCGGCTTGAAGGATGCGGATGGCTACTGGACCACGATCCACTCCGGTACGCTCGGCCTGTTCGTGAACAAGGATGCGCTTGGCGGCAAGCCGGTCCCGGCCTGCTGGAAGGATCTGCTCAAGCCGGACTACAAGGGCTTGGTCGGCTATCTCGACCCGAGCTCGGCTGCCGTCGGCTATGTCGGCGCCGTCGCCGTCAATCTCGCGCTCGGCGGTTCGCAAGCGAATTTCGAACCTGCCGTCACGTTCTTCAAGGACCTGCGCAAGAACGATCCGATTGTGCCAAAGCAGACGTCCTACGCGCGTGTCGTCTCGGGCGAGATCCCGATCCTGTTCGACTACGATTTCAACGCCTACCGCGCGAAATATACCGAGAAGGGCAATTTCGAGTTCGTGATTCCCTGCGAAGGCTCGGTGGTCTTCCCCTACGTCGTCGGCCTGGTGAAGAACGCACCCGACAAGGACAAGGCGAAGAAGGTGATCGACTATCTGCTCTCCGACAAGGGCCAGGCGATCTGGACCAATGCCTATCTGCGCCCGGCGCGACCGATCGAGCTGCCGGACGCGGTGAAGAACAAGTTCCTGCCGGACAGCGACTACGCCCGCGCCAAGAGCGTGAACTGGGGCGATATGGAAGCCGCGCAAAAGGGCTTCGTCGATCGCTATCTGTCCGAAGTCCGCTGAAGGAGCACCGCGCCTCCGCCGGAGAGGATCCGGCGGAGGCGCACTTGATCACATGTCGCACAGTTCATTCGTCCGGCTCTGCCTGCTGCCATTGGCAGCCGTCACCGCGGCCTTCTTCCTGCTTCCGATGGCGAGGCTGCTCGTCACCGGCGCCGAGGGACCGCACGGTCTGGCCGAATATCTCGCGATCATCCTCGAGCCGCGCTACCGCACGACACTTCTCAACACGCTGGCGCTGGCGGCGGCCACCACGATCGCGACCCTGGTCATCGCGACGATCGCCGGCCTGTTCCTGCAGCGTCACCGGTTTCCCGGCCGCGCGCTCCTGGTCGCGATCCTGACGTTTCCGCTCGCGTTCCCGGGCGTCGTGGTCGGCTTCATGATCATCCTTTTGGCTGGCCGCCAGGGGCTGATCGGCGAGATCTCGTCCCGGCTCACCGGCGACAAGCTCGTATTCGCCTATTCGATCTACGGGCTGTTCCTCGGCTATCTCTATTTCTCGATTCCGCGGGTGATCCTCACGATCATGGCTGCCGCGCAGAAATTGGATCCGGGCCTGGAGGAGGCCGCGCGCTCGCTCGGCGCCGGCCCCTGGGCCGTGCTGCGCGACGTGATCCTGCCGGCCTTGACGCCGGCGCTGATCGCGTCCGGCGCGATCGCGTTCGCGACGGCGATGGGCGCGTTCGGAACGGCATTCACCTTGGCCACGAACATCGACGTGTTGCCGATGCTGATCTACACGGAGTTCACGCTGGCCGGAAACCTTGCCACCTCGGCGGCGCTCTCGGTCGGGCTTGGCCTGATGACCTGGCTGATGCTGGCACTGGCGCGCTCCTTCGCCGGCAGCTCCGTGGCAGCGGCAGGGTAGGCACGTGCGCGACGGAGCCATCTTCATCCTTCAACTGCTGTTCACATTGCTGGTCGCTGCCTTCCTGGCCGTGCCGGCCGGCCTTTCGATCGTGGCGGGTGTGACCGTCAACTACTTCCGCGGCATTCAGTCCGGCGTGACCTTGCAGTGGGTGGCCCAGGTCTGGGAGCTCTACGCGGGCACGATCATGGCGTCGATCCTGATCGCGCTGGGTACGCTGGCGGTCACGCTCGTGGTCGGTGTTCCCGCGGCCTACGCGCTGTACGTTCGCGGCGGACGGCTGGCGCGGCTGGTCGAGGAGATCATCACCTTGCCGCTCGCGATTCCCGGGCTCGCCATCGCGCTGGCGCTGTTGCTCACCTATGGCGGGGCCGGAAGCTTCCGTCGCTCGTGGCTGTTCATCCTCGTCGGCCATGTGATCTTCACGATGCCGTTCATGGTGCGGTCCGTCATGGCGGTGTTCTCGACGATCGACGTGACATCGCTCGACGAAGGCGCCGCATCGGTCGGAGCCGCGCCATGGCGCCGCTTCATCGACGTCATCGTTCCCAACGCCGCGCCCGGCATCCTGGCGGGCAGCCTCATGGTGGTGACACTATCTCTTGGAGAGTTCAACCTGACCTGGATGTTGCATACGCCGTTGACCAAGACACTGCCGGTCGGTCTCGCCGACAGCTACGCATCGATGCGGCTCGAGGTCGCATCCGCCTACACGCTGATCTTCTTCGTCATGATCATCCCGCTGCTGGTGGCCATGCAATGGGTCGGCGAGAGAGGAAGCCTGCGGTGAGCACGATGACCCGGCATGGAGCCGCCCTCAAGGTGGAGAATTGCGGCAAGACCTTTGCCGACGGGACGTGCGCGCTCGCGCGCGCCGCGCTCGACATCGCGCAGAGCGAGACGCTGGTGCTGCTGGGGCCGTCCGGTTGCGGCAAGACCACGCTGCTGCGGATCGTGGCCGGGCTCGAAACGCCCGATGCGGGCGGGCGCGTGCTGTTCGACGGCAGGGATCTGACGCGACAGCCGATCGAGAAGCGCAATGTCGGCATGGTGTTCCAGTCCTACGCGCTGTTCCCCAACATGACGGTCGCGAACAATATCGGCTACGGGCTCAAGATCCGCCGCGTGGCCAAGCCGGAGCGCGCCGCGCGCGTCGCCGAGCTGGTCGCGCTGACCAATCTGGGCGGTCTTGAAGACCGGCGCATCGATCAGCTCTCGGGCGGTCAGCGTCAGCGCGTCGCGCTGGCGCGCGCAGTCGCCATCCGCCCGAGCGTGCTGCTGCTCGACGAGCCGCTCACCGCACTCGATGCCGCCTTGCGGGAGCGCCTGCGCGGCGAGCTCAACGGCCTGTTGCGCACGCTCGGCATCACGGCGATCTACGTCACGCATGATCAGGCTGAAGCCATGGAGCTCGGCGACCGCATCGTCGTGATGCGCAAGGGCGCGATCGCCCAGATCGGGACGCCGCAAGAGGTCTATTTTGCGCCGGCCGATCGTTTCGTCGCGGAGTTCGTCGGCGCGGCCAACATCATCGAGGCGCCGCTCGACGGCGGCCAGCTCGTTCTGCCGGGAGGCCGGCAGCCGATCGCGGATCCCGGTCCACGCAACCTGGCGGTGGCGATGGTTCGGCCGGAAACGATCGCGATCGTCGACGCCGCGGTATCGAGTCTGACCGGCGTCGTCGACAGCGTCCGCTTTGCCGGCGACCGGCAGCGGATCGTTGTCCGCGATGCCGCCTCGATCGCACTGACCGTGGACGCGCCGAATACGATCAGGGTCGCTGCGGGCGAGCGGATCGGCCTGCGGATTGCGCCCGGGTCCATTCGTCTGCTGCCGGAGAAGGGTTGATCAGCCGATGACCAAGAGCCCCGTCACCATTGCCCAGATCTCCGACCTGCACATCAAGGCGCCCGGCCGGCTCGCCTACCGCCGCGTCGATACGGCGCGTGCGCTGGCCCGTTGCATCATGGAGCTCAACCGGTTCGCGCCGAAGCTCGATCTGGTGGTGATCTCGGGCGATCTCGCCGATACGCCGTCGCCGGCCGAGTACGATCATCTGAAAGATCTTCTTGCCGGCCTCGAGATTCCATTCGCCGCCGTACCAGGCAATCACGATTCCCGCGAACTGATGCGCGCGGCGTTTCCCGGCGCTGCTCATGAGCAGTCGGCGCCACTGAACCAGCATGTGGAACTGGCCGGTCTCGATCTGCTTCTGCTCGATTCCAGCGTGCCCGGCCATCCGCATGGCGAATTGGACGAGGCGAGTCTACAATGGCTCGATGCCAGGCTGTCCACCTCCAGCGAAAGGCCGGCCCTGCTGTTCCTGCACCACCCGCCATTCACCACCGGCATCTGGCACATGGACCGGCAGAACCTGCGCAATGCCGACGATCTCGCGGCGATCCTCGCGCGCCATCCGCGGGTGCAACTGATCGGATGCGGTCACGTTCATCGCGCGACGCTGACCCGGTTTGCGGGCATTCCCTGCACGATCTGTCCAGCGCCGAACCATGCCGTCGCGCTCGATCTGGCCGAGCTGCGCCCGCCATCCTTCCGGGTCGAGCCGCCGGCCTTTCACCTTCATGCCTGGTTTCCAGGACCGGGCTTCGGAACGGTCGTCACCCATCAGGTGCCGATCGGCGATTTCGACGGGCCGCATCCGTTCTTCAATCAGGACGGCTCGCTCATCGACTGAGCGCGCACGGGGGAGTAGCGGACGTCTGGTCTAGCTCTCCACCTCGAACGTCACGCGCTCCGCGGCGAAACGCGAGCGCTTGCTGACGAGCGGCGTCCCGTCGGCATCGACATCGGTGCTGTCGACCACCAGCACCGGACGGCCAAGCGCGAGGTCGAGCCGCGCGGCGTCGCTCGCGTCGGCGATCGCCGCCGTGATTCTGGTCGCGCCGCGGCGATAGTCGCGAATGCCGTAATGGGCGAGCAAGGCGGTCATCGAGCGCACCGACGCGAAGATGTGGCCGGCCTCGGGGAAACGCTCGGCCGACAGCCAGGATGTGCTCACGCAGATCGGCGTCTTGTCGGCGAGACGCAGCGCCTCGATCCGCACCAATGGTGCGCCCGTCTTCAATCGCAGCTCGCGCGCGAGCTCGCGCGTCGCGGGCTCTTCGGACGCTGCGATCAGCTGTCCACGCGGCTCGCGCCCGCCGGCCCCCACGATCTCGGAGAACCTGGTGCGCGATCTCAGAGGATATGACAGACGAGGCGCTTCGACATAGGTGCCGCTGCCGCGCTCGGCGCGCACGAGGCCGCGCTCCGCCAAGGTCGCGAGCGCGCGACGCACCGTATGACGGTTGACGCGATAGGTTTCGGCGATTTCGGTCTCGCCGGGCAGGCGCGTTCCGGCCGCGAAGCGGCCGTCGGCGATGTCGCGCTCGATGCCGTCGGCCACCCGCCGCCACAGCGCCACGCCCGAGTCGGCGCCTTGCATGCTCATCCACGGCTCTCCGCTGTCCGGCCTGAAATCACGCCCATGTCATCAAACAGTCATGGCGCTTCGCTACGAAGTTGTCTATTAACATAGACAACTTCGAGACGGCAAGATCGGGATGACGATGGACGGCGAGACCACGATGCAGGACCGGCGCAGGGCGGCTATGCGGGTATTGGCGCATGCCTCGCATGCGGACATCCGCGCCAGGCTGAATGACCTCGCGGTGCCTGAGTATCGCGATCTTCGTCCGGCGGAGAATGGCCTGGTGATGCTGCGGGGACGGATCGGCGGCGACGGTGCGCCGTTCAATGTCGGCGAGGCGACGGTGTCGCGCGCCGCGGTGCGGCTCGAGAGCGGCGAGGTCGGGTTTGGCTATGTGCTGGGACGTGACGCCGACAAGGCGCGCCTGATCGCGCTGTGTGACGCGATGATCCAGTCATCAAGCCATGTGCGATCGATCGAGACGCAGGTGGTCGCACCGTTGCAGGCGCAGATGCGTGCATCGCGGGCCGACCGCGCGGAGCAGGCTGCGGCCACGCGTGTCGATTTCTATACGATGGTGCGAGGAGAAGGCTGATGGGTGCCGCCGCTTCCGATCTGCAGCCCGGCTTCGCCGACAATGTGCTGTCCGCGCAATCCACCTTCCGTATCGTCATGGAGGCCATGGCGCGTCCGGGAAGCGTGCGACAGGTCGAGGGCCATGTCGGCCGGCCGTCGTCGTTGATGCCTGGTGCCGCCGCGATCGCGTTGACCCTGTTCGATCACGATACGCCGATCTGGCTTGATGCTTCGCTCGCCGGCACGTCCGAGGTCGGCGCCTGGCTCAAGTTTCACACGGGGGCGCCGATCGTCGCCGACGCGGCGCTCGCCTGCTTTGCGGTCGCGGCGGATCCGGAAACGCTTCCCGATCTGACTTCATTCGCGCTCGGCAGTGCCGAATATCCCGATCGCTCGACGACGCTGGTCCTGCAGGTGCCGGGCTTGTCCAGAGGTCCGGCGTTCGAGCTGCGTGGTCCGGGCATCGACGGGACGACATCGTTCCGTGCGACGGTCGCGCCGACTGACCTGTTCGAGCGGCTGTCGATCAATGAGAGGCTGTTTCCGCGTGGTGTCGACGTCGTGCTGGTCGATGGCTCGTCCATCGTCGCCATCCCGCGAACGACCCGGCTCGTTTCCGCAGGAGAGTGAGGCATGTATGTTGCCGTCAAGGGTGGCGAGCGCGCCATCGAGAACGCGCACCGGCTGCTGGCGCATGAGCGCCGGGGTGATCGCGATGTGCCGGAGCTGTCGCTGGCGCAGGTCTCCGAGCAGTTGGGGCTCGCCGTCGATCGCGTGATGAGCGAAGGCTCGCTGTACGATCGCGAGCTCGCGGCGCTGGCGATCAAGCAGGCGCGCGGTGATCTGATCGAGGCGATCTTTCTGGTGCGCGCCTTTCGCGCGACGCTGCCGCGCTTCGGCGCGAGCGAGCCGGTCGATACCGGCGCAATGCGGGTGCAGCGGCGTGTCTCGTCGACCTTCAAGGACATTCCCGGCGGCCAGGTGCTCGGGCCGACCTTCGACTATACGCATCGGCTGCTCGATCCGCAGTTGGCGGCCGGCGTCGAGCCGGAGCTGCCGGCCCGTGCCGAGGCGCCGAATGCGCCGACGCCGCGTGTCACCGATATTCTCGGTCAGGACGGACTGATCGAGCCGTCGCCGCAAGCCGAGGTTGGCGCGCCGGTCGGCGATCTCACCCGTGATCCCCTGAGCTTTCCCGCCGACCGCGATCTGCGGCTGCAGAACCTGGCCCGTGGCGATGAGGGCTTTCTGCTCGCGCTCGGCTACTCGACCCAGCGCGGCTATGGCCGCAACCATCCCTTCGCCGGCGAAATCCGCTTCGGGGACGTCGAGGTCGAGTTCGTGGCCGAGGAGGTCGGCTTCGCGGTGCCGCTCGGATCGGTCGAGCTGACCGAATGTCAGATGGTGAACCAGTTCAAGGGCTCGGCGACCGAGCCGCCGTGCTTCACCCGCGGTTATGGCCTCGCCTTCGGGCAGAGCGAGCGCAAGACGATGTCGATGGCCCTGGTCGACCGTGCCCTGCGGGCGCGCGAGCTCGGCGAGGACATGGTTGCACCGGCGCAGGATGAGGAGTTCGTGATGTCGCACTCCGACAATGTGCAGGCGACCGGGTTCGTCGAGCATCTGAAGCTGCCGCATTATGTCGACTTCCAGTCCGAGCTCGGCCTGCTGCGCAAGCTGCGCCGGGAGTTCGCCGAGGCCAATGCCGCTCCCGAATTGAAGGAAGCTGCGGAATGAACGCACCGACCTACAACTTCGCCTATCTCGACGAGCAGACCAAGCGGATGATCCGCCGCGCCATCCTGAAGGCGATCGCGATTCCCGGCTATCAGGTGCCGTTCGCGAGCCGCGAGATGCCGATGCCCTATGGCTGGGGCACCGGCGGCGTGCAGGTCACTGCGGCCATTCTCGGTCCCTGCGACGTGCTCAAGGTCATCGACCAGGGCTCGGACGATACGACCAATGCGATCTCGATCCGCAAGTTCTTCGCCAAGACCGCGGGTGTCGCCACCACGACCTCGACGGAAGCGGCGAGCGTCATCCAGACCCGGCATCGCATTCCCGAGGCGCCGCTTCACGAGGGGCAGGTGCTGGTCTATCAGGTGCCGATCCCCGAGCCGCTGCGCTTTCTCGAGCCGCGCGAGACCGAGACCCGCCGCATGCATGCGCTGGCCGAGTATGGCCTGATGCACGTCAAGCTCTATGAGGACATCGCGCGCTTCGGTCACATCGCGACCTCCTACGCCTATCCGGTCAAGGTCAATGCGCGCTACGTGATGGATCCGTCGCCGACGCCGAAGTTCGACAATCCCAAGATGGACAATTGCCCGGCGCTGCAATTGTTCGGCGCGGGACGCGAGAAGCGAATCTATGCCATTCCGCCGTATACGTCGGTCGTCTCGCTGGATTTCGAGGACCATCCGTTCACGCGTTACAAGTTCGACGCGCCCTGCGCGCTGTGCGGCGCGGAGGAGTCCTATCTGGACGAGATCGTGACCGACGACAAGGGCAGCCGCATGTTCGTCTGCTCCGACACCGACTATTGCGAGGGCCGCCAGGCATCCGGACATTGTGGCGCGCAGAGCGTCCCCCCGCACAAGGAGAGCGCCCATGGCTGAGATGATCAGCGCATCCGATCAGCCGCTGCTCGTCGCGGACGGGCTCGCGAAGAGCTACGGCCGGCTGGCAGCCTGCCGCGATGTCTCCTTCGTGCTCTATCCCGGCGAGGTGCTCGCCATCGTCGGCGAGTCCGGCTCGGGCAAATCGACACTCTTGCAGATGCTGTCGGCGCAAATGGCGCCGACGTTGGGCCGCGTGTCCTATCGGATGCGCGACGGGGTGCTGCGCGATCTTGCCGGCCTGGGCGAGGCGGAGCGCCGTTTTCTGTTCCGCACCGATTGGGGCTATGTCCATCAGGACCCGGCGCAAGGCCTGCGCATGGCGGTCTCGGCCGGCGCCAATGTCGGAGAGCGGCTGATGGCGGTCGGCTGGAATAACTATGGTCGGATCAGGCAGACCGCCTCGTCCTGGCTCGAGCGCGTGGAAATCGACGTCGCCCGCATCGACGATGCGCCGCGGACCTATTCCGGCGGCATGCGGCAGCGGCTGCAGATCGCGCGCAATCTGGTGACCGAGCCCCGGCTGGTGTTCATGGACGAGCCGACCGGGGGCCTCGACGTCTCAGTGCAGGCGCGCCTGCTCGATCTGATGCGCAGCCTCGTCAACGAGCTCGGCCTCGCCGCCATCGTCGTGACCCACGATCTGGCCGTGGCGCGGTTGCTGTCGCACCGCGTGATGGTCATGAAGGAGGGGCGGGTGATCGAGACCGGCCTCACCGACCAGGTGCTCGACGATCCGCGCGAGCCGTACACCCAGCTCCTCGTGTCCTCGATCCTGCCGCCATGATGCAAGAGTCCAACGCGATGACCGTGATGATCGATGTCGAAAGTGCAGAGAAGACCTTCACCATGCATCTGCAGGGCGGCATCTCGCTGCCCGTGGTGCGCGGCGTGTCGTTCCAGGTCAGGTCCGGCGAATGCGTCGTGTTGTCGGGACCGTCCGGTGCGGGCAAGTCGTCGATCCTGAAGATGATCTTCGGCAATTACCGCTGCGATGGCGGACGCATCGGCGTCCGGCACCTCGGCGCGATGACCGATCTCGCCGGCGCCGAGCCGCGCCTGGTCCTGAATGCGAGGCGGCAGACCATCGGCTATGTCAGCCAATTCCTGCGGGCGGTGCCGCGGGTCCCTGCGCTCGATGTCGTCGCCGAGCCGCTGATCGCGGCCGGCCTGCCGCGCGAGGACGCTCGGGTGCGGGCAGGCGCGCTGCTGCGGCGATTGAACATTCCCGAGCGGCTGTGGTCGCTGCCGCCATCGACCTTCTCGGGCGGCGAGCAGCAGCGGGTCAATATCGCCCGCGGCTTCATCTCCGACCTTCCGGTGCTGCTGCTGGACGAGCCGACCGCGTCGCTCGACGCGGCCAACCGTGCGGTCGTGGTCGACCTGATCGCGGCAAAGAAGAGGGACGGAGTGGCCATGCTCGCGATCGTCCATGATGACGAGATCCGCGGGCAGATTGCGGATCGCACGGTCGACGTCACGACATTCGCCGCGGCGGCATAGAGGTAGACATTGCAGATGAGCGCGAACATGTCCGATATCGTGATAGGCAATGCCAGGCTGGTCCTCGCCGACCGCGTCGTCGAGCAGGGCTGGGTGGCGATCGCCGGAGGCCGGATCGCGGAATTGGGCGAAGGGGCTGCGCCGGCCGGCAGCCTGGATGCGGGCGGCGACCTGCTGATGCCCGGACTGGTCGAACTGCATACCGATCACCTCGAAGCGCATTTCGTGCCGCGCCCGAAGGTGTATTGGGATCCGGTTGCTGCGGTCATTTCCTATGACGGGCAGCTTGCGACCGCGGGCATCACGACGGTGCTGGATTCGCTGCGCGTGTGGAGCGAGGAAGGCGCCGAGGGCGTCGACGGTCAAGCCAATGTGCTCGCGGAGGCGATCGCGACGGCGCGCGACGGCGGCCTGCTGCGGTCCGATCACTTCCTGCATCTGCGCTGCGAAGTGCCGATGCCGACCGTGGTCGAGGAGGCGCGGCAACTGGCGGGGCGTCCGGATGTGCGGCTGATGTCGCTGATGGATCATACGCCCGGGCAGCGCCAGTTTCGCGACGAAGGCAAGCTGCGCGACTACTATCGCGGCAAGAGCGGCGGCAAGACCGATGCCGAGCTCGACGTGATGTTCGCGCGCCGCTTCGCCTATCAGCAGGCCTACGCGGCGCCGAACATGCGCGACATCATTGCGCTGGCAAAGACCCATGACGTGCCGCTGGCCAGCCACGATGACACGACGGAGGAGAACGTCGCCGACGCAATCAAGGACGGCATCGCGGTCGCGGAGTTTCCGACCACGATGGAGGCCGCGCGGGGCCTTCACCAGGCGGGCATCAGCATCCTGATGGGCGCGCCGAACGTCGTGCGTGGCGGGTCTCACTCCGGCAATATCGCAGCCGTGGACCTCGCGCGCGAGGGCCTGCTCGACATTCTGTCGTCGGACTATGTGCCGTCGAGTCTGCTGATGGGCGCGCTGCAATTGCCGCAGCGGGTGCCGTCCATTGATCTTGCCGCCGCCGTCCGCACCGTCACCAAGGCGCCTGCGGACGCCGTCGGCCTGCATGATCGCGGCGAGATCGCCGTGGGCAAGCGTGCGGACCTGATCCGGGTTCATGTCGCGGGCCAGTTGTCGGTCGTGCGCAGCGTCTGGCGGGAAGGATTGCGGGTGGCATGAGCGGAATCGAGCCTGCCTCAGCGACGACATCCCAGAAGCTTGGTCCGGGACGCCTGATCCTGGTGGTCGGGCCGAGCGGCGCGGGCAAGGACACCTTGCTCAACGTGGCGCGTCGCGAATGCGCCGGCGATGACCGGATCGTCTTTCCGCGGCGGATCGTCACGCGCGAAGCCTCGGCCTTCGAGGACAATCTCGAGATGAGCGTGTCCGCCTTTCGTCAGGCGCTCAGTGCTGGAGAGTTCGCGCTGCATTGGGAGGCCCATGGTCATGACTACGGCGTGCCGCGCGCGATCAAGGATGACATCCTGGCCGGCCGCACCGTCGTCGTGAACGTCTCGCGAACGATCATTCCCGCCGCGCGCCGGGATTATGCCAACGTCATCGTCGTCGCCATCACCGCGCCCGCGGATGTTCTCGCCGAACGGCTCGGCAAGCGGCACCGTCCGAGTGACGGCGACATCGGCGAGCGTCTCCACCGCGCGGTGACCGAAGACGCCGTAGCGGATGTCACGATCGTCAATGTCGGAGACCCCGAGCCGCACGGTCACAGGCTTGCGGACATCATCAAGCGGCCGATTGACGCAGAGCCGATCGGATCAAACGGAGGCAGCGGCCATGTCGATCATCACCACGATTGAACAGCTCGAGGCGATCTATGGCGAGACGGGGCTGGCCTCGACGGCGAAGGTGGCCGATCGCGTGACGCCGCACTACCGGATCATGATCGAGCAGTCGCCGTTCGTGGCGCTCGCGACATGTGGTCCCGAAGGTCTCGATTGCTCGCCGCGCGGCGATCTCCCCGGATTCATCCGCATCCACGACGACAAGACGCTGATGATGCCGGACCGCCGCGGCAACAATCGCGTGGATTCCTTGCGCAACATCGTGCGCGACCCGCGGATCGCTCTGCTGTTCCTGATTCCGGGATCAGGCAACACGCTACGTGTGAACGGGCATGGTCATCTGTCGACGGCCCCCGATCTGTTGGAGTCGTTCCGGATGGAAGGCAAGCTGCCGCGCTCCGTCCTCATCATGACGGTGGAAGAGATCTACTTCCAATGTGCCCGCGCGATCGTTCGTGCCGATCTCTGGAACCCGGATAGACGTGTCGATCCGCAGCAACTGCCGACGCCGGGGCAGATTCTCGCGGCGATGACGGCCAACGACATCGACGGCGCGGCGTACGATCGCGAGTGGCCCGAGCGTGCGCGGAAATCCATGTGGTGAGTTCGGCGCGCAGCGCTTCGAAGGGCGGGCCGCGCTCCGAAACATCAGGCTGCGACATCGAGCAGGCGTGAGGATCCCCTGACGAGCACCTTGCGGCCGGCCATCGTGAGTGTCGCCGCGCCATTGTCCATAGAGACGAGTCCAAATGCCGTGAGCTCGTCGACAATCATGCCGTTCAGCCTGCGGCGTTCACGCGCGGGAATGCGAAGCGCCTTCAGCGTCTCCCATTGGTCCGGCGTGAGCTCGTGTTCGAATTCCGCGTTCATGCTGCCTCGAATGTTGGCGTCCCGCACCCGTCTTAGAAAGTCCGCGTGACGAAGATGCGACCTTCATGCATCCGTACTGATACGGTCCACGTCATTACGCTCGAACCCGTCCGCGATTAATTCAAATTTGAATGATCGCAAATGTGGTGCTGCATTGCAGCTCGCCGTGTTGGTAGCGGTGAACGATCGTCCGTCGTTAACAAATAATTAAGGCATTGGGGCAGCGCACAATGGTAACGCCGCTGTCACATCGGTGTGTCACACGGCGCCATCGTCCTGCTCGAATCGGCCGGCGCAGGCTTGAAGCGAAAACACGTTGAATGGCTGACCTGATCGACGTTCCGCCGCTGCCGTCGAACCGCAGAATCTGGTGGCGCAGCCTGGGCGGACTGGCCTTGAGCCTGTCGATCGCGGCTGTGGCGGTGTACGTTCTCACACGCGCCGTCAAGAAGCTCGACTTTGCCCATGTCCTGTCGATCGTCGAGGCCACCGACCGTCATCTGATCGCGGCGGCGCTGGCATTCGTCCTCCTCTCCTACGCCAGCCTCACGCTCTACGACCTGTTCGCATTGCGGACGATCGGCCGCCGCGACATTCCCTATCGTGCGGCCGCGCTTGGCAGCTTCACGAGCTATCCGATCGCGCACGGCATCGGCGCGGTCGCGTTGATCTCGCCGCTGGTTCGATACCGGATCTACGCGCCGTACCGGCTCGGGGCGATCGACATCGCCAATATCAGCTTCCTGACCGGGCTTACCTTCTGGCTCGGCAATCTCACCGCCCTCGGCCTGAGCTTGATGATCGATCCGGACGCCTTCGGCTGGGTGGAGTATTGGCCGCCGGCGCTCAACCGGGTCGTTGCGGCCGCGCTGCTCTGCGCCGTCACCGCCTTCGTGGTGTGGAGCTGGCCGGGGCGGCGAAGCAGACGATGGCCGGTGCGGCTGCCGTCCGGGCCTGCCGTGCTGCTGCAGATCGCGGTCGGGCTGTTCGAGCTCAGCACCGCGGCGCTGGCAATGTATGTGCTCATGCCGGCCGAGCTCGGCATCGACCTCGCGCGGCTGATGGCGGTCTTCATCGCCGCGACCTTGCTTGGATTCGCCAGCCATGCCCCGGCCGGCATCGGCCTGTTCGATGCAACGATCCTGCTGGGTCTGGGCGGCGTTGATCAGGAGCGGCTGCTCGCGGCGCTGCTGATCTTCCGTGCGCTCTATCACCTGCTGCCGTTCGTGATCGCCCTCATCGTCTTCGGCAGCGTCGAGCTGTCACGATCCTGCCGGAGGCCGTCGACGGTGTCAGATCGGCGAGTTCAGCTTCAGCCCGATCATGCCGGTGATGATCAGCGTGAGGCAGAACAGTCGCGTCGGATCCGCCGGCTCGCTGTAGAGGACCATGCCGGCGAGGATGCTCCCGGCCGCGCCGATGCCGGTCCATACCGCATAGGCGGTGCCAAACGGCAGTGAGCGCAGCGCAAGCGACATCATCGCGAAGCTGAGCAGGATCGCGGTCACGGTCGCGACGCTGGGCCAGAAGCGTGTCAGGCCGTCGGAATGCTTCAGGCCGAGCGCCCAGATGATCTCGAGCATTCCAGCCGCAAACAGAGCAAGCCAGCCGTTCATGACGGCCGTGCGCCCAGGCGCGCGACAACGCCCGCGGCTCTGAAGCCTGCTTCGCGAAGCCGCGGATCGCTTGCACCGATCAGTCCGGCCATCTGGTCGTCTCCGCGCCGGTCGAACCTGATCTCCATCTGCATGGTTTGCGCGACGCGCTGATGACATTGCGGGCGCCCATGCAGCCATCGGCGCGCGGCTTTCTATCTCTCCTCCATCATCGTGAACACGAAGCCCGTCATCGTCGCGCCGACGGCAAATGACAGCGTCAACACACCGACGAAGATCACGAACGTCACGTGCGGATCGACACTGTGGGCGATCAGGGTCGAGATGCCGAACGCATCCAGTTGGGTCAGCCCGAAGGCGAAGCCGAGCCCCATGGCGATGCCCATCAAGGTGTGGCAGGCCAGCTCGATCAGGATGGCCGGATTGACTACTGCGCTGCGTCGCTTGGGCGGCATGGGCTCGGACTCCACGCTATGGCCGATGAACGCTGGAACGGTGATCGTTGTTCCTGTGCCGGCTGGCAAAGCCGATTGCCAAACCCAGCCGACTGCGGCTACGGAAGACCGAGGTTCGGTCGCGGAGAAGCGCAGGCTCGAACGGCCCGCAAGAGGCCGACGCGCGACCGGGCGGCGCGGCGTCGCGCAATCCGAACAGGTAGGATGACAACCCATGACGAACGCCATTCGTTTCCACAAGACCGGCGGTCCCGAGGTTCTCGCCTGGGAGCAGATCGAGGTCGGCAAGCCCGGCCCCGGCGAGGCGCGCATCCGCCACACGGCGGTCGGGCTCAACTTCATCGACATCTACAATCGCTCCGGGCTCTATCCGGTCCAGCTTCCGAGCGGGCTGGGCAGCGAGGGCGCCGGTGTGATCGAGGAACTGGGCGAAGGGGTGACGGACCTGAAGGTGGGTGACCGCGTCGCCTACGGCTCGTCGCCGCTCGGCGCCTATTCCGAGGCGCGGCTGATGCCGGCCGCGCTGCTGTTGAAGCTGCCCGACGAGATCGACGACAAGACCGCCGCCGCGATGATGCTCAAGGGCCTGACCGCCCAGTACCTGATCCGGCAGACCTACCGCGTGAAGGCGGGCGAAACCATCCTGCTGCATGCCGCGGCCGGCGGCGTGGGCCTCATCCTCAGCCAATGGGCCAAGCATCTCGGCGTTCACGTCATCGGCACCGTATCCAGCGACGACAAGGCGCAACTCGCCAAGGCCCACGGCTGCGAGCACACCATCATCTATACGCGGGAGGACTTCGTCGCACGCGTCGGCGAGATCACCGGCGGCAAGAAGGTGCCGGTGGTCTATGATTCCGTCGGCAAGGACACGTTCCTCAAGTCGCTCGATTGCCTCGCGCCGCTCGGCTACGCCGTGCTGTTCGGCCAGTCCTCCGGCACGGTCGATCCGCTCAATCTCGGGCTGCTCGCCCAGAAGGGATCGCTGTTCGTGACCCGGCCGACGCTGTTCACCTACGCCGCCAGGCGCGAGAGCCTGGTCGCGATGGCCAACGAGCTGTTCGACGTGGTCAAATCGGGCGCGGTGAAGATCGAGGTCAACCAGACCTATCCGCTCAAGGAGGCGGCCCGGGCCCACGCCGATCTCGCGGCACGCAAGACGACCGGTTCGACCGTCTTTCTGGTCTGATCTGGCGCAGCCGGATCAAACCTGCTCGTGCTTGCGCAGGTCGCGGAGGTGATCGAACCGGGCGGCCTGCAGGTCGGCGTCCCGCCCATCGATCTCGGGCAGGGCGGCTTCGGACATGATGTCGGCGGTGACGTCGGCAACCGATCGGTCGACGATCTCGTGGATGAAGCTGACGTTCGAATATTCGCCCGACGCGATGCGCGCCACGACGTCGCGCCGGGTCATCTCAGGATCGACTACGGCCTCGCGTCCGCGCCGGCCGTAGTCGATCATCACGACGAAGTACTGCATGGAGCGCCGGTTCGCCTTCGGCTGACTGTGATCGCTCCATTATTTCTTTAAATCAGAATTTTGTCAAGGCAGATTCGGTCCACCCTTGCTTCGCCGACTCGATCCCCGGCCTGCGCGGCGATCACCACACCGGCATCAGCCGCGGAAATAGTCCAGGCGATGTAGCGTGGCGTGCGGAAGCATGGTCCCGCACGCCATGAAGACCGCGTCATCGCCCGTTACTGCACGTTGAACGTCGCGCCGGGACATTCGGTGGTCACGCTGATCGGGATCGCCTGCGCCGCCGCCGCCGTCGGCTTCGGCTTCGCAACCACCTTCCAGCGGCCGGGCTTGTTCAGCCAATATCTGTGCCTCGATGTCGCAATGCGGCGCTCGGTATAGGTCGTGCCCTTCCAGATCAAGGGGCCCTTCGGCTTCGGTGCCGCGACCTCATGCCATGGTCCGAACTCGCCGAAGTCCATGAACCACAGATGCCATTCGAGCTTCTGATATTCATGGTGGGACGCGACCACCTCGACGATGGGGCGGCCGTTCAGCCACGACACCTCGTCCTCGAGCGGCTTGATCTGCTGGCAACGGGTATGCAACGGCTCCTGAACGCGAAGCAGATCGTCTCGCTGGCTTTGCGTGAGCATCGCCGAGGTGACGGGCAGTCCCACGTTCGGATCATCGGCCGGATATGAGCAGATCGGCACCGTTGGCGGCCCCTGGCCCGTCCAGGGATTGTTGCTGCAAGAGACTCGTCTCGTCACCGACGAAATGCCGGTGGTCGCCGTTTCCTCCGCCTTTCCGGTTTCCCGGTCCCAGACACCGCTGAACGTCGTCTTTTGATTCGGCGGACAGGCCACGGTCTTGTGGGCCGTCCACCAGTGCGAAACCTCGAATTCGTAGTACGAGTAGCGCGGCTCCGGATACAGCACGGCCCTGACGCTGGTCAGCGCGTGGTGCGCTTCGCACGCCGTTCCATAGGTATCCAGCCAGCACACGAGGTGGAAGTTTTCGTTCGGCCAGCATCCCGCACGCGCCGACGACGTGAAGCCGAGTGCGGCGATCACCAAGCTAAAGGCAAGAAGATATCTCCGCATGGCGTTTCCCATGATGGCGTTTCCTCATGTCCTGCCTGTGCAGCTACAGGTTGACGGTGAGTTTGCTCCGGCGCGGCGCCTGGTCCTTGATCGGGATCAATCCGCTTGCGCGACGTCGTCGACCTCGGCCGGACATCGGCGATGACGCGACGGCGCAGCAGGTCCGGCTCGCTGGCGGGCGCGTGTATCGTCGGGGCGGGCCACCGCTTGGAGCCGAGATAGCGCAAGACCAGCCTGTCCCACCAGTCGCTCTGCGTCGTATCCAGGATTGCAGCGTTCAGGCGCTTTCGAATTGGGCTGCCTTCCGCGAGAGATGGCGAGGAGCTGCGGGCCGAGGACTGATCCGGGCGCCAGGCGCGGCTGGTGGCAAGGCGTCACGCCCGTCGGGCGAATCAGGGTCGATGCGCCCGCACGATGGTCCGTTTCATGGCCTTCGATCGCCTGCAGACGACGTGTGCGGAAACGCTTGTTTTGGGCGAGGCTTCAACGCATTGCCCCGGTCCGGCCCGCCGGGCCGAAAAATTCTTCTTTCTCTTTTTCAGAATTCGTGATTGTCTAGGCGCATCCCGCCTCGTGGAGAGGGCGTATCGCGGTCGTCACGACACGTGGAGGCGGGGAGTGATGGGCGAGCCGGTTTGCAGCGTGGTCATTCGCGCGGACGAACAACATCGGCTCGCACGGTCAAGTCGCGTGGTCCTGATACTCCGATGCCAGTATCAAGCCTGCGCCGGCGCTGACAGCGCCGCGTGGGTGACGGTGACCAACAAGCCCGGCGCACCGGGGAGAACGCGAAGCAGCCGTGAAAACCATCGCGCAGGGAGGGCCGGATCGTTCCGGCTGGACCTGTGGTACCTGCCGCCTGCATTTTTTGAGCAGGCGGGCCACGGGCCTCAGTCGAGGTCCGGCCTTCCCTGCACCCTCTCGTTTGAAGAGGGTGAGACCACTGTATCACTCGGACGCCTGGGGCGCCGCGAGACCATGGACGCACATCCCCATATGTCGCTCAGAATTGTTGATCACGACGGCGCCACAGGCGCGGTGCCCACCCTCCCCTGGAGGGAGGGGATGCAGGGGGAGCGCCTCGGCGTCCCCTGCATCCGGCCTCGAGTCTTACTTGTTTGCCGCGCGGGCGCGCGACTTGGCGGCCGCCTTGGCGCGGATCCGCGAGATCTGGCCGCGCGGCAGGGTGACGAAGATCTCGCCGATCCAGTCCAGCTTGACCCCCACGATCGGCTTGGCGTTGAAGCTCTTCAGATTGACCACGGACGGCGATTTGCCCCGTTCGATCGTCTTCAGGTAACGCTCGCCGGACTTGAGGCGCACCACCGCCTCCTCGCCGTAGAAGCTCGACAGCGGGTGGCGCTGCTCGCGGTAGACCACGATCACATCGCCGTTCTCGTATTTCGGCAGCATCGAATCGCCCGTTACCTCGAAGGCGATGGTCTCCTCGGAGATCGGGAAGGGCAGGGCGACCTCGCCGAGGCCCTCGACGGGCACCTGCTCGTAATCGGGCTCGATCACCGAGCCGGCGCCGACCCGGCCCATGATGGGGACGGAATTGAGCTCGAGATACTCCGTAATGAGCGGAATCTCGGCCGCCTTGATCAGGCGCTGGCCGCCGAGGATCTCGGAGACCGCGCCCGGCCGCACGCCCATGGCGCGGGCCAACCCTCCTTTCGTCTTTCCTGGCTTCTCGAGTGCACGCTCGATCATGGCAACGTCCAACATGGCTTTGACCTCTTTTGCGAATCTCGGAAGACATTATATGTTTCGAATAATCAGAACTCAAGCTTGACTTTTTCTTCGGAATATCGGAAGATTTGGCCGTCGGGTGAGCCGGCGGGTCCGGCGGCCCCGACCCAGAAGGAAGAGGCGAGAATGCAATCCACAGATTGGCCAGACCAGCATTCCAAGATGCTGTGCGAGCTTCATGCCCAGGGGCGGTCCTATGCCGAGATCGCGCGCGCCCTCAATGCGCAGTTCGGAACCGCCTATACCCGGAACGCGACGCTTGGCCGCGGCAAGCGGATCGGGCTGGCCGCGCCGGGCGGGCCGAAAGCCGCGCGATCCACGCCCCGGCCGATGTCCGCGGCGCCCCGAACCGGACGGCGGAGCCCGGACGCGGCGGCCCGGCCGATGCCATCCGCGGCGAAACCCGCGGCGGCCGTCAAGCTGCGTTGCGTCGGCATCAGCCCGCGCCTGCTGTCCCTCGACCAGCTCGAGCGCAACGATTGCCGCTACCCCTATGGCGGCGACCGGGACGACGATCCCATCACTTTTTGCGGTCATCCGCGCCAGCCCGGCTCCTGCTACTGCACGCCGCATTACCATCTCACGCGGCTTCCGCCCGAGGAAACCGCTTCGCGTCCCGCCGGCCGTTTGATCCTGCGGCTGGTCGCGGCCGCGTAGAGCGCGGCAAGCCCGACCCGAACCGACCCCATTCATTTTCCGGAGACGAGACATGGCGCGCCCCCGACGCAGCAAGCCCCATCGCATGTCCAAGACCCACGACCGCAGAGCTCACGACCTGCCGCGAAATGCAGACGTGATTCCCGTAGAGATCGACGACCCGCTGGCGCTTGAGCCCGGCGAAAAGATCGTCGCGTTGCGATCGGTCCGCAGCGACCCGCTCGGCCGGCTGCACGCGCACAAGCAGCTCGATGACGCCCAATACCGGGCCGGACGGGCGTTCCAGAACGATTGGGAGCGGGCCGAGCGAGGCCCGCAGGCGATCGATCCCTCGCGCGAGCACGTTGACGGCGCCCGCGGGCGCGAGCCGGTCACCGAAGGCCAGAGGCGGGCGGTGCTGCGGCTCAACCGCGCCGAGCGCGAGCTCGGCGCCGACGGCGCGGCGATTACCCATGACATCCTGGTGCACGGCCTGACCATGGAGCAGGTCGGACACAAGCGGGGGCTCGCCAGCCAGCGCTGGAACGACTATTTCGCCCGCCGCTTCAAGGAGTGCCTGGACCGGCTGGCCGTGGTCTACGGGTTTTCCACCGACAGGGTCCCCAGGACATGCGATGGGGCCGTGCGATCGGGCCATCGGGGCGAGAGCTAACGGCTGGCCCGACCGGCCTCGTTCCGTCGTCGACGGTACGAGCGCCGGTCGGACAATCGTTTCGTTCAGGGATGGGGCGCCACGACATAAGTGGTGCTGTAGGGCTCGACGCGCAGCGAGGCATGCGACAGCAGAGCAATCTTGGCCGAAGGTGCCATCTGCAGCTCGCCGTTCGGGCCGCGATGAACGTTGTACTGCCAGGCTGCGAGGTCGCCTTTCTGCGCCAATGCGCGCGCAACGGCGCTGGCATCGTTCCCGCCGATCGTAGCCAGCTCTTCGCTATTGAGACCGATGACGATCTCATCCTTGACGGTCACCACCTTGAACAGCGAGGTCGCGCTGTCGCCGGCGCTCGCCATCGAAGCGGTGAGCGCCAGCGTGGCGACGGCGCTGAAGAATGGGCGTGTCAGTCTGGAAGGCATGAGGACTCCTGTTGCCGACGGCATGATGGACGGCGTCGGTGTGCAGCCATTGGTTCCCGACGGGCGGCCATCGGTTCGCAGAAATCGATGCGGCGGTGGGCTGAACCAGGAGGCGTGACGTCGCGTCTAAGCACGATTGCGGGATGCGTACGTGCCGCCGGACGGCCGGTTCGTCCTGAGTTGACACAGGTCAAGCTGCACGCCCGGCCATGTTGTATTCGGGAATGAGCGAAGTGAAGGGTGATGCCATGTTCAGCGGGAAATATCGATCTCCTTCGGCCGGTGGAAAAATCGCGATTGCGGCCGTCGCGGCCATCGCCGTGGTGGCAAGCGCGCCGGCGCCGGCCCATGCGCGGGTGGCGGGTCCGGCCAACAAGCCGGCGGTCGCGACGGCGACAGCCGGCGATTTGACCGATCTCAGCGCTCGCCGGCGCTACCGCCGCGTCTACAGGGGCAATCCAGCCGCCGGCTTGGCCATCATGGGTGCAATGATCGGCACCTTCGGCGCAATCGCCGCGCATCAGAACGACGACTATTATTACTATGGGCCCGGCTATTATCCCGGCCCCGGCTATTACGGGCCGCCGCGAGTGTACTACGCACCGCGGCCCTACTATGTTCGCCCGTATTACGGTCACCCGTATTACGGCCCGCGCGGTTACTATTATCCGTACTGAGGTGACGCGGCGCTCCGTCGACGTTGCGGCGTTGGCTCAGAAGCCACCGGCGCTGAAACGGAGCGGCTGCACGACATCATACGCCGCCTTGCTGATCGGCACCGCGTAGTCGACGGTAAGCGGTCCGAACGGTGATGCCCAGGTCATGCCGACGCCGACCGAGGACCGCAGCACGTTCCTGTTCGCCACCTGGACATTCTGGGTCGGGCCGCGATAGCCGAACACGGTCCCGGCGTCGACGAAGGCCGATGCACGCAGGCCGTATTCCTGCGGCAATCCGGGAATGTTGCCCTGCAGCTCCGCCGTGGTCGCCCAGAACAGGCTGCCGCCCACATTGTCCATCGTCGATCCCGGCGTCAGATCACGCGGTCCGAAGCCGCCCGGCGCGAAGCCGCGCACCATGGTAGGACCGCCGAAGAAGCTGTTGAGCAGCGGCGCCTGCTGGCCGCCCCATCCGGTGATATAGCCGCCTTGCGCGCGCACCATGCCGGTCAGGTCGCTGTTGATCGACCGATAATAGCGGACGTCGCCCGTGGTCCGTAAGAAGCGAACATCGCCGCCGAGGCCGGCGAGATCCTGCGTCAACTGTGAACGGATGCCGCTGGTCGGCACCTTGTTATTGTCAAGGGTGCTATAGGTGACGGTATTGCCGAGCGAGGACACCGTCTGCCGCCCGGCTGCGACCGCTTGGCGAACCGGCAGAGACACCGCCGCCGGCGAGATCCCCGGTGCGAGCACCACCCTCTGGTCATAGAGCGAATAGCGCCACAGCATGGCCGTCTGCTCGCTGACCGGCATGCCCAGGGTGAGGGCGCCGCCATAGGTGTTGCTGCCGAACGATTGGAACGTGCTGACCATGCTCTGCCGTGCGAACAGCTCCATGCCAGGTGTCGTTCGACCGAGGGCGTAGGGCGAGGTGAACGACAGGCTGGCGCCTCGCGCGAACTGGCCGTAGGTGAAAGTGGCCTGCGCGGTGTTGCCGGTGCCGAGCACGTTGCGGTCACCGATCTTGACCTCGGCGAGCAATCCGTCCGTGGACGAATAGCCGCCAGAGACGTTGAAGTCCCCGGTCGCCTGATCGACTGCCTCGACATCCAGCACCACGCGATCCCTGGCCGAGCCCGGCCGCGTCGATATCTTGACGGTCTTGAAGTAGTTGAGGTTGCGCAGGCGACGTTCGGCGCGGTCGATCAACGTCCTGTTGTAGGCGTCGCCCTCGCTGACGTCGAACTCGCGTCGTATCACGTCGTCATGCGTGCGCGTGTTGCCGTGGATCTCGATGCGCTCGACATAGGTGCGGCGTCCCTGCTCGATCTGGAAGGTGACGTCGGCCAGCCGATCCTGCGCATGGCGATTGATCCTGGGCTCGACCTGCGCAAACGGAAGGCCGAGCTTGCCAAGCTCGGCCGTCAGGACCTCGGAGGTCTTGTCGATCTTGCTCTGGTCGAACGTGTCGCCCTGCTGCGCCAGCACCAGCGGACGCAGGCGATCGCACGTCAGCCCCTGCACGTTACAGGAGATGTCGACCACCGCAATCCTATAGAGGACGCCTTCCTCGATCGCAAAGGTGAGGTTGTAGCCGCCATTTGCCGCGTCATAGTCGACGCTCACGTTCGTGACCTCGGCATCGGCGTAGCCGTGGTTACGATAGTATTGCCGCAGCAGTTCGCGGTCCTCGTTGACGCGATCGGCGTCGTAGACATTGCCGCCGGTCACGAAGCTCAGCACGTTGGTGGCCGAGGTCTTGATCACCGCGTGCAATTGCCGTGCGCCGTAGGCCCGGTTGCCCGTGAAGCTGATCGCCCTGACCGGCGTCTTCCTGCCTTCGGTGATCGTGAAGACGAGATCGACGCGGTCGTTGCCGCGATCGATGATCTCCGGGACCACGCGGACGTCGTCGCGTCCCACACGATGATACGCCTGGATGATGCGGGCGACGTCGCCCTGGACAGTTGCGCGCTGGAGGCCGGCTCGCGGCTTTGATAGCACCGCGCCCGTGAGCTCCGCATCCTTCACCTTCTTGTTACCTTCGAAGGCGACGCGATCGAGCACTTTTGCTTCCGAGACGCGGACCACGGTCCGTCCATCGGCACGGCTGATCTTCACGTCGTCGAACAGTCCGCTCCCAACCAGCGCCTTCAAGCCGGCGTCGAGCGCGGCGGCGTCGTATCGCCCGTTGACGTCAGCGTGAAAATAGGATCGCACGGTGTCGGCATCGACGCGCCGATTGCCCTGTACTGCAAGGGCTTCGCCCGCTACGGCCGGCGGCGCAGACGTCAGCACCGACAGTGTCGCAACGATCAATGCGACGTGTCGCGATCTGCTGTCTCCGCGGTGACGGCTGTTCCGGGCGGTCAACATGCACGCATCTGCCTGCTCGTCATGCCCAGATGCAAGAGCCGGTGGACGGCCAAATCATGTCGAGGCCGTGGAGACTTGGCGGCCTGCGATCACGCCTGCGAAGGGTGACCGGCAGGGAACCGAGCACGGCCGCAGATTCGACGCAGAGTCGATTCAAACGGCGTGCAGCATCGTCCTCATCCGTACGCGCCAGCAGATGCTGATGCGGCGAACGTTTGTCGGGAGCAGACCATGCGCGCGATCGCCTTGGCCCTCATCGCTTGCACTTTCGTTCAATCAGCTCTTGCTGCTGCGGTCGTCCCGGAGATCGACCCACGCGCGTCGCTCGGTGTCGTCCAGAACTGGATCTACAACTATCGCACCAAACCCGACTACGCCCATGTGCCGGCGGCGGTCCGGGTGCTATTCCATTCACAGACGTTCAAGGAGCCGGAGAACGCGGGCATCTATCTCGGCTTCATCGCGGGGGCGATCGGCTCCAATCCCGCCAAGGCCGAACAACTCGTCAACAGCTTCTTTCCCGTGCCTCCCGAGGAGGAGTGGGTGGTCGTGCGAGCCATCGCTTATTCAGGTCTGCCTGACTGGCGCAATCTCATGCGCAGGGTGGCGCCGAAGATGCCGGGCCGCCGCGTGATGATCGACGGCTATCTCAGCGGCGCACAGCCGACCTTGATGGACATCCCATTGGAGGAAACGAAGCCTGGCGTGATGGACAAGCTGCGTGGCGCATTGACGCAGAATCCGTTCAAGAAGGAGGAACGCAAGCTCGACACGCGGCTCAGCTACGCGACCCACCAGGATCTGCTCGACATCCTCTGGGGCTATTACTTCGCAACCGGCTCGCGCGTACCGATCCAGCGTATCGTCCAGATGCTGCCTTGGTCGAAGAGCCGCGACACGGTCGACAAGCTGACGATCGGCAGCATGGCGCGCTATACGCTTGCCAGCTACTCGGTGCGCGATGCCAGCCTGCGCGACTATCTCCGGGAGGAACTGGCGCGGCAGTCGGGACCGGTCAAGGAGCCGCTCAGGGAGGTGGTCGAGGCCGCCGATACGGTGCAGCTCGGCGCCGTCCGCAAGGATGCCGTCGCCGCCGTCGAGGAGCTGAAGACCAAGGGCTCGGATGCCCGGCGCAACATGGATTTCTGGGGACAGCTCGGCGTCGGCGCCCTTGCGCTCGGTTGTGTCTCGGCGGCAGCGCTGGGGCAGGTCGCCGTCGGCATCCCGTGCGTGATCGGCGGTTCGGCCTCCCAGGGCCTGCTCTCGTTCTGGGAGAAGCAGCAATAGGCCCTCGGTGGTGCAGCGGCGGCGTGCGTTGGAGGCCGAGGAAAGGGAGAGCCGGTCGAGTCGATCGGCGGGGCGTCTGGCACTCAGGGGGCTCTTGATGCCGAAGCGGCCCGATCGCGCGCCCGATGTGCACACTCAAGAGTTGTTCGGCTTTTCGTATCCTCTACGAAAAGTAGAAAAAGCAGTCGGCGCGCAGTCACTGCTGGCACGCCTATGAAAAAATCAGGACAGGCTAGCTTTCACTGCGGCCGGATAAACCGGCTCGCGGTGAACCTCCGCGCCAGATTCGTCGACGACGACGATGGACAGCCTGCGGTCGGTGATGCGCGGGTCGTGCCGGAGGCGCCGGGCCAAATCCCGGCTGTGCTCGATCGCCCCTGCACTCGTCGCAAATTCCAGGCCGGTCCGGTCTCTGGTCGGAATGCCATCCTTCATATCGAAATAATAAGTGCGCATGGTCTTCCTGCAGCCGCTGTGTCGCGGGAGTGGGCACGGATCCCGGACAGGATCCGCAACCCATTCTTCCCCCAAGCAAACTATAGAAGACCTCTAATGTGGAGGACAAGCTTACCGCTTCCGTAATCCCCCCGCCTCGTTCGGTAAACGACCGTTTCCACTGGTATCGTCAGCCAGAAACTGCCAGAAGGCTCAAATTGTGACGCCGAAATCAACCAACCGGTCAGTTCGGCTTGCTGCAAGAGTTGTTCGCTGGCATACTTTCAACCTCTTCGGGTTCCGCACGGTCGATTTCCAGGCGGGCCATCCTGAGGATCAGGGTCGCAGTCGTCAGACCAAGACTTTCAGCCTCGATTGCTGCAGTATCTACCTTGCGTGCAAGGCCTTCACGTTTGCTAAGGACTGGCATTACTGTTTCCTGCCAAAGGTGCGAGATGAAGAATTCAACATTCATCGCGGAGCTGCACACGAAGCTCGGAGCCCCATCGAGCGAAGCCGTGGAAAGCCTTCGTCTGCTGAAGGCATTCCTGAAGCTGGCTCCGGGCCAGCGCATCGAGGTGATCGAGATGGTTGAGCGGTTGACCGCGGAGTCCCTTTCGGAGACCGATCGCCCTCTGTCCTGAGCTCATCCCTCCCGATTGCATGCAATGGTTGCGGGCGGTCGCGTCGCGATCGCGTAGATTGCATCATCCAGCGCTTCCGATTCGTGCAGCGTCCCGGCCGGCAGCAGAATCTTGTCGCCGGCCGTGCAGATGCGCTCGCCGCCTTCCCAACGAAACGTGAGCCGTCCCCGGATCACGACGAGGATTTCGTCGACCGGGTGGGTATGAAAGGCGTGAACCTTGCCGGCCGCATCGTGCTGCAGCTCGATGCAGCCCTGCGTCGGCAACAGCGCCAGGATGTCGGGATCGATCGCAAAGCTGGTCTTCGTTCCAGCGATGATCTGGGTCATGCGGCCTGCTCCTTGTCTGCGATGGACGATGGCTTGGTCTGCGCCAGCTTGTGGAAGGGACAGGCCGGCGGCGGCTGGTTGTCGTCGTAGAGGAAATACTGCTTGAACTCCCGGCCCTCCGGATTGCCGTAGCGTCCGAGCTGGGGCGACGGCGCCGTCGTGTCGAACGGGACCAGCCGTTTGCGCACCTCGCCGAAGGCCTTGGCGGCGGCCTCATCGGTGCCGAGCATCCGTTCGAACACCCAGCGCGGTTGGAAGGTCAGCATGAATGCGCTCGAGCGACGGCTTTGCCGCATCACATGCGCGGGTGTGCTGCAGACCACGAAGATCGGCTCTCCGGCAAACGAGAACTCCCACATCGGATGATCGACGGTCTCGGGAATTTCGGCCGGCCACGGCTGGCTGTCGACGCGGGCCAACTGATCGAGGATCTTCCAGAACTTCTTGTAGTAGGAGTCGATGGTCTGAACCGGGCGCGGGCGGGTGAACAGGACCAGCGAGGTGTTGGGCCCGTGCGAGCGGCTCTCGGAGACGAACAAGGCGAGCTGCTGGCCGAGCACATCGATGTCGATGGGGTCGAGAAACAGATAGCGAAGCTGATCGTGACGATAGCCCGCGACGCCGTATACGCACGGAAAGGGTCTTGCTTCGCTGCTCATCTGAGCCTCGAATTCCGAAAACAGGACGCTCTGCCAGCTGCCGGCCTGATGGCCGGATCGGACTTCGTCCCTTCTCAAATACAAACGCGACATACTGACCCTCTCTGTTTTTTATGCTTAAGTACGAAGTATCAATTTGCGCCTCATCATCAGCGGCCCAAGCAGTCCAGGAAGCGACATCAGGAGAAGAATCTCGATCAGGGCTGCGTAGCCGGAATCGCTGGCAGCACTGCGCAGGCTTGATCCGATGTCGGGGGTGAGGCCGCTCGCACTCACCATGGCAAAGGCGATCACCGGCTGAGCCAGTCCGGCAAAAATGCCGGCGGCCGTCGTATTGATCGATGCGCCGACGCCGATGCGCTCCGCCGTGTAGAGATGCTTGGTGCTTTTCAGGATCAGCGGCACGGTGCCCCCGGCCACCAGGCCGAGCAGGGCGAACACCGCGCCGACATAGAAGAAGCCGAAGCTGTGCGCCAGTGCCGGCAACAGCATCACGACGAGCAGCATGCGCAGCAAGGTGATGGAGATCAGAGCTGCATTGAGCGACTGCATCCGGTCCGCGGCATGGCCAAGAAAGATCGATCCGATGGCGTTGCCGACCATGAAAGCGAGCAGGGGGCCGCCGGCCGCCGAAGGCGAGATGCCGAAATAATGCGCGACCATCGGGATGCCCCATACCCCGGCGAGCGTGGTCACGACCGCGAAATGCGCAGCGAAGCTCATGGCGCAGCCCCAGGTCGCGGCCGACCCGAGCGCATGCCAGCTCGTGATCAGGACGCTCTTCAGCGTCCTACTGGTATAGTTCGCCGGTGCGGATTTCAGGGTCGCGGACGCGCAGGCGAAGTTGACGACGCCGACGCAGGCGATGAAGAGAAAACAGGCGCGCCAGCCGAAGCCGCTGACAGCAGCCGCGAGCGGAGTCGTGGCGAGGACGCCGCCGACATAGCCCGATACCTGGGAGACGCCGGACATCAGGCCGAAACGCTGGTCGGAAAAGCTCTGCGCGACGAGCTTCAGCAGCGCCGTGAACACCAGCGCATCGCCGCAGGCCACGACCACGCGCGCGATGAAGACGTCGAGCAGGGTGGGCGACAGGGCGAAGGCGGCACTGCCGAGCACGGACGCCGTCATGCTGCACAGCACGACGCGCTTCACGCCGTAGCGGTCGACCAGAACGCCCGCGGGAATCTGCATCAAGGTGTAGCCCCAGAAGTAGCTGGAGGCGAGCATCGCGACGCCGGAGGCGTCGGTGCCGAAGTCGCGCATGAAGTCGAGGCCTACGGTCTGCGGCGACATTCGCTGCAGGAAGGCGATGGCGTAGGCGAACGCGACCGTTCCCCACGCGACATAGGCGCGATCGAAGAACCGGAGCGGAGAGGACGCGACCGCCTGTTGTCCAAGCGCCGCCATCACACCCTCGCGTAGCCGACGGAGAACAGGGCGTCGGCGGAATCCGGGATGATCCGCGACATCGCGGTCTCAACCAGCGAGGCCCTGCCGTGATAGTCCTGCCTGATGTGCTGGATGTGTCCATAGGCGCCACGCATGATCATGTGGGGCACCTCGAGCTGCTTGCCCGGATAGATCGTCGCACACATCTCGACGCAGGCGGCCTGCAGCTCGGCATCCGCGGACTCGTCGAGCAGCGACGGCGCGACTCTCTCGCAAATCTTGGCGTTGGCCGCCCACACGATCGGGTTGCGCGTTCGCCATCCGTACAGAATTTCCTCGCCGGGCGTGGCCGACCCAGGATGCTTGAGGATCTGCGACGTAAAGAACCCATACAGGCCACGGCCCTGATGTGCGGGTAGTACTTCGGTCCCACTGCGGTAGATGGCCAGCCGCTGCGCGATCGTCATCACGCGATAGACCGAGAACGCGACCAGTCCGATGTGATCGTAGACCAGAACGAGGCTGTATTTGCTGTCGAATGGCGACGAGGTCGCGGTCCAGTGGGGTTCGATTGCTTTCCAGTTAATGGCAATGATCGAATTCATCGCATCCATGATCGGCTGCCGATCAGGCTGCTGGATCTCCGACGCATCGGAGAAGCTGTAGACGGTGTAGTCGTCCCAGGGCGAGGCGACCGTCTTGTATCGGCCGTCCAGGTTGCGCGACATCGCGTGAACTCCAGCACTGCAAGGTCAAGCTATACAGGCGGGGCTCCGATGGCTTAAAGGACAATATGCCCTCGAATTCTGCCAACTCTCCCCGGCGTGCTGCGGTGCGTCGAGATGGTGCCGAAAGGCGGCTGGCGATCTTCGCCTTTCCTGGAGTGACACTGCTCGACGTCTCCGGCCCGGCACAGGTGTTTGCCGAGCTCAGCGAGATCGAGCTGCCGGCGCCGGGCTATGTGCTGAGCTACGTGTCCAAGGAAGGCGGGCTTGTGCCGACCGATGTCGGCCTGATGATCGACACTGCGCCACTCTCATCCCTGAAGCCTGAGGAGGTCGATACGCTGCTGATTCCGGGGGGGCCCGGCATCTGGAAGCTGCGGCAGGACGAGACGGTGATGCAGTGGATCGGCCAGGTGCTTCCCGGCGCGCGCCGCATCGCGTCCGTCTGCCTCGGCGCCTTTGCGCTGGCCTGGGTCGGAGCGCTGGAGGGCAGGCGGGCCGCGACACATTGGCGCTATTGTCCGCGCCTGCAGGACAGCTTTCCAAACGTGAAGGTCGAGCCCGACGCCATCTTTGTGCAGGACGGCCGGGTCTGGTCATCCGCAGGCGTGAGCGCCGGCATCGATCTCGCGCTGGCGATGATCGAGGAGGATTTCGGTCATACGATCGCACTCGACGTGGCGCGCCGGCTCGTCGTCTTCCTAAAGCGTCCGGGCGGCCAGAGTCAGTTTTCGACCGTGCTGGCGGCGCAAGCGTCCGACGTCGAGGGTCGGTTCAGTGCGCTGCATGCCTGGATCATCGAGAACATCGCCAGCGATCTGCGGGTCGAGGCGCTGGCCGCGCGAGCCGGCATGACGCCGCGTACCTTTGCCCGCACCTATGTCAGCCGCACCGGGATGACACCGGCACAGGGAGTCGAGGCGCTCAGGGTCGAGACGGCACGCCTCCTGCTCGAAAGCCGCCAGGTCGAAAACGTGGTCGAAATCGCCAAACGGGCTGGCTTTGGCGACGACGAGCGCATGCGGCGGGCGTTCCTGCGGCATCTCGGTGTGTCGCCGTCGGAGTATCGGCGTCGCTTTTCGGGTTGATCGGCGCTTGCCGCAACCGCGGCTGACACTTTTCGCCGGAGTCGAGGCCGCTCCGTTTGCCTTCAAGTTAATCCCGTCGCTCGCGTTGCGGCCAGAGCGGCCATGAAGTGTGCGATCGCTCTAAGGCTTCCGTAAAATGCCACGGGTAAAACGCTGAAAATTCGATGCAGATCCGCCCCTGCAGAGCAGTGGGAAAAGGCCAATGACCAACATCGTTCCCTTTCGCACGAGAGTACTCTTGCCTCACGCCGCCTTTGCAAGGGCGCAAGCGAAGGCCGCGGTTGTGGTGGCCGGGGCCGTCCACACGGACAACGTGCGAGCCGGTGCATTCGGCGTCAGGGAAGATGTGAGAAGAACTGTCCTCCTCCTCGATCTTGCCCTGCAGCATGCGCGAGAACTCTCAGGCTTCGTTTCGGACGAGCGCGCGCGGCTGACCTATGATCGTCATCTCGCTTCGATCGAGCGCGCGCTGCAGGTCGCGCGCCAACGTCTGGCCGCGCTCTGACAGGCGCTTGCCGCCCTCTTTCCGCATCCATTTGCACGGCGACGCAGGGAGTCGGATGTGGTAGTTGGATCTGTCGTGGAGGACGCAACGATGACCCAAACCAAACTCGAAGTGCCCGCTGAACTGCGGGACCTGGCCGAAAAGACCATCTCGCAGGCGGAAAAAGCGTTCGAGATGTTCTTCGACGCAGCCGGCAAATCGATCGGCACGGTTCCGGGCCCAGCCGCGGACATGTCCAAGCAGGCGCTCACTCTCACCGAGCAGAACATCAAGACGGCTTTCGAGCACGCGCGAAAGCTCGTTCACGCCACTGAGCTCGAGGAGGCGATGCGGATCCAGTCCGAGTTCCTGCGCAGCCAGTTCACCAACGCCGGTGAACACATGAAGACGATCACGGCGAGCATCATGTCCGCCGCGAGCAAGGCGACCGAGCCCAAGAGCTGAACCGCGAGCCTTGCCGTCGCAGGAGCGACGGTCTGCATGGACGGAGCTCGGCGGCAGCGCTGCCGCCGAATGGGCGCGGGCGGACCAGACGGGCGAAGGAGCCCAGCCCTATTTTCGCAGGCTGCCGATATAGGCGGCGATGTCGGCTGCCTCCAGCCGGTTGAGCGGAAAGCTTGGCATCTTTGGATGCGGGTCGAGCAGGAAAAACGCGACCTTCTCTGGCGTGAAATCCGTCTTCTTAGCAATCTGGGCGAAGGAGGGAACGTCCGCGCTGGCCTGCTTCTGCGTCCCTTCGATGAGGTGGCATGAGGCGCACCAGCGACGGGCCAGATCTCCGCCGTGATCCGGATCGGCGGCCCAGGCCGGTGTCGATGCCGCAGCCGCGATCGCGATCGCGATAACTCTCATCACCGAGGCGTGCATCAAGAAACTCCTGATCTTTGTCTGTTGGGTGGTGGCGCACCTCGCCCAAGTGGCGGCGAGCGGCTCATGAAGGAATGTTTCGCCCCTGGAGAGGGGCGATCTTGGCCGTTCCGCCGCGCAGGCACGCGGCGCGTCGATGAATCTCGACGTCAATTACAGCACGATTTGGGAAAGTGGGACAGGTCGATCCGGCTGACGATCGCCTTCAGGAGCGCGGTCGCACGGCGCAGCCAAGACATATCGGTCGGGCGAGACACGTCGGTCGAGGCGGTGATCGTCAACTCTTCCGCAACGTAGGACATGTCGAGCCCTCCCTGTCGCTCAGCATCTTTCCGCTCAGCCTGTTGACGAGGTGCGTACCGCCACATGCGGGGCATGCGGCCGCCTCACAGGCGTCGAACTGGTCGGCAAGAGCCGGTGTGGCCAAGCCGATCTGAACGTTCGATCCCGTCTGGGAGCAGCGAAAAACGAGAGTTTCCATAGCCTGAATATGACAAATGCCGGCATCGATGCCTTGATCTGTCTCAACAGACGATGAGCCGACCGGCGCTCGCCGGACTGCCAGGGAACAGAATGTCAGGTCAGGCTATGCGATACAGCCTTCGCCCTGTCGATCCGTTCGGCGACGTTCACCGTGGACACGGAACCCGTCTGGGCCGCACGGAGGGCCGCATCGATCTTCGACTTCACGCGCCGCGCCGCGAGCGCGGCGAGTCTGGTCTGGGTGCGTCCGGTCTTGATCTGATCGCCAAACTCGTACCGCCATTCCCAAATGTCCGGTTCAGCAGTCGCCACGACCGTATATTGGACACCTCGGTGGATCACGGAACCCCCCTGTCAACACTTCCACTCAAAGTCAACGTCTAACCAATCTACAATCAATCCGGGCAAATACGGGACTGGAACAATTGCCAGCTCCGCGGTTGGTGAGATGGTTAACACCACCATGCCGACAATGTTCCGCAGGTACCCGGCTTCCGTGCACACTTTTCCAGTGCGGATATCGGCTGTGCACAATCGGCAAATCGCGCGGGGCAACCTGAAGACGCAGACGGGGGGGCGCGTTCGAGGGCCCGAAATCTGCCAGAAGGGCGGACGACGCGTGTTTCGGATTCGAGTTCCGATCGATGACCGGCAGGAGATATTAAGGCACGACATGCCGGAGTCGATGTTGGTCCGCCATCCCGAGACGAGGTCCATCTTGTTTGCCGATGATCAAGAGTTGGCGAAGACAGATAGCGTGGCAGCCGGCAACGGGAACGGCAACGGACGGCGTGACCTCCGGGTCGACGCGTGCCGGGGTCTCGCCCTCTGGTTCATCTTCATCGATCATGTTCCAGACAACTCGCTGGCGTGGCTGACGCTGCGCAATTACGGTTTCAGCGACACCTCCGAGGTGTTCGTCTTCATCTCCGGCTACACCTGCATGCTGGCCTATGGCGGAGCGCTGCGGGACCAGGGCTGGGCGACCACGGTGGTGCGGGCGTTGCGGCGTGCCTGGGAGATCTATGCGGCGTTCCTGGTCCTGCTGCTCGCCTATGCGGCGCTGGTCTGGGTGATCGGCGGCGGCACGCGCTTCGTCGACGAGACCAACACCGGCTTCTTCTTCCGCGAGCCCGGGCCCACGCTGGTGCATGTGGCGCTGCTGCAATTCGCGCCGGTCAACACCGACATCCTGCTGACGTTCGCAATCCTGCACTTCTGCTTTCCCGTCATCCTGTGGCTGATGATGACCAGCGCGACGCTGACGCTGGTGCTTTCATTCCTGCTCTACATGATGGTTCAGCTGTTCAGCTGGCAGGTGCCGGCGTGGCCGAGCGGCGAGCTGTATTTCAATCCGTTCGCCTGGCAGTTCCTGTTCGTGATCGGCGCCTGGTACAGCTATGCCGGCACCACGCGGCTGCGCCGGCTCCTCGACTCGCCGATGCTGCTGGTCGTGGCGATCGGCTATCTCGTCTTCAGTCTGCTGATGGCGCTCAGCTGGGAGTTCAAGAGTCTCGAGAGCCTGATCCCGTCCGGCATCAGCGGCCTGATCTATCCGATCTACAAGAGCCACCTTGCGCCGGTGCGGCTGTTGCATTTCCTGGCGCTTGCCTTCGTGGTGTCACGGCTGGCGCCGCCGCAATGGAAGGGGCCGATCCGTCCGCTGACGACGGCCATGATCAGGTGCGGTGAGAGCTCGCTCTCGATCTATTGCGTGGGTGTGCTGCTGGCCTTTCTCGGCCAGGTCGTGCTGACCGATGTGGCGAGCGGGTTCGCGATGCAAATTTTGATCAGTGTCGCGGGGATCGCGATCATGATCATGGTCGCCACGCTCCTGACCTGGGAGTCGCAGCTCGACCGGCGTGGACCGCGGCTGTTCTGAGCGCCACCCTTCAGCGCCGGCGCGCGACCGCGACCCCGAACAGGAAGGCGACGAACAGGCTCGCGAGCGGCGCCTCGCGGGTGATCGCGCTGACGGTCGACAGAGCGGTCCCGGGCCGCCGCGCGTCCCTTGCCGCTTCGCTGAGCCGGTCGACGGCCGCACTCAAGGTGCCGACCATCTCCCCGAGTGTGCGCGACATGTCGGTCGCGGTGTCGAGCGCGCGTTCGGTGACGCCCGGCTGTGGAGGAGTTTCGAACGTTTCGCTGCTCACTTTGGTCGCCTTCCTGCCGCGGCTCGTCGGATTGGCCCCCCGTGCCGACGCGATTCGGCCGAGGGCGGATGTGACGTTCCTGAAAATGCCGTCTGATGCGATTGGTTCCCATGGACCGAGACGCATCGCCGGCGAAGCACGCGGTGCAAAATCGCGCTACGCTGGGCGGCCGGCCGTCGATGAAAGGATTCCGTCTTGGCTTCTCCAGACCTTACAGCGCCACATCGCATTGCCGTCCTTGGTGCGCCGATCGATCTCGGCGCGTCGGTCCGCGGCACGCTGATGGGGCCGGCTGCGCTGCGCACCGCAGGTCTCATCAACGTGCTGGAAAGCCTAGGGCTCGACGTTACCGACTACGGCGATGTCGGCATCGCCGACATGACGGAGTCTGCAGACGAGCCGCCGGCGAGGGCCAAGCACTATAGCCAGATCCAGCGCTGGTCGCGGGTGCTGGCGCGCCGCAGCCATGACCTGGCCCGGACCGGCGCCATTCCGGTGTTTCTCGGCGGCGACCATTCGCTATCGATGGGGTCGGTGAACGGGGTCGCGCGCCATTGCCGCGAGATCGGGCGGGAGCTGTTCGTGCTGTGGCTCGACGCACATGCCGACTACAACACGCCGGACACCACGATCACGGCGAACATGCACGGCATGTCCGCCGCGTTCTTGTGCGGCGAGCCGGGTCTCGACGGCCTGCTCGGCGACGAGGCACGCGCGTCCATCCCCCCGGATCAGCTGGAGCTGTTCGGCATCCGCTCGATCGACAGGGCGGAAAAGGAGCTGCTGCGTCTCCGGCGTATCAGCATCGCCGACATGCGCGCCATCGACGAATTCGGCGTCGGCGTGCTGATGCGCCGGATCCTCGACAGGGTTCGTGCGCGGAACGGCGTCCTGCATGTGAGCTTCGATGTCGACTTCCTCGATCCCGAGGTGGCCCCCGGCGTCGGCACGACCGTACCTGGCGGCGCGACCTATCGCGAGGCGCATCTCATCATGGAGATGCTGCACGATTCCGGCCTGGTCCGTTCGGTCGACATCGTCGAGCTCAACCCGTTCCTCGACGAGCGCGGCAAGACTGCGCGCGTCGCGGTCGAACTGATCGCGAGCCTGTTCGGTCAGCAGATCACGGACCGGCCGACGCCGACCAATGCGATCGTTCCGGATCAATAGAGCGGATGCCTCCTCGCTCGACCTCGGTGAGCCCGAGGCATCCGCGATCTCGGGCTCAGTAGCGGGCGTCGTACATCTTCGACTCGACGAAGCCGAGCAAATCGTTCGGCGCGGGGCCCGTGGCGAGCCCGTTCTGATAGGCAACGCCGGCCACCGCGGCGCCGATATGGGCAGACACCTCGCGGATGCGCGGCAGCGCCGGGTAGAGGCTGCCCTGCTCGAGATCGGCGCCGGTGACGCAGTTCGCCAGGGTATGCGCGGCGGCCATGAACATCTCGTCGGTCACCAGCCGCGCGCCGCTGGCGATGGCGCCGAGGCCGACGCCGGGGAAGATGTAGGAGTTGTTGCCCTGACGCGGCACGAAGGTCTTGCCGTCGAGCTTGACCGGATCGTAGGGGCTGCCGCAGGCGAACAGCGCGCGGCCCTGGGTATAGCGATAGGCCGACTCCGCCGAGCATTCCGCCTTCGAGGTCGGGTTGGAGAGCGCAAAGATGATGGGGCGCTCGTTCAGCTCGGCCATGGCCTGCAGCACTTCCGGCGTGAAGGCGCCGCCGACGGCCGCCACGCCGATGATCGCGGTCGGCTTCAGCGTCCTGATCGCGGTCAGGAAGTCCGCGATCGGCGCCTGGTCGTGCGCATAGCGCAGCTTGTGGCCGTGCAGGTTCTCCCGCCCCTTGATGACGAGGCCGCGCGAGTCCGTCAGCCAGTTGCGCCGCAGCGACTCTGCTTCGGACAGGCCCTCGGCCATCATGGCGGAGACGACGAGATCCGCGATGCCGGTGGCCGCCTCGCCGGCGCCGAGGAACAGCACCGTCTGATCGCGGAGCTTGCCGCCGGTGATGCGCAGCGCCGAAAACAAGCCGGCGAGCGCCACCGCCGCGGTGCCCTGGATGTCGTCGTTGAAGACGCAGGCGTCGTCGCGATATTTGTGCAGCAGCTTGAACGCGGCGTGGTTGGCGAAATCCTCGAACTGGATCAGCACGCCCGGGAAGGCGGCGCGGGCCGCGGTCATGAACTCGTCGACGAAGGCGTCATAGGCTTCGCCAGTAAGGCGCTTCTGGCGCAGCCCGATGTAGTAGGGGTCGGCCAGAAGCTCTTCGTTGTTGGTGCCGACATCGAGCATGACGGGCAGGCACTCTTCCGGATGGATGCCGGCGCAGGCCGAGTACAGCGACAGCTTGCCGACCGGAATGCCCATGCCGTTGGCGCCGAGATCGCCGAGACCCAGGATGCGCTCGCCGTCGGTGACGACGATCAGCCTGGCGCGATACGGCCAGTTGGCGAGGATCTCCGCGATCCGGCCGCGGTCGTTGGCCGAGATGAACAGGCCGCGCGGACGCTGGAAGATCAGACCGTATTTCTGGCAGGCGAGGCCGACGGTCGGCGTGTAGATCAGCGGCTGGATCTCGTCGATGTTGTCGCAGACCACCCGGAAGAACAGCGCTTCGTTGCGGTCATGCAGCGCGTTCAGTGCCACATACTTCTCGAGGTCGCTGGACAGGCTGCGAAGATTGACCAGGATCCGCTCGGCCTGGGCCGGCATCGACATGACCCCGGCGGGCAGGAAGCCGCGCAGGCCGAGCGCATCGCGCTCCTGCTCGGTGAAGCCGGTGCCCTTGTTGAGCAGCGGATCGCGCAGCAGCGCGAGTCCGCGCGGAGAATAGGGGGGGAGCGTCGATGCGCTCATGCGTTGCGGCTGGGTCAAGGCAGTCTCCGAGGTCCTTTGTTCGAGCACCGCCATACCGGCGCGCGCCCGGCGTTGATCGGCATCAATCGCGGCGGGATGGCGGGAACGGACTGTTAACACAGTTTACGTTCCGCGTTGCACCAATGACGTTGTGCAACTGCGTTGCAGCCGACGCAGAGGGACATGCGATGGCCGCTAGGCGCGGCCCGTGACGAATGACCACAGCAGCGCCAGCACGGCGATGGCCATGATGCCTGTCCCCATCCATCCCAGGGCGATCAGCCAGGACCGTCCGCGGAAGCGGCCCATCAGCCCGGCATTGGACACGATCACCATCATCATCGCCATGATCGGCACGGCGGCGATGCCGTTGAGCACGGCGCTCCACACCAGCATGTGGATCGGGTCGATGCCGGTGAAGCCGAGCCCGAAGCCGATGATCGTGGCGGCAGCAATGATGCTGTAGAAGCCGACCGCCTCGTCCGGCTTGGCCTCCAGGGTCGCGTGCCAGCCGAAGATCTCGGCGACGGCGTATGCGGCCGAGCCCGCCAGCACCGGGATCGCCAGCATGCCGGTCCCGATGATGCCGAGCGCGAACAACAGGAAGGTGAAGTCGCCCGCGAGCGGGCGCAGGGCTTCGGCCGCCTGCGTCGCCGAGTCGATTTTGGTGATGCCATGCGCGTGCAGCACCGTGGCGGTCGTCACGATGATGAAGAACGCGATCGCGTTGGAGAAGATCATGCCGATCGTGGTGTCGATCCTGATCCGGCGGAGGTCGGGGTGGTCCTTCTTCGACAGCTCGCGCAAGGGACGGTCGACCTTGCCCTGGTTCATCTCCTCGACCTCCTGCGAGGCCTGCCAGAAGAACAGGTAGGGGCTGATGGTGGTGCCGAGCACAGCCACCACCGTCAGCAGATAGTCGGCCTCCGTCGAGAGGCTGGGCCAAACCGCCGCGAGCAGCGCCGTGCTCCAGGGCACTTTGACCATCAAGGCGGTCGCGACGTAGGCGAACAGGCTGAGGGTCAGCACCTTGATGAAAGGTGCGTAGCGGCGGTAGGGCAGGAATACCTGGAGCAGCGTCGACCCGGCGGCGAAGATGAGCGCGTGCTCATGATTGAGACCGCCGATCACCAGCGACAGCGACTCCGCCATCGCCGCGATATCGGCTGCGATGTTGAAGGTGTTGGCGCCGACCAGCAGCGCGACGAGGCCGAAGACGATCCCGCGTGGCGCAAGCGCGGTGATGTTGGCCGCCAGCCCTTTGCCGGTGACACGGCCGATGCGCGCGCTCACCAGCTGGATCGCGATCATGAAAGGCGCTGTCAGAAAGACCGTCCACAACAGCCCATAACCGAACTGCGCGCCGGCCTGGGAGTACGTTGCTATTCCCGACGGGTCGTCGTCAGCGGCACCGGTCACGAGACCTGGACCCAACAGCCGGAATACGCTCCAGGGCGACCGTCTCGGTGTGTTCGGTTCAGATGCAACGGTCGTGGCCATGGCAGCGCTCCCCCGGCGGTGTATGTCTCGAAGTCGCACGCCCCCTTTTTGTTCCCGGCTCCGGAACCGGAGGAGAGTACCTGCGTTCCAGATCACGTCGGATTTCGACCAGGGGGAGCGCGTGCCGGACGAGCGGCAAACAGGGCATGATCAGGAGCTCGGCATGGCCGAGCGCGAGAGGCTTTTTTCCGGAGGCAGTGAGCTGGCCGGACTGATGTTGCGGTTCGATTGGGAGAGCACCTCGATCGGACCGCCGGAGCATTGGCCGCAGAGCCTGAAGACGGCCGTCAGGATCATGCTGACATCCCAACAGCCGATCTGGATCGGTTGGGGAAGGGAGCTGATCTATCTCTACAACGATGCTTACAAGACCATCATCGGCGGCAAACATCCGTGGGCACTCGGCCGACCGATCTCTGCAGTCTGGCACGAGATCTGGGAGGACATCGGTCCGTTGCTGGCCAAGGCCGGCGGCGGTGACCAGGGCACCTATGTCGAGGCGCAACTCCTGATCATGGAGCGCAACGGCTTTCCCGAGGAGACCTACTACACGTTCTCCTACAGTCCCATTCCGGACGACGATGGATCACCTGGAGGAATCTTCTGCGCCAACACCGATGACACTCAGCGCGTGATCAGCGAGCGCCAGCTCTCGTTGCTGCGCGAACTCGCAAATGCCGGGGCCGGGGCCCGCAGCATCGATCAGGCCTGCGCAAGCTGCGCGGACGCGTTGGCGCGGGAGGCGCGCGACCTTCCGTTCGCGATGATCTACATGACCGACCCGGACGGCGAGGCGGCGCGACTGCAGGCCTTGACCGGCATCGACCGCGATCATCCCGCTGCTCAGCCGAGGCTGAGAATTCAGCCGGAAGGAACGTGGCCTCTGGCCGAAGCGCTGAAGCTGCAGGATGCGGTGCTGGTTCGTGACCTTCCGCGGCGGTTCGGTCTCAGCTTTCCGACCGGCGGATGGCGTCAGCCGCCACAGCACGCCGTTGTGCTTCCGCTGCCCGCGTCGGGGGAAGCCGGACGGGGCGGCTTCCTCGTCGCAGGTCTCAATCCGTTCCGCCTCTACGACGAGAGCTATGCCCGCTTCCTGAACCTCGTCGCGGGGCAGATTGCAGCGGCCGTCAGCAACGGCGGGGCCTATCAGGCAGAGCGGCGCCGGGCGGAAGCGCTGGCCGAAATCGACCGCGCCAAGACGACGTTCTTTTCCAACATCAGCCACGAGTTTCGTACGCCACTGACGCTGATGTTGAGCCCGCTGGAAGAGCTGCTCGGCCGCGCCGAGGCCCAACTCACCCCCGAGGCGCGATCCGCCCTCAGCCTGATCCACCGCAACGGCATTCGTCTGCTGAAGCTCGTGAACACGCTGCTCGACTTTTCGCGCATCGAGGCCGGCCGCATGACCGCGCATTTCGAGCCGATCGATCTTGCGGGTTTCACTGCCGAGCTCGTGTCCAACTTCCGCTCGGCGACGGATCCTGCCGGCCTGCGTCTCACCATCGACCGCACGCCCCTGTCCGAGCCGGTGTATGTCGACCGCGACTTGTGGGAGAAGATCGTTCTCAATCTGGTGTCGAATGCGTTCAAGTTCACCCTCGAAGGTGAAATCGCGGTGTCGATCGGCTTGTCCACTGACGGCAATCATGCCGAGCTCGAGGTTCGCGACACCGGCACCGGCATCCCGCCCAGTGAGCTGCCGCATTTGTTCGAACGGTTTCGTCGCATCGAAGGTGCGCGCGGCCGATCCTTCGAGGGCAGCGGCATCGGTCTCGCTCTCGTTCAGGAACTGGTGAGGCTTCATGGCGGGGAGATCGCCGTAGACAGCGAACTCGGCCGCGGCTCGGTTTTCACCGTGCGAATTCCGCTAGGCTCGGCGCATCTGCCGGCGGGCCAGATCGGACCTTCCCGTGTCCTGGCCGTTACCAACGTGCGTGCCGAAGCCTACATCGAGGAGGCGCTCGGATGGCTGAACGGCGGTGGGCGGTTCGAGCTTCCTCACCCGTCGTCATCCGATGACCTCGGAGTTCGCTCCGCGACGGCATCGGCCCGTGATCGCGTGGTGCTCGCGGACGACAATCCTGATATGCGCGACTACGTCCGCCGTTTGCTCGGCGAGGATTATGACGTGGAGGCGGTCAGCGATGGCATCGCGGCCCTCGAGGCCGTCCGACGGCGCCGCCCCGATCTGGTGCTGACCGACGTTATGATGCCGGGGCTCGACGGCTTCGGCCTGCTGAGAGTGCTGCGTGGCGATGCGCAGCTTCGCGACATTCCTGTGGTCATGCTGTCGGCGCGCGCCGGCGAAGAGGCCAAGGTGGAGGGACTTGATGCCGGGGCGAGCGACTATCTCACCAAGCCGTTCAGCGCGCGCGAGCTGCTGGCGCGGGTGCGCGCCAACATCGATCTGTCGCGGGTGCGGCACGAGGCCGAGATCACGCTGCGTGAGCTGAACGAGCGTCTGGAGACGCAGGTCTCCGAGCGTACCGCGGAGCTGCAGGCCAAGGAGGCGCGGCTGCGGACGATCTTCGAGGCGAGCTACACGTTCCAAGCGCTGCTCTCGTCCGATGGGACGCTTCTGGACGCCAATGCGACCTCGCTCGAAGCGATCGCTGCGCCGCTGCACGAGGTCGCAGGGCTGCCATTCTGGGAGACGCCGTGGTTTGCGGGTACGCCCGGCATGCCCGAGGTGATCAGATCCCTGGTTGACGCCGTCGCTCGCGGCGACGGGGCCCGCCAGGAGTTGCAGCTCGAACTGCCGGTCGGCGGCTCACGCTGGTTCGACTTTCAGATGCGGCCGGTGCGGGATGAGACCGGACAGGTGGCCGCCATCGTGCCCGAGGCGGTCGAGCTGACCGAACGGCGCAAGGCGGAGGAGGCGTTCCGCCAGGCCCAGAAGATGGAGGCGATCGGCCAGCTCACCGGCGGCGTCGCGCACGACTTCAACAATCTGCTGACCGTGATCCGGTCGTCGGCCGACCTGTTGCGCCGGCGCCAGCTGTCCCCGGAGCGCATGCGGCGCTACGTGGATGCGATCTCGGACACGGCGGATCGCGCCGCCAAGCTCACCGGACAGTTGCTCGCCTTCGCGCGGCGGACGCCGATGGAGCGCCGCGTCTTCGATGCCGCTGTTCATATCGAGCGGATCGAGGAGATGCTGCAGACCGTGCTCGGCGCACCGGCTGTGATCGAGCTCGATCTCGCTTTGCGCCCGCTTCCGGTCGACGTCGACATCAATCAGTTCGAGACGGCGCTCGTGAACCTCGTCGCCAATGCGCGCGATGCGATGGAGGGGCGGGGCGTCCTGAGCATTCGCGGCGAGATCGTCCGGGAGGGCGGTCAGTCCGGGCAGTCGTCGTTCGTCTCCATTGCGGTCAGCGACACCGGATCCGGCATTCCTCCAGATCAGATCGACCGGATCTTCGAGCCGTTTTTCACCACCAAGGGCGTTGGGCGCGGTACCGGCCTCGGTCTGTCCCAGGTGTACGGCTTCGTTCATCAGTCCGGCGGACGGGTGCTGGTCGACAGCGAGCTCGGCAAGGGCACGACGCTGACATTGTTGCTTCCGCTGACGGACAAACCACTGGGACCGCGCGAGCGGAGCGAGCAGGATGCCGAACAGCTCGCTGCGCGCTGGAGCGTGCTGGTCGTCGAGGACAACCCGGAGATCGGCGAATTTTCCACGCAATTGCTCGAGGACCTCGGCTACCGGACGGTGCTTGCGCGCAGCGGAACGGATGCACTGCGGATGATCGACGAGAATCCCGAGAGCTTCGATCTCGTGCTCAGCGACGTCGTGATGCCCGGCATGGACGGGGTGACGCTCGGCCAGGAAATCCGCCGGCGGTTGCCGATGATCCCGATCGTGCTCAACAGCGGTTACAGTCATGTCCTCGCTGACGGTGACCGCCACGGTTTCAGCCTGATCCAGAAGCCTTACTCGGTCGACGAGCTGTCGCGCGTGCTGCGCCATGTCATGGCCACGCGAGCGGCAGGCGCGAAGCCGGCGCCGTCGGCATGAGACGCGCGGCAGCTTTCCCCTGACCCCGGTCGGCTTCGCGCGATCAGCACTTGAAGGATCGCGCTTGACCGGCGTATTTTCGGTGCTGGGGGAAGTCTCATGGCACACGAGGAATGGCGGCTGCGCGGCGGTCGGACGCAGCGGCGGATATCTGCTCTTGTCGCGGGCGCGGCACTGGTCATGAGCGGCAGTGCCCTTGCCAAGGACGATGAGGCGGATGAGCCGGCGGGTCTTGCGAACGTCTATATCGATTTCCGCACGAACTACGCCTATCTGCCCGGCGCTGCGTTGTCGACGGGCCTCGGCGACACCTCGCTGTTCGGAACGCTGTCCCAGCTCGCAACCTTGCGCAAGCTGCTCGACCGGCCAACCTTGCCGGGACGCCCGCAGCTCTCGGTTCCGACCAACCAGGGCGTCGGCGTCGACGTTCCGCTCACGGCGGATCTCGGCGACGCGCTCTCGCTCTATGGCGGCTTCACCGGCAGCGCGTCCTACAACGGCCTGTCCGGTTGGTCTGACGTCGCGGTGACGAGCTGGTTCCTCGGCTTCCAGGCCGATGTCTATCAACAGAACGGCGGCGCATTCCCAACCTTGACGCTGCAGTCGACGCTGACGCGGTCGGTGCCCGACTCGCCGTTGGCGACAACGTCGTTCAATACGGTGGTCGAGGCGAAATACGCGCTCGATCCCGACGAGATGCGCGGCTGGCTGGCGGGCATCCAATATACTCACACGGAGGTCGACACGGTTCTGGCGCGGATCGGCGATACTACCGCCGGCTATGTCGGCGGCTTCTATCAGTGGGACAACAACTGGAAGGTCTCCGCGCGGGTCGGGCTGCAGTCGTTCGGCGGTGCGCAGCTGCTCGCCCTCGCGCCGATCGCGGCCTACACGCAGCCACTGGTCAGGCTCGATCTCGATCGCATGGATGACGACGACAATCGCCTGTTCGGCATCACGGCGCAGATCGCATGGGCGCCGAAGCCGGTCTATCAGCTGACCGTGCGAACGCCGCTCTACGCGATCAAGAACTGATCGTCGACGCTGCTATCGCATGCTGACGAACTTGCCCCAGAGGCCCGCGAGCAGCGCACCCGTCATCATGTAGTGCGGCTTATCGCAGAACAGGCTGCCGTAGCTGCAGACGTCGGCACCGACCGATCCGAGCTGATGCTGCGCGGCCGCGTAGAACAGCGCGGACAAGGCGGCCAGAACGACTGCGACGACATACATCAAGAAACCTCCTTCCGGCTCAGCCCGACGAGCTGCGAAATGAACTGACGATCGGCGCGCATTTGGGCGCTTGACACGTCGGGCAAATCAGGCGCATTTTGCCAACGTCGAAAAAATCATAGAGCCCGCGCCGATCAGTCGGCAGCGGGCTTTTTATGTTTCAGGAAAGGAATTCGCGCGGCGGTTATCGAAATCGAAAAACCCGATCGCCGCATTTCGATCAAATTTGACACGTCGGGCAAATCACTGACAAAATGTCAGCATCGAAATTTCCGAAATTGCGGTGGCCGCAGCCCGCCAACAGCGGTGGGCTCCTGTTCGGGGATGCTGGCGCGACTGCTTCCGGATCACCTCATTTTGCCGTTCGGCAGCGTGTGCTCTCATAGTCATCCGGATGTTGACCGTCCCGCGCGAACGGGGTGGTCGCGGGCACGATGATCGTCGTCGTGCCCGCAGCGGTCCCTCACGCGAGGGATAAGGTTCGCGCCCGAAGCGATCGCGTTGGCCGCGATCCGCCGCGCCTTTCTGTTTTCAACCGATCGGGACAGGACGATGACCGTCTATCTGATTTCGCTCGCCCTGGTAAGGCTCGTCGCGATCGCCGCCGGCGATGCGCTGTCGTGACCACGTTCCAAATCCACTTTGCAAGATTCCGGAAGCGATCATGTCGAAGACGATCACTGAAATCCGCTCGATGGCGCGCAGCCACACCAAGACGGCGATCAACACGCTGGTCGGTGTGATGCGCTCGCCCAAGGCGACCCATGCGGCCCGCGTGTCGGCCGCCAATGCCATCCTCGATCGCGGCTGGGGCAAAGCGCCTCAAGCGCTACAGAACGGTGAGGACGGTGCACTGGAGCTGATCCACCGCATCGAGCGGGTCATCGTGCATCCGGATGAGCACGATGAGGAGCAGGTGGATGAGTGATGGCAATTGCTGCGGAACGGAGCGCGGGCACCGAGCATCTTATCGCCCAAAGAGCTTCTCAAGAAAATGGTCATCGCGACATGAGCGCGGCTGTCTAGGGAGCGCCTTTACCGAACATGCTGTCTGAGCGGCGTGGGTCTTGGCGACAACTTGATCTGATCCCTGCACTGTCGCGAGCGCGATGATCCACCGCGCCGAACTGCAGACCGACTGCTGCGAGGCCTACCATTGTCCACCCTCAAGATTCCCACCGCGAAAGTGTTCGAGCCGCTGCTCGCGCCGGCCCGCTACAAGGGCGCGTTCGGCGGGCGCGGCTCAGGCAAGTCGCACTTCTTCGGCGAACTGCTGGTCGAGACCTGCCAGGCCGAGCGGGGTACGCTCGCGGTCTGCATCCGCGAGGCGCAGCGGACGCTGGCGCAATCCTCGAAGCGGCTGATCGAGGGCAAGATCGCAACGCTGGGCCTCGGCCAGGGCTTCCGGCCGTTCAGCGATCGCATCGCGACGCCGGGCGATGGGCTCATCATCTTTCGCGGGATGCAGGATCACACGGCGGAGTCGATCAAGTCGCTGGAGGGATTCCGCATCGCCTGGATCGACGAGGCACAGACCCTGAGCGCGCGCTCGCTGTCGCTGCTGCGGCCGACGATCCGCGCGCCGCGCTCGGAGCTGTGGGCGAGCTGGAATCCGCGCCGCAAGTCGGATGCCGTCGACGACTTCCTGCGCAGCCGCAAGCCGGATGGGGCGGTCGTGGTCAAGGCGAATTGGCGCGACAACCCGTGGCTTCCGGCGGTGCTGGAGGAAGAGCGGCGGCTCGACCTTGCGCTCTATCCGGATCGCTACGAGCACATTTGGGAGGGCGACTACGTGCGCGCGTTCGAAGGAGCCTATTTCGCCGATCTGCTGGCGCAAGCGAAGCGCGACGGGCGGATCGGCAGGGTGGCGGCGGATCCGCTGCTGCCGTTGCGCGCCTTCGTGGATATCGGGGGCGCCGGCGCCACGGCCGACGCCTTCACGATCTGGATCGCGCAGTGGGTCGGCAACGAAATTCGCGTGCTCGACTATTATGAGGCGGTCGGCCAGGTCCTCGCCTTCCACGTCAATTGGCTCCGCACGCGCGGCTATCAGAACGCGATCCTCTATCTTCCGCATGATGGCCTCGCGACCAACGCCGTGACCGGCAAGCGCTATGCCGACCATCTGCGCGACGCCGGCTTCGCTGTCGAACCGCCGCTCAAGAACCAGGGCACGGGTGCGGCGATGATGCGGATCGAGGCACTGCGACGACTCGGTCCGCAGCTCTGGTTCAACGAGGCAGCGACCGAAGCCGGGCGCGAGGCGCTCGGCTTCTATCACGAGCGCCGGGACGAGACACGCAATGTCGGGCTCGGCCCCGAGCACGACTGGTCGTCGCATGCCGCCGATGCGCTCGGACTGATGGCGGTCTGCTACGAAGCTCCGGGGCGAGCCGCAAGCTTCAACCGTCCCATTCGATATCGGGATGCGGGGTGGCGGTAACGGCGCCGAGAGCTGGCGTAGGGGCTGGAAAGCCGGTGGTCCACGACGTCCTGCGTGCCGCACTCTTCGCGATCGTCATTGACAATCGTGAATCGTCGGCGTTCTTTATTTGTTCCTGACACGCCCGCTGACTCCGAACTTCGTGAAGGCCGACATGCAGCTTCTGTTCAAGCTTCTAAAGTATGGCTCCGTAACGCTCATTCTCGCCGCTTGGTTTCCGCTTCAGTTTTCAGTTGTTTCGAACCTTCCGCAGCTTGCGCTGGCGGTCGTCGTGACTGGCTATCTGATTGCGATCCTTCTGCTTGCCCTGGCGGCCGTGTCAGGAAGGTTTGGCGTGAAGCTGACAGCTCGGCTGAATTGGTGGTTTGTACTGTTCGCACCTGCGGCACTTGCGCCGCCTGTCCACCTCTATCTGGTGCTCGAAACCTATTGGTACGACATCTACTACCGCTGCGACGAGTGCGGATGGGTGCAGTTCTTGGCTCTTTTTATGAAGGCGCGGGAGAGCCTCCTCGTGTCCCATCTACTCCAGATCCTTACTGTGGCCGCAGCGCTCTATGCCATCCTCCTCGTTTCAAGCCTCTTCATCAAAGTCATGCATGGACGTTTCCAGGGGAATTGAATGACGACCTATTTGCGAACTGCGGAAGATAGAAAGCGGGCGCTCCTGGATGATGTGCCGGATACCAAGTTCGAATTCGAAAGCCAGAAGTTCTCCGACATTCCGAAGGATAAGCGACCTGCCATAAATAATATTTTGCAGAACCATCGGTGGGGTGCTCAGCAAGTCAAGACGTACAATAAGTTGATCGAGGAGACCGCCGGGCGCCATGGGGTAAACCCCGATCTCGTGAGAGCCGTGATCTACACGGAGGTCTCGAGAGGCGGCGAATACGGTTATCCGGGCGAGGCTGTAGGCCGGGCGGTGAGATCGCTGTTCCAACTCGATCATGACGTGATTGCTCGCACGATTCTGCCAGGCAACATCGATTCCAGTTGGCAGAAGCTCATTCCCGGATCTGACGTTCACTCCCCGCGAGACAACATCGAGCTCACCGCGAAGCTGCTGGCAGGGATCGCAAAGCGGCTGGACGATCCCAGCGTCGAAAACATCTACTCGCTCTACAACGGCCTGTCACACGATCGAACGTATGTGAACAAGCAGATCAAGTCGACGCCTTACTATGCCAAGCGTGCGTTCGAGGATAAGGCCTGGGAGAAAGACGAGTGGTCCGCGCCTGATCTGGCCGATGGTCCCGCGGGGGACGTACCGGTGACTGCGGACAACCGGGTCGGTCCCGTCGGATCGCGTGCGCCGTCGGCTGCTCATGATGCTCCCGCCTGGTTCGACGACCGCTTCGGCCGATGGTTCCCTGCGACCAGCGATGCCGCGGCGTCACAATCACCGCTCCTGCGTGAGCTCGCGCGACGCGGGACTGCGGAGGCGGCTGGCGCTCAGCCGCTTCAGCCAGGGTCCCCACCGCCGTCTCTGCTGTTTCCTGGAGGGGCAGGAGAGCCGCCGAACCCGGCCGACCTCGCCGCGAGTGGAGGCGGCCCCGATCCGGTCAAGTCTCCCATCCGCATCCTGCGCTCCCGCCGCGCAGATCAGATGCTGCCAACAGCAAGCCTCGGACCGTCCGGGACTGCTCCCAATCAATTGCCCGTCGGGGATCAAGCGCCATCGTTCGACGATCGTTTCGGAAGCTGGGCGTCGACCGGCAATGTGACCGCGCCGCTCTCGCCCTATCAGCCGTTCTTGCCGTTGCCGGAGTCGGCAGGCTCGGGCGGTGTGCTCACCGGGAATGCAATGCCGGATTATCCGTTCGAGATTCCGGCGTTTGGAGAGGCATCGCCTGGTTTGGAGGATTGGGCCGGGACTCGGCGTCGGCGCTCGCCATGGGGCCCGTCGCGCTGATTTGCGGCGCGTCTGCGAGCAGGCCTCGCGGCGATCGCGTCTGGCGCCTTCCCGTTGATGCCGCTCTCCAGTGCCCGGCACCAGTCGGCCCATCTCATCGCTCACATCATGTCAACGATACGGTTCTGACCATGCCGAAAATGTCGAACGCCGACCTCAAGACGATGCTCGCCGCCGAGAAGGCGGATGCACTGGCCGCCATCTCCGCCGCACGGCTGGCGGAAGAGCGCGCCGATGCGATGGACTATTATCTCGGCAACATGCGCAAGGACATGCCGGCGCAGGAGGGGCGCTCGCGGGCGGTCTCGACCGATGTCGCCGATACGGTAGAAGGACTGATGCCGCATTTGATGGACATCTTCGCCGGATCCGACGAGGTTGTGCGGTTCGAGCCCGTCGGTCCGGAGGACGAGGCCGCCGCGGCGCAGGAGACCGATTACGTCAATCACGTCTTCATGCAGCAGAACCCCGGCTTCATGATCCTGTATTCCTTCATCAAGGATGCTCTCCTCTCGAAGGTCGGTGTCGTCAAGGTGTGGTGGGAGGAACGCGAGGAGGAGAGCCGCGAGACGTATTACGATCTCAGCGAGGACCAATTCGCGCTGCTGGCGCAGTCGGTCATGGACTCCGACGGGGCGATGAGGATCGTTGCGCATAGCGTGCGCGGGGGAGAAGACGGCCTACACCAGTCTTCAGGAAGAGCGCCGTCGGCGACCGGCTTGATGGTGTCTGGTGGAGCCTCGGTGCCAGGCGCCGACGCGCATCGGCTCGCGTGAGCTGAGTAGATGCGATCATGACAGGAAGCCGATCGTCATCCACGGCGCACTTCCTCCGCAGTTTCAGGACGATGGGACATCGCTATCCATTCTTGGCCCACGCATTCGAGCCGACGGCTCCAGCAGAAATCCGAGCCGAGGGCGACAGAGCTATGGGCTTGCCCTGCGCAGCCTGCCTGTTCTTCTGAGATTCTTTGCCGCCGGCAATCCGGTGTTTGGCCGTCTTGTGCTGCTCTCCTTCGGCTGGGCGGCGTATCGCGCGGTCGCGGAGTGAAGGACCGATGACGACTTGGTCCTGACGGCTGGTATCGCGGGAAAGAGCCGAACGCGGTCGATAGCCCTGCCTTCAGCCGATGTCTCCCGTTCGCTTCAGAGGCGGCCGCCTGCAGTTTTCCGACACGATGCTCAGCCCAGCGCGCCGAGCACCAAGATCAACAGAAGCCCGATGGCCGACCACGCCCATATCGCACGCTCGTTCCATATTGCGGTCTTCAGACGGTCACGACCGGGCTCCGTCAGTTTCGTCGGGTCCATTGCCGAGAAACGAAATCTCAGCAACCACCATCGTCTGTAATAACTCGGCATCATGTACTTCATGTCTGAAGCGTCTGGAGCAATGTGGTTGTGGATGATGCGAAGATCATTCAGCCATCGCGCCGACAGCGTCAGGCGGACGATCGTCCAGATCAGAAGGATGCCGATTGCTGTGTAGGACATGTTCGCAAGGGGAAACAGAATTATAGATCACAGTCGATGTTCATTCCACTTGATGAGGATAATTTAGTGTCGGTCAACGAGAAAGGCAACCTTCGCCCGGATGGCATCTCTCTCGAGCTGCCGTTCATCGGTTGGGGAGGTGCATATTATTGGAATCCGGGCGCGCCAGCTGCGCCGAGTGTCACCTTGACGAGAGGCGTCGGCATGGGCGGAGGAGGGGCTCACCTCATTCATCTCAGAAGGGGCATGACCTCCGAAGATACTCTAGGATACGGCGCTTCGGTCAACATGCCGTCCTTGAATGTCAACGCCACGATTCCGGACACATACGGCATCCCTGAACCTTGGAACGCAAAGGTTTCGTCGATCGGGGCGGGCGTCGCCATTCCGGGGTTCGGTGCGAACTATACGGTCGCGCCGGCACGGATCGCAGAATTCATCAAGAAGTACATTTTGGGTGTAAGGTCGGAAAAGCCACCTTCAGCATCCATGCCGACTTTTCAGAGCGGGCGGATAAGAACGGAGCCCGCCTCCGAACCACCCGTGCCTTATGCCGGCTCCTCGTTGAACAGAAACGACTTCGGTTCGAGAATCGCTCCCTGGGCGTCCGGGTACCCTGGCGGTCGTGACGAACCGTCAGCTGGGACAGTTTCGCGCAACGAGGCCGATCGAGCGTTTTCCGCCGGAGCTTCGGCCATTCCCTACATCCGAGACGCGGCTCGTGCCTCTGCTGCAGGCTTTCCCGGCGTAGGCGAATCTCCCTCAAGAGGCGGCACCGTCGCGAGCGGGCAGGCCGGTACTCCCGTTGGCGGTCTGCTCGGGATGATTCAGGACTACCTCCTGACCGAAGCGTCACGGGGCGAAAGCCGTTAGGCGCCGGCTCGATTTGTCCATTCTCCAGCATCAACGAGTCCATGACCATGACCATGCCTCTGCCGCCGGCGCCGCTGCAACCGGTGCCGGAACCGATCACGCACGACGTCACCATCGTCACCACGCGAAAATTCGCCCATGCGCGGGTGATGGGCGTGCCGCCGGAGGAGTTCGGGATCGAGCGCGGCGCGCGCTCGATCCGTGACTGCAACTACTGCTTCCACGAGATCGTCACCAAAACGGAGGCTCAGCTGATTGCCGAAGGGTTCGACCCTGCGCAGATCAAGTCGCTCGGCGACTACACCGGGACGACGCAGGTCGAAACGCTTGCGCGCGATACGGTCGACGAGCATTCACGGGCATCGTCGAGCGCATCGAATTCGGGCACCAGGCTCGTGCGCATCACCGAGCACTATGTCCGGATCGACTATGAAGGCGACGGCAGGCCGTGCCTGTACCAGATCATCACCGGTGGCGACCAGGGCGAGATCCTGCGCAAGGATGGACAGGACTGCATCACGCCGTTCGACGCGATCCCGTTCGCCGCGACCACGCCGGTGCCGATGACGCACCGCTTCTTCGGGCGTTCGATCGCCGATCTGGTGATGCCGCTGCAGCGCGAAAAGACGGCGTTGAAGCGCGGCGCGCTGGACAATCTCTATCTGCACAACAATCCCCGCGTCGAGGTGGCCGAGGCGAACGCCGGCCCCAACACGCTGGACGATCTCCTGGTCTCGCGTCCAGGCGGTGTGGTTCGCACCAAGACGGCGGGCGGGCTGAACTGGCAGGTGGTGCCTGACATCACCAGCTCGATCTATCCGATGCTGCAATATATCGATGCCGAGCTTGAGAGCCGCTCGGGGCTCTCGAAGCAGGCGCAGGGCATCGACGCCAACGCGCTGCAGAACCAGTCGGCGACGGCAGTTGCGCAAGTATTCTCCGCCTCGCAGATGCGCATCAAGCTGATCGCGCGGATCATGGCGGAGGGCGTGCGAGACATGTTCGGCCTGCTGCATGGCACGATCCGCAAGCACGGTCAGCAGCGCCAGACCGTACGGCTGCGTAATGCCTGGGTCCAAATCGATCCGCGCAGCTGGAAGACGCGCGACGACATGACGATCGAGGTCGGGCTCGGCTCTGGCGGCAAGGCGCAGCAGTTCGCGCAGACCATGGCGATTGCCAACGTCCAGAAGGAGCTGGCGATGGCCGGCAAGATCAACCTGGTCGGCGATCGCGAGCTCTACAACACGGCGGCCGAGCTGACGCGGATCATGGGGCACAAGAATCCCGGTCGATTCTTCAATGATCCGGCCGCGGTCGACCCGCAGACCGGCCGGCCGCTGCATCCGCCGCCGGCGCCGCTGCAGCCGCCACCCGATCCGAAGCTGCTCGCGGCGCAGGCGCGTCTGCAGACCGAGCAGGCGATCGCCGCGCACAAGGCGGAGCTGGCGCAGCAGCAGGCGCACAACGACATGGTCCATCAGCAGGTGAAGATGCAGGCGGAGATCGAGCTGGCCAAGATCAAGGCCGGGCTGGATGCCAAGATCGCGCTGCTCGATGCGCACCTCAAGTCGATCGAGGCGGCGCAGAAGCGCGAACAGGTGCGTGCGGCTCACGAGCTGAAGATTGCCGAAGCGGCCGTGGGCCTTGCAACTGCAGCTCATGCCAATCGCGCGTCTGATGAGCAGAAGGAGCGGCACGATGACTGACGAGAGCATCCTGCAACAGACGGCGGCGCGGGGGACTCGCGCCAAGGCGCTGCTCGACGACGAACTGCTCGCCGGCGCCTTCGACGTGCTGGAGGCGAGCTACAGCGCGGCCTGGCGGCAGACCCAGATCGACGACGTCGCCGGCCGCGAAAAGCTGTTCCTCGCCATCAACATCGTCGGCAAAGTGCGCGACCATCTCGGCGCGATCATCGCCAACGGCAAGCTGGCGGAGGCGGAGCTGAGGGAGCTCGCGCGGACGGCGGAGCGCAGGAAACGGTTCGGCGTGCTGTAGGGTGGTTTGACGGAGAACAATCAAAAGCTGTATTGACATGTTCTTTGTTTGTTCTAAGCTTCGCGAAAGTTCTCGGTCCGATTTTTTGGAGAATTTTGCCGGCACACGACGCGCGGAATCGTGCGTATCGATCGCGCTGGCGGGCGAACGTTCTCGCTACCGTATCCGGAATTTGAGAGTGCCAACGACAACCTCTCCTTCAGCAAATACGGCTGTTACCTCATACTTCAAGGAACGTGGCTGGGAGGGAGGTTTCCGGAAACACGCACCTTTTGGCCGTTCAGGCTCCAGAATGCAAACGATGAGAAGCGACAATGCCACGATACCAGTACCGAGGTTGTGGGCTGCGCTGGAGCGCGGCTGGACGACAGGAGAGAGGACGGCGACCGTTCAGAGGGCCACGGATGGTCAGCAAATTGCTTCGGTGGGCCGGCTCCATTTTTCTCCTTCTGTATGCGACCGGACTGGCCGCCCAGGACGCGAAACCGAATCCCGAGGCCTATCATCGCGCCGTTGAATATTGTCGCGGTGACGTCCCGCAACCGACGGCGATCAGTCCTGACCGAACGATCGTCTGCTTCAGCGCGAAGACCGGCCTCGATGTCGACGTGTCGACGGTGAACCAGATCGCTGATAACGGGCTATTCGTGTTGAGCGGCTATGGTGGCAAGCGCGACACCGCGATGAGCGTCTCCGATCTGCTGCGCAGCCGCAACGCAACCGTGGTGGTGTTCGACGTCTGCGCCTACCATTGTGCGGAGTATTACTTCGTGGCGTCGGCGAGAACCTACGTCGTGAAGAATACGATCGTGGTATGGCAGCACTTCTTATCGGATTGCCAGGTCACGTTTCGTGAGCCGCATGATTCCAGCGTTCCGAAATTGTGGCGTGCGGAGTGTCCGAACGGAAAGGAATGGCGTCTCTCTTTTGCGAGCGATGCTCCGGTGCTCAGGCAATTTTATCAGGACAGGGTCGTCGATCGGTATCATTTCGAGCCGCTGCCGGACAGCGAATATGTCCGAAAGCGCTTGAAGCGGCTCTACGATCAGACAGGACGTTTTCCAGAGATCGGATGGATGTTGAGTCCGACCTCGCTCAAGCGTCTGTTCAAGGCGGATATCAATTACGAGGCCTATCCTCAGTCGCAAGAGGAGGCGACGGCATTGGCCAACCAGTTCGGCGCGCGCGACGTGATCTATGATCCATGATCGGCAAGCTCGCCGGATTGTCATCAACATCAAGGCTCTTTTGAAGCAAGGCTCTTTTGAAGGTAGGAAAATGAGAGACAAGGCTTCATTGCATTCCGTGCCGATTGTCCCTGATCCGAATTTCGCTGGTGATCCTCCGGGATACGCCGACCGTTGGACCGTTCCGAGTTTCGAGGATCTCTATCGAAACCGCCGGCCCGTCTATGTGCCGCCGCCAGCGCCGAAATGGATCGAGAAATCGCCGTGGTTCTATCGTCGTAACGAGGCGCCGCTCCGGCCGGAGTCGCCTTCCCCGGTCTCTCAAGGTGTCTCCAGCCGATCGTTCCAGATGATGGCGCCTGCTCTGGCAGCAAAGCTGCAGCCAACTGATGGACTGGCGGCTAAGGGCGGGAGCGGACAGATGGACGCGATGGCCGCGCGCGCTGCGGGCCCGGCCGTGCTGTTCGGCCTCGGCACGTCGAGCCAGCCGCAGGTTTCTGGCGCCCAGATCGGAAGTGGGGGTCTGCTCGACCTGCTGACCAGGCTCATGGCTGCCAATCCTGGTGATCGATCCTCCTCAAGGTGAATTCAGGAAGGATGCCGAATGCCATTCGGCTCATGGACCTTTGCGACTGCTCGCTGGTTAGTCGTTCTGGCGATGGTTCTGATCATCGTCCCACCAGGAAAGGCTGATCCGCTTCAAAGCGAGGCCAATTGGGATCTCGAGCACCTTGCTGTCGAGTATTGCCGGGGGCCGCTGCAGCGTCCGATTGCCTCCGGACCTGACCGGCGTATCGTTTGTTTCGACGGCTGGATCGATGACGGCATGGATCTTTCCACCATACACGATCTCCAATATGGTGGTCTATTCGTGGTCAGAAGTTTCGGAGGACAGGCTGCGACGGCTATGACCCTGTCTCGCCTGCTACGAGACCGCCATGCAGCGGTCGTCGTCTACGATTATTGTATGGCCGCGTGCGCAAGCTTTCTGCTGATCTCGTCGGACCAGGCCTATGTGACGAGTGGCTCCATCGTTGCGTGGCGCGTCGTAGATGACCTGCGGACGGATTGTGTATCGGTTGGCGACGCTGAAGATGGGCGCGGCAAGAGATTGCGGCGGATATCCTGTCCGGATACGTCTTCCGAGCAGGAACAAAAGAGTAGAGCCGCCATTCGTGCGGAGCAGGCGTTCTACGCAGAGAGAGCGGTGAAGCCCCAGTTCGAGGGTCCGCCGGACAGTCCCTATACGAGGCGGATGGTCAAGAACCTCTACGATCAGTTCGGAATCTATTCGAGGGTCGCGTGGACGCTCAATCCACGGTACGACGTCTTCTTCAAGACGAAGATCATCTATGAGGCCTACCCCGCCAGTCAAGACGATGTCGATGCGCTCGCCGCGCGGCACCGCCTCGGGAAAGTCATCTATGATCCATGAGAGATTGCAGAGATTACCATCCAAATATCCATGAGCAGAAATAATGCGCGAGGATGGTCCTGCGGACAAGCATTGGTGGAGTGGTGTGAAGAATCGTTTTGAGATACTCCAGCGGATCCCGTCGGTTCGCGGTTGGACCGCGCCGCGACGAGCCACCCCGTGAGACGACCGGTTAGCCGCACGGCAAAGTAGATTTGCTCGGGAGCCGAAGCCGTGAGAAGTCGGAAGACACCGTAAGCGACTTGATTCGAAAATGGCCTCTGGCTTTTTGACGTCCTACTCCAATTTGTTCTGCTCTACTGCGGTGCCATCCTTGCGTCGCTCGGGACGGTCGTACCGGAAGGCAGCGAAGGTGTCGTTTGTTTCGCTGTTTTTGCGGCCACTTTGGCGGAACTGAATGTCATGTTTCTGATGCTGGAGAGAGAGGCGCGACCTCGCTACTCTGCACTTGGACCAGCAGTCACCCAGCATAGCGGCCGGCCCTCGTTGTAGTCTGTGGCTCGTGATTGTTTGCAGGAGCAATCGCTATGTCTTTCTCGTTTGGTCTTGATGTCACGACGGGTGCGACGGCGGGTGCGTTCGTTACCGTTTCCAGCCTCATCTCGATCGCGCTCTTCTCGATCTGCACGGTCAGGTCCGGCGCCCACGCCGTCAGACGATGATCAGCGTCGGGGGCCTCTGCGAGGAGCTCGATGTCTCGTTCACGTTCATCTCATGATCCATTGACACGTCGGGCAAATCACCTTCATAAAGGCAACATCAAAAGACTTACATGAAGCCCGCGCCGGAGACCCCGCCGCGGGCTTTTTTGCGAGCCGCGGACATCCCCGGCTTCGATTGACTGTGCCGTGCTGTCGAGCTTCACCGCGTTAGACGCGGTGAGTGCGCGATGGGCGGTTCTGCCGACCCTGCACGCAACGGGCGCTACGGCATTGACGTCTCGCGCGAGCCGAACCGGGAGCGATCTCCCGCGCCATCGCGCCGGCGGGACCTGAACGACTTCGACCATTTTCGGAACTGCGCAGCGCCGATCGGCGAAACGTCCGCTCGTGACCACCGCAACGGCGGTGCGATTGCGGCGTACGCCTTCCGTTGGGCGAACCATCAACAAGGATCATCGATGACCACACCTACGTCCACTTTTGTCACCTATCAGGCGGTCGGCAATCGCGAAGATCTCAGCGACATGATCTATCGCATCGATCCGGTCGACACCCCATTCATGAGCGGCGTCGACAAGGAGAAGGCGACCGCCGTCAATCACGAGTGGCAGACCCAGGCGCTCGCGCCTGCCGACGGCACCAATGCCCAGCTCGAAGGCGACGATCCCAACACCAACGTGACCACGCCGACCGTTCGGCTCGGAAACCAGTGCCAGATCTCCTACAAGGTCGCGCGCGTCTCCGGCACCCAGCAGGCGGTCGACCATGCCGGTCGCGACAACGAGCTCGCCTATCAGGAAATGCTGAAGGGTCTCGAGCTCAAGCGCGATCTCGAGACCATTCTTTGCGGTACCAACCAGGCCAAGCTGATCGGCAACACGACGACGCCGCGCAAGACGGCTTCGATCCTGTCATGGATCGTCTCCAACACGTCGAAGGGCAGCGCCGGCGGCGCGGCCGATCCGGCCGCGGCCGACGGCTCGGGCACCCGTACGGACGGTACTCAGATCGCCTTCACCGAGGCGCGGCTGAAGACGGTGCTGTCGTCGATCTGGATCAACGGCGGCAAGCCGGGCACGATCCTGACCGGCGCGTTCAACAAGCAGGTGTTCTCGACCTTCACCGGCCGCTCGACGGCGATCGAAGAGGCCAAGTCGAAGAAGATCGTCGCCTCCGTCGATGCCTATGAATCCGATTTCGGCAAGCTGAAGGTGGTCGCCAGCCGCTTCCAACGCGCGCGCGATGTGCTCGTGCTTGAGATGGACAAGTGGGCGGTGGCCTATCTCAACGGTCGCAACATGATCTCGATTCCATTGGCCAAGACCGGCGATTCCGATCGGCGCCAGATCCTCGCCGAATACGCGCTGGTCGCGCGCAACGAGAAGGCCAGCGGCGGCATCTTCGACAACACCACCGCATAGTCCGATCTTTCATCACCCTGACCTGCAGGCGGCTCTCGGGCCGCCTGTTTCTTTTGGAGGTTCATTCATGCCGCTTCCCGGCAATCGTCCCCTGAACACGGCCGATCTGACGGCCTACACGCCTTCCTGCGGCGCCAGTCCCGTCGCCGCCTATGTCCGTGCGCCCTTCCGCGGCAGGCTGCTCAAAGTCGCCGGCATCCTCGGCGGCGCCATCACCACGGCCGACGGCACTGTCACCGTGACGGTGAACGGGGCGCCGGTCGCAAGCTTCGCTGTCCCGCAGTCAGGCTCCGCGGCGGGGCAGCTGTTCTCGGTGGTGCCGGCGTCGCCGGTCTACCTCAACGAAGACGATATCATCGCCCTGTCGCCCTCCGGCGCGTCGGGAACATCAGTGCCGATGCATTTTTCGCTTGCGGTCAGGGGAGCCTGAGATGTCGTTCTTTCCCAAACAGCCATCATCTCGGATCGGCGGCACGCAGACCATCGCCTACGACGGCAGCGTCGGGGCCACCAACAAGTTCGGTCCGGGCACGTTCCAGCTTCGCCTGGCCGCGAGCTCGGCCTGCTGCTACCGGATCGGTGACGGCGCCCAGACTGCGACCGTGTCCGACGTCTTTCTCCCGGCCAACACGGTCGAATACGTCACCGTGACGCCCGGGCAGAACATCGCGGCTATCAAGGCGGCCAGCAATGGCCTGGTCACGGCGACGGCCGGCACGCTGTGGATCACGGAGCTGTCGTGATGGATGGGCTGACCATTCGCCCGCATCTCGATCGCGACGGCTCCGGCCTCGTGATCGAGCATCTCCAGGATGTTGCGCCCATCCTGGACTGGAACAGCGAAGCGCGCCGCGACGCGCAGCACAGCGACTGGGGCCGCCACGTCGCGCGCATTCCGAACGTCATCTACGTCAAATGGCTGAACGAGGAATATGCCAGGGGCAATACCCGGCTTCGCCTGTTCACGCCCGAGTTCGACGCGATCGTGCAGAAGAAGCTGAATGATCCGGATTGGGCCTATCTGCGCACCGACAAGCCTGCGCCGCAGAGCGGATGGAGGGCGGAGCCGTCATGCCGCTGATCTCGAACTATTCATCGTTGCAGTCCGCAGTGACCGAATACCTAGCGCGCGACCAGGACGCGACCTTGGTGGCGCGGATCCCGAGCTTCATCCAGCTCGCCGAAGCCAAGTTCAACCGGCAGCTCTTCGTGCGGCAGATGGAGCAGCGGGCCATTGCGGTCGTCGATCTCGGCGCGAGCGAGCCGGAGTTCATCGCGCTGCCGTCCGACTTCCAGTCGATGCGGCGGATACGGCTGACCAGCGCGCGCGGTCAGCCTGCGCTGGAATTCAAGTCAGGCGTGCAACTCGATGAGTATCGCTTTCGCGTCTCGGACGTCGCTGGCCAGCCGCGCTACTTCTCGGTCTTCGGCGATCAGATCGAGCTCGCGCCGCGGCCTGATGCGACCTACACGATCGAGATGGTCTACCGACGGACCATTCCGCCGCTGGCATCGAACGATTCGAACTGGCTGCTCACGCTGGCACCCGATCTCTATCTCTACGGCGCTCTCCTGGAGTCGGCGCCGTATCTCAAAGAGGACGGACGGATTCAGACCTGGGGGCTCGGCTTCACCAGCGCGCTCGCCGATCTCAATGCTCTTGGCCTGACGTCGACCTTCAACGCCGGTCCGATGGCGATGCGGCTCTCGGGCCAAGTCGTCTGAGACGCCGTCCAACACAGAGGATCACATGGCTGCCTTCAACAAGTTCAATTGCTTCGTCCAGGATGTCGCGCACGCCCTGCACGACATGCTCACCGGGACATCGCATGTCTACAGGATCTATCTCACCAGCACGGCGCCGGTCGCGACCAATACGGTCTACAACACGCCGGCCGACCTGGCGACCGGGAACGGCTACACGGCAGGCGGCGTCTCGATCGGTGCGATCACCGGCGGACAGACCTCCGGCACCTTCCGCTTCATCGGCGGCAGCGATCCGTCGTGGACCGCGGCCGGCGGTTCGATCGGGCCCTTTCAATACGCCGTGCTCTACAACGCGACATCGGCGACCAAGCCACTGATCGGCTGGTGGGACTACGGCACCTCGGTCACGCTTACCAACGGCAATACGTTCACGGTCGACCTCGACCAAGTGAACGGCATCCTGACGATCACCTGACATGGCAGCTTTTCTCGACATCTGCAGGTTCCTGCCCACCGCCGGCGGCACGACGGACTGGACCTATGCCGCGGCCGTCCAGGGCTATCAGAGCCCGGCCGCAGCCGGCGCGGTCAATGGCCGGCTCTACAAATACAGGGCCGAGAGTGCCGACCTGACGCAATGGGAGATCGGCGAGGGCGCCTACGCCTCGTCGACCGGCACCTTCGCTCGGACGACGATTCTGTTCACCTCGGCCGGAACGACGGCGAAGATCAATTTTTCGGCTGCGCCACAAGTCGCGATCGTCGCGCTGAAGGAAGATCTCATCTCGATCGAGGAGGCGAACGCCTTCACCAGCACACAGCAGGCGCAGGCGCGGAGCAATATCGCCGCGGCTGCAGGTCCCGGCAACTGGACGCGCTCCGTCCTGACGTCAGGATCTGGCACCTACACTCTCAAAGCCGGATGCAAGGCGCTGCTGGTCCGCATGGTCGGCGGCGGGGGCGGTGGGGGCGGCGGCGGCACGACGGGAGCGACATTTGGTGGCGTCGGCGGTGACACGACGTTCGGCTCGTCGTTCCTGACCGCCTCAGGAGGAGCAAACGGCGGCCCGTACGGCAACGCTTACGCGAGTGGTGGTGGCGCGGCGGGCGGTGACCTCAATATCCGAGGTAGTCACAGCACGCCGACCGATGGTGCGGGCGGCTCAACAGGCGCGGTGCTTCAAGGCAGGAATGGCGCCAACTCTGCATTCGGCGGCTGTGGAGCAGGCGGATGGATCGGCTCCGCAGGAAGTGCGGCGGCGACAAATAGCGGCAGCGGCGGCGGAGGAGGCGGAGGCACCGACGGCGGTTCGGGCGGGCGCGGTGCTGCCGGGGGCGGCGCCGGAGGATACGTGGAGAAGTACATTGCTGCTCCGGCCGCGACATACGCGTATTCGGTCGGCGCAGCGGGCAGCGGCGGTTCTGCGGGGTCGAACGGCACGACTGGCGGCGCTGGTGGCTCCGGCATCATCATCATCGACGAGTACTACTGATGTCACTGCTCGGATTCGACGCCGTCGGCAGGCTGGCGATCGCGCAACTCCCGCGCGGCTCCGCAACGAATACGATCTTCGTTGCGAGTCCGGCCGCCGTCACGCTTGCAGGCCGCGCAGCCAGCTTCCAGTCTGCACTCACTCAGATTACCGCGGCGCTCGTCTATGCCGGTGGCTCGGCGGGGGCGCGCATCGGTCTTCTCGGCGCGCAGAACAGCTGGCTGACGGCGGGCACCGCGGTCCTGTATTCGTTCGGTGCTTTCGCCGCCCGCGGCGATTTCGTCGCGGCGGGAAATTCCATCACGACGGCCGGCACGATGCAGGCCGCGGGGCGGGCTCATACCGTCAGCGGCCAATCATCGGCATTCCTTGGCGCAATGACTGGTCAGAAGACCTCATACCAACTCGTGGGATACGACGTCGGCTACGGGCGCGGCTTCGAGGCCTGGTATCCTCTCGGCGTGGGGACGATCGATTGGAGCAGCAGCACCGATCCTGAGCAGGCCTGGTTGCCGGCGCCAGCTGTGGCCGACCATTGGCTCGGTGTTTCGGCATCGTCGATCTCGTGGAATGCGTTGTCTCCTTCGGCGCCGCCCTGGACGGGCGAATGATGTCCTCGTCGTGGTCATCATCTGTTCAAGCCTGATGCGCGCCGCCGTTTCAAGGCCCAGGGACCATCGGCGTTACCGATCTTTTCTGTTTCCTCTTGACCGCGGCGGAGGTCCGCCGGCGGTAATCGATGATTGGAGGTGACATGCCTCTCCTTGCCTTTGGCGAATATCGGCCCGACGTGAGCGACTATGAAGGTCAGGCCACCCGGAACATCCAGAACGTCGTTCCGCGCGGCGATGGCTACGGCCCATTTCCGTCCTTCTCGGCCTACACGTCGGCTCTGCCGGAGCCGTGCCGCGGTGCGTTCTACGCCCTGAAATCGGACGGCACCGTCGTGACCTTCGCTGCGACGGCGACGAAGCTCTACCGCCTCAACAACACGGACTTCACCTGGCTCGATGTTTCGAAGGGCGGCGCCAGCTATGCACAGCTCTCAGCGGCGGCCCAGTGGCAGTTTGCGCAGACCGGCAATCTCGTGTTCGCCACCCAGGCGAATGCGCTGCTGCAGGTGTTCGATCTGACGTCGTCGACCGCGTTCGACAACGCCCTGGGCTCACCGCCGCAGGCCGCCTATATCAGCGTCGTTGGACGCTTCCTGGTGCTCTCCGGCCTGCTGTCGACGCCCTATCGCATCCAATGGTCGGGTCTCAACAACTTCAATTCGGCGACGTCCTGGGATGGCCTGACGGCAGGGTCCGATCATCAGGACTTTCCCGACGGTGGCATCGTTCGCGGTGTTGCCGGCGGGGAAGCCGGCATCATCTTCCAGGATCAGGCGATCAGGCGCATGTCCTACGTCCCGGGATCGCCGATCATCTTCCAGATCGATCGCATCACCCAGGACAAGGGTCTCTACGCGCCGTATTCGATCATCCGTGCCGGCGAGCGGATCTTCTTCTATGCCGGTCAGGGCTTTCACAAGATCGAGCCCGGCGGCCTGCCGCAGCCGATCGGCCGCGAGAAGGTCGACCGCACTTTCCTAGCCGATCTCGACAAGGGCAATCTGCAATTGCTGATCGGGGCGGCCGATCCGCGCTCGACGCGGGTGTTCTGGTCCTACAGGTCGATTTCCGGCGCGATCGGCACCTATGACAAGCTGCTGGGCTATGATTTCCTGCTCGACCGCTTCTTTTCGATCGCGGCAACCGGCGAATATCTGCTCGGCATGTCGCAGACCGGCCTCACGCTCGAGAATCTCGACAGCATCTCGTCGTCGATCGACGCAATGACCCTGAGCCTCGACGCCTACGCGACGGCTGTCCAGCCCGAGATCGCGCAGTTCTCGGCAAATCATGTGCTCGGCTTCTTCCGGGGCAACAATCTCGAGGCGACAATGGAGAGCGCAGAGCAGGGCACCGACGACAATCGGATCATGATCCGCGGCTTCCGGCCGGTCACCGACTCGACTTCGCTGTTCGGATCGGTCTCCTCGCGCGACAAGCCGTCGGCGGCTGCTGTCGCGGGGGCAGAGGTCTCGGTCAACACGCGGACGGGGCGCTGCGACCTGCGCAAGGACACACGCTATGCCCGCTTCAAGGTCAGGATTCCGGCCGACGCGTCATGGAGCTTCTGTGCGGGCGTGGTGCCGGATCTCACCGTGAGCGGCACGCTATGACGGCCTACGTCCCCGGCATCACCGAGACCGATCTCAAGAAGATCATCTTGGCGCTGCAGCAGCTCGCCGCCGGGCGCTCCAACGCCGTCGGCAGCGTCACCCTGGCGGCGGGCACGACGGCGACAGTGGTCGCCGACAAGAACTGTGCAGCCGGTTCGACCCCGATCCTGACGCCGGCGACCGCCAGCGCGGCGGCCGAGCTCGGCAACGGGACGATCTATGTGAGCGCGGTCGCCAACGGCTCGTTCACGCTCACCCACGCCAGCAGTGCAGTCACGACGCGGACGTTTCTCTATGCGCTGCTCGGCTGAGCTCGCTTGCGTCGATCCCGACCAGGTCGGACTGATCTGGCCGCGGGTGGCGCAGCGGCTGCAGTGCGCCATCTCGCGCACGGGCCTGTCGGCCTTCGCTGACGTCGAGCGTGACATTCGCCAGGGCCGCGCGCTGCTGTGGCTGGCGCTGAGCAGGGACGAGGGCGAGGTCGCGATCGATGCGGTGGCGACGACCCGGATCGAACAGACCGACGCAGGGAAAATGTGCGTGATCGTCGCCTGCGAAGGCCGGCGTCGGCATCGCTGGCTGCCGCTGATCGGCGGCATCGAGGCTTATGCGAAGGCAGAAGGCTGCCGACGCGTCCGCATCTTCGGGCGCAAAGGCTGGCAGCGCGTGCTCGAGGGCTACGCGCAGACACACGTGATCATGGAAAAGGAGATCAGTTGATGCCGAGATTTGACGACAGCGAGTTCGATCCGCAGACCTATGGCAGCTGGGGCGAGGGTCTGCTCAAGGCGTTCCAGGGTTTGATGCCGTCGCAGCCGGCAGTACCGGAGCAAGGCAACGCCGCAGGGCCCGGCTTCGATATCAGATCTGAGGTAAATCCGCAGGCTGCGCTGATCGACCGGATGCGCGGCCTGCAGCAGGAGCAGGGCGGCTACTCAGGTCAGCAGCAGCGGCTGGGTTGGGCAAGGGGGCTAAACGCGCCATCTGGAGCCACAGGTGCGAGCGCGCCTCCGTCGTTTGACTCGACAGCGCGGAAAGGTATTGCGGGCCCGCAAGTCTCCAAGCCAGTTGCCGCGGGTGATAGCCATCTTGCGCCGTCAGCATTGACGGAAAGATTCGTCGGAGCTGAAAGCAGTGGAAACCCAAATGCTAAAAACCCGCGATCCTCTGCTACGGGACTTGGACAGTTCATTGATGGCACTTGGCTTGAGCTGATGGCTCGCTATCACCCGGAGATCAGGGGAACCCGGGAGGAACTTCTAGCGCTCCGCAACAACCCCGACCTTTCCCGCGAGATGACGGAAGCGTACCTGCACGAGAACGGCAGGCAACTTCAGAGGTGGGGACTGGCGACGACGCCCGGAAATTTGTATCTCGCGCACTTTGCCGGCGCAGGTGGTGCCAGATCTGTTCTTACGGCTGATCCTGCAACACCGTTGGATCAGTTACTCAAGCCAAGCGCGATGAAGGCGAATCCGTTCTTAGCAGGAAAGACCGCCGGCTATCTCAGAGACTGGGCCGAAAAGCGGGTAAGTGGCCGCCATGCGGGCGGTACTTCTGCTCCGCAGCCTACAAACACCAGTCCGGTCGATCAGGAATCAGAAAGATCCTCGGCGCAGTCTGCTCAAGATGGCCGCAGCGTTCGCACTCTCGTGTCGCGACCGGCTTATTGGTGAAATGGAAGTCTTCAACCATCCCGGCATTTGCTCGAGATGCGTTAGCTGCTGATCCGATCAACAGCTAGGCAATTGATTCTCAGAAAAGAAGGCTCCTCGCCAATGGGCGGACAATCATCCAGCACGCAGACCCAGCAATCCCAGACGCAGCCGTGGCAGCCGGCGCAGCCGATGTTGCAGAACATCCTGTCTCAGGTCGGCAATGGCCTGAACAATACCGGGCTGACCAGCGCCGAGACTGGCGCGCTCGATACGCTCAAGCAGAACGCGGCGCAGGGTAATCCCTATGCCGGCAGCATCGGGGCCTATGCGCAGTCGCTGCTCAATGGCGGCAACGCGCTGGCGCAGGCGCCGGCGGCCCAGGCCAATCTGCAGACGTTGCAGGGGCAGCTGACGCCTTACGCCAATGGCAGCATGATCGGCAACAATCCTGCGCTCGCGGCGCAACTGGCGCAGATCCAGAACGATGTCGGCACGTCCATCAACGGCCAGTTTGCAGCTGCCGGGCGCGACTTCAGCGGCGCCAACCAGATGGCGTATGGCCGCGGCGTGGCGGCGGCGGAAGCGCCTGTGATCGCGGCCCAGTACAATCAGGACGTCCAGAACCAGCTGAGCGCGGCCAACGCGCTGTACGGCGCCGGCAACACGACGGCCAACATGCTCGGCGGCATGCAGCAGCAATCCCTCGCCAACCAGGGGCAGGGCGTGACAGCGTCGCAGGCGGCGCTCGATGCGCAGAACTATGGCGCCAATGCCACCTTGGCGGAGGAGGCGCAGCGCCGCGGAATTCCGGTGCAGGCGCTGGGGCTCCTGGCACAGATCGGAACGCCGATCGCTCAGCTCGGTCAGCAGACCAACGGCACCATGACCGGAACACAGGAGATGTCCGGTGCCGATCAGTTTGCGAAGATCGCCGGCGGAATCGGCAGCCTGCTCCAGCCGTTCAGCGGCGCGTTTGGCAAGAAGTAGCTCGGAGCAGCATCTCGAGGGAGCGGTAGTGAATGTCAGATGAATCAGAGCACCTCCTGACGGGGGCGGCATTCGAACTGGAGAATGCCGGCTATCGGCCGATGCCGGATCCGGAGGAGCGGCCGGAGCGCGAACCGCTCGACGGCGACGTTGCATCGCTGCGCGACGCTGCCGAGCAGCGCACCGATCCACGCCCGCCGGTGATGGTTCGGGAGTATGTCGACGAAGCCGGCAACGTGGTCGATCGCGGCGAGTCGGTCACGCTCGATCGCGCGGCGCGTGATCACGCGCGCGTCCGGGCCGCTGAGGCGGGTGAGGTATCTCGCGGGACGCCGGATTCCGATCCGGGCGACCGCTTGGGTTCGCCGGCAAATGGTGAGCCCGACGGCTTCGAACCGGCCTCGCGGGCTGCCGAGTCTGCTGCCGAGATCGATCCGGCGCAGCACGATGCCTCGTCGCGACTTGCGCCTGACTTGGAGAAGGTGTTGCAGCATCCGCAGGTGCTGCAGGCGATCGAGGAGAAGATCGGCGAAGCCGAGCAGGCCCGCCAATCCTATCAGGAAGGTCTGGCGTCTGCCGTCCAGATTGCGCAAGCGAGCTTTCTCAGCCAGTTTCCCGAATTCGCCGGCATGCCTGCCGGGCAGGTCCCCGCCGCGCTCGAACGGATGTCGCGCGAGGATCCGGCAAGGTTTGGACGCATCCAGGCAGCCGTCGCGATGTCGGATCAGTTGCTGGCACAGCAGGCCGAGGCGCAGCGCCAGCACGCCGAAGCGGCTCAACGGAGCTTCCAGTCCTTTGCGCACGACCAGGACGATCGGCTCGAGGACATGCTGAAGAGCGAGCCGCGCGCTATACGCCAGGCCGTTGCCGCGGAGATCATGGCGTCGGCAAAGGAGAGCGGGATCTCGGCGTCGGAGCTCAACCGGCTGTTCCAGACCGAGCCACTGATGCGCCACGCCACCTTTCAGCGGATGATGTACGACGCGGCGCGATATCGACTGATGATGCGGGCAAAGGATGCCGCGGTGACGAAGGCTGTCCCGCCCGTGGTGCGGCCGGGTGTCTCAGTCTCCTCAGGGGAGCGGGGACGGACGGATCTGCGCGCGCTCAATGCCCGCCTGACATCGTCAGGTGATCTCAAGGATGCGGTGGCGCTCTATCAGGCTCGCAGGTCCGGCAGGCCGTGAGACCACCGATGGCAAACCCCGTTCTGGCTGCGCTTGCCGAGGCGCGCAGGCAGCGCGCTCCGCTGTTTGCACGCTGGTGTGAGCGGGAGCGCGAGACGTTCTGCCCGGCCTCGCCGGCGGCGGTCGCCCGCTTTGCCCGAGAACACGGCGGCATCGGTGTCGAGCCGCTCTGGGAGGCGATTCTCGACATCTCCAGAGCTCATGTCTCATTGGGATTGGCTGATCCCACGGCGGGAGCGCCGGTCGCGATCGTCCTCGACGGCATCGCCAAGCTCTCGCCCCCGCAATCCTGGCCAGGTCCCTGGAAGGAGCGCTTCAAGGCCTTGCCCCACGACCTGAAGCGTTTCATCGCGGACCACGAGACGAGGCGCGAGAAGAGCTTGAGACGCACGCAGCACGCGCTCGCGCATACGAACAAGATGCTCGTTCGGCTCCGATCGGCGGAGCGTACGATGAAGGAGGATCAGAACGGTGAAGCAGAATCGCAGCAATTTGACCATCGAAGACAGGATTCAGGAGCTTCGGGGTGAGATCGAGCGCGTCGTGCAGACGCGTGTGGACGCGATCGCAAGAGAAAGTCCCGGAGTGCCCAAAGGGGTGATCCGCAATCTGCTGATCGCCAGGGCGCCGTCCTGTGCATGCGAGCAGTATCTGACGCTACGGCGAGAGACCTAGCCATGGATGCGTGATCGATCATCGGGCACGTGCCGCGATCCCCGCATCGAACAGCCACAAACCGGCCCCTGCAGCCCGCGCGGCTGCCATTTCTATGTGAGAAGCAGAATGACACTCTATCGATGGTCGCAGACCGCATCGGCGGATGCCACGGCCGATCCAACGATCAACTGGTCCGAAGGACAGGTCCCGTCGAGCATCAACGACTCCGCTCGGGCCATGATGGCGGCGACCGCAAAATATCGCGACGACATCGCGGGCGCGATCGCAACGAGCGGCACGAGCACCGCCTACGCCGTAACGAGCAACCAGCAATTCGATTCGCTGCCGCATCTCAACGGACAGATCATCGCGTTCACCCCGCACGTCACCAATACCGGCACGTGCACTCTAAACGTCGACTCTTTGGGCCCGAAGCCGCTACGCAGCGCGCCCAATGCCGATCTACCAGCGGGATCGATGATCCAGGGGACGCCCTATGTAGCAGTCTATAACAATGGTGATGGGGCATTTTATCTGCGCGGATACTACGGCAATCCGTACTGTATTCCAGTTGCGGGGGGGATCGACTACTGGGGGCCGACTGCGCCGAATAGTTCGTTCGCCTTCCCGTTCGGCCAAGCAATCAGCCGGACAGCCTATGCCACGCTGTTCGCCTTGGTCGGCACTACCTATGGGGTGGGGGACGGAACGACCACTTTTAATCTACCGGACCTTCGCGGGCGCGTGACTGCGCGCCCCGACAATATGGGCGGCACGACGGCAAACAGGCTTGTGGCCGGCGCTTTGGCAAGTGTGAGGCATAGTTCCGGTGGGGCCGGTGGCGAGGACGCGCATACCCTAACGGTTAGCGAAATGCCATCGCATATCCATACTGGCAATACCGGTAACGATACGCCAGACCACACTCATAGCTACAGCGTTGCGAATGTGTCTGCTAACCAACTCGGAGGAGGAAGCTTTCCCGCGGCGACAAGCACCGGCGGGGCCTCGACCAGCGGCGCGAGTAGCCGCCATGTGCACCCGTTCACGACCGATGCATCGGGGGGCGGCGGGGTGCACAACAACATTCAGCCAACTATCCTTTGCAACTACATTATGCGAATCATCTGAACGACGGCGCAAATGATCGCGATTGCCATCCAAAATCTGCGGTAGCCTCGGACGAATCGAATGCAAGGTCCTTGACCATACGCTTGCCCATAGCCGGGGTAATTTCAGGGTAGAGGGGCCGCGCGATCGCAAAGGCCGCATTCCATGCCAACGGAGGCAACGATATGAAGCGTCGGCGCATCTCGAGCGCATCAAAAATGCGGCCTACCATTTCCCGATAGGTGATAGTCTCACCAGTTGTTGAATAGGCGCGGTTTGCTGCTGCGGGACTGATCGCAGCGGCAAGTGCGCCACGTCCGAGATCCTCGGCGTGCACCGGTTGGCGCAGGCCGTTCCCTCGTCCGTAGAGCGGCATGAAACGCAGTTTGCGGACGATGCGCGCAATCTGCGTCACGTTCTGGTCGCGGCCTTCGCAGTAAATTAGGCTGGGCCGCAGTATGGTCCACTCCACCTCGGCCCTCTCGCACGCGTGGATGATGCGGTCTTCCGCAGCTCGAAGACTCGTCATATCTGCGCGCTCGCGTGCATCCTCGGAGTGGATCTTGCTGAAAACACTCGTTGACGTAATGACAACGATGCGGCGCGGTTTACGCCGGAGCACCTCAGGCATAACCATCGAAAAAGCTATGGGACTTGTGGCGCAATAGATGACTTCTGCTTCGGGAAGATCGATCGTTTCCCGGCGTCCGAGGTCGGCAACTAACCATCCTGGTCTCGGTTGGCGCGATACGCAAATTGCCCCGGGTGAGCCGTGGGCGATGCGGCTTCCGACCATCCCCCCCGCCCCGAAAATCAAACTTGTCACAGTTGTCAGTCCGAACGGTCTAAATCTGTAAGTGAATACGAGACCACACTTGGACACCGTTTGCAATATCTGGAAATGTCTTGCTAGCTATTCCCGTATTCCTGCGCATTCTGAGTCCGAAGCTGCGTCTCCGAGAGACCGGTGACCAGCAGGGGGGGGACGTTTTTCGGGTAGGGCGAGCGACAGCTACCAGGACGTTCACGAGGCAATAAAAGCGCGCAATTTTCGGAACTGAGAAAGACATACGCCGCCAGCCATGGCGGCCTTTTTGTTTGGAGTCATGATGGACCTGAAAACGCTGACGAACGCCAACGTCCGACGCTGGGGGAAGGCGAGGCTCACCCGATCGTTTGACCTGGCTTCCCGGCGCTTGTTGACCGCAAAATCTCGCTATCAGGCCGTTTCCCAGCGTACCGGCGTCCCCTGGCCGATCATCGCCGTCATCCACGAGCGCGAATCGGCGCAGAGCTGGTCGCGGTCGCTGGCGCAGGGGGATCCCTGGGACCGGGTGTCGGTCCATGTGCCTGCGGGACGGGGACCATTCGCCTCGTGGGAGGACGCCGCGGTCGATGCGCTCGTCAATTGCGCGCCGCATGCGGCGCGGTGGCGGGACTGGTCGATTGGCGGCGCCTTGACGCTTCTCGAGCAGTATAATGGGCTCGGTTATGCACGCCGGGGCGTGCCGTCCCCCTATGTCTGGGCCGGAACCGATCAATATCGTGCCGGCAAGTATGTCCGCGACGGCGTCTACGATCCCCAGGCCGTCGACCGGCAGCCGGGTTGCGCCGGGATGCTCAAGGCCATGATGGAGATCGATGCGACCATCAGCTTCCCGCCCGGTCTTGTGGGGGCGGAACGGCCACCCGACAAGGGGCCTCCGACGTCGGCTTCCGCATCCATCAGACATCCGGCAAAGGGCTCCATTGGGGCCCTTTTTGCTGCCCTGGTGAAACGCATTCTCGGCGATCGCTGACCGGCGCAATCCTCGTGCTCCCCGTCGGTGTACCGACGGACGGGCGGGCCTCGGACAAAATTCAACTATTGCAGGGCGCCGAGCGCGGCTCGCGCAGGGCCGGCGGCGTCGTCTCCGCATTTTTTTCGGAAAGGATTCATCATGTGGACGAAAGTCAAGGCCGCGTGTCGTCATTCGCTGACGATCGCCTGGGGTTACGCGCTGGCGGTCATCGGGTTTCTGCTGTCGATCGCCGACAACGTCAGTGACGCGCTCGGAGACCCGAGCCTGAAAGATCAGATCAGTGCCGCCATCGGCGATACCCGTGCCGTCGGCCGGATTTTTCTCGCGATCTCGCTGATCACGATTCTGGCACGGCTGCGCTCGCTCAAGAGGGCGTCGTGACATGTGGATGAGCATTCTGGGATTCCTGGGCGGGCCGGTGATCAAGGGGCTGATCGATGCCTACCAGGCGAAGCTGAGGGCAGGCAACGCGGATGCCAAGATCGCGGCAGACCTGGCGGCGACGGAGATCGCCGCGCAGGTCTCCGAAAGCGACGCGCAGCTCCGGCTGCGTGCGGCCGAAATCGGCTGCTGGTACGAGCCGGACAAGCTCATCGGCTACTGCGTCTCGATCTACTTTGCCAAGCTGCTGGTGTGGGACAAGGTGCTCGGGCTCGGCTCGACGGATCCGCTCGCGGGCTTCGCGTCGACGACCGCGAATCTCGTCATCTCCTTCTATTTTGCCAAGCGCGGCTTCGAAAATGTAGCGAGGATCATCAGGCGATGAACATCACCCATGACGAAATCACGGCCGTCGTCGCCGAGACCCTGGCCAAGCAGAGTCAGCTTCAGCGCGACGAGATCGATGCCGTCGTGATGAGGGCGATCGCGACCATTCTCACCTCGTTCGGCATCGAGGAGGAGGATCGGAAGGAGCTGAGAGCCGATTTCCAGCACCTGCGGCGCTGGCGCAAGAGCGTGGAGCAGGCTCAGAGCTACACGTTCAAGGCCGTCATCACGGTCATCGCGACAGGTCTGATCGGCGCGATCTGGCTCGGCATCAAAGTCGTGCTCGGAAGGTAATGCCGTGCCAGCCAGGACCTTACGGCGAGACCGCCGCTTCCGCATCAGGGAGGTCGACGCTTGCGAGCCTGACGTTCTCGACACCTTGAAGGAGCTCCATGCGCGCACATTCCTCGATTGCGCGCCTCTGCCTGATTTCGAGAGCGGACAATGGTGGATATCGACCGAGCTCGGACGGCCCGTTGCCTTCGCCGGAATGACGCCGTCATCCCTCGGCAAAGGCATCGCCTACCTTTCGAGGGTTGGTGTTCTCCAAGAGCGGTGTGGTTACGGCCTGCAGCGGCGGCTGATGCGTGCGATCGAGCTGCGCGCGCGCCGCTCGGGACTGGATTGCATCGTTTCGGACACGACCTGCAACATCGTTTCCGCGAACAATTTCATTCGGTGCGGATATGTGTTGTTCCAACCGGGCCGGCCCTGGGCCTGGGGGAACTCGCTTTATTGGCGCAAGATGATCCGGCGGTGAGCTGTCGACCGACGCCTTATGCAGATTGCATTGCGCTGCAGCAGAACTAGCCCGGCTCGACAGCTCCGAGCCAGGCTTTTTTTGCGGCTGCCGTTGAGCTAACCATGCGTTGTCGGGATGTTGGAGACAAGCTGCGCCCGGCAGTGAATGGAAGATCGCTTCAGACGATCAAAGCAACGGGAAGGACTCTGGGATGCCGGCCGAGGTCACCCTGCCAGAGCGTGCGCCACGGTCGCCTGACGCGCCGACCGCGCTGGCTGGTCTGCTGGTGATCGACTTCACACGTGTCGTCGCAGGGCCCGCGTGCACACAGACGCTGGCCGATTTCGGCGCCGAGGTGATCAAGATCGAGCAGCCGCTCACGGGGGACGATACCCGGGCATACGAGCACGCCGAGCTCGGCGGAGAGAGCGCTGCGTTCCTCAGCCTCAATCGCAACAAGCGCGGCATGGTGTTGGATCTCACGATCCCGCAGGCCAGAGACGTCGCGCGTGCGCTGATCGCCAAGGCCGACATCGTCGTGGAGAATTTCTCGTCGTCCGTCATGGAGAAGTTCGGGCTGGACTATCAGGCATTGTCCAGCACCAATCCCGGGCTGATCTATTGCTCGATCTCGGCTTACGGACGCTCCGGTCCATTCGCGTGGCGATCAGGGTTCGATCCGATCACCCAGGCCGAAAGCGGGTTCATGTCCCTCAACGGTTTCGCCGACGGTCCGCCGGTGCGGACCGGTCCTCCGATCGTTGATCTGGCCACCGGCATGTCCGCCTGCAATGCCATCCTGTTGGCACTTGCCGCCCGGCAGCGGCTCGGTCGCGGGCAGCACGTCGAGGTGGCGCTGTTCGACATCGCGTTGGCGATGACAGGCTTCTCCGGAATGGCGTATTTGATGAATGGCGTGAACCCCACGCGAACGGGAAATTCGCCGAACGACTCTCCGACGGTCGGCGTCTTTGAAGCGTCAGATGGCCCGCTCTACATCGCATGTGCCAACGATCGGCTCTACCGCCGGCTGTCGACTGAGGTGCTTGGTCGTCCGGATCTCCTGAGCGATCCTCGCTTTGCCACGCGAAGGGCGCGATGGGTCAACCGTGCGCAACTGCGCGGCCTCATCGCCGACATCCTTGCCACGGAACGGATGGATGTCTGGATATCCCGGATGAACCAGGCTGGAGTTCCGGTTGGACGCGTTCGAACGGTCGAGCAGGCGTTCAACGCGGCCGAGGTCCGGATGCGCGACCGCACCTGTCGTATTCCGCACCCGACAGCAGGCTCGATACCCAACGTCGAGCCTGCAATCACCATGAAGCTCACACCAACCGTCGAGCCGACGGCGGCGCCGCGGCTCGGTGAGCATACGGCCGCAATCCTGCGCCACAGGCTTGGGTACACCGAGCAGGAGATCGAAGCCCTGCGTCGGGTAGGGACGTTCGGACGCAATAATCCGGGAGCCTGAGGGCATCGTCACTGTTGCCGGACACGGAGGAGCGGCAGCGTCCTCAGCAGCCATCAGCCGGCTTTGGCCATCTCATCGTCTTCCGGTGAGTTCAGGTACATGCCCGACATGGTGTCGACCCAGCACAGATGATCATGCACCTTCTTGACGCCAGAGATGTTCTCGGTGGCAACGATTGCCGCCTGCCGCGACCGCTCTTCGGTAATGACGCCGCTCAGATGAACGATGCCGTCCTTAACGATGACGGACAATCCGAACGGGCACCAGTCGTTCTTCTCGAGGGCGTCGATCACGCGGTTGCGGATGTGATCGTCGTCGGCCGTTGGATCCGGAACCTGCCGCCCGAGCGCGGCGACCGCTTGCAGCAGGTTCGCCCGTGACACGATGCCGATCACTCGGTCTCCCTTGACCACGGGCAACCGTTTCACGTGGTTCTTTTCCATCAGTTCCACGATCTCAGCCAGCGCGGCGTCCTCGGTGATCGTCAAGGGAGACTTGGTCATCACCTCTGACACTTTGCGACCATGCTCGTGGACGAAGTCGGCCGCCGACTTTCCGGGCCCGAGAATGAATCGCAGCCAGCGGCCGCGCTTTCGCCCGGTGCCGATCTCCGTTCGGCGGATGAAATCGCCTTCCGAGACGACGCCCACCAGCTTTCCGCCGGGATCGACCACTGGAAGGCCGCTGACGTGCCGTTGAAGCATGATATTTGCCGCATCCACGATGGAAGTGTCAGGGGTGACGGTGATGACGGGGCGGGTCATGATCTGATGGGCGCGCATGGCGAACTCCAATGTCAAAAGCTAAGAAAAAGTAACCCGCTGCCACGGTCTTGAATTGACGCAGGTCAAAGCAGGTGCCGCCGCCGTCATTGACGCAGCTCAAGGTCTTGGCTTTGAATTGCAGCTATACGGCCTTCTGATCCAGCGAGAGGAGAGGTGCCCATGTCCGAGTTCTCCGGGACCAAGATCCTGGCCGACGAAACGGCCGAACTGTCCGAACGTGTCGCTCTCTCCAACAAGCACGCACTTGAGCTGCTCGTTGGCTCCCAGCAGATCATCATGGAGGAGATTCTGTTTGCCAGCAACGAAGTGCTGGATCGCGCGCGTACGGAGACGCATCTGCTGGCCGAGTTCGTGTCGAAGCTGGCCGGCGTGCATTCCGTGACGGGAATCCAGGCGATGGTTCAGGAATGTGGACGGCATCAGATTGATTTCGTCAGGCGTGATTGCGATCGACTTTTCAAACACGGGCAGCGCCTGATTGATGCCAGCGTGAATCTTATGGGGCAACGGTGGCGAAACTGAAGAGTGCGGGTGTGTCGCGTCCCGAACGGGAACGCGAAGGAACGACCGACAACGACCGAAGCAGTGCCGTTGTCTCTGCAGGGACCTCTTTGAAGCCGGCTGCTGCGCTCGCCGCATCCGACGCAAAGCTGCTCTCCCGCGAAGCCGACGCGAACTCCGGGGAGCTTCGGCGCGAGGATCACGAGCTGGACAAGGCCTTCAGCGCGATGCTGGCTCGGCTCACCGGCGGAATTTCCCCGGCCGCTCTATCAATGGCGTATCTGGATTGGGCTTGTCATCTGGCCGCAGCACCTCAGCGCCAGATCGAAATCGTTCGAGATGCCTGGTACGGCGCAAAGCAGGTCGCTGAACGGTCCCTGCATTTTGCAGACCCGAATCGTGGTCCTTGGGACCTGATCAAACCGCAGGCGAACGATCATCGCTTTTCCACGCCGCAATGGGCGACGTACCCGTTCAACTTGTTCGCCCAGGCGTTCCTGCTCGGGGAAGATTGGTGGCACAAGGCGACGACCGGCATTCGTGGTGTCGACCCCGCCAACGAAGCCGTCGTCGACTTTTCAATTCGTCAACTGCTCGACATCTTCGCACCATCGAACTTTGCCGCGACCAACCCGGAAGTCTTGGAAAAGACGTTTCAAAGCGGTGGAGAGAACCTGATCTTCGGCTGGCAGAACTGGCTCGCCGATATCATGCAGGTAATGCAGCCCGGAAAGATATCGAGCAATGGTGAGTTCGTCGCCGGCAAGACCGTCGCGACCGCACCGGGCAAGGTTGTGCTTCGCAATCAGTTGATTGAGCTGATTCAATACCTGCCGACGACCGAGAAGGTGCGACCAGAGCCGGTCCTGATCGTACCGGCTTGGATCATGAAATATTACATCCTGGATCTATCGCCGCACAATTCGCTGGTCCGATACCTGACCGACCAAGGCTTTACGGTTTTCATGATCTCCTGGCGAAACCCCGGCGCGGAAGACCGGGATCTTGCGTTTGACGACTACCGCTCGCTGGGCGTCATGGCGGCCCTGGAGATGATCGGAACGATCATTACGAATACGCCGGTTCATGCCGCAGGCTATTGTCTCGGCGGAACGCTTCTTTCGATCACGGCGGCGGCCATGGCACGGGACGGTGACCAGCGTCTGAAGACGATCACGCTGTTTGCGGCCCAGACCGATTTCACCGAAGCGGGAGAGCTGACGCTCTTCATCAATGAAAGCCAGGTCGCCTTTCTCGAAGACATGATGTGGGAGCGTGGATATCTCGACACCACGCAGATGGCGGGCGCATTTCAATTGCTGCGCTCCAACGATCTGATCTGGTCGCGTGTCTCGCGCGACTATCTTCTCGGTGAGCGCGCGAATCCGAGCGACTTGATGGCATGGAACGCAGATGCGACGCGGCTGCCGTATCGGATGCACTCCGAGTATCTGCGCAAGCTGTTCCTGAACAACGATCTCGCCGAGGGGCGATATCGGGTCGAGGGGAAACCCGTTTCGCTCTCGGACATCCACACGCCGATGTTCGTGGTCGGGACCCTGCGTGATCACGTTGCGCCCTGGAAGTCGACTTACAAGGTCCACTACGAAGTTGATGCCGACGTCACTTTCGTGCTCGCGAGCGGCGGCCACAATGCCGGCATCGTGGCGCCGCCGGGCGAGCAGGGGCGCTCCCATCAGATGCGGACCAAGGCAGCCGACGCGCCATATCTCGGGCCGGACGAGTGGCAGAGCACCTCGCCAAAACTGGAGGGGTCATGGTGGCCGGCGTGGACGGCGTGGCTTGGACAGCAGTCGGGTGCACCGGGCGCGCCGCCGCAACTCGGGGCAGATCGTTCAAATGATCTCGGAGACGCGCCGGGCGACTACGTGCACACGTAGTCGCCGCTTGTGGCGGTCAGGCAGCGTTATTCCACCGGACTCAGGTGCCGATCCGGAGCAATGATCGGCTTTGTTCCAGTGTCGTCTCGGCCGTGCCCGACGCATCCACCCGGAGCCAATCCAGGGCGCCGATGTCGTAGCGTTCCTGATCTTCGGCAATTCCAACCGTTGCATCGGACGCATCGTCGACTCGATGGTGGATCCGCTCCTGCCGGCTGCGCAAATCTGCGACGAGGAAGAGGCCGGCAAAGGGCACCTTCAGCCGGTTCGCGAGATCATGGATCGCCTGTCGTTCATCCGAACGTGCAAACACGGCGTCGACGATCACCGTGAAGCCTTGTGAGAGCACGCGGCCGGCCTGCGTCGTCAACTCTCGATAGACCTGTGCACTCGATGCCAGCGTATAGGCTGCAGCTGGGAGGCGTTCGGTTTCCTTCACGCCGGATAGTTGCTTGCGCAGCACGTCGCTGCGCAACACGATTGCTCCCGGTGGAGGAGCCAAGAGGGGAGCCAGAGCCCGGGCGAGCGCAGATTTTCCCGTTCCCGATAATCCGCCGACGGCGACCACCCTCGGCTCCGCCGGCCGAATGAGGCTGCGCGCAAGTTGGAAGTAGCTCTCTGCGATCCCGATGGTCGCAGAGCGGTCTGCCTCCGAGTGTTCGGCATCACTGCGGTCGAGCCTTGCAAGAAAGACTTGCGCACGGATAGCGGCCCGGATCGCCATGAACAGAGGCAGAGCAGCCAATCCACCGGTCTGGTCGGGCGCAGCGATCGAGAGGTAGCGATTCAAGAGATGGTTGGCGGCGATCGACTGCCCGAAGTGCAAGAGGTCCATCAATGGAAACGCGAGATCGTAGAGGACGTCGATCGTGGCTATCCGGTCGTCGAACTCGATGGCGTCAAACAGTACCGGCTTGTCGTCGATGAGAACGATATTTGCGAGATGGAGGTCGCCGTGGCAGCGCTTCACGTGCCCCTCTTTTGCGCGTTGCTCGAGCAGGGGACAGAGCCGTGTGAAGGCCGAGTGGCAAAGAGCGCGGAGTTCTTCGATTTGCGTAGCGTCAAATAGTGGGACGTTTCGAAAGCTGGCGACGAACGCGTCGATCCAGACTGGAAGCGACTGCGTCCACGCGTTGGACGGCATCCGGGTGGCCACGGCATGCGACGCCGCGATCGTCTCCGCCAGACGTTCGCCCAAGCCGATCTCCAATTGCTGGTGGCGAGCGAGGTGATCGAATGTCCGGCTGTCATCGAAGCGACGCATCTCGACGGCATATTCGACCGGAGTGCCGGATCCATCGACTTCGAATGATCCGTCTGGCGCCTTGGTGATGGCGACGACACGCCGATAGATGTCTGGAGCAAACGGGTGATTCATCTCCATTTCCTTCGCGCACGCTGCCTTGCGCCGATCGAGCGTCGAATAGTCCAGAAATGGCAGCCGAACGGCGCGCTTGATCTTCAGAGCGCGGTCGCCGATCAGAAACACTGAAGCCGCGTGCGTGTCGATCCGGCGGACACCTGGATGTCGGGTGGTATTGCCCAAGAAGGAGAAGACCAGTTCCTGATCGGATGGTGATGCCATGGGCGGGGTTACCACATTCACTTCAAAAGTCCGGGATAAGCACCGCCGCGCCGACGACGTCACCCCGCCTCAGGCGGGCCAGAACGTCATTTGCGTCGGACAGCGGATAGGGCGTCGTATGGGTCCGTATCTGAGCCTGCTGCGCGACATGCAGGAAATCGAGACCGTCCTGTCGCGTCAGGTTGGCGACGGACACCACTTGGCGTTCTCCCCAGAGAAGGGAATAGGGAAACGTCGGAATGTCGCTCATATGGATACCTGCGCAGACCACCCGGCCACCCTTCCGAACAGCCCGCAGAGCGGCCGGAACAAGCTCGCCAGCTGGCGCGTAGATGATGGCCGCGTCCAGAGCAACATCGGGACGCTGGCCCGCCGCTCCGGCCCATGTGGCGCCAAGTTGGCGAGCCAGATCCTGCGCAGCCTCGTCGTGCTCGCGGGTGAACGCATAGATATGACGCCCCTGCCAGCGGGCCACCTGGGCAACGATGTGACCCGCCGCGCCGAATCCGTAGATGCCAAGCCTCTCGGCTTCCCCTGCCATGACCAGGGATCGCCAGCCGATCAGGCCGGCGCACAACAGTGGTGCGGTGGCGATGTCATCCTCCAGACCATCGAGCGGGAATGCATAATTTGCGTCGACGACGGTGTGGGTCGCATAGCCGCCATCGCGCGTATAGCCGGTAAACGTCGGCTGGTCGCAGAGATTTTCCATACCACGTGCGCAGAACGCGCAATGGCCGCATGTATGCCCCAGCCATGGAATTCCGACGCGTTCGCCGAGCCTGTGCGTCGTCACACCAGGACCAATCTGATCGACATGACCGACGATCTCGTGTCCGGGGATGAGCGGATACCGGATGTCGGGAAGCTCACCGTCGTACACATGCAGGTCAGTGCGACACACGCCGCATGCCCTGATCTTGACGCGGATCTCACCGGGACCAGGATCGGGGTCCGCGAGTGTCTCGGGCTGCAGAGGCGCTCCAGGCTTTCGCAGAACCATCGCTCGCATCGGAGAGCCTCCCGGACGAATTTGCAGGGTAATAAGATAATCAGCCCGGCAATCGTTTGATGCTCATCAAGGACTTGGTCCGAATACTGCGGCCTACCGAGCAGAACCGGCAGGCGCAGTCAGGGAACGCAGCGGGGTTGCATCCGTCACCATGCTGGGATGATAAGTCGCGCTAGACCGGCTGCGGATTGAAACTAAGATCAGTCTCCGGGATTCACCCGCCTTTCACCGACTGATGTTGGACGTGCAAATGTCGACCTACCGAATGCGGAACCTGCTTTTGCCACGCTCCATCGCTCTGATCGGAGGAAGTCCGCGACCGAACTCGGTAGGGAAGGCCATCCTCGACAATATCGTCAAGGCGCGGTTCGAGGGCAAGCTTGGCCTGGTCAATTCTCGCTATCGGGAAATATCCAATATCGCAGCCGTTGGCAGCCTCGCCGAACTGGCGTTTGTGCCGGAACTGGTGGTGATCACGACGCCCCCCCCTTCGATCCCGGATCTCATTCATCGCGCAGGCGCGTTGGGGACGGCAGGGGCTTTGATCATTACCTCGGGTCTCGGGCACGGAGAGGGGTCGCTCGCCGACCAGGCCGAGAAGGCGGCGCAGAAATACGGCATGCGTCTCATCGGGCCGAACTGTCTCGGAATCATGATGCCTACCATCAAGCTCAATGCGAGCTTTTCGGCACACATGCCGGTTGCAGGAAGCCTGGCGCTCATTTCCCAGTCCGGCGCTATCGCGGCGGGGATGGTAGATTGGGCTGCTCAGCGCGGTGTTGGGTTTTCTGGAATCGTCTCGATCGGCGATCAGTTGGACGTCGATCTCGCAGATCTTCTGGACCACTTCGCGTTGGACGGTGGGACCCGCGCGATCCTGCTCTACATCGAAGCCGTCAAGGACGCGCGAAAGTTCATGTCCGCGGCGCGAGGGGCGGCAAGGGTCAAGCCGGTTGTGGTCGTAAAGTCGGGCCGCGGTGCCGTCGGTGCGCAAGCTGCGGCGACACATACGGGCGCTCTGGCGGGAGCCGATGCCGTCTATGATGCGGCTTTTCGCCGGGCCGGCGTTCTGCGGGTCTCCGATCTGCGCGAGTTGTTCGACTGCGCCGAAACGCTGGGGCGGGTGGAGTCGCCCATGGGCAAGAGGCTCGCCATTCTCACGAATGGCGGCGGGATCGGCGTGCTCGCCGTGGATCGACTGGTCGAGCTCGGAGGCGTGCCTGCCGCACTTTCGCCGGTCGTACACAACAAACTTGACGCCATCCTGCCGCCGACCTGGTCCGGATCCAACCCGGTCGACATCGTCGGCGATGCCGATGCCGCACGCTACACGCTCGCGCTCGAAGCGCTGCTCGCCGATCAAGCCAACGATGCAATTCTCGTCATGAATGTTCAGACCGCGATTGCATCCGCGAGCGCCATCGCCACGGCTGTCACCGAGTTCGTCAGTACCTATCGAAAGCAGCACCGGCGCTGGGCAAAGCCGGTTCTGGCGGCATGGGTCGGCGCGGAGCAGCCGGTCATCGAGACCTTGAGCGGGGCAGGAATTCCGAACTATCCAACCGAGGATGATGCCGTTCGCGGCTTCATGCATCTCGTTCGTCATCGGGAGGTGGTCGAATCGCTTGCCGCTGTCCCGCCGGCCATGCCGAGCTCTTTTGCGCCCGACGTCGACGCAGCCCGCGGAATTATAGCGACAGCCCTCGCCGACGGGCGGACCTGGCTCGATCCGGTCGAGATCAGTCGCCTGCTGGAGGCTTACGATATTGCGATGGTGCCGACGTTCGCTGCGTCCTCGGTCGACGAGGCGGTCGGGTATGCGGAACAGTTGTTCGCTCAAGGCACAACTGTCGTTCTCAAGATTCTGTCGAGAGATATCATTCACAAATCCGACGTCGGCGGTGTCGTGCTCAATCTCACCACGGCCGAGGCCGTGCGTAACGCGGCGAACGAGATCATGGCCCGCGCGAAGGCCCTTCGGCCCGACGCACGGATTTCCGGCGTGATCGTGCAAGCCATGATCGTCCGCGCCAAGGCGCGGGAGCTTATCATGGGCATTGCCGACGATCCGACCTTCGGAACCGTGATCGTGTTCGGCAGGGGCGGTACCGCCGTCGAGATCATCAACGACAAGGCGCTCGGTCTGCCTCCGCTCGATCTCCATCTGGCGCGAAACCTCATCGAGCGCACGCGCGTCTCACGATTGCTGCGCGCTTATCGTGATGTCCCCGCGGTCAAGCCCGATGCAGTCGCACAGGTGCTGGTCAAGCTTGCGCAGCTTGCAGCAGACGTTCCCGAGATTCGCGAACTCGATATCAATCCGCTGCTCGCCGACGAGAGCGGCGTCATGGCCGTCGATGCGCGCGTCGCCGTCGGCAGGGTTCCGCCGAAATTCAAAGGCTCTGGTCCGTCGAATTTCGCCGTTCGGCCCTATCCGAGCCAATGGGAACGGCATCTCCAGGTCAAGGACGGCTGGCGGATCCTTGCGCGACCGATCCGACCCGAGGATGAGCCAACCATTCATGAGTTCCTCAAGCATGTCACTCCGGAAGACCTGCGTCTTCGATTCTTTGCCCCCATGAAGGAGTTCACGCACGAGTTCATCGCGCGCCTGACGCAGCTCGACTATGCGCGCGCGATGGCTTTTGTGGCGTTCGATGAAGCGACAAACGAACTGGTCGGCGTCGTGAGGATTCACTCCGACTCGGTTTACGAGAGCGGGGAGTACGCAATCCTGTTGCGGTCGGATCTCAAGGGACGCGGACTCGGCTGGGCATTGATGCAGCTGATCATCGAATATGCCAAGTCGGAGGGCCTGAAGATGATCTCCGGTGACGTCCTGCAGGAGAATGTCGTCATGCTGGAGATGTGTAGGAACCTCGGTTTCGAGGTCAGAACCGATCCAACCGAGCGCGACCTTTGCAATGTCAAACTCAGGCTCTAAGCTTAGGTGTTTGGTGTCCTCTCACCGGATCCATCGGTTCAGGTCGGATGGTGGTCGTCATTGGACGGTGGCCTCGCCGCCTCGCCTTCGGAGGCGCCATGCGAGCGGAGAGTTCTGATGATCATCGTCGCAATGGGAACGATGAGCAGCGGAATGAGGCTGTTGAGCGGATAGTTGACCACGCTCGATATCCGGGACTGCAAAGCTCGTGCTTCCAACTGCAGCGAGTCCATCGCCGAGGAGTGAATCTCGTTGGCTAGTTCGAGTTCCCGGCCGGACGGTGCACGGGATGCGATGATCAGGAGGATCGCCGCAATCGCGATATTGCAGGCTCCGAGTGCTGCGGCTGCCACGACTGCAGAGGTGATCTGGACCAACGCAAGGTAGGCCGCCAGCTCGAACATCAGGAGGCCAAAGACGGCGATCAGCGCCGCAAAGGCCCGGAGGCCGAGTCCGACGAGCAGATGCCGGAGCCTGATGTCGGCAATGACCCGGTCCGTCCGCCAGAGAAGGCGCAAATGTTTAACGACATTTTCGGTATCCACTTAAGTTCTCCGCAGCAGGAGGCCAACCGCGAGCCCGAAGGCGAAGGCCGAAGCTGTCGCCGCGATCGGACGATCCCTGATCATCCGCTCCACCTGAACGTCGGTCTCACTTAGACGCATGTCTAGCCCCTCGATCGCTGCAGCGAGCATTCCGGCAGCTGGTTGCGCGTCCGGGTTGTCACGCGGCGCACCCGCGCCCCGCAACAGCTGGCTTAGCTCGCGCGTCAGGCTCTCCAACTCGGTCCGGAGCGTCGTCGGGTCGATGGCCATGTTTTGTCCTCGGGTCAAAATCACTGTAGAACGTAGCTCGGCACGATGCTTGATTTCGCTCAACCCGTTGCGCTGACGGGATTGACGCAGATCAAGCGAGGCAGATCGGCGCGATTTAGGAACGGGTGTGCCTCGGCGCGCCGAATGAGGGAGACATCCAATTGCGTGCTCATCCGGGACTTACCGCCGCGACGACGGAGGATGTGCTCGAGCTTCGTCCGAGCGGATCATGGGTGTCCCTGAACGTGGCAGAGCTCGAGAGCTTGACCAGCTCTGTCGGCAACAGCATCAACAGCGCGACTGCGGTGAAGCTTGATCTTGGAGCCGTCAGCGAAATCGATACCGTGGGGGCTTGGTTGCTTGAGAAGCTCGGCCGCCGGGCTGCTGTTGGCGGTCGGCGGGTCGAGACGACCGGGGTGGCAGAAAACTACATCGGCCTCGTCGAGGAGGTCCGGCAGGTCAATCGGCGAGCCGTCGCGCCGGCACCGAGACTGAACCCGATCCTTGCCAAACTCACCGACCTCGGTCGTTCGAGTCTGGGGGCCGCCCAGGATATCAAGGTGTTTCTGGACATGTTGGCCGCGCTGTTCTTTGCGCTGCTGCGGACGCTGCGCCGGCCGCGATCTCTGCGCGTGACCTCCCTCGTCTATCAGATGTACCGCATCGGATGGCAGGCCATTCCAATCGTGGTGTTGATCACTTTCCTGATCGGCGCCATCATTGCCCAGCAGGGGATCTTCCATTTTCGACGTTTCGGTGCCGAGTCTTACGTCGTCGACATGGTCGGAATTCTGGTCCTGCGCGAGCTTGGCGTTCTGATCGTCGCGATCATGGTGGCAGGACGGTCGGGAAGCGCCTACACGGCCGAGCTTGGATCGATGAAGATGCGCGAGGAGATCGATGCGCTGGTGACGATGGGACTTGATCCTGTCGAGGTGCTGATCCTGCCCCGTATCGTTGCGTTGATCTTGACCTTGCCAATTCTCGCCTTCATTGGCTCGATGGCTGGCCTGTATGGAGGAGGGCTGGTGGCCCAGCTCTATGGCGGCATGGGACCGGCAATCTTCATCGCCCGGCTACACGATGCCATCTCGGTGACGCACTTCGAAGTGGGAATATTGAAGGCGCCGTTCATGGCCTTGGTGATCGGCATTGTCGCCTGCAGTGAGGGACTTCGTGTGAAAGGTAGTGCCGAATCGCTGGGGCAACAGACTACGACATCCGTGGTGAAATCCATTTTCCTGGTCATCGTGCTCGATGGTCTTTTCGCCGTGTTCTTTGCGTCCATTGGAATGTAGCAATGGATGATCTTGGCGTGTCCAGCGCGATCCGCGTGACCGATCTCGTTGTCGGGTTCGGCCGGCAGCTCGTTCTGAACGATCTTTCGCTCGACGTTCGTCGCGGTGAGATTCTCGGGTTGGTAGGCGCGTCAGGCGGCGGAAAATCCGTCCTGATGCGGACGATCATCGGGCTCATTCCTCGGCGCAGCGGGTCTATCGAGGTCATGGGGACAACCCTTGGGAGCGCCGAGGAGCGGACGACGCAGGCGGCAGCGAAGCGCTGGGGAATTCTGTTCCAGCAGGGAGCTCTGTTCTCGTCACTGACGGTCAAGCAGAACGTTCAGTTTCCGCTGCGCGAGAGCCTGCAGATGTCGCAGGAGTTGATGGATGAGATCGCGATAGCCAAGCTCGAAATGGTCGGCCTTCGCGCAGAGGACGGTGATAAATTCCCAGCCGAGCTATCCGGTGGCATGACGAAGCGCGCGGCGCTGGCGCGCGCCCTCGCTCTCGATCCGGCGATCGTATTTCTTGACGAGCCGACCTCCGGCCTCGATCCGATTTCCGCCGGCGACTTCGATGCCCTGATCAAGACGCTCCAGCTGACGTTGGGATTGACGGTGTTTATGGTGACCCATGACCTCGCCAGCCTCAACACGGTCTGCGACCGTGTCGCTGCGTTGGCCGATGGCAGGATCGTGGCGATTGGTCCTATGAGCGACCTCCTCCGATCAGAACATCCATGGGTCAAAGCCTATTTTCACGGCAAGCGATCCCAGATGCTGCAACCAAAAGCGAGTTGAAAGATGGAAACCCGTGCACCCTTCGCTGTCATCGGCGGCTTCGTGCTGGCGGCCATCGTCGCAATCTTTGGCTTCGTTTACTGGCTCAACAACACCGGAGGACTCGGTCCTCGCACGACCTATCACGTGCAGTTCGAGGGCTCGGTGCCCGGCCTGCTGGTCGGGGCTGCCGTTCTGTTCAATGGAATCCGGGTCGGCGAGGTGACCGAGCTCGGTCTGGCGGCGAACGATCCGCGTCGGGTCAACGCAACGATTTCCGTGGCGTCGACGACTCCCGTGCGCGCCGACACCAAAGTAGGGTTGGAATTTCAGGGGCTGACAGGAGTGCCGGTGATCGCGCTGGAGGGGGGCGCGTCGGCAGGAGCGGCGAGTGCCGTATCGACCTTGATTGCAGAACCGGGCGCCGGACAAAGCATGACGCAGGCCGCCCGGGACGCCCTGCGGCGTGTCGATGCAGTTCTTGCGGAGAATGCAGGGCCGCTCAAAGATACGATCGCCAACCTCAAGACATTCTCAGACGGCCTTGCGCGGAATACCGGCAAGCTCGATGGAATCGTCTCGGGTCTGGAGAAAATGACGGGAGGCGGTGCTCCAGCACAGAAAGTCACCTATGATCTGAGCGCGCCGCGAGAACTGGGGCCGGTCAACAAGACCATCAAGGGGCAGCTTGCGATACCTGAGCCCACGGCCGTGGCGATGCTGCAGACTCAGCGCATGCTATTCACGCCAACAAAGGATTACCCGGGGTTCGGTGATTTCCTGTGGGCTGACAGCATCCCCAAGTTGTTGCAATCACGTCTGATCGATGCCTTCGAGAATTACGATGTGGCCCACGCTCCGCTGCGGACATCCGATCTGGGCCAGCCGGATTTTCAGCTGCTGATTGATGTCCGCCGTTTCCGGATCAATGCCGATACCGCCGCGGTGGAGATCGGCCTGTCGGCTCGCCTCGTCGACAAGAACGGCAAGGCCATCGCGTCTCGGCTGTTTGACGAAAACCAGCCCGTTGCCCGGCTTGATCCTGCTGATGCCGTGTCCGCCTTCGACGAGGCCTTCGGCCGGATTGCCAAATCGATTTTGACCTGGACGATACAGGCGCTCTGAATCGACGGGGCTATTCCAAGCTCTTCAAATACGAGAGCAGATCGTGGATCTGCGGCGGCGCGAGCTGGAATTGGGGCATGGCCGGGTGACCAGTCATGATCCCCTCCGCGAGCGCTTCGCCCAACGATTCGATCGGGTAGCGGAGATGCAGGCTGCGGAACGGAGGGGCCGGTTCGAAGGGGCTCTCTCCCGTTCGACCGATGGCGTGACATCGTGCGCAGTGGGCCTTCGCGAAAGCCTGTCCGCGTTGCTCTGCTGTCGACGCTGCGTATGACGGTGTCGCCAACATCGTGGCGGCGAGAAGGTGGCACAGAACAAGCCGCTGCATTCACGATATCCATTGGTGTTGGGAGTGGCGGCCACGATAGGGCCCGGATTGTTGGTTCGTTTGATTTGAATCAATCGGAACTTCGAGCGTCCGTTAGAATGCAACCATTCGCTTTGCGCTTGGCCCACCGGAGCCCTCGTATGAAGACGTCTCTTGTTGCAATCGATTTCCACGGGCAGGCCTGTGCCGATTGTGCCGTGCGGGGATTCAGTGTCTGTGCGTCGCTCGACCAGTTTGAGATGCGCGAATTCGAGCACCTCAGCCGCCGAGCCCATTTTGCGACCTGCGAGACGATTTTCGCGCAAGAAGATACGTCGTCCTGCTTCTACAATTTATTGGATGGGGTCATGAGGCTCTACAAGCTTCTCCCCGACGGACGCAGGCAGATCGTCGGATTTGCGCTGCCCGGCGACTTCGTCGGCATGACGACGGAGGAACGGCACGGATTTTCGGCTGACGCGATCGGTCCCGTCACCGTCTGCCAGTTCGCGAAGGGACCGTTCGGACGCTTTGCCGAGGACAAGCCGAATCTGCTGCGCCGGATGAACGAACTGGCCGTGCAGGAGCTGAATCAGGCGCGTGATCACATGGTACTTCTCGGACGCCGATCAGCCGAGGAGAAGGTCGCGACATTCCTCGTTGGCTGGAGGGATCGGCTGGTGGAGCTTCGGGGGGCCTCTAACATGGTACCGTTGCCGATGAGTCGGCAGGATATCGCCGACTATCTCGGGCTCACCATCGAGACCGTCAGTCGAACGTTCACGAAGCTCGAACGGGAGGGCATCATCGCGATCCTGCCCGGGGGCGTCTCGCTTCGGGACTCGGCGCGAGCTGAAGCAATGGCTGCTGCCTGACATCGCGGGCGAAATCCGTATTGCATTGATCTGGATCAAGGACTGTCGCGCAGCCGATAGGGAACTGTGTCTCAAACTCGAACAGGGGGAGAGAGACATGCCGCTGGACGCTATGATGGTCAGCTTTGCAGTTGTGGGGGTTTTTGTCGGGTTCGCTGCGGTCCTGCTTTGGGCTGATTCACAGACAAGGCATCGGGTGTGAGGTACAGGCTGCCCTTGGGCTGCGGCATCTTGCGCTCAGAAGAGTAGCGCTGCCGGTCCGACGGGGCGGCTGGACGACTCTCACGCGTTGCACAATGTATGCAGGGCCCGTCCCGGCGGCGTAAACGCCTCCGGCGTCGATTGGCACATGGCTTCGCCGTTGAGCGTTCGCCGCATTTTCCTGGACAATCCGCCGATCTGCCGTATTCCGAGATGCAATGAAATCGAGGATCGGTGGTCGCAAGTCCGAGGGATCGTTTTTGCTGGTGGCTGTAGGCGTGTCCATAGTCCCCTGATATCCGCGGGGCCTTGGCCACCAGCTTTGGACATTTCCCTTGGGCGGCGGTATTCGGACGCCTGGGAGATGCGGTGTGACTGAGGAAAAGCGGGCGAGCGTCCGACCTACCAATAACGGCAAACTGTCGGTGCTGCGTCAGCATCCGATTTTTCGTGAGCTCGAGGCTGATGCGGTCGATCAGCTCTGCCGCTACGCCAAGCCGACATCGCTCAAGCGCGGTGCAACCATCTTCTCAAAAGGCGATCCTGGCTCGAGCTTATATGCCGTGATCAGTGGCACCGTCAAAATCAGTGTCTCGTCGCCCGACGGCCGCAATGCCATCCTGAACCTGATCAGCGCGGGTGAGATATTCGGCGAGGTCGCCGTGCTCGACGGACGAGAACGCACAGCCGATGCAACGGCCAACACGAATTGCGAGATACTGGTCATCGATCGGCGCGAATTCCTGCCGTTCGTGAAGAGCCAACCGGTGCTGGCAATGAAATTCATCGAGCTGCTTTGCGATCGGCTGCGCTGGACCAGCGACCAGGTCGAGCAGGTCATCCTTCAGGATCTTCCTCGCCGCCTTGCCAGTGCACTGCTCGGCCTGACCGACAAGCGCAAGCTGGATGCCGCGAGCCGCACCATTGCCATCACTCAGCAGGAGATCAGCGAAATGGTCGGCATGACGCGGGAGAGCATCAACAAGCAATTGCGTGCGTGGGCCGCGCGGGACTGGGTCCGCCTCGAGCACGGGGCGATCGTTCTTCTGAATCCCGAGCCGCTACGCGGATTGGCAGAGACCGGTCAAGACGAGGACGAGTAGGGGCCGAGAGGCATTTTCCGGCGTCCTGCTGAACCGATGATGGCCGCATCCGGCCAGCGATCGATCGTGATCTTGACCGCATCCTTGGCTGGAACCTGCCGGCTGTGGGGATGGTCTTCGCGATAGGCGAACACGGTACAGAGCAGGATCCGCGAGAAGCCGAGCAGCAGTCCCGGGAATATACCCGCCATGAGCAGCGCGCTGATCGAGAACGCCCCACCGGTCGCGCGCGAGTACAGGACGGCGTTGTGGCTTGGTGGCGCCAGTACAACAGGACGGCCATCGGTTCGGGCCAGAAGGTCGCGCTGTTCAGGACGTAGGCGCGTGAAGACCGCCCAAAGGATGAGGGCTGAGATCAGCACGAGCGCCGTCACGCCCGCGATGACGCAGGCGAGATGCAGCGCATCCATCGCCGGAGATGGAGTCCGGCCATCGTAAGCCTCCCGATCGTCCGAACCGAGCGCGCGGTCTACGCGATGTCCTGAATGCGCTTAATCAGTTCTTGGTGCTTCGGACCGTATTTGTCCCAGACCGGCTTTACGGCCTTCTGGAACGGCGCCTTGTCGGCGATTTCGACGATTTCGGAGCCGGCGGCCCTGGCCTTCTCCATCGCTTCCCGCTCGTAGACCTTCCAGAGTTCGCGTTCCTCCATCTGTGCTTCGCGTGCGAACTTCTTGATCAAGGTCTGGTCGTCGGTCGACAGGTTCGCCCAGGCGCGCTTCGAGAACGCGAGGACTTCTGGAATGACGAGATGCTGGGTGAGCGAATAGTACTTCGCGGCCGTGTAGTGATTGCTGAAGACGTAGCTCGGTAGATTGTTCTCGGCCCCGTCGATCACGCCGGTCTGCAGCGCGCTGAAGACCTGATCGTACCCCATCGCGACGCCGTTGCCGCCGAGCGCGTTCATCATGTCGATGAAGATGGGATTGCCGATCACGCGAATCTTCAGCCCCTTCACGTCCTCCACCGTCCTGATGGGCTTCTTGGTATTGTAGATGCTGCGCGCACCCGAATTCATCCAGCAGAGTGCGACGAGATTTGCGCTGGCATTGGCGCTGACGCGGTCCAGAAGGTCCTGACCGATCGGACCGTCCATCATCTTTTCCGAATGTTCGATGCTCTTGAACAGGAAGGGCATGTTGACGACGTTGACGTCATCGACGATCGGGCCGAGCGCGCCGGCGCTGACCCGCAGCATCTGGATCGCCCCGATCTGGGTCTGCTCGATGGTCTCTTTCTCGCCGCCGAGTTGAGCGGACGGATACATCTGGATCGACAGCCTGCCGCTGGTGGCCGCCGAAAGCTTCTTGCCGAGGTTTTCTGTTGCTGCAACCGTCGGATACCCCGGCGGCTGAACGTCGGATGCCTTGAACACCGCCTTCGATTGCGCAAGGGCGGCCGAGATCGGCGGCAGCGTTGCAACGCCCGCAAAGCCCACGCTCAGTCTGATGAAATCGCGTCTTTTCATGGCGTCTCTCCGCCGAAGTGATCGTGTCGCCGCAAGGTTCGATGCGATCATCTCGCTAGCTTGGTTGATCGAAATACTCTGGATTCTTGGTCTGAATTTCAGAGATGTCGTCGAGCAGGCGTTCCAGATGACTCGCCATGGCAGCCCGGGCACGATCCGGATCGCGCCGTTCGATGGCCTGAAGGATTGGTTCGTGCTCTGCGATCACTTCGGCCATCCGTCCGATCTGCGGCAAGGTCAGGCGGCGATAGCGGTCGACGTGAACCTTGACCTGAACGATCAGCTTCCAGATACCGGGATAGCCGGCGACCTCGGCGATGCCAGCGTGAAACATCTCGTCGGCCTGGTGGAAGGCTTCGCGATCCTTTGCGGCGCAGGCCTCGCGCTGACGTTCGAGGGTCGCATGCAGGTTGAGCAACTGGCTCGATGTTGCATGCTCGGCCGCCATCCGTGCGGTGGTCTCTTCGAGAGACTTTCGGATGATGATGGTCTCGGGGAGTGCTGCGACCGGAATGCGCGAGACGAAGATGCCGGACTGCGGAAAGATCTCGACCAGCCCTTCGTCCGAGAGCTTCAGAATGGCCTCGCGGACCGGTGTCCTGCTGACGCCATAGGCCGTCGCGATCTGCGCTTCCGAAATCGGTTCGCCCGGCAGGCGCACGAGCGACACGAGTTCCGACCTGAGATCGGTGTAGATGCGTGACGCTGCTGTCGCGCCGCGGGGTCGACCATTGCGGCGCATGCGGGCCACCACGGGCCGTGGCGCTGCGGCCAATTTCCTCGGGGGGCGACCGGACATTTTCGTTTCCTCAACTGATATATTAATATATGAAAATCGCTTTGCAATCGAAATTGCCGTCAGCTGAGGGCTCGTGATGGTGCGCTGCGATGTAGGCCGTCGCAGGCAGCAAACACGAGCACGCAACAAAGCCTATCGTCTTTTCTTGCCGTCTTCATCTCGCCCCTAAAGGCGGATCAGCCGTCGTCGGCGGCGACTTGTCCGCGTCCAGAACCAGATCTGCGGTGATGCAGACACGTACGAATCTTGTTCATGCGAATGCCTCGCGAATGCTCTCGGCGGATGCATTCTTTGATGCTACCAATCGGGCATGAACCAGCAGACCCGCGTCGATATCCGCCATTCCACCTGCCCGCACGATTGTCCGTCCGCCTGCGCGCTCGACGTCGAAGTGCTCGATCGGAAGACGATCGGCCGCGTTCGCGGCTCGAAACTGCAGACCTATACGGCTGGCGTGGTTTGCGCCAAGGTCGCGAGATATGCCGAGCGGATTCATCATCCTGAAAGGCTGATGCATCCGATGCGTCGCGTCGGTCCGAAAGGATCAGGGCATTTTGCACGCATCTCCTGGGACGAGGCATTGGACGAGATCGCGGAGCGGTTTCTCCAGGCGGAGCGGGATTTTGGCGCTCAGTCGGTATGGCCGTATTATTACGCGGGCACGATGGGTCTCGTGATGCGCGACGGCCTCAATCGTCTCACCCATGTGAAGAAGTATTCGCGATTCTACTCGACGATCTGCGCCAATGTCGCGCGTATCGGCTTTGCCATCGGCACCGGGAAGATCGCCGGCGTCGATCCGCGGGAAATGGCGCTCTCGGACCTGGTCGTGATCTGGGGCACGAACCCGGTGAACACGCAGGTCAATGTCATGACTCATGCCGCGCGCGCCCGAAAAGAGCGGGGCGCCAAGATCGCCGCGATCGATGTCTACGACAATGAGACGATGAAGCAGGCCGACATCAAGATCATCCTGCGCCCGGGCACCGACGGCGCCTTTGCCTGCGGCGTGATGCACGTGCTGTTTCGCGACGGCTTTGCCGACCGCGCCTATATGGAGAAGTACACGGACTGCCCTGCGGAACTCGAAGCGCATCTGCAGACGCGGACGCCGCAATGGGCATCGCAAATCTCTGGCGTTCCCGTGGCCGAGATCGAGGCGTTCGCCCGTCTGGTCGGAGAGACGAAGCGCACCTTCTTCCGGCTGGGTTACGGCTTCACCCGTAGCAGGAACGGTGCCACGCAGATGCATGCGGCATCCTGCATTCCCGCGGTGACGGGCGCCTGGCAGTACGAAGGAGGCGGGGCCTTCTTCAACAACGCCGCGCTTTGGCACTTCGATGAGTCGATCATCGAGGGCCATGACGCCGTGGATCATTCCACCCGCTTCCTCGATCAGTCCCAGATCGGGCGCATCCTGACGGGAGACGCGGTGGCCCTCTGTGGAGGCCCGCCAGTCAAGGCGATGCTGATCCAGAACACCAACCCGATGACGGTGGCGCCCGAGCAGGAGCTGGTTCGCAACGGATTTGCGCGCGAAGACCTTTTCGTCGCCGTCCACGAGCAGTTCATGACCGAGACGGCGCAGATGGCGGACATCGTGCTGCCCGCCACGATGTTCATGGAGCATGACGATCTCTATTACGGCGGCGGCCATCAGCACATCTCGGTCGGACCGAAGCTGATTGATCCACCGGGTGAGTGCCGCTCCAACCACGAGGTGCTGCAAGGCCTGGCGCGGCGGCTGCGGGCTGTGCATCCGGGCTTCGAGATGTCGCCGCGCGAGCTGATCGATGCGACGTTGAAGAAGAGCGGCCATGGCGATATCGCCGGGCTCGAGGCCGATGTCTGGCGTGACCTTCAGCCGGACTTCCGCACGTCGCACTATCTCGACGGCTTCGCGCACAGGGACGGCAAATTCCACTTCAAGGCCGACTGGGCTCATCCGCCATTCGGACGCGTCATGGGCAATCCGGAGCGCATGCCGTCATTGCCCGACCATTGGGCGGTGACCGAAGAGGTCGATCAGCAGCATCCGTTCCGGCTTGCAACCAGTCCCGCACGCTCGTTCCTCAACACCTCCTTCAACGAGACGCCATCGTCGCAGGCGCGGGAAGGGGCCCCCTCCGTCATGATCCATCCGCTGGATGCAGCCCCGCTCGGCATCGTCGACGGCGACATCGTCACGCTCGGCAATGAGCGCGGACAGACCTCGCTTGCGGCCCGGCTGTTCGACGGAGTCCGGCGCGGAGTGTTGATCGCCGAATCGATCCATCCCAATCGCGCCCATGTCGGGGGACGCGGCATCAACGTGCTCACCGCCGCCGACACCGTCGCCCCGATCGGGGGCGCGGCCTTCCACGACAACAAGGTCTGGCTGCGCAAATCGGCAGGCTGACCCACTGGGGCAAGCCGAGTTATCGAAAATCCCTTCTGATTCGAGGGCCCTAATTGCCCCTCACGCCGAGGGGCGGGCGCCTCGCAGGATCATTTTACCCTTCTTTGACGTTTTACATTCTCTTCTTGAGCGTCGCTCAAAAGCGCGATATATATTTTGAGCGCTGCTCAAAATATGGAGAAGTCTCATGCAGGTTCTCGACTCTCGCGCTCCCCATTTTTTTTCGACCAATGCGCCGACAGGACTGAACGGTCTCGCGCGGTTCGCGTCTCACCTTTGGAGGGCGCGCGTCGAGCGGATCGCAAATGCTTGTGATGTTGCCGGTCTGCTGGCTGCGCGGCGAACGAGGCGGCTGGCGGGACAACGTCTGTTTCGTGCCGCCGGGCGCGAAGGGCACCGGCTGCGCCGTGGCGGCCTGTTCGGCTGCTTCCACTACCTGAGCGAACTGACCTGACCTCGTCTCAAATCCCGATCTGATGCGCAACGAAGCGGTCACCATGTCCTCGCGTCCCACCCCCTCCGTCCCGTTGCCATCGGTCTGGATAAGCCTTTTGCACACGACCTTCGCGCTATTTTCCATCCTGGTCGGCGACCAACAACAGAACGCCTAACCGCATGACCGCGTCTAACGGGATGCATCGCCGGCTCCGCCTCATTTCATCACCAACCTTCAAGACTCTTGCGATCCTTGCGGCCAAGCCGCTGCAGCACATCAGGAATCGATCATGATCAAGCAGTTGATGTCGTCGCGCCGTTTTGCCCCGCTGTTCTGGGCTCAATTCTCCTCGGCGCTGAACGACAACGTCCTGAAGAATGCGCTGGTCATCATGCTGCTCTATGGCGCCGTGGCAACGCATGGCGACGCGCTTGTGACCGTGGCGGGCGCCGTCTTCATCTTTCCGTTCTTCATCCTGTCCGGGCTCGGCGGCGAGCTGGCGGATCGATATGTTAAGGGAATCGTGGCGCGCCGGCTCAAATTCGCGGAGATCTTCGCCGCAACCTTTGCGGCGCTGGGCTTCTTTCTGCATTCGATCCCGCTGCTGTTCGTCGCCCTCGGCATGTTCGGTGTCATTGCCGCGCTGTTCGGTCCCGTGAAATACGCCATGCTGCCCGATCAACTGACGGTCGGTGAGCTCGCAACCGGCAACGCGCTGGTCGAAGGCGCGACCTTCATGGCCATCCTGATCGGCACCATCGCCGGCGGCCAACTCGTCTCCGGCTCGTCGCACATGGGATGGGTCGCTCTCGCCGTCATCGGCCTCGCGTTGATCTCCTGGGCGTCGGCCTCGCGCATTCCGCACACGTCGCCGTCGGCCCCCGATCTGCGCATCACGGCCAATCCCTGGACCTCGACCTCGCACCTTCTCAAGTCGCTGTACGCCGCGCCGCGGCTGTGGGACGGCATGGTGATCGTGTCCTGGTTCTGGCTGGTCGGCGCCGTCGTGCTGTCGCTGCTGCCGGCGCTGGTCAAGGATGTCGTCGGCGGCACCGAGGGCGTGGTCACTCTGTGCCTCGCCATCTTCGCGATTGGCATTGCCATCGGCTCGCTGTTCGCAGCGCATCTCAGCCACGTCAGGCCGAATCTCGCGCTGGTGCCGATCGGCGCCATCCTCATGGGCGTGCTCGGCCTCGATCTGTCCTGGGCGATCGGGACGACCGAGGCCGCAAAGGGCCTCACGCCGCTCGCCTTCGTCGGCTCTTGGGCGGGCGCGCGCATGCTGATCGATTTCGCCGTTTTCGCCTTTGGCGGCGGCCTGTTCGTGGTTCCGGCGTTCGCCGCCGTGCAGGCCTGGTCGGAGCCGACCGAGCGCGCCCGGGTCATCGCTGCCGGCAATGTGCTGCAGGCCGCCTTCATGGTGGTCGGCTCGCTGGGCGTAGCCGGCCTGCAGGCCGCGGGCGTCTCGATCGCCTGGATCTTCTTCGGTCTGGCTTTGGCCAGCTTCGGCGCCGTCTGGTTCGTGCTCAACAAATGGGGCAGGGAGGGCGTGCGCGATTTCGGCGCGATGCTGTTCCGTGCTCTGTTCCGCACCGAAGTGCGCGGCCTGGAGAACCTGCCGCCAGCCGGCACCCGCATGCTGATCGCGCCGAACCATGTCAGCCTGATCGACGGTCCGCTGCTGCACGCGGTGCTGCCGATCGATGCGACCTTCGCCGTCGACACCGGGATCTCCAAGGCCTGGTGGGCGAAGGTCTTCCTGAAGCTGGTGAGCCACATCACGATCGACCCGACCAAGCCGCTCGGTGCTCGCGACCTGATCAAGCTGGTCGCCAGCCAGGAGCCGGTGGTGATCTTCCCCGAGGGCCGCATCACTGTGTCGGGCTCGCTGATGAAGGTCTATGACGGCACCGCAATGATCGCCGACAAGGCCGACGCCATCGTGGTGCCCGTTCGCATCGAGGGCGCGCAGCGCTCGCATCTCAGCTATCTCAAGGATGGCCAGATCAAGCGCTCCTGGTTTCCCAAGGTGACGGTGACGATCCTGCCGCCGGTGAAGCTCACCATCGATGCGGCTCTCAAGGGCAAGACCCGCCGCAATGCGGCCGGCGCGGCGCTGCAGGACGTGATGATCGACGCCATGGTCAAGAACGCCATGCTGGATCGGACGCTGTTCGAGGCGCTCGCCCATGCCCATCGCGACCACGACACCGGCAAGGTGATGATCGAGGATCCGCTCGGCACCAAGCTGACCTATCGCAAGCTGCTGCTCGGCTCGCAGGTGCTCAGCCGCAAGCTCGAGCAGGGCACGATGGTGGGCGAGAACATCGGCCTGTTGCTGCCGAACTCCGCCGGCGTCGCCGTGGTGTTCATGGCGCTGCAGTCGATCGGCCGCGTGCCGGCAATGCTGAATTTCTCCGCCGGCCCGGTGAATGTGCTGGCGGCAATGAAGGCGGCGCAGGTCACGACCGTTCTGACGTCGCGGGCCTTCATCGAGAAGGGCAAGCTCGACAAGCTGATCGCGGCGATCGAAGGACAGGCCCGCCTGGTCTATCTCGAGGACGTCAAGGCCTCCGTCAGCCTGGCCGACAAGATCAAGGGGATGATCGACGGCACCAAGCCGCGCGTCGCCCGCAATGCCGACCATCCGGCGGTGATTCTGTTCACGTCCGGCTCCGAAGGCACCCCGAAGGGCGTCGTCCTGTCCCATCGCAACATTCTCGCGAATGCCGCGCAGGCATTGGCGAGGGTCGATGCCAACGCTAACGATCTTGTGTTCAATGTTTTGCCGGTCTTTCACTCCTTCGGCCTCACTGGCGGCATGATGATGCCCATGTTGGCGGGCATCCCGATCTACATGTACCCGTCGCCGCTGCATTACCGGATCGTGCCCGAACTGATCTACCAGACCGGCGCCACGATCTTGTTCGGCACCGACACCTTCCTGACCGGCTACGCGCGCTCCGCTCATGCCTACGATTTCCGCACCCTGCGGCTGGTCATTGCCGGCGCCGAGCCGGTAAAGGATCGGACACGGCAGATCTACATGGAGCGTTATGGCATCCGCGTTCTCGAAGGCTATGGCGTCACCGAGACCGCGCCGGTGCTGGCGATGAACACGCCGATGGCCAACCGTGTCGGCACCGTCGGCCGCCTGTCGCCGCTGATGGAGTACCGACTCGACAAGGTGCCGGGCATCGAGGAGGGCGGACGGCTTTCGGTCCGCGGCCCCAACGTCATGCTCGGCTATGTCAGGGCCGAAAATCCCGGCGTGCTCGAGGCACTGCCGGAGGGCTGGCACGACACCGGCGACATCGTCACCATCGACGCGCAGGGCTTCATCACGATCAAGGGCCGCGCCAAGCGCTTTGCCAAGATCGCCGGCGAGATGGTGTCGCTGACGGTGGTCGAGCAGATCGCCGCGGCTTTGTGGCCGCAGGCAGCCTCGGTCGCGGTGTCGATCCCCGACCAGCGCAAGGGCGAGCGCATCGTGCTGATCACGACGCAGAAGGATGCCGAACGCTCCGCGATACAGCGTCAGGCCAAGGCGCAAGGCGCGCCGGAGCTTGCGGTGCCGGCCGTCGTGATGGTGGTCGACAAGATCCCGCTGCTCGGCTCGGGCAAGACCGACTATGTCGGCGCCAAGGCGCTTGCCGAGGCGAGTGCGGCGCCGGCGACGACCGAGCGCGGGCCGGAGGAGCGGGAAGTCGCGTGATCGCCTCGCTGCGCCGGCGTTCTCAGCACAGTGGCCCCCGCGACGCGGGGGTTGTGCTGCTGCATGGCATCGCCGGCCGGTCATTGATGCTGCGTCCGCTGGAAAAGCGGTTGCAGCGCGCAGGTTTTGCGACGCTGAACCTCGACTATGAGAGCCGCAAGAAGCCGCTCGAGTTTCTTGCTGACGACATCCGCCCGGCGATCGCCGATTTCGCCGCCGGGATCGACGGTCCGGTCCATTTCGTCACCCACTCGATGGGCGGGCTGCTGGCACGGGTCGCGATCGCGAAGCATCGGCCGGCGCGGCTCGGCCGTGTCGTCATGCTGGGAACGCCCAATGGCGGCAGCGAGCTCGCCGACCGGCTGCAGAACGTCGGGCTGTATCGCGCCTATTTCGGGCCGGCAGGCCTGCAACTGGTGACCACGAAAGACGTCACGCTCGCCTCCTTGCCGGCCGCCGACTACGAGATCGGCGTGATCGCCGGCAACCGTTTCCTCGACCCGATCGCCGGGCTGTTCCTGCTGCCATGGCCGAACGACGGCCGCGTCTCGGTCGAGAGCTGCAAGCTCGTCGGGATGACGGACTACACGACCGTCAAGGCCTCGCACGTGGGACTGCTGGTGCATCCGACGTCGTTCCGGCAGACCATCGCGTTCCTGCGTACCGGCCAGTTCGAGCCTGCGCGTCCGCTGCTGCGCGGCGTCATCGATGAGATCGGCCGCCGCGCGGCCTCCTGACGCAAGTTTTCCTTGCTCCTCGCGGCTATCCCGCGACAATCTCGCATCCGACAGCAAGCGACAGGCAAGGCGATGACCGACGACAGCGTGATTCTCGACAAGCGCGGGCAGGCCCTCTGGATCACCATCAATCGTCCGGAGAAGCGCAACGCGCTGAATGGCGACGTCATCGCCGGCATCTCGCGCGGCTATCGCCAAGCGCATGACGATCCCGGGGTGCGCGTGATCGTGCTGACGGGGGCGGGCGACAAGGCGTTCTGCGCGGGCGCCGACCTGCAGAACTCCGGCGCGGCGTTCGCGATGGATTTCTCCCGTCCCAATGTCGACTATGCCGATCTGCTCAGGCTGTCGCAGAATGCCACCAAGCCGGCGATCGCGCGGGTCGGCGGCGTCTGCATGGCCGGCGGCATGGGCCTGCTGTGCATGACCGACATGGCGGTCGCGGCCGACCACGTCCTCTTCGGCCTTCCGGAGGTGAAGGTCGGCGTGTTCCCGATGCAGGTCCTGAGCCTCTTGCAGAGCATCGCGCCGCCGCGTCTCGTCAACGAATGGGCGCTCACGGGCGAGCCGTTCGACGCCAAGGCTGCACAGGCCGCCGGGTTGCTCAACCACGTCGTGCCGGCGGCCGAGCTCGACGGCAAGATCGACTGGCTGATCGGCCGCCTCGTCGACAAGTCGCCGACAGCCATCCGCCGCGGCAAATACGCCATGCGCGCCATCGCCTCGATGTCGTTCGACGAGTCCATCGCCTATCTCGAAAGCCAGATCGCGCTGCTGGCGATGACCGAGGACGCCAAGGAAGGCCTGAAGGCATTTGCCGAGAAGCGCAAGCCGGTGTGGCCGGGGAAATGATTTCGCTCGTATGATGAGGTCGTCATTCCGGGGCGCGCGTAGGGCGAGCCCGGAATCCATACTCCCGATGGCGGTTATGGATTCCGTGCCCACGCCTTGCAGGCGCGGTCCGGAATAACGCTGGTGGAGACGTGCGCGCGTTCTCAACATCGTCGCCATCGTCGAGCAACAGAATATATTCGTCAGCAATCTCGCGGCGCCGTGCGCCCGAGTCCCGTTCTGGTCTCAGCACTCAGAGATGAAGAGGGCGCAGGGCAGGTGAATCGGCTTATACGTGATCTCTCTGGTGCCCCGGGCTTTCGGGTCACCGTCACGTGCGTGCGGCCTGCCGTCTTTGAGGAGCACTTGTTCCTCGGCTAGCGTGCAACTCTACGCCCGCCACGGGGACCCCACTCCCGGCGCTCGTTTCTGCACAGGCCAAGCGCTCTGAGCGGCATCAATCGGATCATGGGTGACGAGATCAAGGATCTCGTTGTTGGCGAAGCCGATCGCCATGGGGCGCACCACGTCTGCCACCACGCCTAGATCGTAGAATTCGGTTACCGCCCCGTCGATCCGAAACCAGTTTTCGCAGACACCGGTATCGAGATTGATTAATTGGATTCCGCACCACGGTTCGGAATCGGTTTCGGCTAACCGGCGATCCAGTGCGAGACCCTCGAACCGCTCATAGCGAGGTTTCGACAAGCCAACGAAGGCATGGTTGCCGAAAAACGCGAGCCCGCGCACGAAGCCGGGACAGAAGGCCAAAACCTGGAACGTCGCGCCGGCTGCTGAATGCGCGATCCACCCGATCTCCCCTGTGCCCGAGTTAAGCACCCACAATCTCCCGCGATAGAGTCGGGGGGAATGAGGCATCGAGAGACCGCCGATCACTATCTCGTTGGAGTGCACGTCGACGACGATGCCGCCATCGGAGCGACGGTCGCGCCAGCCATCGACGGTATCCGATTTGCTGATCGCGGTAACGTAGCAAGGGGTGCCGTCTTCGATGGCAAGTCCGTTCAGGTGACATCGGTCCTCCTTGACGATCTTCGAAATGAATGAAGGCTTCCACAGCGGCGTGAAGCTGTGCCGTTCCGATATTGAAGCAAGACAATTGTAAAGCGTGTTGACGAAGACGATGCGGCCATCGCTCAGCACCCCGACGTCGTGAACATCGAGCTCGCCGGTGGTGAATATCTGGCGCGGGACATAACAGGCATCGTGCAGATCGTTGATCCGCTGGCCGGGCGCAAGCACGTTCCTGAATTTCAGGATTTGGAACATCGTGGCGAGCAGAATCGTGTCTCTGTCCACGACGCAGAGTCCCATAGCCTTGTGAAAGAGGCGCTCGTGGACCAAGAGCCCGCCATCGACGTTCTGACCGAGGAAATAGAGTTTGCCGGATTGATAGGACGAACCCACGATGGCGATGCGCTGAGAACCAAGAAACTCGGGCAGTCCGGGGGACATGGAGTACCGAAGCGCCTCCCCGCCGGCTTGGCCGACCTGTTCCGCGGGAAGGCGCAGGCCAGTTTGATCGGCGGGCAAAATCTCGTTTGATTCGAATGTCGGCACATCGTCACGACAGCACATGGATGCTTCCCCAAACGGCGGTGGACCCGACAAGAGGCCGCGCCTCTTCAGCGCGGCCCAGGAGAGCGCCTCGAAAGACGGGATCGACCTACGACTTTGTGATCGAAGTGCGGCATCTCCTGGTTGTCGAGTGATTTTTGACATATAAAGGTTGAATTTCCTAGCCCAAGGAGGGGGCGCTTGTCCGACAGGTCTCTATGCCGGCAGCTGGTGCTGTCGTCTTCGATGCTGGTGGGTGCTGTTTCCGGCTATAGCCGCCGGGCCTACTCTGCTTGCGCCAATGTGGGCGGTTCCAATTGGGAATGCTCGGGGGCCAGCACCGCCCAGACGATTTCGGGCGCCAACGCGCACGTGACTGCGCTATCGGGATTCCGCATTACCACCGTCTCCGCGAATGCCCTCACGATCACCGGCGCTGGCGACCTTTCATATACCGACACGAACTCCTCTCCGTTTACCGCGAGCGCCGGTAACGGACTCAATATGACGACGACAGCCGGCGTTCTGGGCAGCATCACAGTCAATACCAACGGTGATATCACCGCCCTCAACTACGGCATTCGGGGCCGCAACCAGGGCACCGGCGCGCTCAACATCACGACCAATGGCGATGTCGTCAGCACGGGCACAACCGCGGTATCGCGGGGAATCGTGGCGATCAATTTCGGCACTGATCTGACCGTGACAACCGGCGCGGGCTCCAACGTTAGTGGCGCACGCTACGGAATTCTGAGCCGCAACTACGGCACTGGATCGACGACCGTGACGGTCAATGGTGACGTCACAGCCGCCGGCACGACCGGCAGCGATTTCGCGCTTCTCGCGAGAGGGAACGCGGATGTCACGGTGACCACAACCGCCGGAACCGCCGTGAGCGGCCAGGAGAGTGGCATCTTTGCGCGGAGCGATGGCAATGGCGCGGTAAAGATTACCATCTCGGGCGACGTCACAGGAACCAATACGACGGGCATATATGCGAGAAGCGGAACGAGCGGATCGATTGCGATTGCGATCGGTGCCGGAAGCCAGGTGACCTCGAATGGTACGGGGGCGGATGGTTTCGCCATTGATACATCGAGCCTCGTCGTCAGCCCCACGACTCTCACTGTGGCCGGCACGCTCAACGGCGGTGCAGGCGGGGCGGTGCGATTTCATGGTTCGGCGAACCGGCTTGAGCTTCATCCAACCGCTGTGATCAACGGCAACGTCTTCGGCGGCGGCAGCGACACCCTTGCACTGGGCGGCACGGGTACAGCGAGCTTCAACGTCGCAACGGTCGGTACAGGCCTGCAATACCAGGGCTTCGGGACGTTTCTCAAGGAGGGCAGCAGCCACTGGACGCTTACGGGCACCACTCCGCTCATCTCCAGCTTTGCCGTGAATGGCGGCCTGCTCGAGGTTGACGGAAGCATGCCAAACACCTCGGTCACGGTGAATAGCGGCGCACTGCAACTCGGGAATGGCGGCAGCGGCGGCTCGATCGGCGGCAACGTCAACGACAATGGCACCTTCGCGATCAATCGTTCCGACAGCTACACGTTCGGTGGCATCATTTCGGGGACCGGGACGTTCCAACAGCTTGGCTCCGGCTCGACCATCTTCTCTGGTGCGAACACTTATACCGGCGGCACCACCGTCAGCGCTGGGACGCTGCAACTCGGGAATGGCGGCACCAGCGGTTCGATCGTCGGCGACGTGATCAACAACGGAATCTTGGCCTTCAATCGTTCCGACAATTACACCTTCGGTGGAACGATCTCGGGCCCTGGTACCCTTGAGCAGAACGGCAGTGGCACGCTCGTCCTGAGCGGGGACAGCAGCTATACCGGTCCGACGTTCGTCAACGGCGGAATACTGGACGTCACGGGGCGGCTTGCATCGACCGTGTTCGTCAACTCCGGGACCCGGCTCACGGGCAATGGCACGATCGGGGGGCTCGGTGTCGCGAGCAGCGGAGTCGTTGCGCCAGGCAATTCGATCGGGATGCTTAATGTCTCCGGCGATCTATCCTTTGCCTCTGGCTCCGCCTACGAAGTCGAGACCAACGCGACCGGGGCCGCAGACCGGATCGCGGCGACCGGCACGGCAAGACTCAATGGCAATGTTGTTGTCCTGCCGCAAAGCGGTGCCTATGGCTTCCGTACGACCTACAATATTCTCAATGCCGCCGATGGCGTCATTGGTACCTTCTCTGGGGTGAGCAGCAACTCTGCGTTCCTGTTTCCCAGCCTGAGTTATGATGCCAACAACGTGTTCCTCTCGCTGACCCAGTCGACCTTCTTTCCGAGCGTCGCGCGGACGGCAAACCAGCTGGCCGTAGCCACCGCTCTCCAGGAAAGCTCGCCGGACAGCCGGCTTTTCGGCAGCGTGATCTTCCAGACGGCGGCCGGCGCGCAGCAGGCGTTCGACGCGCTATCGGGCGAATTTCATGCCAGCGCACGGACGTCCATTGTTGAAGACGGCCATTACGCCCGGGATGCCGTCCTCGGACGCTTGCGTCAAACTTCGTTTGAGGACCGTTTTGGGGCCTTTGCGGGTTTTGGCTCCGAAGGTCCGGCCGTGATCTACGGTGATGCCGATCGATCCCCGCCGAAGCACCTAGCCTACGCCGATACGGGCAGGCACATTTTCCGCGCTGGCAGCATTCCTTTGTCGGCCAACGCATCCACATCGCGGAATATTGCCTGGTGGGCTCAGGGAGTGGGGGCTTGGGGCACGGTTCATGGTGACGGGAGTGCTGCTGGTATGAGCAGACGCCTGAGCGGCTTCTTCAGCGGAGTAGACGGGCGGCTGGGAGACAACTGGCGGGCAGGCGTTGCACTCGGCTACACCAATTCGAGGATGAGCATCGATGCCCGTGCGAGCTCGGCCGATATCGAGAGCGCATTTTTCGGCGTCTATACAGGGTTGGGCGTGGGTGCCTGGAACGTCCGCTCGGGGGCACTTCTGAGTTTCAGCACGATTGGGAGCGCTCGCTCGATCAGCTATCCCGGTTTTCTCGAACGGGCGACCGGGCGCTATGGCGCGTTCAGCTCACAATTATTTGGTGAGATTGGGTATGATCTAAACCTCGCGAATGCTGTTGTGGAGCCATTCACAGGTTGGTCCTGGATCCATCTCCATACCAATGGCTTCGATGAGGCCGGTGACGTTGCCGCACTTTCCGTCGCATCGCGCGAGGAGGACGTGGGTTATACCGCGATCGGGTCGCGCGCGTCGGCGGTGATTGGATTGTCGGGCGGAATGGCGCTCAAACCTTCAGCATCGCTCGCTTGGCAACACGGGTTCGGCCAGCTTAAGCCGGAAGACTACCTGCTTTTCAGAAGCACGGGCGCTCGATTCGACATCGCCGGGGTGCCGCTCGCCCGCGATGCCGCCCTGGTGCAAACCGCGCTTGATCTGCGCACAGGCGCCAATACTGTCATAGGATTGTCCTATCGCGGCAATCTTTCGACCAGCACCCAGGATCACTCGGTCGAGGGGCACATCAAAATTCAATTCTAGCTCTATCCGGCAAAAGATATTCGGAGCGATGCACGAGGCGATTCGGCATCTTATCGAGACGTGCCTACGATTTGCCCGCGACTGCGCAGCACACTTTCGAGCGTTGCCTGGTTTTGTCCTTGCCGCAGATGAACAATGAGCTTGGATGATCTTCGTTTGCGACTGAAACCTTACAGCAGAATTGGCTACGCAGGTTGCTCCGAGCTTCGCACGGCGTCATGATTGATGGATGCTGCGGCATTCGGATCGAGGAGAACATGACGCCATCGGCCGGACATCCCAACGCTGACGGCCTGCGCATCCGGCCGATGCGCCCGGACGAGATTTCGCTCGCCATCGATTGGGCGGCGGCCGAGGGCTGGAATCCCGGCCGGTCGGATGCGGCCTGTTTCGCCGTGGTCGATCCCGGCGGCTTTCTGATTGCCGAGCGTGAGGGCGTGCCGGTCACAACCGTGTCCTGCGTGAACTACGACGACCGCTTCGCCTTTCTCGGCTTCTACATCGTCCGTTCCGAGCTGCGCGGGCACGGCTACGGCTTGCGGCTCTGGCAGGCGGCGATGGCCCATGCGGGTTCGCGGGTCGTCGGGCTCGACGGCGTGGTCGCGCAGCAGGACAACTACCGGAAATCCGGCTTCAGCTATGCGTATGCCAATATCCGCTACGGCGGGCGACCCGTAGCCCTGCCGCAGTCGGTGGAGCGATCAGGTGTCGTCACTCTGGGCGATGTGTCGTTCGCCGATATCGAAGCGTCAGACGCGACCGTGTTTCCTGCCCCGCGCCGTGCATTCCTGCGGGCCTGGATCGACACGCCCGGTCATGTCGGCCGGGCGCTGATCCGCGACGATACGCTAGCCGCCTGGGGTGTGATCCGTCCGTGCCGCATCGGCTACAAGATCGGTCCGCTGGTTGCCGAGAGGCGCGATGATGCCGAGGCCGTAATCGCGGCTCTGTTGAGCACGGCCGGCGAAGCCGAGGTGTTCCTCGACGTGCCCGCGATCAATTCCGCGGCGGTGGCGCTCGCCGAGAGCCTCGGCCTCAAGCCGGTGTTCGAGACCGCGCGGATGTACACCGGGCCGATCCCGCCGCTACGGATCGAGCGGGTGTTCGGCGTCACCACCTTCGAGCTCGGTTAGCCCAGCGGCCGCGCGAAGCTCAGTTCATGACCGTCGGGATCGGTGAGGTGGAAATAGCGCTCACCCCATTCGGCGTCGCGCGGCTCGGTCGAGGGCGTGAAGCCGGCGCCGAGCGCCTTCGCGTAGACGGCGTCGACGTCGGCGACATGGAAGATGATGCGGCCCCACCAGCTCCATTGCTTGTCCTTGGGCATGGCGATTAGGTTGAGAAAGCCGAAGCCGACCCTGAAACTCGTGAACGGCGTGTGGGCGCCGCCATGAGCGATGTTGTCGAAGCCGAGCGCGCGATAGAAGGCGACGGCACGCGCCATGTCGTGGGTGGCGATGGTGATCGCGCTGATGCTCTCGATGGTCATGAAGGCGCTCCGAGCCCTAGTGGAAGCCGCGTTGCAGGAAAGCGTATCCTGCCGGTGTCAGGCAAGGGCAGCGTCGCGGCTCATCGCCAGCGCCGCCGGCTCATTGCCGCTCCCAACGCAATAAAGACCGCGGCGCCGAGCGCGACCGTCATCGCGCGCGCGACATCACCGGGCACCAGCAGGGTCTGCTGGGCCGCGCCGCGGCTGAACGAACCGCGGGTGCGGTGCAGGCGCGTCACCGGGTGATCGAGATTGTCGGTGCGGTCGGGCACCAGCGGCACATCGGTCTGTTGCCCGGCGATCGCCTTGGCTGCGAGGTAGCGGTCGAGCAAAGCCGGCGCGACGGCGTTACCGAGGATCGTGAGCAATGTCGGCCAGCCGATCCAATATTCGCGGAAGCCGCCGTCGGCAACGCGATAGACGGCGTCCGCGATCACCTCGGGCTCCACCGGCCGGCCCATCGGGCGTGGCGTATGCGCAAGGTGCGCGCGGGCCCAGTCGAATTGCGGTGTGTTCACCGCGGGCAGATCGACGATGCTGAGCGTGATGCCCGAGCGCTCGTGCATCAGCTCGGCACGCAGCGAGTCGGTGAAGCCCCGGATCGCATGTTTGGCGCCGCAATAGGCCGCCTGCAGCGGAATGCCGCGATAGGCGAGCGCCGAACCGATCTGAATGATGCGGCCTTCGCTGCGCCGGCGCATCGAGCGCAGCGCCGCCATCGTGCCGTGCACGAAGCCGAGATAGGTGACCTCGGTGACGCGGCGGAATTCTTCCGGCGTGATGTCCGCTACGGTCGAGAACACCGTCTCCATGGCGTCATTGATCCAGATGTCGACCGGACCCAGGCGCTGCTCGAGCCGCTCGGCCGCGTCGAACAGGGCCTGCGCATCGGCGACATCGACGGCCTCGTATTCGGCATGGGCAAACCGCGCCTGCAGCTCGCGCTGGACGTCGCGCAGCGCTTCCTCGTCGCGCGCGATCAGGCCGATGCGATCGCCGGCTTCGCCGAAACGCTTCGCGATGGCCCGGCCGACGCCGGCGGAGGCGCCAGTGATGATGATGGTGCGAGTTCGTCTGCGAGGCATGTCCGGTTTCTCCACGCGCCCCGTGATACAAACGTGCGGCGGCCGGCAATGTTTCGGCCCGGCAAGGCCGGCCGAATGAATTCTGCGTCAGCTTTTGACGGCGCCGGGGAGTTCGACACGCGATCCACCGAGCTCCGAGAGGGCAGGCCAGCCCCCTCGAGATCGTGAAACGGAAGAACTTGCAGAGAGCTGCTGGTGCGACCGAGCTCAGCCCGCATTGGCCTTGAGGCCGGCGGCTTCGATGCCGGCGACGGCGCAGATCTCGTCATTGTCGGACGTATCGCCGGAGACGCCGACGGCGCCGACGAGCGTGGTGCCGTCCATGATCAGCACCCCGCCGGGCACCGGCACCATGCGGCCCTGGGCCAGCGTGTTCACGGCGTCGATGAAATAGGCCTGCTCCTGCGCGCGCTGGAACAGGGCGCGGGAGCCGAGGCCGAGCGCCAGCGCGCCATAAGCTTTGCCATGCGCGACCTCGGCCCGCATCAGGCTGGTGCCGTCCTGCGCGGCGGCGGCCTTCAGGCAGCCGCGCGCGTCGAGCACCATCACGGCCAGCGGCTTGAGCTTCTTCTCGAGGCCTTTGGCGAGAGTGGCATCGAGGATCTTGCGGGCGGTGTCGAGCGAGAGGTCTGCCATGTCTGTTAGTCCCTGTGTCATTAACTCAAACGAAGCTGCGTAGGGTGGGCAAAGCGGAGCGTGCCCACCATCTGGCGAAGCGGAAGGTCTGTGGTGGGCACGCTCCACTTTGCCCACTTATGAGCTACGTTGGTGCGCGCCCTCGCTCCAGGCTCATCGCCAGGAGTTGCGCGGCGTGCACGGCGCTTCGATCGGCGCCGTCCTGGATCTGGTGACGGCAGGAGGTGCCGTCGGCGACGATGAAGGTCGTGCCGTCAGCCTTGCGCACGGCCGGCAGCAACGATGCTTCCGCCATCTGCAGCGAGACCTCGTAGGTCTCCGCGCCGTAGCCGAAGGCGCCGGCCATGCCGCAGCAGGAGGATTCGATGGTCTCGATCTCGAGCTCCGGAATGAGCCGCAGCACCTGCTCGACAGGCTTGAAGGCGGCGAAGGACTTTTGGTGGCAATGGCCGTGCAGCAGCGCCTTGCCGGGCAGGGGGGCGAGCGGCAGCGCGAGCCGGCCGCTCTCGGCCTCGCGCGCCAGAAACTCCTCCAGCAGCAGCGCATGTGCGCTGATCGTTTTCGCGGTCGCGTCGTTGCGCAGCGACAGCAGCTCGTCGCGGAGCGTCAGCAGGCAGCTCGGTTCCAGGCCGATGATCGGCACGCCGCGCGATGCGAACGGCGCGTAGGTTTCGACCAGGCGCTGCAGCTCGGACTTGGCTTCGTCGACGAGGCCGGCGGAGAGAAAAGTGCGGCCGCAGCACAGCGGGCGGCCACCATCCGTCGGCTTCGGCACATGCACGCGATAGCCGCCGGCGATCAGCACGCGCAGCGCGGCGTCGAGGTTTTCGCGCTCATAGACGCGGTTGAAGGTGTCGCCGAACAGCACGACCTCGCGGCCATCAGCCGGACCGAACGCGTCGGCGTCGACACGGAAGGTGTCGCTGCGGAAGGCCGGCAGCTTGCGCCTGGCGCTGATGCCCGCGACGCGCTCCATCAGTGCGCGCAGGGGCGCGACGTGATTGCGCAGGTTCACGAGCGGCGCGAAGCGGGCAGCCATATCGGCATAGCGCGGCAGATAGGCGACGAGCCGGTCGCGCAAGGTGAGGCCATGCGTGGTCGCGCGGGCCGCCAGCACCTCGATCTTCATCTTGGCCATGTCGACGCCGGTCGGGCACTCGCGGCGGCAGGCCTTGCAGGACACGCAGAGCTTCAGCGTCTCCATCATCTCGTCGGACGACAGCGCGCCGGGACCGAGCTGGCCGGAAATCGCGAGCCGCAAGGTGTTGGCGCGGCCGCGCGTGACATCCTTCTCGTCGCGGGCGGCGCGGTAGGACGGGCACATCACGCCGCCGTCGAGCTTGCGGCAGGCGCCGTTGTTGTTGCACATCTCGACCGCGCCCTGGAAACCGCCGGCGGCGCCGGGATAGGCCGACCAGTCGAGTACTGTCTTGATGTCGTCGACGCGGTAGTCCGGCGGATAGCGGAACAGCGAGCGGTCGTCCATCCTGGGCGGATCGACGATGCGGCCGGGATTGAGCACGTTCGCCGGGTCGAAGCGCCGCTTCACTTCCTTGAAGTCGGCGACGATGCGGCTGCCGAACATCTGCTCATGGAATTCCGAGCGCACGATGCCGTCGCCATGCTCGCCGGAATGCGAGCCCTTGTACTCGCGCACCATCGCGAAGGCTTCCTCGGCGATCGCGCGCATCGCCTTCACGTCCTTCTCCAGCTTCAGGTTCAGCACCGGACGGACATGCAGGCAGCCTTCGGAGGCGTGCGCATACATCGTGCCGCGCGTGCCGTGCCTGGCGAAGACCTCGTTGAGGCGCGCGGTGTAGTCGGCGAGATGCGGCAGCGGCACCGCGCAGTCCTCGACGAACGACACCGGCTTGCCAGCCTCCTTCATCGACATCATCACGTTGAGGCCGGCGGCGCGGAAGTCGGCGACGGCGGCCTGCAGCGCTCGCTCGGTGATCTCGACGACACCGCCCCATTTGGTGACTTCGTTGCTCCAGGAGAAGCCGAGATCGCCCATCAGCTCGCAGAGCTGCTGCAGCTTGGCGAGATTCTCGTCCTTGGTCTCCTCGGCGAACTCGACCACCAGGATCGCATCGGGATCGCCGCGCACGGCTGCCGCGATCACCGGCTGGAACATCGCGATGTCGCGGCCCAGCCCGATCATGGTGCGGTCGACCAGCTCGACCGCGATCGGCTTCAGCTTGACCAGGTGCTGGGCCGCATCCATCGCCTGATAGAAGCTGCCGAAATGGCAGACGCCGAGCACCTTGGTGCGGATCAGCGGCCACAGCTTGAGCTCGATCCGGGTGGAGAAGGCGAGCGTGCCTTCCGAGCCGACCAGCAGGTGGGCCATGTTGTTGGCAGCGTTGCGCGGCGTCAGCGCGTCGAGATTGTAGCCGCCGACGCGGCGCTGCACCTTGGGAAACTTGTCGGCGATCTCGGCCGCCTCGCGCTCGCCCAGCGCCAGCATGTCGCGAAACAGCGCGCGGGCGCCGTCGGGCGCGCTGACGTCACCAAGGTCGCGCGGCACCTCGCCGAAATGCGCCAGCGTGCCGTCGGCCAGCGCCGCATCGATCGCGATGGTGTTGTCGCGCATGGTGCCGTAGCGCAGCGAGCGGCCGCCGCAGGAATTGTTGCCGGCCATGCCGCCGATCGTGGCGCGCGATGCCGTAGAGACGTCGACCGGAAACCACAGGCCGTGCTTCTTGAGCTGACGGTTGAGATCGTCGAGCACGATGCCCGGCTCGACCACGCAGGTCCGGGCCTCGACATCGAGCGAGACGATGCGGTTCAGGTGCTTGGAAAAATCGACGACGATCCCCTCGTTGACGGTCTGGCCGCATTGCGAGGTGCCGCCGCCGCGGGGCGTGACGATGCGGCCGTCGTCGCGGGCGATGGCGAGCGCAAGCAGCGCCTCGTCCATCGTGCGCGGCACGACCACGCCCGCCGGGATGACCTGGTAGAACGAGGCGTCGGTGGCGTAGCGGCCGCGGTTGAAGCGGTCGAAGAAGACGTTGCCCGTGATCTCGGCGCGGAGCTTCTGTTCGAGCCTGGACGGACCGGCTTTGGCGTTCGGCATGGTGATCCCTGGTCGGGCCCGGCTGTCGTCCGGCGGGCGCTGTTCCGCCCGGTGTCATTCATTTCCGCAAATGCGTCAATCTGATTGCATGCAAATTTGCGCAATCCCGGGCGTTATTCGACCTTGTCCGGCTTGGCTCCCGCCAGCGGCGGCTGGCCCTCTGCGAAGTAGGCGATCGCAGCCGCGCCCTTGTTGCGCAGATGCTGGAACAGGATGTCCGACAGCTCGCTTCCGGCGCGGCGGCGCAGCGCATCGAGGATCAGCTCATGCTCGCGCATGGCCTCGCTCCAGCGCTCGCGCTTGCGGGCGAAATTGGCGGAGAAGCGCACCCGGCGGATGCGGCCCGCCAAGCTCTCATAGGTCGCATGAAGGGTGGCATTGGCGGCGGCGTCGACGATCGCGCGGTGGATCAACTGGTTCATGCGGAAATAGCCCTGCATGTCCTGCCGCATGTAGAACCCGTACATATCGTGATGAAATTGCTCGATTTCCGCGATCGCTTCATCCGAAATCTTCTCGCAGGCGAGGCGCCCGGCGAGGCCTTCCAGGCCTCCCATCAGGTCGAACAATTCATGGATGTCGGCGGCGCTGAGAGGGCGCACCCGGGCGCCGCGATTGGGCAGTAGCTCGACCAGCCCTTCGGCTGCGAGCACCTTCAGCGCTTCGCGCAAGGGCGTGCGGGATACCCCCAGCATTTCGCAAAGCTGGCGCTCGGACAGGCGTCCACCGTCGGCGACGTGGCCCTCGACGATGTAGTCGCGCAGCCGTGCCAGGATCTCGTCATGCAGCGAGGTCTCGTCCCGCGCGGGCACGGATCGACCGCTTGGCCCAGCCAAGGGTGGCGTCTCGATATCGGGAATCGTGGAATTCATCTTACCCATTGTAGCGGTAGTTACAGATGTGGTCGACCTCATCCGTGAATGCGTTTAAGCTCTTGCACGTCAAGAAATTGAATGCAATCATGGGTGCCAGAATGCCGTCGTCTCCCTGGAGTTCTGCCGTGACCCGTCCCCAAGGCCGTCATTTCCTGCATATTCCGGGCCCAAGTCCGGTGCCCGAGCGGGTGCTGCGGGCCATGGACATGCCGGTGATCGATCACCGCAGCGCCGAGTTCGCCGAGCTGGGGAGGGCCGTGCTCAGCGGCTCGCAAACAATCTTCAAGACCACCAGCCCGGTGATCATCTACCCCTCCTCGGGCACCGGTGCCTGGGAGGCTGCCATCGTCAACACGTTGTCGCCGGGCGACAGGGTGCTGATGGTCGAGACCGGCCACTTCGCCACGCTGTGGCGGCAGATGGCGGCGCGGTGGGGCATCGAGGTCGACTTCATTCCTGGCGACTGGCGCCGTGGCGTCGATCCCTCTGTCATCGAGGAGAAGCTGGTCGCCGATGCCGGCCATCGGCTCAAGGCGGTGATGGTCGTGCACAACGAGACCTCGACCGGCGCGACCAGCCGGGTCGGCGAGGTGCGTGCCGCCATGGACCGCGCCAAACATCCGGCGCTGCTGATGGTCGACACCATCTCTGGTCTCGCCTCGGCCGACTTCCGCTTCGACGAGTGGAAGGTCGATGTCGCCGTATCCTGCTCGCAGAAGGGTTTCATGCTGCCGCCGGGGCTCGGCTTCAACGCCATCTCGGACAAGGCGCGCCTCGTTGCCAAGGGCAACAAGATGCCGCGCTCGTTCTGGGACTGGGAGGACATGCTGAAGCTGAACGCGAATGGCTTCTTCCCCTATACCCCGGCGACGAACCTGCTCTATGGCCTGCGCGAAGCGATTGCCGTGCTGCTCGAGGAGGGGCTCGATCAGGTGTTCGCGCGCCACCAGCGCCTTGCGGCCGCGACCCGCGCCGCGGTCGAGCATTGGGGCCTCGAGGTGCTGTGCCAGGAGCCAAAGGATTTTTCGCCGGTGCTGACCGCCGTGCTCATGCCGCCGGGCCATGACGCCGATCAGTTCCGCCAGGTCGTGCTCGATAAGTACAACATGTCGCTCGGCTCGGGCCTGTCCAAGGTCGCGGGCAAGGTGTTCCGCATCGGCCATCTCGGCGAGTGCAACGCGCTGACCTTGATGGCTGCGCTGAGCGGTGTCGAGATGGGGCTGCGCGCGGCCGGCGTGCCGCATCGCGCCGGCGGTGTCGATGCCGCGATGGCCCTGCTCGACGAGCCATCGCAGGGCAATGCGCCGAGTCATCTTGCGGCGGTGACATGAGGCCAAATCGCGTGCCGCAAGCCGGGGTGCCCCGCTATGCCGCACTGCACAGAAGAAGGGGATTTGTGTGCATCTGAGGGATGTCAGCCCGGAGCGATCGGTGCTTGCGTCTTCTTTATTGACGCCAGCGGTCTGGCGGGAGAAAAGCGCGGCGAGCGCGTGGCATGCCACGTCCGCGCACCAACCAAATGACCGGGGATGGACGCCAATGACTGTGCACACGGGACGGCATTTTCTTCAGATTCCGGGGCCGACCAACGTACCCGACCGCGTGCTGCGCGCGATGGACATGCCGACCTTGGACCATCGCGGTCCTGAGTTCGCCGAGCTCGGCTTCGCGGTGCTGGCGGCCAGCCAGCGCATCTTCCGCACCAAGCAGCCGGTGATCATCTATCCGTCGTCGGGAACCGGCGCGTGGGAAGCCGCGATCGTCAACACGCTCGCGCCCGGCGACAAGGTGCTGATGGTTGAGACCGGCCAGTTCGCTGTGCTGTGGCGGGGCATCGCCGACAAGTTCAAGCTCGACGTCGACTTCATCCCCGGCGACTGGCGTCATGGCGCCGACATCGCGGCGATCGAGCAGCGTCTGGTCGACGACAAGGCGCACAAGATCAAGGCCGTTTGCGTCGTGCACAATGAGACCTCGACCGGCTGCCTGACGCCGCCGCTCGAGGTGCGCAAGGCCCTCGACCGGTCCGGCCACCCGGCGTTGCTGATGGTCGACACCATCTCCGGCCTCGGCTCGATGGAGTATGAGCACGACGCGTGGGGCATCGACGTCTCCGTCGCGGGCTCGCAGAAGGGCCTGATGCTGCCGCCGGGCCTCGGCTTCAACGCCGTCTCGGAGAAGGCGCTCGCCGCCGCCAAGGCCAATCCCGGCATGCGCTCCTACTGGGACTGGCAGGAGATCATCACCTTCAACAAGCTCGGCACCTTCCCGTACACGCCGGCGTGCAATCTGTTGATGGGCCTCAACGAGGCGCTGAAGATGCTGGAGGAGGAGGGCCACGAGAACGTGTTCGCGCGCCACCGCCGCCACAGCCTCGCGACGCGGGCTGCCGTGAAGGCCTGGGGCCTCGACACGCAGTGCCAGGACCCGCAGGCGCATTCGCCGGCGCTGACCGGCGTGGTGATGCCCGAAGGCCATGATGCCGATCAGTTCCGCAAGACGGTGCTGGAAAACTTCGACATGTCGCTCGGCACCGGCCTGAACAAGATCAAGGGCAAGGTGTTTCGCATCGGCCATATCGGTCACTTCAACGACCTGATGCTGATGGGCACGCTTTCCGGCGTCGAGATGGGCCTTGCGCTCGCCAACGTCCCGCATCGCGCCGGCGGCGTGCTCGCGGCGATGGATGTCCTGAAGGCGCGCGAAGCTGCGCCGATTCCGAAGGTGGCCTGATGACCGCACCTGTGACCGGCTCCGACGATCTCATCTATGCCGTCGACGACGGCATCGCCAAGATCACCTTCAGCCGGCCGCAGGCGCGCAACGCGATGACGTTCGCGATGTACGACCAGATGGCCTCGATCTGCGAGGCCATCAATGGCGATCGGTCGATCAAGGCGCTGATCCTGACCGGGGCCGGCGACAAGGCCTTCGCTTCCGGCACCGACATCTCACAGTTCCGCGCCTTCAAGACCGCGCAGGATGCGCTCGACTATGAGGCGCGGATCGACCGCGTGCTCGGCACGCTGGAACTGTGCCGTGTGCCGGTGATTGCGGCGATCGCGGGCGCCTGCACCGGCGGCGGCGCCGGCATCGCCGCCTGCTGCGACATCCGTATCGGCACCGAGACCACGCGCATCGGTTTTCCGATCGCGCGTACGCTCGGCAACTGCCTGTCGATGTCGAACATTTCGCGCGTGGTCTCGCTGATTGGGCCTGCGCGCACCAAGGATCTCATCTTCAAGGCGCGGCTGGTCGAGGCGCCCGAGGCGCTGGCGCTCGGTCTGCTCAACGAGATCGTGCCTGACGTCGAGACGCTGCAGACGCGCGCGCTGGAGACCGCGAAGCTCATCGCCTCGCACGCGCCGATCACCCTCGAGGTGACCAAGGAGGCGGTGCGCCGCATCCGCCGGACCCTGTCGCGGGACGAGGGCGAGGATTTGATCCTGCGCGCCTATATGAGTGAGGATTTCCGCGAGGGCATGGAGGCGTTCCTCAACAAGCGGACGCCGAACTGGAAAGGCAAGTAGTCCGATGCCGTGCTTGCGACCTTATGCCGAGGAACATGAGGCCGCATCGTGCTTGTGTTCTTGAACTGACCACAATAAGCCAGCAGTATCCTGGTAGGATGCAAGCTGGCGTTTCGAACGGGGAAGAAAACACGTGCGCAAACTGATCAAGATCGCGGCCGCGACGGCGGCCATTTTCACAAGCGCTCCGGCCTTTGCCGGCTGGGAGCCGACCAAGCCGGTCGAGATCGTCGTCGCCGCGGGCGCCGGCGGTGCATCCGACCAGATGGCGCGGATGATGCAGGCTGCCATTCAGAAGAACAATCTTCTGAAGCAGCCGGTTGTCGTGTCGCTGAAGGGCGGCGCGTCGGGCGCCGAAGCCCTGATGTACATGAAGTCCAGCGACGGCGATCCGAACAAGATCCTGATCGCCTATTCGCTGATCTACATGCTGCCGCTGTCGGCCAAGCTGCCGTTCGACTGGCACGAGCTGTCGCCGGTTGCGGTGATCGCACTCGACCAGTTCGTGCTGTGGGACAACGTCAACGGCCCAAAGACGGTGAAGGAGTTCATCGATGCCGCCAAGACGTCGGCCTCGCCGTTCAAGATGGGCGGTACCGGCTCCAAGCGAGAGGACCACGTGCTGACCGTCTTCATGGAGAAGAAGACCGGCGCCAAGTTCTCCTATCTGCCTTACAAGTCGGGGGGCGAGGCCGCGACCCAGCTGGTCGGCGGTCACACCGAATCCAACGTCAACAATCCGTCGGAAAATCTCGAAGTCTGGCGCGCCGGCCAGGTGCGTCCGCTGTGCGTATTCGACAAGGAGCGCATCTCCTACACGACGAAGGTCACCGAAACGCAGTCCTGGAACGACATTCCGACCTGCAAGGAGCAGGGGCTCGACGTGCAGTACCTTATGCTGCGCGGCATGTTCCTGCCGGGCAAGGTGACGCAGGAACAGCAGGAGTTCTACATCGACCTGTTCAGCAAGCTGGTGCAGACATCGGAGTACAAGGACTACATGGAGAAGCAGGCGCTGAAGCCGATCTTCCTCACTGGCAAGGACATGCTGCAGTTCCTCGAAGAGGATGGCTCGCTCAACAAGCAGCTGATGACGGAAGCGGGCTTCGTCGCCAAGTAAGGCTGGACGGGGCGAGGGGATGAGGAGGATCGATGTCCAACGCTGAGCTCGAGATTGCCGTCGACGATCCGACCGCGCCGGAGGAGAATTCTCCGGCCGTCACCTCTACCGGGACCGTCGACGTCGCGGTGTCGCTGCTGCTGCTCGCGCTCGCGGTCGTGCTCGCCTGGGACAATTGGCGGACCGGTGCGTCCTGGGACTCGACCGGTCCGGAGCCCGGCTACTTTCCGTTCTATCTGTCGGTGATCCTCGGCGGCGCCAGCCTTTATGGGATCGGCGCCGCCTTCCTGTCGAGCAAGGAAGCAGTCGAGACCTTCGTGACGCGCGCGCAACTGCGCCGCGTGATGGCCGTGTTCGTGCCGACCTTGTTGTTCTGCATCGCGATGCAGTTCCTCGGCATCTATGTCGCGAGCTTCCTGCTCATCGCCGGGTTCATGCGCCTCGTCGGCAAGATCGCGATCTGGAAATCGCTGCTCACGGCGTTCCTGTTCAGCGCCGTGATGTTCGTGACGTTCGATGTCGTGTTCGACGTGATCATGCCGAAGGGCCCGCTCGAAGCGGCGTTCGGGTACTGATACCGGTCTCTCCCCGTCATTGCGAGGAGCGAAGCGACGAAGCAATCCAGGGCTGCGCATTCGACTCTGGATTGCTTCGCTGCGCTCGCAATGACGGCAAAATAGCTGGAATGGAATCATGGAAGCCTTGGGTCTGCTGCTGCACGGGTTCGCGGTCCTCCTGACCTGGAAGACGCTGCTCTTGATGATGGTCGGGCTGGTGCTCGGCGTCTTCGTCGGCGTGCTGCCCGGGCTGGGCGGCCCCAACGGCGTCGCCATCCTGCTGCCGCTGACCTTCTCGATGGACCCGACCTCGGCCATCGTGATGCTGTCCTGCATCTACTGGGGCGCGCTGTTCGGCGGCGCCATCACCTCGATCCTGTTCAACATTCCCGGCGAGGCGTGGTCGGTGGCGACCACTTTCGACGGCTATCCCATGGCGCAGCAGGGCAAAGCAGCGGAAGCGCTGACCGCCGCCTTCACCTCGTCGTTCATCGGCTCGCTGGTCGCAGTGATGCTGATCACCTTCCTGGCGCCCTGGATCTCGTCGTTTGCGCTGAAGTTCGGTCCGCCTGAATTCTTCGCCGTATATCTCCTGACCTTTTGCTCGTTCGTGGGCCTGGGACGCGAGGACAAGCACAAGACGGTCATTGCGATGGCGCTCGGTCTGCTGCTTGCCGGCGTCGGCATGGACACCGTGTCCGGTCAGTTGCGGATGACCTTTGGCTCGACCGATCTGTTGCGCGGCATCAACTTCCTGGTCGCGGTCATCGGCCTGTTCGGCATCAGCGAGATCCTGCTGACGATGGAGGAACGCCTGGCGCTGCGCGGTCACGCCGCCGCGATCTCCTTGCGCACGGTGCTCGCCGTCTGGAAGGATCTGCCGAAATACTGGATGACGCTGCTGCGTTCCTCAGTGATCGGCTGCTGGCTCGGCATCACGCCGGGCGGCGCGATTGCGGCCTCCTTCATGGGCTACAACCTCGCCAAGCGCTTCTCCAAGAACCAGGATAGTTTCGGCAAGGGCCGTATCGAGGGCGTGTTCGCACCCGAGACCGCAGCGCATGCCTCGGGCACCGCGGCGCTGTTGCCGATGCTGGCGCTCGGCATTCCCGGCTCGGGTACCGCGGCGATCCTGCTCGGTGGCCTGATGGTGTGGGGCCTCAATCCCGGCCCGCTGCTGTTCGTGGAGCACAAGGACTTCGTCTGGGGCCTGATCGCCTCGATGTATCTCGGCAATGTCGTCGGCCTCGTGCTGGTGCTCTCGACCGTGCCGATCTTCGCCTCGATCCTGCGCGTGCCGTTCGCGGCGGTGGCGCCGATGATCGTGGTGTCCTGCGCGATCGGCGCCTACGCCATCCAGAACGCGATGTTCGACGTGTGGCTGATGCTCGGCTTCGGCGTCGTCGGCTATGTCTTCAAGAAGATCAAGATCCCGCTGGCGCCGTTCACCTTGGCGCTGGTGCTCGGTAGCCGTGCCGAGGATGCATTCCGGCAGTCGATGATCATCTCCGGCGGCAACATGAAGGTGTTCTGGGCCAACGGTCTCGTCGGCACCATCACGACGCTGGCGATCCTGCTGCTGTTCTGGCCGCTGATCGATCGGCTGGTGGCGAGCTTCGGCAAGTCCAGCGCGCCTGCGGCGAAGGCCGAGGCGTAGGGCAAGCTGGCCGCGACGTATTGGGCCTCATAATTCGAGACGCGCCGCGCTCGACCGTTGCCATTTTCGTTGGTCTGGGCGCGGCGCTCCTCACCATGACGGGCTAGGGACCGAGCGGCCGCCTTACACGAGGCCATGAACACGCCGACCGCGTATTCATGGAGAGGATCTTGATCGCGCCGCGGATTCAGACCTCGTCCTGAGGAGCCCGCCCCTTGGCGGGCGTCTCGAAGGACGGGCGCGGGAGAGGTGAGCGCCGCGCCAGCTCTCACCACGCGTAGCGCACGGTCCCTTTGCCTGCATAGGAGCGCGTGACGTTCGAGAGCTCGCTCTCCAGTGTGGCCATTGCGCTCCAGCCGTTCAGCCAATTCATCTCGATCGATGTGGTCGCTAGCGCGGAATCGCGCGCCTGCGCTGCGCCGTTCACGACGAAGCTCGCGCCCGGCAGCGTCTGGAAGGTCGCGGCGACTGAACGATCGGGATTGAAGTCGTGCGCCCAGGCGAGTCGGCCGCGCAGGGTGAGTGTGCCATCGCTCAAGGCATAGGACTTGTCAGTCCGCAGGCCGAGCTCAGTGCGCGTATCAGCGACCGTCTTGCCGTTGTAGCTCAGCGCGAACGTCGAGGCCCCGGCGACGGCTTGCTCGACGTAACCGGGCAGCCGCAGGCTCGTGACCTGCGCCGCTGCGTACGGCGTCAATCCGATGCCGCCGACCGGCGCAAGGAAGCGGGTGCCGCCCTCGATGCGGCCGGTCCAGGCGTGGGCCTGATAGGTCGCGCGCAGCCGGTCGGCGCCGGCGATGGTGACGGCACGGTCGGTGGTGACGTCCTGCCAGCCATAGGCCAGGGCGGCTCCGAGATAGCTCGGGCCGATATGATGATGCAGATAGGCGCCGGCTTGGAACAGGTCGGAACGGCCGGAGCCGAGGCCGCCGACGCTGAAGTTGGTGCCGCCGCCGCCGAGCGCGAAGCCTGCAAAGGTCTGCGGCGCGATCCGGTAATCGGCGCCGACAGCGGTGCCGGCGATGCGGCTGGTGGTGTCGCTGGAGCCGACGCCCGCATTGCCGCTGGTCGATTGTGAGCCGCCGAAGCCGGCCGCCCAGACATTCCAGCGCTGCGCGAAGTCCGCCGGCCTGTCGTCGGTCAGCATCGCAAAGGCATCGGTGCGCTTGCGCGTGGGGTCCGCGTAGCTGCTCGCGCTGCCACTGCCGGTACCGCCGCCAGCACGCTGTGCGAACGGATCGGTCAGCAGGCCCGCGAACTGGCTCATCGCGTTGAACGTCGTCTGCTGGCTCCCGGTCGCGCTCTCACCGGACGCCTGTGTCAGCCCGGCTTGATTCATCTTGCCGAACACGACCGGAATGTCGCCGGTTCGGTCGAAGAAGACCGAGAGCGTGTCGCCGACCGCTTTCTGATTGCCGTTGAGCCCGCCGGGCAGGGCGAAGGCGAGGATCAGATCGAGATAGACGTTGTTGGCGTCGTAGCTCAGGCTGGTCTTGAAGCCGGAGGGCAGGTTGGTCTTCACCACCGAGCCGAAGCTGCCCGTAATGCCGCCGCTCGTCGTCAGAATGGTGTAGCGCTTGTCGACATAGCCGCCGGCGTCGAACTCGGCCTTGACGGTCGCGCCGCCGAGCGTGGCCGATCCGGTCACGCTCACGAACGTGGCCGTCGTCGGATCGAGCTGCACCAGATAGAAGGCGCCGGACTGCAACGCGAGGTTGCCGACGATGGTCATCGACGAGCCGGCTGCGCCATTGCCGGGCGCCAGCGTGCCGCCATTGTTGATGCTGACTGTCATCGGCGGATCGACCAGGCCCGCGCCCATCAGCGTGCCGCCGGCATTGACGGTCACACCGGACGTATTGGTGATCGCGCCCTCGACGTCGAGCACGCCGCCGTTGATGGTGGTCGCACCGGTGTAGCTGCTGGCGCCGGTGAGAGTCATCCGGCCGCTGCCGGCCTTGGTGAAACCGCCGCTGCCGGAGATCGTGCCTGAGAAGGTCGTATTGCCATCGTTGCCGCCCGCCGTCAGCGTCGCCGCGCCGAGCAGGACGCTTCCGTTCCCCGCCAGCGAGCCGATGCTCTGATCGAAGCCGTTGAGATCGAGCGTCGCACCCGGCGCGATCATGAACGCGCTGGCCGAGGCGAGCACGCCGGAGGCGCCGGCCTGCAAGGTGCCGGCGCCGATCGTGGTCGCGCCGGTGTAGCTGGTCGGCCCGTCGAACCGCATCGTGCCGGTGCCGACCTTGGTGAAGCCGCCGCTGCCGGAGATCGTGCCGGTGTAGCTCGTGCTGGCGTTGTCGCCGCCTGACGTCAGCGTGCCCGCGCCGAGCAGCACGGCCCCGCCGCCCGTCAGCGAGGCGATCGTCTGATTGAAGCCGTTGAGATCGAGAGTGCCGCCATTGTCGACCTCGATGGAGCTCGAGGGGGCGAAGGCGCCGGCCGCGCCGGCGCGCAGCGTGCCGCCATCGACGATGGTCGCCCCGGTGTAGGTGTTGGGGCCGCCGAGTGTGAGCACGCCCGGGCCGCTCTTGACGAAGGTGCCACTGCCCGAGATCGTGCCCGAGAACACGGTGGCGCCGCCATTGTCGCCGATCGCCAGCGACCCGTTGGTTCCGAGGAGGACGCTGCCGCTGCCGCCAAGTCCGCCGATGGTCTGGCCCGTGCCATCGATGTCGAGCGTCGCACCGCTCGCGATCATGTAGCTGCTGGCGACCGAGAGAACGCCGGACGCACCGGTCCGCAGGGTGCCGCCGCTGATGACGGTGTCGCCGGCAAAAGTGGTCGTCCCGGTCAGCGTCAGGGTGCCCGCGCCGAGCTTGGTCAGTCCGCCGCTGCCGGTGATCGTGCCACTGAGCGTGGCGTTGTTGCCGTTGGTGTCGAAGCTGCCGCCGCCGGCATTGAGCGTGATGTTGCGGCTGGAGCTGAAGCCCGCGAGATATTGCAACGTGCCGCCGCCGAACGAGAGCCCGCCGGAGGCCGCGCCGAGGCTGGCGTCGGAGGAGACCGCGAGCGTGCCCTGGTTGATGGCCCAGGGCGTGACGGCGGTGGTGGTGCCGGTCAACGTCCAGGTGCTCGTGCCGGTCTTCACGAAGCTCGAGAAGCCCCGATACTGCGCCGAAGCGCCGATCGTGGACGCGTCGAAGGTGCCGTTCACAGCGCCGCCGAGCCGGAAGGTGTCGCTGCCGGTGCCGACCACGTTGCCGTTGATGATCGAGCTCGCCCAGATCTCCAGCGTGTTGCTGCCGCCGGTGAAGGTGATTGCGTTGGCGCTGGTCACGGCGACGCCGCCGGTATTGAACCCGGCCGAGATCGTGCCGCTGTTGATGATGGTGAGATTGGCGCCGGTGACGCCGGCCCCGGCCGGACGGTAGTCGCCGTCGTTCGCATTTGGGCCAACGCCCTTGTTTCCTGAAGCGCCACCGCTGATGCTCCCGGAGTTGATCAAGGTTCCACCGGCTGCGAAGACCGCGCCTGCACCGCCATTGCCGCCATCGCCACCGGCGTGGAATTGGATGCTGTTGGCGGTGTTGCCGCCATCGCCGCCTACGCCACCGAAAATCGCGCCAGAATTGACCAGGATACTGGTGCCGGTCAGATAGACGCCGTAACCACCATCGCCGCCGTCGCCTCCACGACCAGTGCCGTTGGCGACGCCGCCGGGACCGCCGCCACCAGCAGTGATCACCCCAACGTTCGTGTACGTCAGGCCGCTGCCATCCACGACCACCCCGTAGCCGCCCGCTCCACCGCCGCCGGCTCCGAAGCTGAGGCTGGTCGAGCCGCCCCGTCCGCCATTGCCGCCGGTTACGGTTGTCGAATTGACGTCGTTCGTGATGACCACCGCGCCATGAGCGCCACCACCGCCACCGCCGCCGCCGGTGCTCCCGCTGCCGCTTTCGCCGGCATGTCCCCGCTCGCCCGCGCCGATGCCGCCTTGGCCCCCCAGGGTCTGGCCCGTGCTGTCACCTCCGCCGTTGCCGCCGTTCACACCCGCGCCGCCGCCGCCGCCTCCTTGCGCAATGTTGGCTCCGGCACCACCATCGCCGCCCGAACCAGTGGCCGAACTCGTGCCGCCATTCCCAGTCGCTGCGCCGCCGTCGCCGCCACTCGTCGCCTGGGCGAGGACTGGGCTGGCGAGCATGACGGTGAGTAGCGCTGTCGTCGCTGTCAGCCAACGCAACTGAGTAAGTCGGAGTGAATCGGCCGATGTCTCGTTCTTCAATCTGCCTGGGATCAGCACTTCAGCCCTTCGCGCGACTCGATGTCAGGCCGGTGCCGATCGACGGACGCAGGCCGTCGTCCAAAGCACGCAAATTTGCGGGGGCGGGAATTGTGACTTTTTGGGTGAATTGAGCGGCAGTGCAGATCGTAATCGGACTGTGGCACCGCCGACACGTTTACGAGAGGCCGGATCGGCAGCGACGGACCGTTGTTCGAATCGCTTCCGCGCTTCTCCAGAGGTTGTGTCTTTGCGATGACAGCATTTTAGGCAGCACAGTGGTAGGCTTCATTCATGGGCAGACGTCGTGCTGCTCACGCGCGGTGCCTGATCTTTGGTCATCGCGCCCTGATGTTTCCTCCCGAGACGATCACCTTGCCCGGCGCGTGCGTCGGGCTTTTTTTTGCATTCGGTGGATCAGGGTTCGCAGCTCATCCCGTCACCCTCGAAAAGAAAAAGCCTCCGTCCGGCTTTTCGGAACGAAGGCTTCGAGCAAAGGTGATGTAGGTCAGCGAGGACGCGAACCCGAGGCAGGTCAGCCTCAGTTGGCCTTCTCCGCGACCGGCATGTGGTACCAGTCGGACTCGTTGTCCAGCATCGTCTCATCGAAGGGCAGCGCGCCGTCGTGATTCAGAGCGGCGGCGTTGACGTCGCGGACGATATCCATCGCCGACAGAAACTCGTTCAATTCCGATGCGCTCATGACCCGCTACTCCTCAAGCCCGCGGGCCCCGGGGGTCCGCGATCAACTGATGAGAAGAGGTTAACGCGGTCTCGCTCTGGCCTCAATCCCGCCCAGGTCGAAGTTCCAACGTGGTGACATCTGGGCCACAGCGGCGGGATGCCGCAGCTTGGTCATATTGCACTTGCTCACACGACGCGATGCAGCCGGAGATCGGCGATCTCGCCGTCGGTGAAGCCGAATTCCGAAAGGATCTCCTCGGTCTGCTCACCGAAGTCCGGCGGCCGCGCCGCCATCCGGCTCGGCGTGCGCGACAAGGTGAAGGGCTGCGCCACCAGCGTGATGTCACGGCCGTCGTCGCTGGCGACCTGCTGAGCCATCCCGAGATGCTTCACTTGCGGATCCTCGAACATCTGATCGATCGCGTAAATCGGGCCGCAGGGCACGCCGGCGGCGTTGAGCTCGGCAACCCATTGCTCGCTGGTCTTTGCCAGCGTGCGCGCGTTGATCTCGGCGTTGAGCGCATCGCGGTTCTTCGAGCGCGCCGGCGCGGTGGCGTAGTCCGGATTGTCGATCCATTCGGGCGCGCCGAGCGTCTGGCACAGCCGCTCCCAGATCCGTCCCCCCGTGGCGGCGATGTTGATGTAGCCGTCGGAAGTCTTGAACACGCCTGTCGGGATGCTGGTCGGATGGTTGTTGCCGGCTTGAGGAGCGACCTCCTTCTCCATCAGCCAGCGCGCGGCCTGGAAGTCGAGCATGAAGATCTGCGCCTGCAACAACGAGGTCTGCACCCACTGGCCCTCGCCGGAGACCTCGCGCTCGAGCAGCGCGGTGAGAATGCCCATCGCGCAGGACAGGCCCGCCGAGAGATCGGCGATCGGGATGCCCGCACGCATTGGTCCTTCACCGGGCGCGCCGGTGATCGACATCAGCCCGCCCATGCCCTGCGCGATCTGATCGAAGCCGGGCCGCTTGGCATAGGGGCCGTCCTGGCCGAAGCCGGAGATGCTGCCATAGACAATGCGCGGATTGACCTTGCGCACCGCCTCGTAGTCGATGCCGAGCTTGGTCTTGACGTCGGGGCGATAGTTCTCGATGACCACGTCGGCCTGCTTCGCCAACCGCATGAACACGTCGACGCCTTTGGGATCTTTCAGATTGAGCGTCATCGCGCGCTTGTTGCGATGCAGGTTCTGGAAGTCGGAACCGCGGCGCGGGCCGCCGAGCGCCTCGCCGCCGTCTTCCATCATGGCGTCGATCTTGATCACGTTGGCGCCCCAATCGGCGAACTGCCGCGCGCAGGTCGGGCCGGCGCGCACCCGCGTCAGATCGAGCACGGTGAAGCGGGACAGGGCTTTGGACGCGCGCGGAAAGGCCATGCGGACGAACTCCGAGAGACGGGACATGGCTGTATAGGAGAGCGCGCGTGATGCGACAATTGCGTGGGGGCGGTGCGCGCCGCCGCGCTCATGCCGCTGGTGCAGGGCTTCCCGCTACGGGGACAATGAGAGGAATTCACCGCTCGTCGGCGATCACCTTGCCGTCGTTGGGCAGCGCGCCCGGCGCGACCAGCTCGATGCTGCCGCCGAGCTTGGTGATGTTGCGCAGGCTGGCGGCGAGCGCGTCCTGCAGGCCATCTGATGGCGAGGCGCATTCCGCCTTCAGCGTCATCGCATCGGTCTCGCCGGCGCGGGTCACGACCAGCCTGAGGCGGCCGAGCTCCGGGTGGCGCTTGCCGATCTCGGCGACCTGCTCGGGGCGCACGAACATGCCCTTGATCTTGGTGGTCTGGTCGGCGCGGCCCATCCAGCCCTTGATGCGCATGTTGGTGCGGCCGCAGGCGCTGATGCCGGGCAGAGCGGCGGTGAGGTCGCCGAGGGCGAGGCGAATCCAGGGATGGTGGGGATCGAGCGAGGTCACGACGATCTCGCCGACATCGCCTGGCGCCACCGGATCGCCGGTGCCGGGGCGGACGATCTCGAAGATCAGGTCCTCGTTGACGACCATGCCGTCGCGTGCTGCGGTCTCATAGGCGATGATGCCGAGATCGGCGGTGCCGAACGCCTGATAGGCATCAATGCCGCGCGCCTTGATCTCGGCCTGCAGCGACGGCGGGAACGCCGCGCCAGACACCAGCGCGCGCTTGAGCGAGGAGACGTCGCGGCCGGCGCTGGCGGCGGCATCGAGCAGGATCTTGAGGAAGTCGGGCGTGCCGCTGTAGCCGATCGGGCGATAGGCCTCGATCAGTTCGAACTGCGCCTCGGTGTTCCCTGGTCCCGCCGGAATGACAGCGCAACCGAGCGCGCGCGCCGAGGCATCGAAGATGAAGCCGCCCGGCGTCAGATGATAGCTGAAGGTGTTGAGCACGACATCGCCACTGCGCAAGCCCGACGCGAACAGCGCGCGGGCGCCGCGCCAGGGATCGTTGTGCGCTGCCTCCGGCTCGAAGATCGGTCCGGGCGATGTGAACAGGCGCGAGAACGCGCCGGGCGCCTGCGCGACGAAGCCGCCGAACGGCGGGGCAGCTTTGTGCAGGGCAGGCAGTTCGGACTTGCGCAGCACCGGCAGCTGCGCCAGCGCGGCGCGGCTCGTGATTTCTCCGGGATCGATGCCCTGCAGCAGCGCCGCATACGCCGGCGCCGTCGTCGCCGCGCGCAGCACGTCGGGCAGGCGGCCGAACAGCTCCTGCTCGCGGGCTGCGGGATCACGGGTTTCGAGGGCGTCGTAGTGGGTGGTCATTGCTCGTGTCCTGGCACGTCATTCCGGGACGGCTCGCTGCGCGAACTGGCGAAGCCATTTGGCGCACTGGACCGCACCCGGAAATCTCGAGATTCCGGGTTCGCGCGTGCCGCGCGCCCCGGAATGACGGAGTGTGACGTTCACAGCCACCGCTTCCGCCGTTTGAAGCTCTTCAGGTTCTTGAAGCTCTTGCGCTGGTCGCCGGCGCCGCCGAGGTAGAATTCCTTGACGTCCTCGTTGTCGCGCAAGCTGTCGGCGGTGCCGTCGAGCACCACCTTTCCCTGCTCCATGATGTAGCCGTGGCTGGCCACCGACAGCGCCGCGCGCGCGTTCTGTTCGACCAGCAGGATGGTGACGCCGAGATCGCGGTTGATCTCCTTGATGATCGCGAACACTTCCTTGACCAATAGCGGCGACAGTCCCATCGACGGCTCGTCCATCAGGATCATCTTCGGCCGCGCCATCAGCGCGCGCCCGATCGCCAGCATCTGCTGCTCGCCGCCGGAGAGATAGCCGGCGAGGCCGGTGCGCTCCTTCAGCCGCGGGAAATAGTTGAACACCATCTCGATGTCGCTTGCGACCTCGCGATCGGAGCGCGTGAAGGCGCCGAGCTTGAGGTTCTCCAGCGACGTCATGTCGGAGACGATGCGGCGCCCCTCCATGACCTGGAAGATGCCGCGGCGGACGATCTTCTCCGGATCGATGCCGTCGATGCGCGCGCCGTCGAACATGATCTCGCCGCGCGTGACCTCGCCGTCCTCGGTCTTCAACAGGCCGGAGATCGCCTTCAGCGTCGTCGACTTGCCGGCGCCATTGGCGCCGAGCAGCGCGACGATCGCGCCCTTGGGCACATCGAGGCTGAGCCCGCGCAGCACCAGGATGACGTCGTCATAGACGACCTCGATGTTGCGGACGGAGAGCAGGGGGGCTGCTGTCGCGCTGGCTGCGCCGGTTCGCGGAGTGTCGAGTGTTTCGGTCATTGTGGCTGTCCACCGCTGTCGTCCCCCGCGCAGGCGGGGGACCCAGTATTCCAGAGACGCCGATGCTTGATCGATGAGCCGCGGCGTACTGGATCCCCGCTTTCGCGGGGATGACGATCGTGTGTGGGGCGACTGCTGAGTTCACTCAACCGTCGCCGATCAACTTACCAACCAGCCCATTCCGCCTTGCGCGGCAGCTCGATGGTCTTGACCTTCTCGAGCTTGATCACGCCCTTGGCCATGAGGTCGTTGAGGTCGCCATCGGTCGGACCCGTCACGCGGGCGCGATAGAGGTCGACCTTCATGGTGCCGCGGTGGTCCTTGTCCGTCCAGGTCGACGGGCTGCAGACGCCCTCCATCCCGGCCGGCACCCAATCTTTCTTCTGATAGAAGCCCTTGGCAACGTTCTCGCCGGTGGCACCGCCGTTCTTCGCAGCCCACTCGATCGCCTCCTTCATGTAGAGCGAGGAGCAGACCGCGGCGACGTAGTGCACCGGGCGGTAGACCTTGCCGGTCGGGTCGGACATCTTCGAGATCTCCTGCACCGTCTTCATGCCCGGCGCATCGCCACCCCAGGCCACCGAGGTGCGCAGCGGGAAGATCACGCCGTCGGCGGCAGCGCCCGCGGTCTTGGCGGCGTTCTCGTCCATGCCCCAGACGTTGGACAGGAACTGCACGTCGACGCCGGCATTCTTGCAGGCCTTCATCACCGAGATGTTGGAAGCCGCGGTGTTGCCGAGATAGGCGTAGTTGGCGCCGGAGCTCTTCAGGCTCAGGCACTGCGCGCTGTAGTCGCCCGGCGCCAGCGCGAACACCAGCGGCGGCAGCACCTCGAAGCCGAGCTCGGTGGCGAGCGCCTCGCCGGCCGCCTTCGGCGCGTTGGGGTAGGGGTGGTTGGCGCCCATGTGGACGAATTTCGGCTTGCCCGGCTTGCCCTTGGCCTTCCAGTCCTCGGCCGCCCAGGTCAGCTCGGCGCGCAGCGCATCCGAGTAGCTCGGGCCGTAGAAGAAGTTGTACGGCGCCGGCTTCGCCTTGCCGCTGGTGCCTTCCGGATCGGTCAGCGCGGCAGCGTAGGAGCCGGACATGTCCGGGATCTTGTCGTTGGCGAGGAAGCCGGTCAGCGCCTCGGTGTCGGCGGTGCCCCAGCCCATGATCGCCGCGACCTTGTTGTCCGGTGCCGACCACTTCTTGTACAACGCGATCGCGCGCGGCACCTGGTAGCCATAATCGTTGCTGTCGACTGCGAGCTGCTTGCCGCCGATGCCGCCGTTCTTGTTGACCCAGGCGAAGGTGTCCGCGACGCCCTGGCCGTAGGGCGTGCCGACGTCGGACGTGCCGCCTGAGAGATCCTGCAGATGGCCGATCGCGATCTGCTGCGCCTGCGCCGACGGGGCGAATGCGCCCGCCAAGAGCGCCAGTGCCGCCGAGCCGAGCCATGATTTGATCGTCATAGTGCTTCCTCCTGTGGTGGGTTCGGGCCGGATTGCCGCCGGTCCCTGTTGGTTGGAATCAATGTGAGAACGGATAGAGCTTCCAATAGGTCTTGATCTGGCGCCAGCGATGCGCGAGCCCGTCGGGCTCGAACATCAGGAAGCCGATGATGATCAGGCCGATCGCGATCTCGCGCAGAAAGGTGATGTTGTTGTTGAGCGCGAGCGCCTTGTCGATCGCGCCGCCCTTGAGGAGATGGCTGAGCCACTCCATCGATTCCGGCAGCAGAACGACGAAGGCGGTCCCCATCAGCGTGCCCATGATCGAACCGGTGCCGCCGATGATGATCATCGCAAGGAACAGGATCGAGCGCTCGATGCCGAAACCTTCCTGCGAGATCACCAGCTGGTAGTGCGCATAGAGGGCGCCTGCAATGCCGGCGAAGAACGCGGCGAGGCCGAACGACAGCGTGCGATATTTGGTCAGGTTGATGCCCATGATCTCGGCCGAGAGATAATGGTCGCGGATCGCGATCAGCGCCCGGCCGTCGCGGGTGCGCATCAGGTTGGTGACGAGGAGGTAGCAGACCAGCACATAGGCCAGCACGACATAAAAATACTGCCGGTCGCCGCGCAGCGTGTAGCCTAGAATCGAGAACGGATTGGCCGAAGCCGGCACCGAGCCGCCGGAGAACCATTCGGCCCGGGAGAAGAAGTCGAGCAGGATGTATTGCGCAGCGAGGGTGGCGATGACGAGATAGAGCCCCTTCAGCCGCGCCGCCGGAAGGCCGAAGACCAGACCAACGAGGGCCGTGATCACGCCGGCGAGCGGGATCGCGAAGAACACCGGGATGGCATAGGCGTTGTTGATGTAGGCCGAGGTGAAGGCGCCGAGCAGGAAGAAGCCGGCCTGGCCGATCGAGATCTGGCCGGTGAAGCCGACCAGGATGTTCAGCCCGAGGGCCGCGATCGCGAAGATGCCGATCTGGATCGAAACCGACAGCCAGTATTCGGAGAACACCTGCGGCGCGAAGCACAGCAGGATGACACCGGCGATCGCGAAATTGCGGCTGGTCCTGGTCGGGAAGATCGTGGTGTCGGCCGCGTAGGAGGTGCGGAAGTCACCGGCGGGTATCGTGGAACGTGCGACCATGGTTCAGATCCGCTCGATGTCTTTGGTACCGAACAGGCCGTAGGGCTTGATCATCAGGATGATGATCAGGACGTAGAACGGCGCGATCTCGTACAGATTGCCCCAGTGCAGATACTGGCTGTCGACATATTGCGCGATGTTCTCCAGGAGGCCGATGATGATGCCACCGAGCACGGCACCGCCGACCGAGTCGAGGCCTCCGAGGATCGCCGCCGGAAACACCTTGATGCCGTAGGCCGACAATCCCGAGGACACGCCGTTGACGACGGCGACGACCACGCCGGCCACGGCGGAGACGGTCGCCGAGATCGCCCAGGCCATCGCGAACACGCTCTTGACGGAGATGCCGAGCGATTGCGCGACCTGCTGGTTGAAGGCGGTGGCGCGCATCGCAAGGCCATATTTGGAGGCCTTGAAGAACCAGGCCATGCCGAGCATCATCAGCAGCGACACGACGAGGCTCATGACGTAGACCGTCTGGATCTGCAGTCCGAACAGGTCGACGGACGTGCTGGCGAACACTGGCGGGAACGGCTGCGGATTGACGCCAAACATCCATTTCAGCGCCGCCTGGAACACGGTCGACAGGCCGATCGTGACCATGATGACGGAGATGATGGGCTCGCCGATCATCGGCCGGAGGATCACAACCTGGATCGCGATGCCGAACGCGAACATGAAGACCAGCGTCAGCGGCATGCCGACCCAGAACGGCACCTGATATTTCGTCAGCAATGCCCAGCACACCCAGGCGCCGATCAGGAGCAGCTCGCCTTGCGCGAAATTGACGACCTGGGTCGCCTTGTAGATGAGCACGAACGACATCGCGACCACGCCATAGAGCGTTCCGACGACGAGGCCGTTGACCAGGAGCTGGATCAGGAAGGCGGTGTTCATGATCGTTCTCACTCGTCATCGCCGGGCTTGACCCGGCGATCCAGCTTTGTCGGAAGAGGATGGATGCGCGGGGCAAGCCCGCGCATGACGATTGGGTGTGCCGAGCCGGCGTGGCTCTTACCCTCTCCCCTTGTGGGAGAGGGTGGCTGCGCGCAGCGCAGCCGGGTGAGGGGTTCTCTCCGCGGGCGAGCGAGAGGAGAGGGACCCCTCACCCGACCGCGTTTGCGTTGACCGGCCGAGATGCCCTCTCCCACAAGGGGAGAGGGCGCAGTCATGCGCAGTAACCTTCGCTGCGGCTCAAGCCGCTGCTCGTCATCGCCGGGCTCGACCCGGCGATCCATCGCTCTCGCAAGAAGATGGATGCGCGGGTCAAGCCCGCGCAGGATGACCGAATATGACGATAAGCACATCACTCTGCGGCCTCCGCCATGGGGCCGTGGCTGTCCAGGTCCACCACCTTCAGCGTGGTGCGGATGCGCTGGGTGGTGCCGTCCTGGAAGCGGATGACCGTGTCGACGGGGATCGCCGGCTTGCCGCCATAGATGCCGTCGATGATATCGGCGTACTTCTCGTTGATGACGCTGCGGCGCACCTTGCGCGTACGTGTGAGCTCGCCGTCGTCGGCATCGAGTTCCTTGTACAGCAGCAGGAAGCGGGAGATGCGCTGCGCCGGCGGCAGGTGGGCATTGACGGTCTCGACCTCTTTCTGCAGCAGCGCATAGACCTCGTTGCGCGAGGCGAGATCGGAATAGGTGGTGAAAGCGATGCGGTTCTTCTCGGCCCATTTCGAGATGATCGAATAGCGGATGCAGATCATCGCGGCGAGGTGCTCGCGGCCGGCGCCGAGCACGACGGCCTCGGCGATATAGGGTGAGAACTTCAGCTTGTTCTCGATATATTGCGGCGAGAAGCGCTCGCCGCGCGCGGTCTCGGCGAGGTCCTTGATGCGGTCGATGACGACGAGCTGCTTCGCGTCGTTGAAATAGCCGGCGTCGCCCGAATGCATCCAGCCGTCCTTGACGTCGGCGGTCGAGGCTTCCGGGGCCTTGTAGTAGCCCAGGAACATGTTCGGGTGGCGTACCAGGATCTCGCCGATGCCCTGGCTGTCGGGCTGGTCGATCCTGATCTCGATGTCGTCAGCCATCGGCACGCCGGTCGTGTCGGGATCGACCTTGTCGTCCGGATGCAGCGTGTAGGCCCCGAGCAGCTCGGTCTGGCCGTAGAGCGTGCGCAGCGGTACGCCCATGGCGCGGAAGAACTTGAACGTATCGGGCCCGAGCGCGGCACCGCCGGTGGCAGCCGAGCGCAGCCGGGTGAAGCCGAGCCGGTCGCGCAGCGCACGGAACAGCAGCATGTCGGCAAGGCTCGAATGCTGGCCCTTTTCCAGCGCCGCAAGGCCGGTCGACATGCCCAGATGGTAGAGCCGTTGCTTCAGCGGCGAGGCGTCCATGACGGCGGCACGGACGTCGGCCGCGATCTGCTCCCACACCCTTGGTGCAAACAGTACGAAGGTCGGCGCGATCTCGCGGAAGTCGTTCATCATCGTGTCGGGCTCTTCGACGAAGTTGACCTTCATCCGGCAGAGCAGTCCTTTGCCGAGCACGTAGACCTGTTCCATGATCCAGGGCAGCGGCAGCACCGAAACGTATTCGTCCTCCGGCCCCTTCGGATCGAACGCGAGATAGGTCGCGCAGTGCTTGAGCACGCGCGCGGCCGAGAGCATCGCGAGCTTCGGATGCGAGGTCGTGCCCGAGGTGGTGCAGAGAATGGCGACGTCGTCGCCGACGGTCGCATCGACCATGCGGTCGTACAGATCCGGCTCGCGCGCCGCCCGATTGCGGCCGAGCTCAGCGAGCTTGTCCGCCGGCATCAGCCTGGGATCGTCATACTTCCGCATGCCGCGCGGATCGGAATAGACGATATGCTTGAGCGCCGGCACGCGCTCGGCGAGGTTGAGCAGCTTGTCGACCTGCTCCTCATCCTCGGCGAACACCAACCGAGCCTCGCCGTAATTGAGCAGGTAGGCGGCCTCGTCGTCGAGCACATCGCGATAGAGCCCGAGGCTGTAGCCTCGGATCGCATGCGTTGCGATCTCCGCCGCGACCCAGTCGGGCCGGTTGTCGCCGATGATTCCGATCACGGCATCCTTGCCGAGCCCAAGCTCGACCATGCCGAGCGTGAAATCGCGCACGCGCGCCTGGTAGTCGGCCCAGGTGAAGGTGCGCCACAGCCCGAGATCCTTTTCGCGCAGCGCGATCTCCGTCCCGTGCTCTTTCGCGTTCAGCCGTAGCAGCTTCGGATAGGTGTCGGCCTGCCGGACGCGACCCGCATAGTCCATCATGCCGCGTCCTCCGCGATGGACGGCGCCTCGTCGGGATCGACCAGCAGTTCGTCCTCCTCGCCGAGATAGGCGCGCTTGACGTGGGGATCGGCGAGCACCGCGGCCGGGTCGCCCTCGGCGATCTTGCGGCCGAAATCCAGCACCATGACGCGGTGGGAAATGTCCATCACCACGCCCATGTCGTGCTCAATCATCACGACGGTCATGCCGTATTCCTCGTTGAGGTCGACGATGTAGCGCGCCATGTCCTCCTTCTCCTCGAAGTTCATGCCGGCCATCGGCTCGTCGAGGAGAATGAGATGTGGCTCCAGCGCCATGGCGCGGGCGAGCTCGACGCGCTTGCGCAGGCCATAGGAGAGCGTGCCGGCCGGCGCCTTGCGCACCGACTGCAGGTCGAGGAAGTCGATGATCTGCTCGACCTTCTCGCGGTGCTTCAGCTCCTCGCGCCGCGCGCCGGTGAGCCAATACAGAGAGCCGGTGAGGAAGTTGTTCTTCAAGAGGTGATGGCGCCCGACCATGATGTTGTCGAGCACGCTCATGTGGTGGAAGAGGGCGAGGTTCTGGAAGGTGCGGCCGATGCCGATATTGGCGCGCGCGCTCGGCGGCAGGCCGGTGATGTCGCGGCCGCGATGGAACAGGCGGCCCTCGGTCGGCTTGTAGCGGCCGGAGATGCAGTTGACGATCGAGGTCTTGCCGGCACCGTTCGGGCCGATGATCGAGAACAACTCGCCCTCGCGCACGCCGAAGCTGACGTCGGTCAGGGCCCGCACCCCACCGAAACGCAGCGACACTCCGCGCGCTTCCAACGTATAGTCCAAGTCGTCCTCCCGAATTGTCTTGGGCGCTTGGCGCGCTCTTCAAGGCATCGTGTCGCGCGACGTTGAGCTCGTCGCGTCGGCTGCAATCCTATCCCGGGCATCGGTTCCGCGCCATCCGACGAATGACGGGCCACCCGGGCGGGCGCATTTTGCCGCATCTCGGATGCACCTCATCGGAGGCGCGAGTCGAGAGCAGTGGCCCTCGATAGGGGAAAGCGCTATCAGGAACTGTCTTGCGCCTGACATTTCCCAGGCTAAATTCACCGCTGGATTGTTGCGATGCAATATGGCTGCCGCGAGCTTCGACGAGACGAGATGACGGCTTGATCTCTCCCGATACCCTTCTGCGCATCGCGCCCTGGTCCCGCCATTTGAAGCCCGAGGAAATCGACACGGCCGCGGCCGGCGTCGTCGAGCGGTCGTTTGCGGCCAACGAACACATCTTCGTCCGCGGCGACCAATTCGACTACTGGACCGGGATCGTCACGGGTCTGGCGCGCATGAGCACGGTGTCGCGCGGTGGCAAGGCGACGACATTCGCCGGCATGTCGGCCGGCGCCTGGTTCGGCGAGGGCAGCGTGCTGAAGAACGAGCCGCGCCGCTATGACGTCGTGGCGCTGCGCGATACGCGCGTCGCGCTGATGGAGCGACCGACCTTCATGTGGCTGTTCGAGAACAGCGTCGGCTTCAATCGCTTCCTCGTCACCCAGCTCAACGAGCGGCTCGGCCAGTTCATCGGCCTGGTCGAGGTCGGCCGCACGCTGGATGCGACGGCACGGCTCGCCCGCAGCATCGCGTCACTGTTCAATCCGATCCTCTACCCGAATACGACCCGCCACCTGGAGATCACCCAGGAGGAGATCGGCGCGCTGTCGGGCCTGTCCCGGCAGAACGCCAATCAATGCCTCAAGACGCTGGAGCGCGAAGGCCTGCTGCGCGTCGAATATGGCGGGGTGACCGTGCTCGATCTCGACCGGCTGCGCTGCTACGGGGACTAGATCCCGCCTTGCGTCGCGCCGATACGGGATTGATCCAACGCCTTGTTTTCCGTCGAGCTTGACCGGCGGCTTCGGCTGTGGACTGCTCGCCGGGAACTTCGGCCCGAGGGGGCGCGACGGTGTTGGAGTGAGTATGGCGGGGAAGGATTGCAGCGGCCGCGTGGCCTTGATCACGGGCGTCACGGGCCAGGACGGCGCCTATCTGGCCGAATATCTGCTCGGCCTTGGCTACACTGTGCACGGCATCAAGCGGCGGTCATCGTCCTTCAATACCGCGCGGGTGGATCATCTCTACCAGGATCCGCACGAAGGCAACGTCCCGTTCCTGCTGCATTACGGCGACATGACCGATTCCACCAACCTGATCCGGCTGGTGCAGCAGATCCGCCCCGACGAGATCTACAATCTCGCGGCCCAGAGCCATGTCGGCGTCAGCTTCGAGAGTCCGGAATACACGGCCAATGCCGACGCGCTCGGGGTTCTGCGCTTGTTGGAAGCCATTCGCATTCTCGGCATGGAGAAGCAGACGCGGTTCTACCAGGCCTCGACCTCGGAGCTGTACGGCCTGGTGCAGGAGATCCCGCAGCGGGAGACGACACCGTTCTATCCGCGCTCGCCCTATGGCTGCGCCAAGCTGTACGGCTACTGGATCACGGTGAACTATCGCGAGGCCTATGGGATGTTCGCCTGCAACGGCATCCTGTTCAACCACGAGAGCCCGATCCGTGGCGAGACCTTCGTGACCCGCAAGATCACCCGCGGCGTCGCCCGCATCGAGACCGGCCTGGAGGAGACGATCTATCTCGGCAATCTCGAGGCCAAGCGCGACTGGGGCCATGCGCGCGATTATGTCGAGGGCATGCACCGTATCCTGCAGGCCGATACGCCTGACGATTTCGTGCTGGCGACCGGCGAGACCCATTCGGTGCGCGAGCTGGTCGAGCTCGCCTTCGCCGAGGTCGATCGCCGCATCGAATGGCGCGGCGAGGGGGTCGAGGAGACCGGGATCGACGCGAGATCCGGCAAGGCGGTGGTGCGGATCGACCCGACCTATTTCCGCCCGACCGAGGTCGACCTCCTGATCGGCGATTGCAGCAAGGCGCGCGACAAGCTCGGATGGAAACCAAGGACGAGCTTCGCCCAACTGGTCAAGGAGATGGTCGCCAGCGATCTGTGCGCCGCACGGCGGGAGGCGAGCAGTGGCCACGCCATTTGATCTCCGCGGCAAGCGTGTCTTCGTCGCCGGCCATCGCGGCATGGTCGGCAGCGCGCTGGTGCGGCGGTTGGCGAGCGAAGGCGTCGAACTGCTGACGGTGCCGCGCAGCGAGGTCGATCTGCGCGACCAGGCGGCGGTGTTCTCATGGTTTGCGCGCGCCCGGCCGCAGGCCGTTTTCCTCGCCGCGGCGAAGGTCGGCGGCATCGTCGCCAACAACACGCTGCGTGCCGAGTTCATCTACGAGAACATCGCCATCGCCACCAACGTCATCCACGCCGCGCATGTGAACGGCGCCGAGAAGCTGATGTTTCTCGGGTCCTCCTGCATCTATCCCAAGCTCGCCCCCCAGCCGTTGCGCGAGGATTCGATGCTGACCGGGCCGCTGGAGCCGACCAACGAGCCCTACGCGATCGCCAAGATCGCCGGCATCAAGATGGTCGAGGCCTATCGCAGCCAGTATGGCGCCGATTTCATCAACGTGATGCCGACCAATCTCTATGGTCCCGGCGACAACTACCATCCCGAGTACAGCCACGTCGTTGCGGCGCTGATCCGCCGCTTCCATGAGGCGAGGCTCGCCGATGCGCCGGAGGTGGTGGTCTGGGGCACGGGAACGCCGCGGCGCGAATTCCTCTATGTCGACGACATGGCCGATGCCTGCGTGCACCTGATGAAGACCTATTCGGAGGCCGGGCTGGTCAACATCGGCACCGGCGAGGACATCACGATTGCCGATTTCGCCCGTGTGGTCGCGGCGACGGCCGGCTATCGGGGACGGATCAGCTTCGACACCTCGCGCCCCGACGGCACGCCGCGCAAGCTGCTCGACATCTCGCGCCTGGCAAAGCTCGGCTGGCGCGCGACGACGTCGCTGAAGGAAGGCATCGCGCGCGCGTATCAAGCGTTTCTGCAGGAGACGGGGCAGGCCGCCCCCTAACCCTCCGCTGTCGTCCCGGCGAACGCCGGGACCCATACCGCGGACGCTATCTGGGAACGGGGCTGGTAGTTGCCTGCCTCATCGCGATCGGTGGCTATAGGTCCGGGGTCAAGCCCGGGACGACACTGTTAGTAACGCGCCGCTGGCGGCACTTTCACACCCAGCGCCTTGGCCATCGCCGAGATCAGCGGCTTCATGAAATAGGCCTCGCCCGCCGGTGTGATCGACGGCGTCAGCCCATGCGCAGCCAGCTCCTCCGTCACCACAGGCCCGACGGAGGCGATCTGCGTGCGTGCCAGTCCCTCACGCAGGCGTGCCTCGACGCCGTGCGCCCTGGCGACGTCGAACAGCCGCCGCGGCTGGCCCGAACTCGTCAGCGCGATCGCGTCAACCTTGCCGGCGATCATCTCGTCGATCGCGGTGAGGATGTTCGCGTCCGCCGCCTTGGCATCATAGGCATAGGGCAGCACCGGATCGACCTCGGCGCCGCCAGCCTTGATCGCGCCGATCAGCGCCGAATGATCCTTGTCGGGATAGAGCTGCAGGCCGAGCCGATGGCCCGTGAGGTCGTAGCCTGCCAGCAGTTCGGCCACGCCTTCCGAGGTCGGCTTCTCCGTGGTGACCTGCGCTTCCAGGCCCAGCTCGCGCAAGGCGCGCCCCGGCTTGGGACCGCGGGTGAAGGTCCGGGCCTTGCCAATCGCGGCGATGAACTCGGCCTCGACGCCGATCCGGCGCGCCACCGTCATCAACCGCCTGAGGCCCTCGCCGGTCATCAGCACGAGATCGTCGAACGGCCGTTCGTTACAGCGGCGAATCCAGGCCTCGATCGGCGCCGGGTCCGGCGCATCCTCGATCGTGAACATCGGACATTGCAGCACGTCGGCGCCCTGCTCGGCGAGCAGCCGGGAGAACTGCGCCTCCTCGCGGGTTTCGAGGATCAGGATGCGGTTGCCGGTCAGCCTGTCAGCCATGACGATGCTCGAAGTTTGAGAGTTGATATTTTGTTCATCCTGCCCATGGGCCGAGCGTTGGCGCAAGCGCGCGGAGGGTGATAGAGCAGGGCCCGAACGGGCGCCAAGCCTGCCGCATCATTCACCCTTCGTCCTCCGCCCGGTAACGTCACGCCATGTCCGACCACCAATATGTCCTGACCCTGTCCTGCCCGGATCGTCCCGGGATCGTCTCGGCCGTCTCCACCTTCCTCGCCCATAACGGCCAGAATATTCTCGACGCCCAGCAGTTCGGCGACTTCGAGACGGGTCATTTCTTCATGCGCGTGGTGTTCACGGCGGCCGACCTCGCGGTCAACCTGCCGGCGCTGCAGACCGGATTCGCCGCGATTGCCGAACGCTTTGCGATGGACTGGCAGATGCGCGACCGCGCCGGGCAGCGCCGGGTGATGCTGCTGGTGTCGAAGTTCGACCATTGCCTGGTCGACATCCTCTATCGCTGGCGCACCCGCGACCTCGCGATGATTCCGACCGCGATCGTCTCCAACCATCCGCGCGAGACCTATGCCGGGCTCGATTTCGGCGACATTCCGTTCCACCACATGCCCGTCACCAAGGACACCAAGCGCGACCAGGAGCAGGCCATCCTGAAGCTGGTCGATGAGACCAGGACCGATCTCGTCGTGCTGGCGCGCTACATGCAGATCCTGTCGGACGAGATGTCAGCGAGCCTGTCGGGCCGCTGCATCAACATCCACCATTCGTTCCTGCCGGGCTTCAAGGGCGCGAAACCCTACCACCAGGCCTATGAGCGCGGCGTCAAGCTGATCGGCGCTACCGCCCATTACGTCACCCGCGATCTCGACGAGGGCCCGATCATCGACCAGGACGTCGAGCGAATCAGCCATCGCGACACCCCCGACGATCTCGTGCGCAAGGGCCGCGACATCGAGCGGCGCGTGCTGGCGCGGGCGATCCGCTATCACCTCGAGGACCGCGTCATCCTCAACGGCCGCAAGACCGTCGTCTTCATGGATTGATGTCGCCGCCGTCAGCGGCCGGGGGCGGTCGCCTGCGCGTTGGCGTTGGACTGCGTCTGCTTGTCGCGTTCGGCGGCCGGCAACTGCCGCTGCCGCTCGCGCTCCTGCATGAACCGGTCGTATTCGGGGGTGCCCGGCCGGGGTGGCGCGTCGGCCGGCAGGCCGCCGGCCCATTGCGGCATCAGATCGCCCATCCCCGCGCCGACCTTCTCATTGATCGACGAGCAGCCGGCGAGGATCGGCCCGGCCGCGGCCAGAAGCATCATCGCGGCCGGAAAGAGCCTGGTCCGGTGGGGGCGTCTGGCCGGCATTGACGGGGGACCTTTCGTGCTGCGGGCGACCCGCGGCCCGGACCCTAACGACTTGCCATCAATTGGTAAAATTTGGCCGTTCGATGGTTTAGGTATTAATATACCAATCACGGATCGGTGGTCCGTTGCGGAAACCTACCGTTCACGAAGCCTCCCATGATCGCCATTGACAACGGGGTCCCAAGTCCGCAGCGATGCGCCCGCGATATCGTGAACGAGATCGCACGGTTAAGACAACAATGGCCGGGGGCTGCGGTCCTGATCGACCAGGGAGGTAGTTTCAATGTTCGTGCGAAACAAGACACTGACGCTCGCCGCCAGTGCGGCGCTCGCCGCGGCTGCGCTCGCGTCCGGTGCGGCGCGGGCCGAAGACGTGTTCAAGATCGGCCTGATCGTGCCGATGACCGGCGGCCAGGCGTCGACCGGCAAGCAGATCGACAATGCCATCAAGCTCTACATGCAGCAGAACGGCGACACCGTCGCCGGCAAGAAGATCCAGGTCATCCTCAAGGACGACGCGGCGCTGCCCGACAACACCAAGCGTCTGGCGCAGGAGCTGATCGTCAACGACAAGGTCAATGTGATCGCCGGCTTCGGCGTGACACCGGCGGCCTTCGCCGCCGCGCCGCTTGCCACCCAGGGCAAGATCCCGGAAGTCGTAATGGCGGCCGGCACCTCCATCATCACCGAGAAGTCGCCCTACATCGTCCGCACCAGCTTCACGCTGCCGCAGTCCTCGACGATCATCGGCGACTGGGCGGTCAAGAACGGCATCAAGAAGGTCGCCACGCTGACCTCGGACTACGCGCCGGGCAACGACGCGCTGGCCTCGTTCAAGGAGCATTTCACCGCCGGCGGCGGCGAGATCGTCGAGGAAATCAAGGTTCCGCTGGCGAACCCCGACTTCGCTCCGTTCCTGCAGCGCATGAAGGACGCCAAGCCGGATGCCATGTTCGTGTTCGTGCCGGCCGGCCAGGGCGGCAACTTCATGAAACAATATGCCGAGCGCGGCCTCGACAAGAGCGGCATCAAGGTGATCGGACCGGGTGACGTCACCGACGACGACCTGCTCAACGACATGGGCGACGCCGTGCTCGGCGCCGTCACCGCGCACATCTATTCGGCGGCGCATCCGTCGGCGAAGAACAAGGAGTTCGTCGCGGCCTACAAGAAGGCGTTCAACAGCCGTCCGGGCTTCATGGCGGTCGGCGGTTACGACGGCATCCATCTGATCTACGAGGCGCTGAAGAAGACCGGTGGCAAGACCGACGGCGATTCCCTGCTTGCTGCGATGAAGGGCATGGCCTGGGAGAGCCCACGCGGTCCCATCTCGATCGATCCGGAGACGCGCGACATCGTTCAGAACGTCTACATCCGCAAGGTCGAGAAGGTCGACGGCGAGCTCTACAACGTCGAGTTCCAGACCTTCGAGGCCGTCAAGGATCCGGGCAAGGCCAAGAAGTGACGCGATAGGCGTCATCTCGAGCGCGCACGAACGGTGCGCTCCCTCCCCCGCGTGCGGGGGAGGGCTGGGGTGGGGGTACCCCACGGCACACGCGTCGTGTGGAGAGATGTCCCCCACCCGGATCACATCGTTCAGATGCGATCCGACCTCCCCCCGCAGGCGGGGGAGGCGCAGACCGAGCAAGCATTGAATGCATGCCCTTCGGATGAAGGGATGACCGGGGACTGAAACTAGACTCCATGACCGCCATCCTCACCAACCTCTTCGACGGCGTCGCCTACGGCATGCTGCTGTTCGTGCTGGCCTGCGGGCTCGCCGTGACGCTCGGCCTGATGAACTTCGTCAACCTCGCCCATGGCGCCTTCGCCATGGCCGGCGGCTACGTCTGCGCCGTGCTCGTCAACCGGATGGGATGGCCGTTCTTCGCGGCGCTGCCGCTGGCCTTCGTCGCGAGCGCCATGATCGGCGCGCTGCTGGAGCGGACGCTCTATCAGCATCTCTATGCGCGCAGCCATCTCGACCAGGTGCTGTTCTCGATCGGGCTCGTCTTCATGACGGTGGCCGCGGTCGACTACATCATGGGCTCCTCGCGAATCTTCATCAATCTGCCCGACGTGCTGCAGGGCCAGTTCGACGTCTTCGGCGTTGGCATCGGCCGCTATCGGCTGATGATCATCGTCATCTGCGGGCTGCTCACGGTGGGGCTGCAGCTGGTGCTCTCCAAGACGCGGTTCGGCAGCCGGCTGCGTGCCGCCGTCGATGATCCGCGCGCGGCGAGCGGCCTCGGCATCAACGTGCCGCAGGTGTTCGCCTTCACCTTCGCGTTCGGCTGCGGGCTCGCCGGCCTGGGCGGCGCGCTCAGCGCCGAGATCCTCGGCCTCGATCCATACTTCCCGCTGAAGTTCATGATCTACTTCCTGATCGTGGTCACCGTGGGCGGCTCGTCGTCGATCACCGGCCCGTTCCTCGCCTCGCTGCTGCTCGGCATCGGCGACGTCGCCGGCAAATATTATGTGCCGAAGCTCGGCCCCTTCGTCATCTACACCATCATGATCGTGATCCTGATCTGGCGTCCGAACGGCCTGTTCGGCCGCACGGCGACGCGGTGAGGATCGCATGACCACGAACGCACAAACCGAGGTCGGATTTCACGCCAGGCAGCACGGCCGCTGGCACTGGAGCGAGTTCGCCTTCTGGATCGTCGTGCTGGCGGTTGGCCTCGCGTTTCCCTCGCGCTACCTGATCATGACCGAGATCCTGCGGCTGGCGCTGTTCGCGCTGTCGCTCGACCTGATCCTCGGCTATGCTGGCATCGTCTCGCTCGGCCACGCCGCCTTCTTCGGCGTCGGCGCCTATTGCGCGGGCCTGCTCTCGGTGCACGGCATCATCAACGAGCCGGTGTTGGCGCTGATCGTGGCCGGCCTCACCGCCACCGTGCTTGGCTTCGCCACCAGCTTCCTGGTCATCCGCGGCGTCGACCTGACGCGGCTGATGGTGACGCTCGGCATCGCGCTGTTGATGGAGGCGCTGGCGGAGCGCTTCTCCAACATCACCGGCGGCACCGACGGTCTCCAGGGCATCGACATCCAGCCGATCTTCGGCGTGTTCGCCTTCGACATGTTCGGCAAGACCGGGTTCTTCTATGCGCTCGCGGTGCTGTTCGTGCTGTTCCTGCTGGCGCGGACGATCGTGCATTCCCCCTTCGGTCTGTCGCTGCGCGCGATCAAGAACAATCCGTTGCGCGCCGCCGCCGTCGGCATTCCCGTCAACAAGCGCCTGATCGCGATCTACACCGTCGGCGCGTTCTACGCCGGCATTGCCGGGGCGCTGTTCACCCAGACCACGGCGCTGGCCTCGCTCGACGTGTTCTCGTTCGAGCGCTCCGCCGACCTCGTGCTGATGCTGGTCATCGGCGGATCCGGCTATCTCTATGGCGGGCTGATCGGCGCCGCCGTGTTCCGGATGCTGCAGGAGCTGTTCCAGTGGATCACGCCGCAATACTGGATGTTCTGGATCGGCCTCGTGCTCGTCGTCATCGTTCTGGTCGGCCGCCATCGCATCCACGCCTATGCGCTGTGGCTGCCCAATCTCATCCTTCGGCAGATCGCCGGCCGCAAGGCCGCGGTGGCCCTCACCGATAACGAGGCGCCATGACCTACGCATTGGAAACCCGCGGCCTCGACAAGCATTTCGGCGGCCTCCATGTCACCCGCAATCTGTCGCTGCAGATCGCGCCGGGCGCGCGCCATGCGCTGATCGGTCCGAACGGCGCCGGCAAGACCACAGTCATCAATCAGCTCACTGGCGTGCTGGAGCCGAGCGCGGGGCGCATCCTGCTCGAAGGCCAGGACATCACCGACCTGCCCGTGCACAAGCGCGTGCTGCGCGGCCTGTCGCGCACCTTCCAGATCAACCAGCTCTATCCGGACCTCACGCCGCTGGAGACGATCGGGCTCGCGGTCTCCGAGCGACTCGGCGGCGGCGGCAACTGGTGGCGGCGCATGGGCACGCGCGACGACATCAATGCCGAGATCGCCGAGACCTTGGAACGCTTCCGGCTACTCGACGTGATGAACGATCGCACCTCGACCTTGCCCTATGGCAAGCAGCGCCTGCTGGAGATCGCGGTCGCGATCGCCGCGCGCCCGCGCGTTCTGCTCCTCGACGAGCCCGCCGCCGGCGTGCCCGAGGGCGAGCGCAAGGATATTCTCGCCGCCGTCGCGGCGCTGCCGCGCGACGTGACGGTGCTCTTGATCGAGCACGACATGGATCTCGTCTTCTCCTTCGCCGACCGCATCTCGGTTCTCGTCTCCGGCGCGCTGCTGGTCGAGGGCGCGCCCGACGAGGTCGCGCGCGATCCGCAGGTCAAGGCCGTCTATCTCGGCGAGGCCGCGTGATGACCGATCTGCTGACAATCGAGAACCTGCGCGCCGGCTACGGCCAGGCGGTCGTGCTGCCGGACATGTCGCTGAAGCTGCCCGAGGGGCAGGTGCTGGCGCTGCTCGGCCGCAACGGCACCGGCAAGACCACGCTGATCAACTCCATCGTCGGCGTTACCCGCCGCTTCTCCGGCACGATTGCGCTTGATGGTGCCGACATCACCGGCCTGCGCGCCGACCAGCGCGCCCGCGCCGGCATCGGCTGGGTGCCGCAGGAGCGCAACATCTTCCGCTCGCTCACGGTGGAGGAGAACATGACCGCGGTGGCGCAGCCCGGACCCTGGACGGTCGAGCGCGTCTACCAGATGTTTCCGCGGCTCAAGGAGCGGCGCAACAATTTCGGCAACCAGCTTTCCGGCGGCGAGCAGCAGATGCTGGCGATCGGCCGCGCGCTGACGCTCAATCCCAAGGTGCTGCTGCTGGATGAGCCGACCGAAGGCCTCGCGCCGATCATCGTCGAGGAGCTGCTGGCTGCGATCGGCACCATCAGCCGCGCCGGCGGGCTGTGCTCCATCATCGTCGAGCAGCACGCGCAGAAGCTGCTGGCGCTGGCCGACCGTGTCGTGATCCTGGAGCGCGGCACCATCGTGCACGATGCGCCGTCGAGCGCCTTGAAGGCCGATCCGGCGCCCCTGGAGCGGCATCTCGGCGTCGCGAGCGCCGCCGCGCACTGACCTGATCGATAGGCTTGAACGCGACGAGCCGAAGCGTCATCATTGGTTGCGGGGACGGCGTGGCTCGCGCAATCGACCGAGGTCGCGCGGAAGGTCTGGCGGTATGGCGCGGCCGTCGTCAACATCGGTATGCAGAATCCAGTTGTGACGGCCTGGCGGCCGGAGCCTCGTTATCCCGAGGGCGCTTTGCCTGGAGACGGATTTGATGGGGTCACCTCAAGATTGCCCATCGAACGCGGTCGGAATTGGCCAGACCACCGCACCTGGCATGGATTGCGCCGTGCCTCTCCACGATCTCTCTTCGACAGAATTGTATACCGACCGGATACGGGGTAGGGGATGGACCCAGTCCATCACGCTTTGCCCAGGTGACCAGCCAGGACAGATCGCGGGTCCAACAACCCTATCCAACGAATCGACGCCTTCCAAGGAGTGAGCACATGCAACGCACCAAGCCCCCATTCCGCGCCGACGAAGTCGGCAGCCTCTTGCGGCCGCAGAAGATCAAGGAAGCCCGCGCCAAGCTCGAGAAGGGCGAGATCTCGGCGGCCGACCTCGCAAAGATCGAGGACATGGAGATCGAGAAGGTCGTGCATCGCCAGGCCTCGACCGGCCTGAAGCTTGCGACCGACGGCGAGTTCCGCCGCTCCTGGTGGCATTTCGACTTCCTCGCCAAGCTGACCGGCTGCGAGCTGTTTCACCCGGACGCCGGTATTCAGTTCACCGGCGTGCAGACCCGTCATGACGCGGTGCGCGTTATCGGCAAGCTCGACTTCCCGGCCGATCATCCGATGCTCGACCATTTCCGCTTCCTGAAGAAGCACGCCGATACGGCGCATGTGACGGCGAAGATGACGATCCCGTCGCCGGCCGTGCTGCACTTCCGAGGCGGCCGCAAATCGATCTCCAAGGACGTCTATCCCGATCTCGACGCCTTCTACGAGGATCTCGGCAAGACCTACCGCAAGGCCGTGAAGGCGTTCTACGACGCCGGCTGCCGCTATCTGCAGTTCGACGACACCGTGTGGGCCTATCTGTGCTCGCAGGACGAGCTGAAGAAGGCGCGCGAGCGCGGCGACAATCCCGACGGCCTGCAGCAGATCTATTCGCGCATCATCAACTACGCGATCGCCGAGCGTCCCGCCGACATGACCATCACCACCCATGTCTGCCGCGGCAATTTCCGCTCGACCTGGATCTCCTCGGGCGGCTACGAGCCGGTTGCGGAGACCATGCTCGCCAACACCAACTACGACGGCTATTTCCTGGAATATGACAGCGAGCGTGCCGGCGGCTTCGAGCCCCTGCGCTTCCTGCCCAAGGGCAACAAGGTCGTCGTCGTCGGTCTCGTCACCTCGAAGGTCGGCGAGCTCGAGAAGAAGGACGACATCAAGCGCCGCCTGGAAGAGGCCTCGAAGTTCGCCCCGCTGGACCAGCTCGCGCTGTCGCCGCAATGCGGCTTTGCCTCCACCGAGGAAGGCAACATCCTGAGCGAGGAAGAGCAGTGGGCCAAGCTGCGCCTCTGCGTCGAGCTCGCCGAGGAGATCTGGGGCAAGTAATCAGCTGCCTGAGGCAGCGCGCCTGGCGATCAGGCGATGATCAATGACGTGGAAGCGGGGCCGGAGCAATCCGCCCCGCTTCGTTTTTGCGCAGCAGCGCGCGGCGGATCAGTCGCTGGGCGGGGGCCTCGAAGCCGGCATAAGTGAGATATGCCGCCGTCAGGGTCAGTCCCATGAAGCCGATCCAGAACAGCTGGCTGCCGTACGGGATCGGTTGGCCCCAGGACGCGAATGCCAGCGCGATCATGAGCTGGATCGGGAAGTGCAGCAGGTAGCACGAATAGGTCATGTTGCCCGCGGCCTGCAGCAGATCTTCGACACGCTTGGGCAGTGTCAGCGGGGTTGTGCAGACGAACAACAGGAGCGGTGTGTAGACGAGCAGGAGCGCTGCCGCGCGCTCGGCGAGCGCGATGCCTGACACCCGCAGCGCCAAGGGAATGCCGACGACGGCGCAGGCGGCGAGCGCCTCCAGTTTTGGCCGGTACGGGGCATCGGCAACGCTCTGCCGCGCCATCGCGGCGAGGCCACCAGCATAGAAGAACACGAAACATTTTCCGACCAGCGTCCCGCTCGCGATCCCGGCCAGGATCATCGCCAGGTTCAACAGCGGCGATGCGGTGACGAAACGCAGCGCCAGGAAGAACGCGGCATAGACCAGCACCTCGATCGAGACCGACCAGATCGGGCCGTTGAAGCTGACCCCGGTCGGCGGCAGCCAGTCGCTCGCCATGAAAAGCTGGGCGACGAAATGAGCGAGATCGTTGCTCTGGTAGACGAAGAAGAAGCCGTGCTGCGCGACATAGAGGGCCTGCAGCCCCGCGACCAGCAGCAGCGTTGCGAGATGCAGCGGATAGAGCCGCGACAGCCGGTTGACGAAGAAGGTCCAGCCGTCGACCGCGCCATCCGGGATGAGCGCGCTGTACTTCCAGAAGAAGATGAACCCGGAGATGCACCAGAAGATCACCACGCCGTATTCGCCGAGCTCGTAGAACGGGAACAGCACGCGGTAGAATGGCAATTCGCTTCGGACGAGATCGACCGGCGCGTCGGCGACGTAGGCGAAGTGCGGATAGTGCCACAACAGCACCGAGATCGTGGCGATGAAACGCAGCAGCTCGAGCCCGAGCAGCTTGTGAGTCCCAGACGATGTCGATGTGTGAGGCAGGGCCATGCGGCGATCGTTAACCGTCTCGACGGGATGTGCGCCCAATCCTAGCCGGCGCGAAGTGAAGGAATGTTTTCGCAGCCTGCGGATCAGCGGCAGGCGAGCTCGGTTCCTTGCAGGATCGCCTGGTCCCAGGACCGATAGCCCGTGGCATTCAGATGGATGCCTTCGAGCGTGAACGGCGATTCCATCGGCGGCAGGGGCAGGAAGGTCGCGCCGGTGCGCCTTGCGAGGTCCGGCAGCACGGCGCGATAGCCGGTGATGCTCGCCGCGGCGGCCTTCTCCATGGCCGGCGTGAATGGCCCGCGCGCCTCGACGGAGGGAAACTCGGCGATGAAGATGCGCGTGGTGAGCTTTGACAGCTCGCGCAGCAGGGCCTCGTAGCGCGCAGCGAAGACCTCGCTGGAGTCGGGCTTGGCGGCCAGCGCGTCGTTCACGCCGAGCGAGACGATGATCGCGAACGGCCGTTTCGGCCCGAGTGCGGGCTTCAGCCAGCCGGCGAGATCGCTGCGCGTCCCGGCGCCGGCGAGACCGGCGTTGACGACCGGATGCCCGCAGGCGTTGGCCGGCAGCGTCGCCGCCTCGACGATGCTGTCACCGAGCACGATGATCGGGTCATCGGGGCGAGCCAGCAGATTGTAGTGGACGACGAGCTGGCGGACCATGCGGTGGTCGCTGCCGGACGGTGTCGCCGAGCGGCGTGCCAGCACGAACGTCGCGGCTGCCGCGGTGATCACCGCAAACAGCACGAATCCCAGCCGCGCCTGCGTTTTCGCTGCCATATGGACGATCGATGCCCTGATGTGACCCGACCGTAGTATGAATTCGCAAACGGAGCTCTAATTCGTCCGCGTCCAGGTCGAGGAACGGCAGATGACGCCGCCGAAGGCGCAGCCGGCCGTGGTCAGCGTGCCGCCGGACAGGGTCATCTTGGCATCGTAGGTCTTGCCGTCGTCGGGATTGCTGTAGCTGCCGGCCCAGGCGTTGGGTCCGGTCGGCTTCATGCCGGAGAACAGCCGCTGGCCGACCTTGGCGGGGGTAACCGTGCCTTCCTTGATCCAGACCAGCGTGCCGCAGATGGCGCCGCCGCAGGGCGCGAATCTGACCTTGGAGGCGCCGCTTTCGCGCAGCCAGACGCCGCTGACATCGTCGGCGAGCGCCGGGCCTGCCGCCAGCGCGAGCGACACACCTAGTCCGACAACGAAACGACCGATCATGCGAGCCTCCCTCATCCTTCGAGACGAACTTGTTGCTAGCGGATCGTGTCGGCGATGCGGCGGGCCGACGGCGACACGCTTGGTCTCCATTGTTCAGAAAGGATATCAGGATTCGGGCGTGCCGCACCTGTCTCGCGGGCTGTGATGGTCGGGCTGTGGCAGTGCCTGCCCAGCCGCAGGTTTATCTCGCCGCCAGATAGACTTCGCCAAGCAGCGAGGAATTCGACCACGGCACCTGCCGGTTCTTGGTGCCGGCCACGACCTCGGCGCGTACGCGCGTCAGCATCTGCTGCACCTCGAGCCCGGGCGTGCCGATGTGGCGGGTCAGCGCCGCCGAGAACGGGCTGTTGTCGCCGTCGCCGTCGAGCGCGACCTTGCCCGGCGCGGTCGCGAACGCGATCAGCGTGCCGGCCCCGGACGTCGCGCCGGCACCGAGCGACGATGGTGCGGCCAGCCCGCTGGCGCTGAGACCCCGGCCGGGTCCGGCGCTTGCGGTCTCCGGCGGCGCGAACGGATTGTTGCGGCAGGCATCGAGGATCAGGATGTTGGTGCGGACCTGGTCGTCGAGCCCGGCCAGGATCTGGTCCATGTCGACCATTGCCGTGACCACATCGCTGCCCGCGGACGGTGCGATGTCGGTGGGCAGGAGATAGTTGCGGCCGTCGATCTGCACGCCGTGGCCGGCATAGAACACGACGGCCACCTGCGCCCGCGTCGCCTCGCGCAGGAAGTCGCGCGTCTTGGCCTGCATCGCCGCGCGGTCGAGATCGATGCCCTCGGTCACCGTGAAGCCGATGTCGCGCAGGCTCCTGGCGATTGCTCGCGCATCGCGCGGCGGATTGGGCAGTGGCTGCACGTGAGCGTAGGCCCCGTTGCCGATGACCAGCGCCATGCGCTGCCCCGTCGGCGCCGCTGCGGCCGAGGAGGGGGCCGTGGATTCCGGCTGCGGCTGGGGGCGCACCACCGCCTCCGACAGCAGCGACAGACGCACCCTGGCGGTGGCCTGGTTGGCCTTGCTGCCGGCATCGGATGCGGTCGGCGTCAGCGCCGCGGCGTAATCCGCCTTGGCCGCGTCGAACTCGCCCTTGGCCTCATAGGCCAGCGCACGATGCACATGGGCAGCGATGACGACGCTGCCCGGCGGCGTCATCACGTTGGCCGGCGGATTCTGCGCGAGCCGGACCGCCTCCGAAGCGTCGGCGACGGCGCGGTCGAGATGGCCCTTGGCGCGCCAGATCACACTGCGGTTGATCAGCGGCGAGGCCAGCGCCGGATCGAGCCGGATCGCCTCGTTGATGTCGCCAAGCGCGCCGTCGAGGTCGCCCGTCGCTTCCTTGGAGATGCCGCGATTCTGCCAGGACAGCGCGGATTTCGGCATCAGCCTGATCGCCTGGTCGTAGTCGGCGATCGCCTTGGCGTAGTCGCCGGTGCCGCGATGGGCGTTGCCGCGGTTGTGGAAGAGCGTGCCGCTCGGCGCGCCGCTCTTGATGGCGTCGTTGAAGTCGGCGATCGCGATCTCGTACTCGCCTTTGTCGTAGTAGGCCGAGCCGCGCAGATTGTAGATCGCCTGCGCCGGTGCCAGCCGCAGCGCCTCGGTGGCATCGGCGATCACGTGGGTGTAGTCGCCCTTCTTGTTCCAGCCGACCGCGCGCCAGAAATAGATCGTCGCCAGCTGGCTGCCGGAAAACACCTTCAGCGCGATGATCTTGTTGCAGGCGGCGATCATCTGGTCCGCAGGCGTCGTCTCGGTGGTGCAGAGCGGGCCGAGCTGGGACTTCGACTGGGCGAGGCCGGGAGACGTCCAGAGGGCAGCCAGCAGCGGTATCGGCAGCAGGAGGGAGCGGCGCATCGGCACGGACCGTGGGGACGAGAGGCAGGAACCTATCCGGTTTGTTGCGTCCGGAAGGGTCCGGGTTCAGGCTCTTTCCAATGGTGGGCAGATGGTGCTAGGAGGTTGGGCCAAGGGCGCGCTGCCCACTTGCATTTCCCACCCGTCGGACCGAATGAAGAACGACCAGCTGCTCGCCCAGATCACGGAGTTCTGCCGCCAGTCGGACATGGCGGAATCGACGTTCGGCCGGCGGGCCGTGAACGACGGCAAGCTCGTGCAGCGGCTGCGCGAGGGCAAGCGCATCACCATCGATACGCTGGACCGCATCCAGGCCTATATCGCGGCTTCCACCGGCACGCTGCCGCCGCCGCGGCTCGACGTCGTGCCGGAGAAGCGCGATCCCAAGAGCAATTTCCGCTTCTTCGAGAACCGCCAGAAATACCTGCTGTTCGTGCACACCTGCAGCGAGAAGCGGGTGGTGGCCGAGCGTGTCGGCCTCGAGCTCGCCAGCATCCATCCGCGGCCGCCGGCGCTGCGGCTGTTCGACGCCGGCGTCGGCGACGGCACCGTGCTGTCGAAGGTGCTGCGCACCATGCACGGCCGTTTTCCGCACATTCCGTTCTATGTCGCCGGCAAGGAGCTGAGCCTCGAGGACGTTCGGCTGACACTGGAGAAGGTGCCGGACCGGCTGTTCGAGCATCCGGCCAGCGTGTTCGTGTTCACCAACATGAACTATGCCGAGGCGCCCTGGCTGACGCCGGCGTCGCCTTCGGTCGCGGCGTCGATGATCTGGCACGAGGTCGTGCTGCAGGGCGATTCGTCCGGGGATTTCGAGGCCCAGATCACCGCGCTGAAGCCGTTTCTGGAGCAGAACTGGCGCGCCAACGTCTCCCAGCGCACCGGCATGCCGGTCTATGAACGGCCGATCGCGCTGGTGCTGTACCGCGAGGACCACCGCTTTCTGCTCGACGGCATCATCCCGCGGGCCGGACGGGTCGAGGCCAATTTCGACCTGATCATCGCCTCCCAGCCCTACCGTGCCCGGTCCTCGGTCAATTTTCGCGCCAAGCGCATCATCGCACCGCTGGCGCGTGCCTTAAAGCCGGGCGGCCGGCTGATCGGAATCCACTCCCACGGCCAGGATCCCGGCCTGGACATCATCCAGGCGGTCTGGCCCGGAGAAAATCCTTTCTCGGTCAGCCGCCATGAGCTATTGCGCGCCGTGAAATACGAGCTGGGCTCCAGTGGGCGAGACTTAAATTTTAACGCCTATGCGGACAATCGCTCGATTTTCAGGTATGAGATGGAGGCTCTGCCCAACGAGGTCACCGGTGCGATCGGAACCTCGACGGCCTTTGCAGCCTGGAACGCGGCGGTGTATGTCGCGCAGATCGAGGAAGACCGCCTGACCGAGGTGGCCCACTCGTCTCGTGCGCTCGACGCCGCCAGAGAGGTTCTGCGAAAGCACAACGGGCTGTGGTTCTACGACGAGTCCTACGTCATCTCGCGGCGTCGCGACTGACATCCTGGGATCAGGACAGTTGGGATCAAGAGACTTGGGATCGAGAGACTTGGGATCAATACAAATGACCGCCGTGGGCGGCAAAGAAGGGGTTGCTTGATGCGCGCGTCTTATCTGTTCACCTCGGAGTCGGTGTCCGAGGGCCATCCGGACAAGGTCTGCGACCGTATTTCCGACGAGATCGTCGACCTGTTCTACCGTGAAGGGCCGAAGGCCGGCATCGACCCCTGGCAGATCCGCGCCGCCTGCGAGACGCTTGCCACCACCAACAAGGTCGTGATCGCCGGCGAGACCCGCGGCCCGGCCTCGGTCACCAACGAGCACATCGAGCACGTCGTGCGCGAAGCCATCAAGGACATCGGCTACGAGCAGGAAGGTTTTCACTGGAAGACCTGCGACATCGAGATCCTGCTGCATCCGCAGTCGGCCGACATCGCCCAGGGCGTCGACGCGCTGCAGCCCGGCGAAGTCAAGGAAGAGGGCGCCGGCGACCAGGGCATCATGTTCGGCTACGCCTGCAACGAAACGCCCGATCTGATGCCGGCGCCGATCTTCTACGCCCACAAGATCCTGCGCCTGATTTCCGAAGCCCGCCACTCCGGCGTCGAGAAGGTGCTCGGCCCGGACTCCAAGAGCCAGGTCACCGTGCGCTATGAGAACGGCAAGCCGGTCGGCGTGCGCGAGATCGTCGTCTCGCATCAGCATCTGGTCGAGGACATGACCTCGGCGCAGGTGCGCGAGCGCGTCGAGCCCTACGTCCGCGAGGCGCTTCCGAAGGACTGGATCACCAAGGACACGATCTGGCACATCAACCCGACCGGCAAGTTCTTCATCGGCGGCCCCGATGGCGACACCGGCCTGACCGGCCGCAAGATCATCGTCGACACCTATGGCGGCGCGGCTCCGCATGGCGGCGGCGCGTTCTCCGGCAAGGATCCGACCAAGGTCGACCGCTCGGCGGCCTATGCTGCGCGCTACCTCGCCAAGAACATCGTGGCCGCTGGTCTGGCTGATCGCTGCACGCTGCAGCTCGCCTACGCGATCGGCGTGGCGCGGCCGCTGTCGATCTACATCGACACCCACGGCACGGGTAAGGTCTCCGAGGACAAGCTCGAGAAGGCGGCGGCCGAGGTGATGAACCTCACCCCGCGCGGCATCCGCTCGCATCTCGACCTCAACCGTCCGATCTACGCGCGCACCGCGGCCTACGGTCATTTCGGCCGCACGCCGGACAACGAGGGCGGCTTCTCCTGGGAGAAGACCGACCTCGCCGAGGCGTTCAAGCGCGCGGTGTAAGCATTGCCGGCGCTTGCCGCCTGAATGTTCGAGGCGTCATGGCCGGGCTTGTCCCGCCTGCGCGGCCGAAGCCGCTTCGGCGAGGCGGAGGCCCGGCCATCCACGTCTTGAGTTGAGGTGACTGATACGACTGACGACGTGGATGCCCGGCACGAGGCCGGGCATGACGAACCATTGCTGTTCGATTTGCTGAATGTCGCGTTCGCGCGAAGACAGAGGATGATCTCATGACCGCCTTCAACGACTACATCGTCAAGGACATTTCGCTCGCCGAGTTCGGCCGCAAGGAGATCTCGCTCGCTGAGACCGAGATGCCCGGCCTGATGGCGACGCGCGAGGAGTATGGCCCGAAGCAGCCGCTGAAGGGCGCGCGCATCGCAGGCTCGCTGCACATGACCATCCAGACCGCGGTCCTGATCGAGACGCTGAAGGCGCTCGGCGCCGACATCCGCTGGGTCTCCTGCAACATCTATTCGACCCAGGACCACGCGGCCGCCGCGATCGCCGCCGCCGGCATTCCGGTGTTCGCCGTCAAGGGCGAGACGCTGGTCGACTACTGGGACTACACCGCAAAACTGTTCGACTGGCATGGCGGCGGCCATCCCAACATGATCCTCGATGACGGCGGCGACGCGACCATGTACGTCCATCTCGGCCTGCGCGCCGAGAACGGCGATGCGGCGTTCCTCGACAAGCCGGCCTCCGAGGAAGAGGAGGTGTTCTTCGCGCTTCTGAAGAAGCAGCTCAAGGAGAAGCCGAAGGGCTACTTCGCCGAGATCGCCAAGTCGATCAAGGGCGTCTCGGAGGAGACCACCACGGGCGTGCATCGCCTGTACGACATGCAGAAGGCCGGCACCTTGCTGTGGCCCGCGATCAACGTCAACGACAGCGTCACCAAGTCGAAGTTCGACAACCTCTATGGCTGCCGCGAGTCGCTGGTCGACGGCATCCGCCGCGGCACCGACGTGATGATGTCGGGCAAGGTCGCGATGGTCGCGGGCTTCGGCGACGTCGGCAAGGGCTCGGCCGCCTCGCTGCGCCAGGCCGGCTGCCGCGTCATGGTCTCCGAGATCGACCCGATCTGCGCTCTGCAGGCGGCGATGGAGGGCTATGAGGTCGTCACGATGGAGGACGCCGCGCCGCGCGCCGACATCTTCGTGACCGCCACCGGCAACAAGGACATCATCACCATCGAGCACATGCGCGCGATGAAGGATCGCGCCATCGTCTGCAACATCGGCCATTTCGACAACGAGATCCAGGTCGCCTCGCTGAAGAACCTGAAGTGGACCAACATCAAGCCGCAGGTCGACGAGATCACCTTCCCCGACGGCAAGCGCATGATCCTGCTGTCCGAAGGCCGCCTCGTGAACCTCGGCAATGCGATGGGCCACCCGTCCTTCGTGATGTCGGCGTCCTTCACCAACCAGACCCTGGCGCAGATCGAGCTTTACGCCAACAACAAGGACGGCAAGTACAAGAAGGAAGTCTACGTGCTGCCGAAGTCGCTCGACGAGAAGGTGGCGATGCTGCACCTCGCCAAGATCGGCGTAAATCTCACCAAGCTGCGTCCCGACCAAGCTTCCTATATCGGCGTCAAGCAGGAAGGGCCGTTCAAGTCGGACCACTACCGCTACTGAGTTCCGGCACGACGCGCGGCGAAACGACGAAGGCCGGGGCATTGCCCCGGCCTTTTGCCTGAGTCATTGACGGTGCGGCAGTGGGGCGCCGTCATTGCGAGCGAAGCGAAGCAATCCAGAGTCGTGGGCGGGACTCTGGATTGCTTCACTCCTCGCAATGACGGAGGTAGTGGCGCGCTCTACGACATCGATGACCGGCTACCACCTGTAGCGAACGAGACGATCACCCCGTCCGCCGCGACGCCAGCGCCGACGCGCGGACCGCCTTCGCGCGCTTGGCCGCGTGATGCTCCGGTCGCGCGGCGATCCGCTTGCGCTTGTTCGTCTCCGCCGCTGCCACCTTCACGGCCGGCGCGCGATGCTTGGCATATTCCTCGCCGTCGACCGGGCCGACATGCGGCGGGTCGCGGTCGAGATAGGGCCGGCCGATGCCGAACGTCTTGCCGTTGGCGTCGACCCATTTCCACAGCGCCTCGGTCGCGACCCAGCGCTGCGCGCGCGTCGCGCCGTTGACGCTGACGATGTCAGCCGCGAGGCCATGGCCGTAGCCGCCGCGCAGGCTGCCGCCGTGATAGGAGCGATTGCTGGCCGCCTTCAGCCCGCTCGCGATCTCCTGGCGATAGTCGTCGCGGAATCCGCTGGTGATGCCCGGCGCGAGACCCGCGGCCTCGGCGGCGTGCAGGGTGTGAAACAGCTTCAGCTTGAAGCCGCGGTCCATGCCGCCGATCACGTATTCGGCCATGCTGCGGCCGACGCGCTCGGCCGCCTTCGGATCCTTCCAGGTAAAGTCATTGTCGACGAGCTTGGTGAAGCTGCGCGTCACCTTGACCATGCGCCCCTTGCGCTTGACCGTGACGACGCGGCGCTCGGTTTCGCGGATCTTGTCGAGCTTCGGCGCGCGCTCATAGAGCGCGAATAGATAGCGGTCGATGCAGGCATCGATGTCGGGGCACTCGTCGAGTATCTCGATGCGGTCGGCGCTGGCGACGGTGGGCCGGGGCGGTTCGGTTGCCGCGTCGGGCGCGGCCTGTTCGTCCGCGGGCAGGACGGCCGATGGGGTGATCGACGCGGTCGTCAGCGCAGGCTCGGCTGCGGTCGGCTGCGGCGACGTCGCGATCGGCTCCGCGACGATGGGCGGCGTCGCCGCCTCGATCTCGGCGGCGGCCGCGGGCCAAGCCGCCGCACAAGCTGCCAGGACAACGGACCGACACAACGCACGCGTCAGAAGCTGCTGCGAGCTCATCATCCGGTCTCCCCAAAATCCGAGCCCCTGCTGGTGAGGGGCGGTCAGGTATCCGATACCTGCGATTGTTCGGCGCTTGGCGGCGAGGTGCAATAACACGACGCCCGTGGCGGGCAGCTTTTGCGGGAACTGTGACATCAGCGCAACGGTGCGCGATTGTGAGTTCCGTGTGTCGCTTATGAGTCCACTCTTGCGCTGGACTGCTGCCCACGTTGCATCGTTCGCCGCAGCAGCTTGCGTCCGGTCAGCATGGCGCATGCGAGATTCTCGTGCTGCAGGCGGCTCACCAGCACGACGCCGGCGACATGCAGCACCACCAGCGGGATCAGCAGATAGGACGTCACCTCGTGGGTGTCCTCGACCCACCAGACGCCGAAGAACCGTACGGTCACCTGCATCGCGCCGGTCACCGCGGAGACGATCAGCAGAAGCAGCAATGCGAGCTGCATCGCCGTGCCGGCGGGATTCAGCCCGAGATAGCGCCCGGTCCTGCCGCGCCGCAGATTCCACAGGTAGGCCGGCGTCGCGCGCAGCCGGGCACGGAGACTGCGGAAGCGCGAATGGCGGGTGCCGATGATGCCCCAGATCAGGCGAAAGGCGAGCAGGCCGAGGATCGCGTAGCCCGCAATCCGGTGCAGCCCGTCATGGACGTTCGGCGTCACCCAGGCGATGAGCACCAGCACGGCGAGCATCCAATGCCACAGCCGCAGCGGCAGGTCCCAGACCTGCACGGTGTCGGCGGTGTCCTGGCGTTTCAGGCTGGCTCTGGGGGCTGTGCCGTGCATGGCTCTCACGTCACGTCGTCCAGCACGCTGGACGACGCTTGCGCCAACTACTTGGCGATCGTGTGCTTCAGGCTGAGATCCTCGGGGCTGTAGAACAGCTCATACAGCTTGCCGCCCTTGACGCCGTAGACCTCGTAGCAGGAGCCCTCGACCTTCGAGCGGCGCACCTCGTAGCCCGCTTCCTTGGCCTTGGCTTCCGCCTCGGCCGTCGGCTTCCACTGGGCCTTGTCGAGCTTGGTGCAGTCCTTGTAGCCGTCGGCCAGAGCCGGCGAGATGGCGAAGCCGGCGAGTGCGGCACCGAGCACGGCGGCGATGGTCAGTCTCATCAATCCCTCCAATGAGCAAATTCAAATACGATGCATCGTGGGATCAGTGGAGACGGCAACCGCCCCGATGTGTCAACGGAGCGGCGGCTGGAATCGCTCTTAGAGCTTTTCCAAGTTCGTGAGGGTCGCGATTTCGGCCGAGAATCGCAGATGGCGCGATGCGCGACGTTACGTCTCGCTCGTGCAGCTGGTCGCGACGCCGTCGTCGTCTGGCGCCCGCTCTCGCCCTGTCCCGCTTGCGGGACAGGGCAGTGCTGCGAATGCCGGGCGTCAGAATTCCAGGTTCGCACCCAGATAGAACGAACGTCCGGGACCGGGAACGGCGGTGCCCCACATCGTCGCAGTGCCCGATACGCCGCCGCCGGTGGCAGCGACGGTCCCGGCCTCCTTGTTGAACGACATCGATGCGCCCTCGCCGACATAGGCGCCGCCGAGCGGCAGGTAGTAGAGCTTGTTGAACAGGTTCTCGACGCCGAAGCTGATGCGCAGCTTCTGCCAGGTGTAGTTGCTGCGCAGGTTGACCAGGCTGTAGCCCGGGGTCTTCAGCTCGTTGCGCGCGACGGAGACGTCGGACTTGCGGCCCACCATCACCAGCTCGAGGCCGCTGTCCCAGCCGTCGAGCCGGTGCGTGAGCGTCAGCCTGCCGTTGATCGGCATGATGTTGTAGAGGCCGCTTCCGGTGTCGAGGTTCCTGCCGTTGGTGTAGCTCAGGACTCCCTTCAGGCCGAAATCGCCGACCGGCGTGCTGCCCAGCGGCACCTTGCCGGACAGATCGAAGCCGTACAGCCGTGCCTGCTGGTTCATGTACTTCATGATCACGAACTGATTGGCGACGGCAGGCACGGCAGCGGTGTTGGTGGCGGCCTTCCACTGCACCGCATCGATGTAGTCGCGCACATGGGTGTAGTAGGTGGTGAGCCGAAGCTCGGCCTCATGGTCGGCGCTGTGCCAGGCGCCGGTGAAGCTCACGGTATGGGCGACCTCGGGTCTCAGATCGGGGTTTCCGAGATAGCCGTTGCCGTCGCCGACGAAGTTGTTCATCTCCAGCGCCATGGTGTTGCGCGACCAGGAATAGCGTTCGTACAGATTTGGCGACCGGGTCTTCTGCATCGCGCCGAACTCGAAGGTGAGATGAGCGCTCGGCGTGTTCCGGAACAGCGCCGTCAGGTCGATATTGTTGTCCTTTCGCGAGCGATCCATGGCGTTGAACGCCGCGCGGGAGCCGACCGAGCTCGTCTCGTACATGCCCGACATGAATCCCGATGTCAGCGGCGTGGTGCTGGTGTTGTAGCCGACGACCGGTCCGGTGTCGGTCTCGACGCGCTCGAACCGCACGCCCAGCAGCGACAGCCAGGACGGGCTCCACTTCGCCTCCCACTCGCTGAACACGCCGGCCCGGTCGCGCTTGCCGCCGTTGATGTTCCAGAACGTCAGCGGCGCCATGCCGCCGATGCAGTTGCCGACGCCGCAATCGGGGGCCGGCGGCCACCAGTCGTCGAGACGGTAGGTCTGCAGATCGACGCCGACGCGGACCACGTCGCGGGGCGACAGCGTGATGTCGGCCTTGGAGGTCAGGCCGTTGGTTTTGGTGCGCGTATACATCGGCATGCCGTTGACCGGATAGCTTGCTCCCGTCGTGTTCGGCGGCTTCAGCGTGCCATACGAGAACAGCCGATCACCGCCGAAGTTCATGTAGTGATCGACGGACTGATGGTAGAGGCGGGTGTCCAGATCGCCCCAGTCGAACCGGCCAAGATGGTGCAGGTTGACGCTGTAGGCATCGTTGGCCAGCATGTCCATGCGCTGGTTCGGGTAGAGCTGATAGGGGACCTCCTGCACCCCCGCCTTCAGCTCGATGAGCTGGCCGTCCTTGCTCCAGGCGACGCCCATCAGATGATTCCTGGTCTCGTAGGCGGATGAGCCGACCTGATCGAGGGGGAGCACCGGCGTGATCGAGCTCCTCAGGGTGAAGTTCTTGAAGTTGCCGCCGGCCGTATAGTTGTCTGCCTTGACCGCAGCGCCGCTGTAGCTGACGCTGTAGTTCTCGGTGGCCATGGTGGCCGACAGGTTGACGCCGCGCACGTTGCCGTTGCTGCGGTAGAACGTGCCGATGCTGCCTTTGGTCAGCAGGCTCTGCCCCGGCGCCGCGAACAGGGCCGCCGGCGAGTTGACCGCGACGGTGCCGCCGATCGAGTCGCCGCCGACGCTCACGGGCGTGATGCCCGCCCAGACCTTGGCCGCGGCGACCTGGGCCGGATCGATGTAGGACAGCGCCGGGTTCATGTGATTGGGACACGAGGCGATGGTGTCCATGCCGTCGACCTTGATGCGCAGGCGGTCGTCGGCGAGGCCATGGATCGCTGGCAGGCTCGAGACTCCGCCGGCCGAATAGAGGCTGACGCCGGGCACATCGGCAAACAGCGCAGCCGTGTCGCTCGTGGCGGCCCGCTTCGCCAGGATGTCACCCGGCGCAACCGAAGTGGCGCCCGGAGGCGCGGCGATGCCGTCGGATGAGGCCGCCTGCGGCGCTGGCGCAACTGCCGGATTGGTCGTCGCCGCATGTGCCCCCCTGCGGCGGACTGCCGTTCGGGCGGCCGGGCGGGGCTGCGGGACAGTGACCGTCACCTGCGGCAACGTGGTGCCGGAGCGAGCGTGCGATGGGTCCTGTGCGAGCACGGGGCTCGAAACGGCGAATGCCAGCAGCGCCGGCGATGTCAGCACGGTGGTTGAGCGGAGCAACGCCCGCCGGACGGGTGTCGAACAATGGTCCATGATGGGATCTCGGAATAGGAATGGGAGAGGCGCCTGGCGGCGAGCGCGCCGTGGCCTCGTGAACACGTTGCGACGAGGCGGCTGCGGGCACGCTGCGGCGGCCGCCGGACGGCAGCCTACAGCGCGCGCCGACGAGACCGGCCGCATCGTGACGGGATGAGATGTCTGGAGTGTCGGCCTAGACGGCCGCCGGTGGTCCGCGAGCGACCGGCAGTTCGAGCGCAGGCCGGGGTGCCGCAACGAGGTCGGTCCGCTCGATCAGGATCGCCACGACCATCTGCATCGGCCGCGCCACGGCGGGTACGTGCGGGACGGTGACGCCGCGCCCGAGCGCACAGAACGGACAGCTCGCGCATTGCTTGGCCGCAGTGCCGATGTCGTCCGACGTCGGACCGTCGGTGGAGCTCTGACAGATGATGGCGACGGCGTCGGGAGCCGCAACCGCAGCGCTCATCGCGGAGAGCGCCAGCGCGGACTGGAAGATCAGGGCCCATGCCGCAAACCAGACGAGAGCGCCGCCGAGCCGCGACAGCGCTGCGCGCCGCCGCGCTGAGCGCATGCGCGCCTCACGTCGTCCTGATGCGATGCCTTGTCGTTGACGCCCCTGACGAGCCACCGGCTGACGCTCCCACCCCTTGGAATGAACTACAGGAGCGAACGTCGCATTGGCAATGGAGTATCTGCGCCGTCGTCGACTCCCGTCACGGTGGATCAATTCGGCCACAGTGAAGTGGCTTCAACTCTGTCGTGAGCCGCGGCGTGAGTGACATGCTGGCGTCCTGCGTCCTGCGAGTCAAACTCAATCGCGGCGCGGTTTCGAGCAACGGATGAGGCCGGGTCTGGACGCCGTCGCCAACAACTGTCAGATACATCCTCATGACCTACCGCATTCACGTCGCAGGCGCTGCACTGGGCAGCCGAATTACCGACCCGGCCTGATCCGTCGGGCCGGGCGTTTGCCTGCGAAATTCTTTGTGAAAATCTCTGGCGTTCCAAGCGGCGCCGCACGCGAGGTCTGTATCCATGTCTCCCAACCAACCGACGCTGCACCTCGTGTGCGGCAAGATCGCTGCCGGCAAATCGACTCTCACCGCGGAGCTCGGCCGCCGTTCAGGCACCATCGTGATCGCCGAGGACGACTGGCTGGCGCGGCTCTATCCCGGCGAGCAGAGCACCCTGGCCGACTACGTGCGCAATTCGTCACGGCTGCGCAGCGTGATGGGGCCGCACGTCGTCGCGCTACTGCGGGCCGGCGTTTCCGTCGTGCTCGACTTTCCCGCCAACACGCCGGCGAGCCGCGCCTGGATGCGCGGCCTGTTCGAAGCAGCCGGCGCGCCGCACCAGCTGCATCATCTCGACGTGCCCGACGAGGTCTGCAAGGCGCGGCTGCGCGCGCGCAACGCGGAAGGCCGCCACGCCTTCACGGTGACCGACGAGGAGTTCGACCTGTTCACGAGCTACTTCGTGGCGCCGACGGCGGACGAAGGGTTCAACGTGATCGTACATTAGCTGGAAACCTGAGACAGTTGCGTGGCCCGGATGAGCACAGCGACATCCGGGCTACGGGCTACGGCGGGCCTGCAAATCAGGGGCTTTGGCGACACGCGCGACGTCCGCGACGTTACGTCTCGCTCGTCACTTGGAAGCCCAGAGCGACCCGCCAGGCCGCTTCAAATTCGGAAGCCGAGATATTGCGCGCGGAAAATCCGCTGAGATCATTGATCTCGGAAATGGACGGAATCGCGCCTTCCGGCATCATGTCGCGCCAGTTCGCCTGGGCGTAGCTGCAAGTCTCAAACCGGCCGCCGGGATACTTCCTGATCCATCTGATCGGATAACGATCCCGATCGAGCTCGCCATAGCACTCGATTTCGATATCGCCGTCCGGGGGATTGATTGTGTGCATGTAGCTATCGGGCGGCCCGACGGACGGCGGTGGTGGTAGGGTGCGGAGATGGTTTATGAAGTCGAGCGCGGCTTGCTGGCTTTCGGGCGGCGCGATCCAGCTCGTGTCCTGTTCCGTCAAGCTCAGCGCCGCGAGGAGTTCGGCGAGCAAGATTGCGACCCCATGTGTGGCGAGCTCAGCGCCATCGATGAAGGCCGTCGGTCCCGTCTCGCCGAGATGCTCGACCGCATGGCGCAGCTCCATCAGAAGAACAGTGCGCCCCGACCCGAGCCTGAGGAGCACGCCTGAGGCGTCGCCGAGTCCGTCCTCCTGCCAAGTCTCCGCCGTCCAGCCATGGCTTGCCGCGAGCTCGGTCAGCGGCCGTCTCACTGTCACGATGGCCATGTCGACGTTCGGGAAGCGATAGTCGAAGATCTGTTCAACGCGCGGCATTGGCTGATCCGGTCCCTACGCAGCTGCTTACGCTCACAAGAGATCTAACGGGCTTCTGTCAACGTGTACCCGTCATGCTGGCTCCGTCCCAAGCGTCAGCGTACTTCCTCGACATCGAATGGCGCTGATGATCGGGACGAATCGCGGCGAAGCGGAGCTGACCATCCGGGCTGCGGGCTGCTATGCTTGGCCGAGCCCAATCCTGAACCTTCGGTTCTGCCGTCCCTTGTTATCTACCTTGAGGATGCGGATGCGCCGCGCCCGCGCCGTCGAGGTGAGATGCGTGCCGCCGCAGGCCTGGCGGTCGAGGCCGTCGATGTCGACGATGCGGATCAGGCCGTCGGCCTGGCGCGGCGGTGCGACCGATTTGGCACGGAACAGTCCCGCGGTCGCCTGCGCGTCGTCATAGGGCATGTCGAAAGCACGCACCGGACGATCGTCCGAGATCGCGGCATTCACCGCGTCTTCCACCGCACGGAGCTGCTCCGGCGCCACCTTGGGCAGGTCGAAGTCGACGCTGAATTCGTCGGTCTCGGTCATGCGGACGCCGGTCAGCAGCGCGCCGTCGAACTGGGTGTAGACGGCGCTGTTGACGAGATGCGCCACCGTGTGCTGCTCGCTCATGCGCTGCCGGAACGCCGGATCGACGCGCAGCTCGATCGCCCCGTCCGGGATGGCGTCATCACCGATCAGGTGCCAGATGCCGTCGGCGGTCGGCTCGAACCCGGTGACGACGCGGACGATCCCGTTCCACGCGATCGTGCCGCGGTCCGGCAACTGGCCGCCGCCGCCGGGATAGAATGGCGAGCGCGCCACCAGCACCGCGCCGGGGCGCGCGTCGAGCGCGGTGATGTCGAGCTCCAGCACGTCGGGACGATCGACAGCGAAAGGGCGGGGCAGGAAGTCGGTCATGCAGAACGGCTCGCAATCGCATAGCTCGGATGAGCGGAGCGACGTCCGGGTTCATCGAGACGGCGCGTGAGGCCCCGCATATGGCTGCGCTCATGCGGGCCACGAAACTACGACGATACGCAGTATCGCCGCGCTGCGCAAATGGCCCTTCCTGTCTCGGCCGCAGCGCCGGGTCTCAACGGCATGCGGCCACCGTGAACCACGCCATGCGAAACGCGCCATCGCCCAGGCGCAGGCACACGGTGTCGCCCGGCTGCAACCTTTCGTACAGCGCCTGCGCAACATGTGCATCGGTGGCTCTCGCGAACGGGCCCCACGGCTCGAGCGTCACCTGATGTGTGGCGAGCCGGCTGTGGCCGAGATGCTTTGACAGCACGCGGCTGCGCAGCAGCGCCGGCGCCGAGCGGTCGAGCGCGGTGTTGAACTGGCCGAGCGCTCCGAACGCATAGGCGGCAACGAAGACGGCAGCGAGCAGCAGCCGCCAGCCGCGCCGGCGGAGCTGGGTTTCGAACCGCGCGGCGACGATGAGGAAAATGATCGCGACCGCGGCTGCGAAGGCCGTCAGCGGCAGCCAGCTGACGAGATTGACGTCCGACAGCGTGCGCGCGGCGAGCGTGCCGGCCGCCACGATGCAACCGGTGCCGAGATTGGCGCCGTAGCCGGAGCCGAGGCCGATGCGGAACCGCCCGGGAAAGCGCAAGGTGAGGACGAGCGCCAGCAGCGGAATGACGGTGACGACCGCGATCAGCTGGCCGGCCGGAAAGCTCGGGAAGAGCGACCAGGCTGCGAGCCCGATTGCGAACAGCGAGAAGCCCAGGGCGATGCGCTGTGACGGCGCGCCACTGCCGCCGGGGCCGTCATTGTCGCCGGGCCTGTCGTCGCGCGGGTGGGGAGCGTTCATCGCCAGATCCGTATCGAGGGTGTTTCCCGCTGATAGCGGAGGAGGGTTGACCGACGACGAATGCGCCGGCGATTTGACAGCGACGGGCCGGGTTGCGACTGTCCGCAGCCAGAGCAAGAAAGCTGCACCAGGAAACGCCAGGAACACCGTATGTCAACAGAGCATGTCGACGTGCTGATCGTCGGCGCCGGGCTGTCCGGCATCGCCGCCGCCTATCATCTGCAGCACAAGTGCCCGGGCAAGCGCTTCGCGATCCTGGAGGGGCGGGGCGCGATCGGCGGCACATGGGACCTGTTCCGCTATCCCGGCATCCGCTCCGACAGCGACATGTACACGCTTGGCTATTCGTTCAAGCCGTGGACAGATCCGAAGGCGATCGCCGACGGGCCGCAGATCCTGAAATATGTCCAGGACACCGCGACCGAGAACGGCATCGACCGCCACATCCGGTTCAACCATCGGGTCCGGCGTGCGTCGTGGTCGAGCGCGGACGCATGCTGGACCGTCGAGGCCGAGCGCCGGACGGAGCAGGGCACGGTCGAGACCGTGCGGATGACCTCAGGCTTTCTGTTCATGTGCTCCGGCTACTACCGCTACGAAAAGGGCTACCTGCCGGACTTCAAGGGCATGGCCGATTTCAAGGGCCGCATCGTGCATCCGCAGGCCTGGCCTGAGGACCTCGACTATGCCGGCAAGCGCGTCGTCGTGATCGGCTCCGGCGCGACCGCGGTCACATTGGTGCCGGCGATGGCCAAGTCCGCCGCGCATGTGACGATGCTGCAGCGCTCGCCGACCTATGTGGTGTCGCGCCCGGCGCAGGACGCGCTCGCCAACAAGCTCCGCCGGCATCTGCCCGCCGCTCTCGCCTATCACCTGATCCGCTGGCGCAACGTGCTGTTCGGGATGTATTTCTTCCAGCTCAGCCGGCGCAAGCCGCAGCGGGTCAAGCAGCTGATCCTGGGCGGGGTGCGCGCCGCGCTGGGTCCCGATTACGACGTCGCCACCCATTTCACGCCGCGCTACAACCCGTGGGACCAGCGGTTGTGCCTGGTGCCGGACGGCGACCTGTTCAAGACCATTCGCGAGCAGCGTGCCTCGGTGGTGACGGCCGGGATCGAGACCTTCACCGAGCGCGGCCTGCGCCTCGCCGACGGCCGCGAGATCGAGGCCGATGTCGTGGTCACCGCGACCGGCCTGGTGCTGCAGGTGCTCGGCGGCCTCGAGGTCGTCGTGGACGGGCGCACCGTCGATTTCGCCAAGACGCTCAACTACAAGGGCATGATGTATTCCGACGTGCCGAACCTGGCGGCGACGCTCGGCTACACCAACGCGTCGTGGACGCTGAAATGCGACCTCACCTGCGAATATGTCTGCCGGCTCCTCAACTACATGGACCGGCACGGCTACCGCCAATGCGTGCCGCACAATGACGACGCCACCGTCACGCCGCTGCCGTCGCTGAGCTTCAGCTCCGGCTATGTGCAGCGCTCGGTCGCCGAGCTGCCGAAACAAGGCTCGAAGCGGCCGTGGCGGCTGTACCAGAACTACGCCCTCGATATCGTCTCCCTGCGCTTCGGCAAGGTCGACGATGGCGTGATGCGGTATTCGTGAGGGCAGGGCGCTCCGTCGGATCGTCGGCGCGATCTCGGGCCTCATGGTTCGACACGGCGCTTCGCGCCTCCTCACCATGAGGGGAAACATCTCGCCACCGCAGAGGATTTCGCCACGCACTCGATCCTCATCCTGAGGAGCCCGCCGCAGGCGGGCGTCTCGAAGGATGGCCGCAACGACGGTGTCAGCGTCAGTTTTTATCGGGCGCGACCGTGCGCATGGTGGGGTGGAGCTGGAGCAACCTTCACCGCTCCTCCGCCGCCCCCTCCCGCAGCGGCGCGCGGCTGAGGTCGTTGGCGGCGGCGATCGCCTTGCGCATCAGGCGCACCAGCTCGTTCGCCTCGGCCGCGCTGAGGCCGCGCACCATCAGCCGCTGCGCGGCCTCGACCGCCGGCGTGATCGCCTCCAGCGTCCTTTTCCCCTCATCGGTGATCAACAGCTCCCGTGACCGGCGGTCGCGCGCGCTCGCTCGGCGGACAACGAGGCCTTTCTGTGCGAGCCGGTCGATCACGCCGGTGATCGTGGTGCGGTCATAGGCGATCAGGCCAGCGAGCGTGATCTGGTCGATCGCCGGGTTGGCCGCGATCGCCGCCAGCGCCGCATATTGCACCGGCGTCAGGTCGAAGCCGGCCGCTTCCACCTCCGCCAGAAACACCGCCACGGCGATCTGCTGAAACCGGCGCGCCAGGTGCCCCGGCATGTCCCGCATCTCGGTCAATTCGAATCTCCTGTCACCAGCTTGACAAGCATACTGATGATCAGCATACTGATCAATAAGGAACAGCGAGGGAGGGTGGTCACGTGCAGTTTCATCTCAATGGCTTCCAGCCGGGCGATCCCGAAATCTTCGACACGGCCGAACGTGTCGCGAGCGCCGGCGCGAGCAGCCCGCTGCCGGCCGAGGCCGACGTCCTCATCGTCGGCTGCGGCCCGGCGGGCCTCAATCTCGCCGCCCAGCTCTCTGCCTTCCCCGACATCAAGACCTGCATCGTCGAGCAGAAGCCCGGCCGGCTGCTGCTCGGCCAGGCCGACGGCATCGCTTGCCGCACCATGGAGATGTTCCAGGCCTATGGCTTCGCCGAGAAAGTGCTGAGGGAAGCCTGCTGGATCAACGAGACCACGTTCTGGAAGCCCGATGACGCCAACCGCGCGCATATTGCGCGCAGCGGCCGCGTGCAGGACGTGGAGGATGGCCTGTCGGAGATGCCGCATGTCGTGCTCAACCAGGCCCGCGTGCACGACTTCTTCCTGGACGTGATGCGCCGTTCGGCCGCGAAGCTCGAGCCGCACTACGCCCGGCGACTGCGGGACCTTCATATCGATCCGTCCGCAGGCAATGACGCACACGGCGTGACCGTCAGCTTCGACCGCATCGATCCGGAGCATGAAGGCCAGGTCGAGACCATCAAGGCGCGCTACGTGGTCGGCTGTGACGGTGCACGCAGCATCGTGCGCAAGGCGATCGGCCGCGAGCTGCACGGCGATTCCGCCAATCACGCCTGGGGCGTGATGGACGTGCTCGCCGTCACCGATTTTCCCGACATCCGCTTCAAGTCGCTGATCCAGTCCGCCAAGGACGGCAGCCTCCTGGTGATCCCGCGCGAGGGCGGCTATCTCGTCCGGCTCTATGTCGAGCTTGCCAAGCTCGAGGTCGGCGAGCGCGTGGCGGGCCGCAACATCACCGTCGACGAAGTGATCGCCAAGGCGCAGCGCATTCTCGCGCCATATACGCTTCAAGTGAAGGAGGTCGCGTGGTGGTCGGTCTATGAGATTGGCCAGCGCATCACCGACAAGTTCGACGACGTGCCGGAGGCGGAGGTCGCAACGCGGCTGCCGCGCGTCTTTATCGCCGGCGACGCCTGCCACACCCACAGCCCGAAGGCGGGGCAGGGCATGAACGTCTCGATGCAGGACACGTTCAATCTCGGCTGGAAGCTCGCCGCCGTGCTGGGCAAGCGCTGCGCGCCGGAGATCCTGCACAGCTATTCGGCCGAGCGGCGGGCCATCGCCCAGGAGCTGATCGATTTCGATCGCGAATGGGCAGGAATTCTCGCTTCCGCCGCCAAGCAGGGCGGCGCCGATGCGGCCAAGACGCAGGACTATTTCGTGCGCCACGGCCGCTACACGGCGGGCACCGCCACGCACTATCGGCCCTCCGTCCTCACCGGCGACGACACCTTCCAGCCGCTCGCCACAGGCTTCGTCATCGGCAAGCGCTTTCACTCGGCGCCGGTCATCCGGCTCGGCGACGCCAAGCCGGTGCAGCTCGGCCACGTCGTCCAGGCCGACGGCCGCTTCCGCATCTTCGCCTTCGCGGCGGCAGAGGATCCGGCCGCGCCGGGGTCCGCGATCCGCAGCCTGTGCACATTCCTCAGCGAGGATTCCGCCTCACCCCTGCGCCGCTACACCCCGGCGGGCGCCGACATCGACTCCGTGATCGATCTGCGCGCGGTGTTCCAGCAGGGGCATCGCGAGCTCGCGCTCGAACGAATGCCGGAGCTGCTGCTGCCGCGCAAGGGCCGTTACGGCCTCATCGACTACGAGAAGATGTTCTGTGCCGATCTGAAGAGCGGCCAGGACATCTTTGCGATGCGCGGCGTCGATCGCGCGGCGGGCTGCATCGTGATCGTGCGGCCCGATCAGTATGTCGCCGACGTCCTGCCACTCGACGACGTCAGGAGGCTGTCGGCGTATTTCGATCGTGTGCTGCTGCCGGTCCGCTGAGGGACGCAGAGGGTAAACGAAATCCAAATCCGGCCCCTGGATTTCAGGGCTTGGCGCTAGTCAGATCCCAAGGTTTCCTCGCTACAAACGAGGTCTCCGGAATGGACGATCGAGTGGGTGAGACGTCGAAATGTTGATGTTGGCGAACCGTCGCAAGAGTGAACGTCGGCTGTGCAGGAGGATCGCGAAGATTCACTACGGCAACGGCAGCCTGCCGCGCGACTGCACGGTCACGGATATTTCCGACGGCGGCGTCAAGGTGATCGCCGAATTCGTCGAGATTCCCCCGCAGTTCACCATCGTCTTCGCGCCCGACCACCAGCGCAAGTGCCGGCTGGCCTGGCGCATCGGCTGCGAGTTCGGCGCCGAATTCATCGATTGAGGCGGGCCGGCCGCGGCCGCTTAACGGGACCTTAGGGTTAATCTGCCAGCGTGCAGATCATCTGGTCCCGAAGTAGTTCAGTTGCATGCGTACGCGGCCCCTCCGCTCTCTCCCTCTGCTCCGGCCGGCCGCGTTCGCGCTGTCGTTCACGGCCGTGCTGCTCGGTCTCGGCGCCTGCCAGACCACCGATCTCAGCGAGGTCACGGGGGCACTGGGCGGCAATCCCGAAAAGAGCCGCGCTGCCGCCGCCGACCCGCGCGCCGAGATCGACCAGCTTCGCGAGCGCTTCCGCGCCAGTCCCGACGATCCCGAGGTGGCGCTGCGCTATGGCAGCGCCCTGCGCGCCACCGGCCAGCGCTCGCAGGCCGTCGCCGTGCTGGAGCAGGCGAGCATCGCAAGCCCCGGCAACAGGACGCTGCTTGCGGCCTATGGCCGTGCGCTCGCCGACAACGGCAATTTCCAGCAGGCGTTCGACGTGCTCAGCCGCGCGCATTCGCCCGAGGATCCCGACTGGCGCATCCTGTCGGCGCAGGGCGCCACGCTCGACCAGATGGGGCGCAACGAGGAGGCCCGGCAATACTACATGACGGCGCTGAAGATCGCCCCTGACGACCCGTCCGTGCTGTCCAATCTCGGTCTCTCCTACGCGCTCACGAACGAGCTGCCGAAGGCCGAGGAGCAGTTGCGCAAGGCGAGCGCGCATCCCGATGCCAGCCCGCGGGTCAGGACCAACCTCGCCGTCATCGTCGGGCTGGAGGGCCGGATGAGCGAGGCCGAGAGCATCGCGCGATCAGGACTGCCGCCGGAGCAGGCCAGCGCCAGCGTCGCCTATGTCAAGCGCATCCTGGAGCGCCGCAAGATCGCGCAGCGCGAGCTGTCGCCGCGCCGTGACCGTCCGGTGGCCGGCGAGCCCGACAAGGCGCTGGCGCGGGCGCTCAGCCGATCCGACGACTGAAGCGCTATTTCGCGCCGAGCAGCTTTGCGATCGGCGCCAGCAGCGAGCTGCGCTGCGGCTTGTGGTCGATCCGCCCCGTCAGCCGGTTGGCGATGTCCTGGAACAGTTTTGGCGTGCGGCTCAGCGCCGCGATCTCCGCGATCATCTGGCCGTTGTTGGCGGCGGTGCCGAACAGCTTGCAGTCGAACGGGATGATCGCGACCGGCTCGGCCTCGACCGTCTTGGCGAAGCGCTTCAGGTCGATCTCCGGCCGCTTGGGCATGCCGACCTGGTTCAGGCAGTACAGCGGCGGCCGGTCGTTGGGACGCGAGGCCTTGAGCACGCCGAGCAGGTTCTTGGCGTTGCGCAGGTTCGCCAGATCGGGCTCGGCGACCACGAGGATGTCGTCGGCATTGATCAGCGCGTGCCGCGTCCAGGCCGACCATTGGTGCGGCACGTCGAGCACGATGCATTGCTGGGTCATGCGCAGGGTGTCGAAGATGGCGTCGAACGCGTCGGCGCCGAAATCATAGACGCGGTCGAGGGTCGCGGGCGCGGCGAGCAGGTTGAGATTTTCGGTGCATTTGGCGAGCAGGCGCTCCATCAGCGCCGTATCCGGCCTGTCGGGCTGGAACACGGCGTTGGCGATGCCCTGCAGCGGATCCTGGTTGTAGTCCAGTCCCGCGGTGCCGAACGCCATGTCGAGATCGATGACGACGGAATCCAGCGTCAGGTCGCGCGCCATGCTCCAGGCGACGTTGTGGGCGACGGTGGAGGCGCCGACGCCGCCCTTGGCGCCGACCACGGCGATGATGCGGCCGGTGATCACGGCCTCCGAGGCTGAGAACAGGCTGCAGACCGAGCGGATGACGTCGATGGTCTCGACCGGGCCGATCACGTAGTCGTTGACGCCGCGCCGGACCAGCTCGCGATAGGCGACGCCGTCGGCCGGGCTGCCGATCAGCACCACGCGGGTGCCCGGATCGCAGACGCTGGCGAGATCGTCGAGGCCGCCGAGAATGTCGCCGCCGGGCCTGGTCTCGATCACGATGACGTTCGGCGTCGGCTGCGAATGATAGGTCTCGATGGCGCGCGCCATGCCGCCCGCCTTGATCGTGATGTGCGCCTTGCCGAGCCGGCGGTCCTGGCTGGCTGCGAGGATCGCGGCCGAGGTCTGGTCGGTCTCGCAGAACGCCTGCACGGAGACGCGCGGCACCGGCGCGATGTGGTCGTCGAGCACGGGGCCGCTGGGGGCGGCCGGCTCGTCCTGGCTTTGACGGGACGCGTTGATCATTTGCCTGTATCGCTGAGCTTGGCCTTCTCGGACTCCGGATACGCCACCGCGGTCGACTCGCCCTTGCGGTACTTCTCGAACAAAGCGGAGCGGCGCGGCGTGTAGGCGGCGATCTCCGAGCGCGGCTGCTCGAGATCGGCCGGGTTGTCGATCATCGCGGCGAGGTTGCGCTGCGTGGCGCAGCCGAAATTCTGATAGTGCTGGTTGCTGCTGTAGCCGCGATTGTCGATGTTCGGCCCGAGATCGTCCGGCCACAGCCCGCAGGGGCCGGCGACGGCGGCGATCTTCGGATAGCTCAGCCGGATGACGGCGAGCTGCCGCGGATCGTCCGGCATGGTGTTGCGCAGGGTGATCGCGTGCGAGGGAACGCCGCCGGCGGTCAGCACGGCGCGAATCTCGCGATAGGCGTCGGCCGCGGCGCGCGCGTTCGACGTGCCCGTCGGCACCTCCGCCATGATTCCACCGGTGCCTTCGCGCAGCCATGAGCGCGCAAGCCCCGCGACGTCGACGCGCTGCTGGTAGGTCAGGCCGCCGCGGCCGCTGCCGACGAAGACGACGGTCGACTGCCGGCCTTCCTCGATCGCGATCGGATGGCGAATCCTGTAGTCGTCCGGGATCGTCGCGACGACCTCACCGGTGGTGGCGTTGCAGGCGCCGAGCGTGAGCGCCAGCCCCGCGATGGCGCCGATCCGGCGCAGCGTGCGTCCGCCGTCTCGTGTGGATGTTGCCGACATGATCGTTCCCCCGTGCCCCGTCGTCCCGCAACCTCAGTCGATGATGAAGCCGAAGCCGGCCGGCTGCCCCGTGGCCGCGTCGACCTTGGCGGCGATGCCGTACAGCCGGTTCATGCGGCCGAGCAGCGCCGACTCCGAGTCGGTGGCCGGCGCAAAGCCGTCGTCCGGACGCGACAGCTCCTTCTGGGCGACGGCGCGCACCACATAGGGCGTCACCATCACCATCAGCTCGGTCTCGTTGTTGACGTAGTCCTGGCTGCGGAACAGCTGGCCGAGCACCGGCAGCTGATTGAGCCCGGGCAGGCCGTTGATCGCCTGCTTGGTCTGGTTCTGGATCAGGCCGGCCATCGCCATCGAGCCGCCGGAAGGAATCTCGACCGTGGTCTCGGCGCGGCGGGTGCGGATGGCGGGGATCGTCACCGACGAGGTCGAGGCCGAGGTCAGCGCGTAGGACACCGTGATCGCATTGTCGTTCGACAGCTCCGACACCTCCGTCATCACCCGCAGGCTGATGCGGCCTTCGCCGAGCACGACGGGCGTGAAGTTGAGCGAGATGCCGAACTTCTTGTAGGTGATCGACGTGCTGCAGACCCGCGTCGTCGGATCGCACGAATAGCCGCCGGGAATCGGGAATTCGCCGCCCGCGATGAAGGTCGCGGATTCGCCGGAGATCGCGGTCAGGTTGGGCTCGGCCAGCGTCTTGACGACACCGGCCGTCTCCATCGCGCGCAGCGTCGCCGAGACCGACGACAAGCCGCCGCCTGTGGCGGACAGGCCATTGGTCCCGACCAGCGACTTGCCATAGGCGGTGAACGGATTGGTGTTGTTGAAGTTCACCACTGCGGTGCCGTAGTTCAGGCTGGCGCTCAGATCGATGCCGAGCTGCTTGACGATCTCGCGCCGGACCTCCGACACGTTGACCTTCAGCATCACCTGGTCGCGGCCGCGCACGACGATCGAGTTGACCACCTTGTCGGCGCCGCCGACCAGCCGTGCGGCGATTTCCCCGGCCTGCTGCGCCTCGACTGGGCTCGACACCGATCCGGTCAAGATCACGCCCTCGCCGACGCCGTCGATCTTCACGCCGGGAATGCTCTGGCTCAGCGCCTGGCGCACGCCGTTGAGGTCGCGCTTGATCGCGATGTCGTAGGCCGCGACCTGCTGTCCCTCGCCGTCGAAGAACACCACGTTGGTCTGGCCGACCGCCGCGCCGATGATGTAGGCGCGCCGGGCCGAACGAACGACGGCGTTGGCGACCTTGGGATCGGCGACCAGCACGTCCTTGACGTCCTGCGGGAAGTCGACGACCACGGACTTGCCGATGCCGAGGGAGAGGAAGCGCATCTTCGACGAGCCGACCGACACCACGGGTGTCTCGAGCCTGTCGTCAGCCGCCTTCACCGGCGTCAGCGCCGGATTGAGCGCAAGCCCGATCACGGCCGATGTCGATAGCGCGCGGACGACCCACGTCCCGAACGTTGCGCGTTGATGCCCACCCATCATCTTCCACGTCCTTTCGATCACTTCTGCGCCGTGAGCGAGCTCGTGATCCCATAGCGAATGATCTCGATGGCGCTGCCCCGTCGCGCCATCTGCTGCTGCTGTTGCTGTGCCTCGGTCTTGTTGCCGTCGGCTGCGTTCACGTCGGCGATGCTGCGCAGCGCCAGCGCCAGCGAGCCGGCCTGGCGCGCGCGCGCCAGGGTCTCGGCCTGCTCGGGCCTGAGCTCGAGCGTCACCGTCTTGCCGACGACGGTGTTCTGGCCTTCCTTCTCCTTCGGTGCCTGATCGATCGCGAGCACGCGGACGTTGGAGAGAATGATCTCGGAGCTGACGAAGTCGGCGGCGCCGGGCTTGTCAGGGTTCTTGTCGCGCTTCGACAGGATGACGTCGACGCGGTCGTTCGGCAGGATGAAGCCGCCGGCGCCGGTCTCGGGCGAGATCTCGGTGGAGATCGCGCGCATGCCCGCGGGCAGGATCGCCGCCATGAAGCCGGAGCCGTCCGCCTTCACCAGCTTCTGCTCGCGGATCGGCTCGCCGATGACGAACGGCGAGCGGGCGATGGTGCCGACCAGCTGATTGGCTGCCTCGGGACGGTCGCCGCGCCGGATGAAGATGTTGCTCGCGGCCTCCGGCCATGTCTGCCAGATCAGGTCGCCGGGCTTGATCGCCTGTCCGAGTCCGATGTCGGTCTTGGCGACCAGCACCTCGACCGTCGGCAACTGCACGACCGGCGCCACCGGCGCCTGCCGCTGGCCGTCGGAATTGCTGACCAGATAGGCCGCAACGCCGCCCGCGCCGAGAGCGATGGTTAACACCACGATGCGTGCGGTCATCATACGCGTGACTACTCTCTTACTCATACACCGGGAGCAAACACGCTGACGACTGACAGCCGTTCTCCCTCACTAACGACTAAGCGCCAATGGTATAAGCAGACTTGAACGCGGCGGTCCGCGGCACCTGCCTCAAGCAACGATTGCGCAAGTGGTGAACAGGTTGTTAGCGTGCAAATAGTTAAACGACGCGAATGTGTTAGCTATTTGCGCACGGCGCGCCTGCACGCATCCGTCGGCGCGCGCGCGACAGAATGAGATCATGAGTTGCAGCCGCGCCTCAGTGGGAATCTCGTTAAGCTGAATCGTTTGCTAACAACACGAGCGTAGGAACGCGACCCCGTCGACGAGGTTGTGCCGTCGCGCGAGGCAGCGCGGATCGGCCGATCACGACTTGCCTCTGCGCCACGCGAAACGTCCGCGCTGAACTCTCCATGGGGGCGAACGATGCCGACACTGCATGCCATGCTGCACCGTAATCAGACGGGGTCGCATCTTCAGAAAGCCGAAACGGGTTGGACATACGATTCCGTTGAGCGGGATTTCCGTCTCGACATTCAGATTTCCTCAACAATTTGCGCGCACGGTCCGGGCACGGCGGCTATGCCCAATTCGATTTAGTACGACCTAAAATGCACGCAGAAATTGTAACTAGCGCATCGTGCCGCGGCGGCGGCCGGGCCATCGTCGGGGACATCATGGGGGCGAGGGGAGACGTGCAATGTCGGTTGCTCGATTCCTGAAGCAGCGCGCGGTCAGGATTCAGACGGTCGGGTCCTACACGCTGCCGAACTGGTATTCCCCGGAAGGACGGCTGCGATCCTTTGCCTGCCGCACCACGCGGGTGTCGCCGTTTCGCGCGCTGCTCGAGGTGCCCGTCGTCGGCAAGGTCGGCGATCGCCTGACCTCGTATTTCCGCGATTTCGGCAAGTTCGAAGGCGAGATCAGCGACACCGTGCATGGCGGCTTCCTGCTCGAGCTGGAGATGACGCGCGCCGAGCGCGCCAAGCTCGCCGAGAAGCTGGTCTGGCTGGAGAAGAAACAGAGGGATCCGTCGATCCGCGATTCCCGCCGCGACGCGCGCTTCGTGCCCAACTCGCCGCATTCGGCGCTGACGCTCGCCGACGGCAGCATCATCCCGTGCTTCGTGATCGATGCCTCGATGTCGGGCGCGGCGGTCTCGGCGGAGATCCAGCCGGAGATCGGCACGCCGCTGGCGGTGGGCAGTTGCATCGGTCGCGTCATCCGGCATTTCCCCAGCGGCTTCGCCGTCCGCTTCGTCGATCAGTTGCCCGGCGCCAATGAGCTGGAGCGGCGGGTCATCACGCCGCCGGTCCGCCCGATGCGGCGGGGGCTTGTGGCCCACGGCGATGACCGCCTGATCGGGGCGCCCGAGGACTTCTTCATGGTGTGACGGCGGCGCTGCCGCGGCGCGCGACAGGCGGCCGCTCCGGCCTGCGCGGTTTCGCGTATGGAGCGGCGGCAGGAATCGCGGCATGGGAACGGGCCGGCGTCTGCACGGTTAACGCGATGTTAATCGGCATCGTGACAGCCTGCGCGTGCCGGGTGCATTGCCAGGAGGACCAGTCCCATGGAGGCCCAGAAGACCGCGGTGGATGCCATCGTCGTCCTGACCGGCTGCGACCGCGATGCGGTGGCCGCCTTCATCCGCCGCATGTATCTGGCCGGCGTCCGGGACCCCAAGCGGCTGACCTTCAAGGGCCTGCAGGAGCTGACGCGGGTCTAGCGTGATCGCGAGCCGGTGCCGGGGGCTGTTGCAACGGGGCCACGGCGCAGAACTTTCAACCCGGATGTCCGCCTGCAACCGACGTGCGAATGATGCGGCCCGCCGCACTTGCGGCTAAATTGGGGCTCTAGCGGCTGGCATCAGAGCACCATTTCGATCGCCAAAAAGGCGACATATCTGCGCAACACGCTCAGAGCGGCCGGATCATGGGTACCGGACATGCTCAGACAGCTCTTCGCGCCTCAGCTCATCGGCCTCTACATCCTGATCGGGGCCACCATCTACGTCCACTTCCGCGGCAAGCAGCGGCTGCGCTTCGCCCGCCAGCTCGGCGACCACTCGACCTATCTCGCCCCCTACAACGTGCTGATGTATGCCGGCTCGGCCGTGCCGAACACGCCGGTCATCCCGGTGGAGCAGTTTCCGGAGCTCGCGAGGCTCACCGACAACTGGCAGGAGATCCGCGAGGAGGCCGTGCGCCTGTTCGACGAGGGCTTCATCCGCGCCGCCGCCGCCAACAACGACTGGGGTTTCTATTCGTTCTTCAAGAGCGGCTGGAAGCGCTTCTATCTGAAATGGTACGACGACTTCCTGCCGTCGGCGCGCACGCTGTGCCCGAAGACGGTGGAGCTGCTCGACTCCATCCCGAACGTCCACGGCGCGATGTTCGCGATGCTGCCGCCCGGCGGCAAGCTCGGCGCCCACCGCGATCCCTTCGCCGGCTCGCTGCGCTATCACCTCGGCCTCGTCACCCCGAACTCCGACAAGTGCCGCATCCTGGTCGACGGCGTGCCCTGCGTCTGGCGCGACGGCGAGGCCTTCATGTTCGACGAGACTTTTATTCACAGCGCCGAGAACGCCACGGACGTCAACCGCATCATCCTGTTCTGCGACGTCGAGCGCCCGATGAAGCTCGGGTTCATGACCGCGATCAACCGCTGGGTCAGCCACCACATCGTCAAGGCCTCCGCCACGCAGAACGTCGAGGGCGAGCACGTCGGCGTGCTGAACAAGGTGTTCGGCAAGCTGTACGAGCTTCACCTGGCGACGCGCAAGGTGAAGGCGTGGAACCGGACGGTGTACTACGCGGCGAAGTATACGCTGACGGTGGCGATCGTCGGCGCGATCGTAGTGTCGGCGTTTCGGTGACAAGAGTAGGGCGGATTAGCGAAGCGTAATCCGCCGTTCTACGCCATGAAACGCGGCGGATTACGCCTTCGGCTAATCCGCCCTACGCTTGCTGCGGGAGGCGTCTATTCGTAGATTTTGGCCGCGATCAGAATCTCTGCGACTGTCTTCCAACTCGGCGAATCCGGCACCGGTAGCTGCAGATTTTTGTAGTAGCCATTCATGGAATGAACCCAAGCCGCCATCGCTTCGAGGAAGCTGTCGAGCGTCGGATTTTCCCAATCTTCTCGGTTCTCTGCCAGATCGTTTCGGAGCGCTTCGATAAACCTGACGAGGTCCTCGCGCGAATTGATGGTTTCAACTTGCTGTGTCAGGTCCATTTGGCCGTCCCTGCCGGATGACGTCGCATTCGAAAGATGTTGGAAATTGTAACATCGTCTCTCCCAGACGTCATTCCGGGGCATTCGCGCCGGCATGGCTAAACGATGTTGGCGCGAATGAGCCCGGAATCTATAGCCACGAACGGTCATGAGGCGGTGGTGTGTCGCCGTTCGAACAGCGTCCCGTACCACCATCGTGAGTATGGATTCCGGGCTCGCGGTCGGCGCCACCGCTTCGCTGTGGCTCCTCGCGCGCCCCGGAATGACGGCGGTCACGACAACCCGACGGGCAAATCACTTCGTTCTTACGGATTGCGTCAAGCGTTTCCGAAAAATATAAACTGCTTTGCGGCTTCGCCAAATCAGCATTATAGTCCGGCCATCCCGTTGCACGGTAGGGGACGGTTCGCGGTCGTCACGGACGTTGGCAGCGGGGAGCGGTGGACGCGGGCGGCGGCGTGTGATGAGCACGGACGAACGTTTGTCTCGCGGACGGTGAAGGCGCGTGGTTCTGATACTCCGACGCTAGTATCAACTCGGTGGCGACGCTGACGCGTCCCGCTGGGGATGGTGGCCAGAAAGCCCGGTGCACCAGGAAGAGCGCGCTATAGCCTGTTAAAACCATCGCGCGGGGAGGGCCGGGTGTGTTCGGCCAGACCTGTGGTACCTGCCGCCTGCATTTTTTTCGCAGGCGGGCCACGGGCGCGGCCAGCGCCCGGCCTTCCCTGCGCCCTCCATTCGGAGAGGGCGGGAATTGGAGCATCACTCGGGCGCGGGATGCGTCGCGAGGCCGTCGATGCTCGCCCCGGATCGACGCGATGCTGTTTGAGAATGTGGAGATGATAATGCTTGCGCGGCGTGGTGCGCCGCTACGAGTACGTGGGGCTGCCGCGACGATGGACCGGGGCAGTTTGTGACTCCGTCATGCCCGGGCTTGTCCCGGGCATCCACGTCGTCCTGCGCATGCCGAGCGACGTGGATGGCCGGGACAAGCCCGGCCATGACGACCTGGAAAGAGGCGAGCGCAGCACGCCGATCGTCAGTTCGGATTGCCCGCCGCGAGGGGACTGGGCCGCCAGAGCGGTGGGCGTGTTCGTGCTCTCGGCGACTTGCCCCCAATGAAAAAGGCCGCGCGGGGCGCGGCCTTTTTGTCGTTCGAAGCTTGGAGGCGTTGGCGGCTTACTTCGCCGCTGGCCCGATGCTCACCTTCAGCGTGCCGACGCCGTCGACGCCGCATTCGATCTTGTCGCCGGCCACCACGGCCGCGACGCCGGCGGGGGTGCCCGTCATGATAATGTCGCCAGCGGCGAGCTCGACCTGCTGGGACAGCTTCCAGATGATCTCCGGCACGTTCCAGATCAGCTCGGAGAGGTCGCCGGTCTGGCGCTCGGTGCCGTTGACCGACAGCCAGATCTTGCCCTTGGCGGGGTGGCCGATCTTGGCCGCGGGCACCACGGCCGAGCAGGGCGCGGAATGGTCGAACGATTTGCCGACCTCCCAGGGGCGCTGCATCTTGCGCGAGGCGAGCTGCAGGTCGCGGCGGGTGAGGTCGATGCCGACGGCGTAGCCGTAGACGTGGTCGAGCGCCTTGTCGGTCGGGATGTTCAGGCCGCCGCTCTTCAGCGCCACCACCAGCTCGACCTCGTGATGCATGTCCGTGGTCAGCGGCGGGTAGGGGATGACGGCGCCCTCGGGCGCCAGCATGTCGGCGTGCTTGGCGAAGAAGAACGGCGGGTCGCGCTCGTCATTGCCCATCTCGCGGATGTGCTCGAGATAGTTGCGGCCGACGCACCAGATGCGGCGGACCGGGAAGACACCGGCTTCGCCGACGACAGGAAGAGAGGGCTGCGGAAAGGCCGGGATGACGGTGGAGGCGCTCATGAAAGGTCTCGATGCGGTGAAATGGGCTTTTCAGGATGTCGCGGTCACGAAGTCGCGGTCATGGGGATGACGTTCGGCCCCATGTCGCGCTGTTGCAGGCGGAAGAACGAAGCATAGCGGCCGCCACGGCGCAACAGATCGTCGTGCCGGCCCCGCTCGACGATGTCGCCGGCCTCGACCACCAGGATGGCGTCGGCGTTCATGATGGTGTGCAGGCGATGCGCGATGACGATGGTGGTGCGGTTCTGGCAGAGATGCTCGATCGCCTCCTGCACCTGGCGCTCGGATTCGGAATCCAGTGCCGCGGTGGCCTCGTCGAGCAGGATGATCGGCGCGTTGCGGATCAGCGCGCGGGCGACCGCGATGCGCTGGCGCTGGCCGCCGGAGAGCTGGGTGCCGTGCTCGCCGACCGGCGTGTCGTAGCCGAGCGGGAAGCCCATGATGAAATCGTGCGCGCAGGCCGCCTTCGCCGCCTCGATGATCTCGGCCTCGGTGGCGCCGGGCTTGCCGAAGGCGATGTTGGCGCGGATCGAGTCGCGGAACAGATAGACGTCCTGGCCGACATAGGCGACCTGCTCGCGCAGGCTGCGGCGCGACACCTGCGCGATCGGCTGGCCGTCGATCAGGATGTCGCCCGCGGTCGCCTCGTAGAACCGCAGCAGCAGCGCCAGCACCGTCGACTTGCCGCCGCCGGACGGGCCGACCAGCGCGGTGACCTTGCCGGGCTCGGCGACAAAACTCATGCGGTTGAGCACCGGCTCGTTGCCGCGATAGGCGAAGGAGACGTCGCGCAGCTCGATCTTGGCGTCGCTGAGCTTCAGCGCCGGCTTGTCGTCATCGGGCTGCTCGCTGGCGGGGCTGTCGACCACCTCGAGCAGCATGCGGGCGCCGACGAGCTGGCTGTTGAGGTCGATGTTGAGCCGCGCCAGCCGCTTCGCCGGCTCGGTCGCCATCAGGAAGGCGATCATGAACGAGAAGAACTGGCCCGGCGTGGCGTTGAGCGCGACCACCGAGTAGCCGGCATACATCAGGCAGCCGGCGACCGCGAAGCCGCCGAGCATCTCCATCAGCGGATTGGAGCGGTTCGACACCCGCGCCATCTTGTTGGCGTTGCGCTCGACGACGGCAATGTTCTCGTCGATGCGCGCGCGCATCGTGTCTTCGAGCGTGAACGCCTTGACGGTGCGGATGCCCTGCAGCGATTCCTGCATCGTCTCGAGGATGTCGGCGGTGCCGGTGAACTGGTTGTAGGCGAGGCCCTTGATGCGCTTGACCAGCTTGCGCAGCACCAGCATCGCCGGCGGCACCACGAGCAGGCCGAGCAGCGACATCCAGGGATCCTGCATGACCATCACGCCGATCATGGCGATCAGGGTCACGAGATCGCGCCCGATGGCGTTGATGAGCATGTTGAGGATGTCGGTGATCGACTTGGCCCCGGACGTGAGCCGCGCCAGGAACTCCGACGAATGGCGCTCGGAGAAGAAGCCGACGCTCTCGTTCATCAGCTTGGCGAACAGCTGCCGCTGATTGTTGGCGAGGATGGCGTTGGAGATCTTCGACAGGATGACGGCGTAGCCGTAGGTGGTCACGCCCTTGACGAACAGCAGCAGCACCGTGACGCCGGAGAGCACGACGATGCCCGGGATGCTCTTCTCGACATAGGCCTTGTTGATGACCTGGCCGAGCACGTAGGTCGCCGCGGCGCTCGCTCCGGCCGCCACCGCCATCAGCGCGAAGGCGGTGAGATAGCGGCGCCAGTAGGCGAGGCCCTGTTCCATCACGAGGCGGCGGATCAGGATCGCGGCGCCATAGGGATCGTCGGTGATCTTCTTCGGAAAGTCGGCCATTCTGGTCCCTGGCCGCCGGGGCAAATCGCCGGGCGGCCAAGTGTGCTTGCCCGCTCGGGGCGGCTTTTTCAAGCCCCCCGGCCTCCGGCTAAGTGCTTGATTCTAGGCCGAGGCCCGCTGCAGCGCGCCGCTGTGGCGTTCCAGGAACAGTTTCTCCTCCCAGGCCAGCGCATGGGCGGCGATCGTTTCCAGATCGTCATAGACCGGGGTCCAGTCGAGCAGCGCCTTCAAACGGCTGGTGTCGGCGACCATGCTCATGATGTCGCCGGGGCGGCGGGGCGCGTATTGGACGGGAATGGCGCGGCCGGAGACGCGCCGGACGGCCTCGATGGTCTCGAGCACGGAATAGCCGCGGCCGTACCCGCAATTCAGCGTGACCGAGCCGCCGCCGGTGCGCAGATAGGCCAGCGCGGAGCGGTGCACCTGGGCGAGATCGCAGACATGGATGAAATCGCGGATGCAGGTGCCGTCGGGGGTCGGATAGTCGGTGCCGAAGACGTCGATCTTGGCGCGCTGGCCGGTGGCGACCTCCATCGCGATCTTCATCAGATGCGTCGCGCCGACGGTCGCAAGCCCGCTGCGTCCGAACGGATCGGCGCCGGCGACGTTGAAGTAGCGCAGCACCACGTAGTTGAGGTCATGCGCCGACGCCACGTCGTGCAGGATGATCTCGGCCATCAGCTTAGAGGTGCCGTAGGGCGAGGTCGGACGGGTCGGCGCGCTCTCGGGCACCGGAACCTCGTCCGGATTGCCGTAGACCGCCGCGGTCGAGGAGAACACGAAGCGGCTGACGCCGCGCGCGACTGCCGCATTCAACAGGCTGCGCGTGGTCATGGTGTTGTTGCGGTAGTAGCGCAGCGGATCGCGCACCGATTCCGGCACCACGACCGAGCCCGCCAGATGGATGATGCTGTCGACGCCGTGCTGGCTGATGACGCCGTCCACGAGATTTTCGTCGCCGGCATCGCCGATGAACAGCGGCACGCCGTCGGGCACGAAGGCGGAGAAGCCGGTCGAGAGGTTGTCGATCACCACGACGCTTTCGCCGGCTTCCGCCAGCGCGAGCACCATGTGGCTGCCGATATAGCCGGCGCCGCCGGTCACGAGCACGGTCATTGTTTGACGCGATCCCTGTTTGTTTTGCCGCAGACTAACGCCCGCGAAATGAAGGACCTGTTGCGTGCATAGCGAACTGGCGGCGATGCTTAATGTTGCGTATAGGGAACCGCTGCAATTGGAGTGAGTAGTGCAAGCCGAGCCTGTTTCTGCCGCCGATCTCGACGTCATCGTGCCCAACCTGCACCGGCGCTATTCCGGCGTGACCGCGACCAACCGGATGGTGGCGCCGAAGCTGGCGAGGCTGGTGCGCGCGGCGTGGCTCGGCTCCTACGCGCCGGAGGGGATCGCGCGGATCGGCGCGAGCGATCTGTTCAAGCTGTGGGGCCGGCGGCGGTCGCTGATCTGGCACGCGCGCCGCAACGACGAGATGATCGTCGGCGTGGTGTTGCGGGCGCTGGGCTGGCCGTTGAAGCTGGTGTTCACCTCGGCCGCGCAGCGCCATCACAGCTGGATCACGCGCTGGCTGATCCGCCGCATGGACGCCATCATCGCCACCAGCGACATCTCGGCGTCCTATCTGAAGCGCGAGGCGACGGTGGTGACGCACGGCGTCGACACCGAGATCTATGCGCCGCCGGTGGATCGCGCCGCGGCCTTCGCCGAGAGCGGCCTGCCGGGCAAATATGCCATCGGCTGCTTCGGCCGCGTCCGCGCGCAGAAGGGCAGCGACGTGTTCGTCGCCGCGATGTGCCGGCTGCTGCCGCGTTTTCCGGATTTTTCCGCGGTGCTGGTCGGCGCCGTGACGCCCGAGCAGATGCCGTTCGCGAGCGAGCTGAAGAAACAGATCGCCGCCGCCGGCCTGGAGCAGCGCATCGTCATCACCGGCGAGCTCGACATCGCCGACGTCCAGCGCTGGTACCAGCGGTTGACGATCTATGCCTTCACCTCCCGCAACGAAGGTTTTGGCCTGACCTTGATCGAGGCGATGGCGGCAGGCGCCGCGCTGGTCGCAGCGCGCGCGGGCGCGGCGGAGATCGTGGTCAAGGAGGGCGTCACAGGCGTGCTGGTGCCGCCGGGGGATGTCGATGCGCTGGTCTCAGCGCTCGAACCGCTGATGCAGGATCCGGCGGCGGCACGTGTGATGGGCGAGAAGGCGCGAGCGCGCGTGGTGGAAAAATTCAGCCTCGAGGCCGAGGCCGACAAGATCGCCGCCGTCTATCGCGGACTGGTCTGAGCGATGATGTCGGCGACGAACGCGTCGAGGTCGCCGCCGGCGAACAGGAAGCCAGGCAGGCCGGCGGCTTCGGCCGCGGCCATGTCGGAGGCCCGGTCGCCGATCACGAAGCTGCCCTCGCGCCGGATCGGCCAGTGCTGCATCAGGTCGAGGATCATGCCCGGCGCCGGCTTGCGCCAGGGATGCTCGCGCAGATATTGCTCGACGGAGCCTTCGGTATGGTAGGGGCAGTAGCGGATGTCGTCGATGACGGCCCCCTGCGCCGCGAGCTCGGCCCGCATCCAATCGTGCAGGCTAAGCACGTCGTCCTCCGAGAACAGCCCGCGCGCAACGCCCGACTGGTTGGTGAACAGGAAGACGTGATAGCCGGAGTCGTTGAGTCGCCGGATCGCCTGCGCCACATTCGGCATCCAGCGGATGCGCTCGGGCGAGCCGATGTAGTTGTCGTCGTGATTGATCACGCCGTCGCGGTCGAGAAACGCCGCCGGCTTGAGCTGATCGGTCGTCATCTAGCCCTCGTCCTGCATCAGCGTCGCCTCGATCACCTCGCAGATGCCATGCGCGGTGGCGAGGTGGATCTGCTGGATCAGCGGTGTGTCGTCGCTCGGCGCGACCAGCAGCTCGTCGCACAATTCGCCCATCGCGAGGCCCTTGGCACCGGTGAAGCCGACGGTGCTCAGTCCGCGCTCGCGCGCCTTTCGCAGCGCGTTGAGGATGCTCGGCGACCGGCCGGAGGTCGAGATCGCCAGCAGCACGTCGCCGGGCGCGCCGAGCCCTTCGACCTGGCGGGCGAAGACGTGATCGAAGCCGTAGTCATTGCCGATCGCGGTCAGCGCCGAGGTGTCGGTGGTCAGTGCGATCGCCGCGTAGGCCCGCCGTTCCTGTTTGTAGCGGCCGACGATCTCGGCCGCGATGTGCTGGGCATCCGCCGCGCTGCCGCCGTTGCCGACGATCAGCAGCTTGTGGCCGCCGCGCAGCGCCGCGATGATCGTCGCGGCGATCCGCCCGGCGCAGGCGAGCATCGCGGCATCGTCGGCCGCGCGCTCCATGGCGGCACGGGAGCGGGCGAGATGGCTGGCGATCGGGTCGGATGCGCGGGTCACGGTGGCGGCTCGGGTTACGTCAGGGCCGGTGTATGGGGCGCGGTGCCGCTCCGCAAGCTAGGGCGCGACCGGTATCGCCGCATCGGCAAGGACCCGCTGGGCGATGGCGGCGACGTCGGTTGCCGGAATGTCGCGCATGCAGCGGTGGTCGTTCATCCTGCAGACTGGCCGGTGGCAGGGCTGGCATGGGAGCTGGGTCCTGGTCTGGACCGTCGCCGCGAGGCCGTTCAGCGGCGCCCAATGGTACGGGCTGGTCGGGCCGAAGATGCCCATGGTCGGCGTCCCCAGCGCCGCGGCGATGTGCATGAGCCCCGAATCATTGGAGATGGCGACGCCGGCCGCGGCCATGGCCAGGATGCCGTTGCGCAGGTCGGTTCCGGTCAGGTCCCGGACGGCAGGGCCGCCGGTGGCGACGATCTCGGCGGCCAGCGCCTTCTCGCCTGGGCCGCCGACCACCCAGACGTCGAGGCCGGCCTCGCGCAGCAGCCGGGCCGCCTCGCCGTAAAAAGGCCAGCGCTTGGCGGCGCCCACCGACCCCGGAGCCAGTGCTACGGCCGGGCGGTTGCCCAGGCCATGGGCCTCGCGCCAGCGTGCGACGTCGTCCCGAGGCACCCGCAGCTGCGGGACGGGCCATTCCGGCGGCAGCGGCGCCCGGTCGGGCAGCGCCAGCGCGGCATTCTTGTCGATGAAGCGGGGGAGCGCTTTCTCGCCCCAGCGCCAGCGGTTGAGAAGGCCGAAGCGGACCTCGCCGACGAAGCCCACGCGCTCGGGGATGCCGGCGAGCGCGGGCGCCAGCGCCGATTTCCAGGTCCGCGGCATCACCAGGGCGGTCCGATAGTGGCGTTCGCGCAACATCGCAGCGAGCTGCCATTGCCGGCCGAGCGCCAGCCGGCTGCGCGGCAGGTCCCAGACGATGCCGGAGCGGACGCCGGGCATGTAATCCACCAGCGGGGCGCAGAGCGAGGTCACCAGCAGGTCGACCGGCCGGTTCGGCCAGCGCTCCTTGAGCACCCGCACCACGGTATGGCCGCGCACGAAATCGCCGATCCACATATAGGGAATGATCAGGATAGGGCTGGTGTCCGCGGTGTCCACCTCCACCTTGGTCGAATTCGAATTCATTCTTTGTCTGCCTGGCTCAGGCGCGCTGGTAGCCGCTCGGCCGCCGCACGTAAAGTGGGCCGAGCGGGCCGTCACCAAAGCGCTTACACTTTGCCGTCGCATGCGCTACGCGAGGGCCGGGGTTTTCGGGATCAGGACGGGTTGCTGAATGTTGCTGGTGACCGGCGGCGCCGGGTTTATCGGATCGAATCTGGTTGCGGCGCTGAACGATGCGGGCCGCACCGATGTCGTCGTCTGCGACACGCTCGGCAGCGAGGGCAAGTGGCGCAACCTCGCCAAGCGGCAACTGGCGGACGTCGTGCCGCCATCCGATCTGGACGCCTGGCTGAAGGGTCGCAGGCTCGAGGCCGTCCTGCACATGGGCGCGATCTCCGCGACCACGGTGGTCGACGGCGACCTGGTGATGGAGCGCAACTTCCGCAGTTCGCTGCGGCTGCTCGATTGGTGTACGGCGAACACCACGCCGTTCATCTACGCCTCGTCGGCGGCGACCTATGGCGACGGCGCGCAGGGCTTCGTCGATGATCCGTCGCTCACCGCGCTGAGGACGCTGCGGCCGATGAATCTTTACGGCTGGAGCAAGCATCTGTTCGACATGGCGGTCGCAGCGCGCGCCGAGCGCGGCGAGCGGCTGCCGCCGCAATATGTTGGGCTGAAGTTCTTCAACGTCTTCGGTCCCAACGAGTACCACAAGGGATCGATGATGAGCGTGCTGACCCGCCGCTTCGACGACATCAAGGCCGGGCACACCTTGCAGCTGTTCAAGTCGCACCGCGAAGGCATCGCCGATGGCGACCAGCGCCGCGACTTCATCCATGTCGACGACGTCGTTCGCGTGATGCTGTGGCTGTTGGCTTCTCCCTCCGTATCGGGCCTGTTCAACGTCGGCACGGGCCGGGCGCGCAGCTTCAAGGACATGATGCTCGCGGCCTATGCCACGCTCGGTGCGACGCCGCGGATCGAGTACATCGACATGCCCGAAGCGATTCGCGGCAGCTACCAGTACTTCACCCAGAGCAACGTCGACCGGCTGGTGGCCGCCGGCTACAACGGCGGCTTCACGTCGCTCGAGGATGCGGTCGCCGGTTATGTCCGAGATTATCTCGATTCCTCCGACCGCTTCCGCTAGACGATCTGGTTCCGACCATTGCACCGAGACTGCCGCTGATGTTCGACTTTGACGATCTCTCGCAAGCGATCGCCCGCCAGACGGTGCTGTGCATCGGCGACCTCATGCTGGACGAGTTCGTCTATGGCGAGGTGTCGCGCATATCCCCCGAGGCGCCTGCGCCGGTGATCGCGGTCCAGCGCAGCGAGATCAATATCGGCGGCGCCGGCAACGTCGCGCGCAACATCGCCGCGCTCGGTGCCCGCTGCATCTTCGTCGGCCTTGTCGGGCAGGATGCGGCTGGCGACCAGCTCGAGGCCGAGCTCGCCAGGGAGGCTGGCATCGAGAGCGTGCTGGTGCGCGATCCTTCGCGCCCGACGACGCGCAAGGTGCGCTTCGTCTCCGAACATTTCTCCACCCACATGCTGCGCGCCGACTGGGAGCGCGCCGCACCGGCGTCCGGCGAGATCGAGCAGAAGCTGATCGAGGCCATCCTGCCGCTGATCGCGCGGGCCGACATCGTGCTGCTGTCGGACTACGCCAAGGGCGTGCTGACGGCGCGCGTGCTGCGCAACGTCATCGACGCGACGCGCAGGGCCGGCAAGCGCGTCATCGTCGATCCCAAGAGCGCCAATCTCGCGATCTATCGCGGCGCGAGCGTGCTGACGCCGAACCGCAAGGAGTTTTCGGAAGCGACCCGCAGCCGGGCCGAGACCGATCACGAGATCGCCGCGGCCGCGCAGGATGCGATCTATCTCGCCGACTGCGAGGCGATCCTGGTGACGCAGAGCGAGCGCGGCATGACGCTGGTCCCGCGCGAGGGCGATCCGATTCACGTGCCGGCCTATCCCGTGAAGGTGCGCGACGTCTCCGGCGCCGGCGACACGGTCGTCGCCGTGCTTGCCGCGACGCTCGCGGCGGGCGCCGCCTGGGAGGATTCGTTGCGGATGGCGAGCGCCGCGGCGGCTGTGGCTGTCAGCAAGCAGGGCACCGCCAGCGTGACGTCGGCCGAACTGCGCCGAAAGATCCTGCCGCATGCCTATCGCGCGGCCGAGGAGAAGATCATCGAGAGCGACGACGAACTCGCCGCCCGTGTCGAGGGATGGCGGGGAGAGGGCCTGCGCGTCGGCTTCACCAACGGCTGCTTCGACATTCTGCATCCCGGCCACGTCAAGGTGCTGACCGCGGCGCGCGCCGCCTGCGACCGTCTCGTGGTCGGTCTGAACAGCGATGCTTCCGTCAAGCGGCTGAAGGGCGAGAGCCGTCCCGTGCAGGACGAGCGCGCGCGCGCCGAGGTGCTGGCCGCGCTCGAGGCGGTGGATCTCGTCGCCATCTTCGCGGAGGACACGCCGCTCCGCCTGATCGAGCTGGTCCGGCCGAGCGTCCTGGTCAAGGGCGGCGACTACACGCGCGAGCAGGTGGTGGGGCACGAGGTCGTCGAGGCCTCCGGCGGCGAGGTGATCCTGATCGACATCCTGAAAGGGCACAGCACGACCGCACTCGTCGATCGCGCCCGGAGCGAGGCGCGATGACGACGCTGGCAGGTCATCCCGGCCCGGCGCTGCTGGCGCGCCGCTGGCGCGATCCGGCGGCGTGGCGGACGACGGTCGATGTCGTGGCGATTCTGCTGGCCGCCTCGCTGCCGTGGTCGACCTCGCTGGTGTCGATCCTGGGCGTCGTCATGCTGATCACGATGCTGCCGTTTCTCGACGTCGAACGTCTGCTGCAGGTCCTGAAGCGGCCGATCGCGCTGGCGCCGATCGCGCTGTTCCTGCTGGCGCTGGTCGGAACGCTGTGGTCGGACGTGGCGTGGGGCGCGCGGTTCTACGCGGTGGGACCGGCGGCGAAGCTCCTGGTGCTGCCGGCGCTGCTCTATCACTTCCAGCGGTCGGAGCGCGGGCTGTGGGTTTTCACCGCGTTTCTCGCCTCCTGCGTGCTGATGGTCGCGATGTCGACCGCGGTCGCGTTCAATCCGGCGCTTGCGCTCAAGGCCAACGCCGATCGCGGCATCTTCGTGAAGAACTACATCGACCAGGGCCAGGAGTTCTCGCTCTGCGCCGTGGCGCTGGCCTATCCGATCGCCCAATTGCTGCGCGCACGCCGCTTCGTGCCGGCGGGCCTGCTCACCGCGATCATGGTCGCGTTCCTCGCCAACATGATCTTCATCGTGGTGTCGCGCACCGCGCTGGTGACGATCCCGATCCTGCTCGCGGTGTTCGGGCTGATCCACTTGAAATGGCGCGCCAACCTGCTGATCGCGGCCGTTGCCCTTGCGCTGGGCCTCGCGGCATGGACCGTGTCCCCGCAATTGCAGGGCAAGGTGGCGACGTTCACGAGCCAATATCAGGACTACAGGAACGATCGCGCCGTGACGTCGATCGGCGAGCGGCTCGAGTTCTGGCGCAAGTCGTTGCGGTTCCTGGCCGACGCGCCGCTGATCGGACACGGCTCGGGCTCGACGCGTCACCTGTTCGAGCTGGCCGCGAGCGGGTCGCGCGACCTCTCCTCGAGCCAGGTCGTCGGCAACCCGCACAACCAGACGCTCTACGTCGCGGTCCAATGGGGCGCGCTGGGGATCGTGATTCTCTACGCGATGTGGGCGGCGCATCTCCTGCTGTTCCGCGGTGACGGGCTCGTGGCCTGGATCGGGCTGCTCGTGGTGGTGCAGAACATCTTCACCTCGCTGTTCAACTCCCACATCTTCGATTTCCACGAGGGGTGGATGTATGTCATCGGCGTCGGCGTGGCCGGCGGAATGGTGCTGCAATTGCGGACGTCTGCTGACACGGTGCAAGGGACGCTCGAACCATGACGCGTCCGTCTCAACTGACCTATCGGAATATGCTGATTGCCGCGCATGACCTCCTGGTCAGCGTCGTCGCGCTGTTCGCCGCGTTCTACATCCGCTTCGAGGGCGCCAGCACCTTCTGGGAGCGGGTGCCGCTGCTCTTTCAGATCCTGCCATATTTCATCGCCTTCAGCTTCGTCGTCTTCTACTTCTCGAACCTGCTGACGACGAAATGGCGGTTCATCTCGTTGCCGGACGCGCTGAACATCGTCCGCGTCGCGACGGTGCTGACGCTGGCGCTGCTGGTGCTGGACTACATCATCGTCGCGCCCAACGTCCGCGGGACCTTCTTCTTCGGCAAGCTCACGATCATTCTCTATTGGTTCCTTGAGATCTTTGCGCTGAGCGCGCTGCGGTTCGCCTATCGCTATTTCCGCTACACGCGGGTCCGGCGGCACGCGCGGTCGGAGGACGCGGCGCCCGCGCTCCTGATCGGCCGTGCGGCCGACGCCGAGGTCGTCCTGCGCGGCATCGAGAGCGGCGCGGTCAAGCGGATCTGGCCGATCGGCATTCTCTCGCCGTCGGCCGCCGACCGCGGCCAATTGATTCGCGGCGTGCCGGTGCTGGGCGGCATCGACGACGTCGAGGATGTCGCGGCCGACTTTGCCCGGCGGGACCGGCCGATCGCGCGCGCCCTGATGATGCCGACGGCGTTCGATCCGGACTGCCATCCGGAGACCTTCCTGATGCGGGCGCGCCGGTTGCGCCTGATCGTGAGCCGCCTGCCGTCGCTGGAGAGCGGCGATGCGCCACGGCTCGCGCCGGTCGCGGTCGAGGACCTCCTGCTGCGGCCGAGTGAGAAGATCGATTACGGCCGGCTGGAAGCGCTGGTGCGCGGCAAAGCCGTCGTGGTGACCGGCGGTGGCGGCTCGATCGGCGCCGAGATCTGCCAGCGCGTCGTGGCATTCGGCGCGGCGCGGCTGCTCATTCTGGAGAATTCCGAGCCGGCGCTCTACGCGATCACCGAGGCGCTCGCGGCCGATCCCGAGGCTGCCGTCGCCGTCGAGGGGCGCATCGCCGACATCCGCGATCGCGACCGGGTGTTCGCGCTGATCGGCGATTTCAAGCCGGATCTGGTCTTCCATGCCGCCGCCTTGAAGCACGTGCCGATCCTCGAGCGCGACTGGAGCGAGGGCGTCAAGACCAACATCTTCGGCTCGATCAACGTCGCCGATGCCGCGGTGGCCTCGGGCGCCGAGGCGATGGTGATGATCTCGACCGACAAGGCGATCGAGCCGGTGTCGATGCTCGGTCTCACCAAGCGTTTCGCCGAAATGTACTGCCAGGCGCTGGACCGCCAGCTCGCCGACCGGCCGGCGGGACGGCCGCCGATGCGGCTGATCTCGGTGCGGTTCGGCAACGTGCTGGCGTCGAACGGCTCGGTGGTGCCGAAGTTCAAGGCGCAGATCGAGGCGGGCGGCCCGGTGACCGTGACGCACCCGGACATGGTGCGCTACTTCATGACCATTCGCGAGGCCTGCGATCTGGTGATCACGGCAGCCTCGCATGCGCTGGCGCCGCAGCGTCCGGATGTCTCGGTCTACGTGCTCAACATGGGGCAGCCGGTCCGCATCGTCGAGCTCGCCGAGCGCATGATCCGCCTGTCCGGCCTGCAGCCGGGGTACGACGTCGAGATCGTGTTCACGGGCATCCGGCCGGGCGAGCGCCTGAACGAGATCCTGTTTGCGAGCGAGGAGCCGCCGGTCGAGATCGGCGTCGCCGGCATCATGGCCGCCAACCCGAACGAGCCGCCGATGCCGACGCTGAAGGCCTGGATCGCGGCGCTCGATCAGGCGATCGCGCGCAATGATCCGGTGACGATCAAATCGGTGCTGAAGGATGCGGTGCCGGAATTCGGCTCGAGCGCGGCCTGAGTCTTCAGTGGCGCCGCCGCGAGAAGCGGCTCAGCACCCAGGTGACGGCGCCGAGCCCGAAGACGAGCAGGATGGCGTCGACCGTCATGGAACGCTGCGCGACCGAGATGGCTGCGAGGGTCGCAAGCACGACATTGAGGATGAACACCTCGCTGACGACGCGCGAGACGGTGAAGCCGTTATCGGTGGCCTGTTGATAGAAATGCGTGCGGTGCGCCGCCCAGAACGGCTCGCGCCGCGCCATCCGCCGCAACAGGGTGAAGGTGGCGTCGATCAGATAATACAGCGGCAGCAGCAGCGCCGCGGCGATGGAGCCCTGCCAGGCCAGATGGAGCAGGCCCCAGCCGAGCAGCAGCCCGATCGGCAGGCTGCCGACATCGCCGAGAAAGACCTTTGCGACGGGACGGTTGAAGGGCGCAAAGCCGAGCATGGCGCCACCCAGCGCCGCAGCGATGGCGGTCGCCGGCCAGGGCAGTTCACCGGAGAGGCCGAACAGGACGAGCGTCGCCGTGATCGGCACCGCCTCAGCCACGGTCATCAAATCGAGCCCGTCCATGAAGTTGACGAGGTTGACGAACCACAGGCCCGCGATCAGCAGCAGCGTGCGCTCGACCGCCAGCGGGATCGGAAACAGCCTGAGATCGTCAGGCGCGGTGAATACGACGAGGCCAACGGCCAATCCCTGCAGGAGCAACCGCGGCAGCACCGGGATTGGCCTGATGTCGTCGACCAGGCCGACCAGCGCCAGCATCGGCACCGCGATGAACAGCATCAGCAGCGGTGCAAAGCCCATCGCGGAGGCAAAGGCGCCGCCGACCACGAGCGTTGCGCCGACCACGGCTATGCCGGCGCCCTGCGGCGTGGGGATCTTGTGCGACGAGCGCGCGTTGGGCCGCGCCAGTGCGTAGCGCTGCAGCACCGGGCGCAGCAGCACGATCAGCACACCGCACATCGCGGCCGCGAGCACGGCGATGGCGGCGAGGACTGCGGTGGGATGGGCGATCATCCGCGCGCGTCCGGCGCCGCGGTGAGGCGGTCATAGAGCGCCACCACCGAGCGGCCGATGATCCTGGCCGAGAGCTTGTCCTCGACCAGTTGACGGGCCGCCGTGCCGTAGCGCGCGCGCAACTCCGGCGATGTCGCCAGTTGCGCCATGGCCTGCGCCAGCGCGGCCGCGTCCTCGACCGGCACCGAGAGCCCGGTCTGGCCATGGATCGCGATCTCGCGGCAGCCCGGCGCATCGGTGGAGATCAGCGGCCGGCCACAGGCGGCAGCCTCCAGCAGGCTCACCGGAAGACCTTCGCGATGCGATGGCAGCACGGCGATGTGGCAGCGCCGCCAGAGCTCGGTGATGTCCTTGATCTGGCCGAGCAGGGTGATGCCGGGTTCGTTCCGCCAGGCCTCGACCTCCTCGGCCGAGACCGAGGCGGGATTGGCCGGATCGGGGGAGCCGGCGATCAGCAACTGGTCGCTGCGGCCCTGCTGGCGCAGCATGCGGTGGGCAGTGACCAGGGCGCGCACGCCCTTGTCGGTGAGCAGCCGTCCTGCAAAACCGAAGGTGATCGGCCCGTCCGGTTCCGGCAGCGGCTGGAAGCGGTCGGTGTCGACGCCTGACCCCGGGATCAGCGTGATCTTGTCGCCGCGGACGCCCATGGCTTGAAGTGCCTGGCGATCGTCCGGATTCTGCACCAGCACGCAGCTCGGTGTCCGGTTCATGAGCCGCGGCAGCAGCCACAGCAGGCTCTGCTTGAGCAGGCGCGAGCGCCAGCTCGCCGAGGTGAAGACATAGCCGAGCCCGGTCATGGCGTTGACGACGGGCGTGGTGCGTCCGAGCGTGGCGAGCGAGCCGAGCACGCTCGATTGCAGCCCGGAATGATGCACCACGTCGGGCCTGATCGCAGCCTCGACGGCGCGGATCGCGCGGATCGTGGGCAGGGCTGATGACGGCGACAGCCCGCCGCGCCGGAACGGGATCGGATGCAGCACGAACCGCTCGGCGGCGATCGCGGCGGCGCCGGCGTTGACGTTGGTCGCGACATGCACCTCGTAGCCGGCCTCGCGCGCCGCGCGCGCCATCGGCAGGCGATGCATCAGGAAGGCGTAGTCCTCGTTGGCCACGTACAGCAGGCGGCGCGGCGAAGCGGAGCGGGGCAGGGACATCGAACTCACGGTCTTGGGCGGTCGAAGCGCCGTATAGGCCAAGAGCGGCCCTCGCGCGAGCCGTTATCTGTCCTGCGACGGGCGGAAAACCGCCCGCCGGTGCCGACGACGATGAGGGGCGGCCCTCGGAATGCCGCCCCGGTCTCAGACCAGATGAAAGCTCGACAGGTGGGACAGCAGCTCGGCCGCCGAAACGTGCTGGATGGTGATGGTGTCGAGTGCCGCATCGGTGATGACGGCGTTGCCCGCCGCGTCGTCATGGATGGCGGCCTGCAGTGCGGACTGCTCCGCGAAGATGCTCTGGCTGAACACGATCTGGTCGGTGCCGGGATTGAAGTCAGAGACCGTCACCTGACCGAAATGCTCGGCGAACACGAAGGTGTCATGTCCCTGCAGCGACACCGATGAGGACGCCGCGCCGGAGATCGAGGTCCCGGAGATCAGCGTGCCGCCCTGGCCGTCGGCTGCGAAGTGAAAGCTGTCCTGCGACAATGGGCCGACGAAGTGCAGCGACGCGCTGTTGGACCCGTCGCTCAGCGACAGCAGCCCGCTGGTCTCGTCGAAATGCATCTGAAGCGACGTGAAGGCGATGCTCTTGAGATCGATCTGAGCGGCCGTGCCGCCGAATCCGATGAGATTGCCGGTGAAATCCGCCGACGCCGTTAGGTTCTGACCGTCGGCAGGCGTTGCCGATTGTGGAACTGCCAGCAGCGGGCTGCTGGAGGACGGGACACCGATCGTGCCGTCGCTGTTGAAGTCCTGATGGAACAACGTTTCGAGGCTCTCAGCCGTCGTACTAGTCCCTGACACCCACCCGCTGAGATTCGCCTTGTAGTTGCCATTGCTATCCGCGGTTGTGAAGGTGAACTGACCTGTGGTCGGATCTTTCCAGGCAATGTCGTAGTCGGATCCGATCTGAATAGCGCCGATCGGAATCGTATTGCCCAATTGGCCGACGACCACCGGCGCGCCGCCGATCTTGATCGTCGGGCCGGACCCACCGGTGTAGAGACCATAGTTGTTGTCGATCTGGACCAAGCTGGTCGATCCATCGGTCTGAATGACGATTGGTGCGGATATGCCGATCACACCGTCGCCGTTGAAGTCTTGATGAAAGGTCGTTTCGAATGTTTTGGCCGTCACGCTCGTTCCGGAGACCCATCCGCTGAGGTTGGATGTGTAGTTGCCGTTGCTGTCGGCAGCGGTGAAGGTGAGCTGGCCGGTGGTCGGATCCTTCCAGGCAATATCGTAACCGGATCCGACCTGGATCGCGCCGATCGGCGTGGTGTTGCCGAGCTGGCCGACGACCACCGGCGCGCCGCCGATCTTGATCGTCGGGCCAGAGCCGGCGGTATAGAGTCCGTAGTTGTTGCCGACCTGGACCAAGCTGGTCGATCCGTCGACCTGGATGACCGTCGCGACCGGCCCGATCGTGCCGTCGCCGCTGAAATCCTGACCGAAGATGATTTCTTCCGACATCGCCGTCGCGCTACTCCCGGACACCCACCCGCTGATATTGGACGTGTAGTTGCCGTTGCCGTCAGCAGCAGTGAAGGTGAACTGACCGGTGGTCGAGTCCTTCCAGACGATGTCGTAGCCGTACGAGGTGTGAATCGCGCCGATCGGGGCTGCATTTCCCAACTGGCCAACAACGACGGGGGCACCGCCAATCTTGATCGATGGACCCGAGCCGTTCACGTACATGAAATATTGGTCGGCGATCTGGAGCAGACTCGTGTCGCCGTTGGCGTGGACAAGTGACGCAGTAACCCCGACGGACCCGTCGTGGTTGAAATCCTGGCCGAAGGTTGCTTCTTGGAGTTCAGAAGTCAAACTATTTCCCGAAACGATGCCGGAAATGTTCGACGTATAGTTCCCGTTATTGTCGGCGGTCGTGAAGGTGAACTGATTAGTACCTGCAACCTGCCAAGCGATGTTGTATCCGGAGCCTGTCTTGATGGCGCCTACCGGCGCGACGCTGCCGAATTCACCGACCGTGACGGGCGTGCCCCCGTACTTCATTTCAGGGCCGGTTCCGGTCGTCCTGCTGATGAGATAATAGCGGTTTCCCACCAACGTCAGGCTGGTGTCGCCGTTCGTCTGGATCACCGTGCCGGACGAGCCGGTCAGGTGAAACCCGAGTGCATCGAGCTGCTTGAGGTCCACGGCCGTCAGCGTCTGCAGCGTGCTGTAGGTGTAGAACTCGTTGAACGGATCGTTGCCGCCCTGCACGCCGCTGTTCAGGAAGTCGCTGGGGTCCGAGGATTGGCCGTAATCGGCGAGCTTGGTATAGCCGCCATCGAGGGAGAAATAGGCGGTCCCCGCCGTCGCACCGCCGGTCATCAGCCGCACGCCGGGGCTGGAGAAGCGGAAAAGATCGAAGATGTCGGGCTGCGGTCCGTAGGGCACGCGGCCGAAGGCGTGCGTCAGCTCGTGCAGCGCCACGCCGACCAGCAGGTTTGAATTGATATCGGTGGCGAAGGTCGCGCTGCCGTCGTCGGTGGTCGCATCGTTGGCGCCGAGGCCGCCCCACAGCTTGAGCTGCGAATTCCACACCGCGACGTAGGACTGCCCCTGGATGCTGGATCCCGCCGGCAGGGCATTGAAGGTGGTGTCGCCTGGGCTGGCATAGTTGATCAGGTTGGACCTGACGCTCGAATAGCCCATCCACTGGCCGCCGTCAGGACCGGCTGCCGCGCCGCCGCCGACGCCGCTATAGTCGATCTTGATGTTGACGGTGATGCGGTCCGAGATCATCGAGGTGAGGATCGCGGCGGCCTGCTGAATGCCGGCCCGGAAGCTCGCGGGGGCATTCATCGCCGCGGTGTCGAACAGCAGATTGATCGTCAGTCCGCCGGCGCTCACCGCGGTGACTGCGCCAATCCCGCCGAAGTCGCCCTGCGCAAGCTGTGCCTCGACCGCCTCGTCGGGCAGCTCCACGGGATTCGACGGCGGGGGTACCCCCGCGTCGTATGGAGGTGAAGTCGTGACCGACTGTAAGTTGGATGCTCCAGGCATTGCCTCAGTTCCGGCTCATCGCGTGAGGGCGCATGGCTCGACCGTATCGACACGCTGCCGAGTCGAATCGTGACCGTCCCAAGTTACAGGGCAACGATCTTGCTCGGAGGTTAATGGGCGTTCCGAAGCCCCGGAAAACGACCGGCGATGGCTGTCGCGGGCGTTCATCGAACCGAGGTTCGCTTACGCGTTCAATCCAGCAGCTCAGGCAGGCGGTCCAGGAACGCAGGGACCGGTAGTGCAGCACCGAAATTATAGGGGTTGCCGCTGAGCGCGGCGCGATAGCGATCGAGCTGTGGCCCGCCCTCACGCAGGGGCCGGCCGATCCCGTCCAGGCAATCGAGCTTGTAGCGGACGGCTGCCGTGATGTCCTGCGCGGTATTCGGGTGGATTTCGAGCCCGTGGCGCGCCAGCACGGCGGTGTCGATCAGCAGTGCCTGCAGCGGCTGGCGATAGGTCTCGCGCAGCGAGAGGTAGCGCCGCGCGCGCCGGTCATAGACCGGGCGCACGGTGAAGTCGGTGCGCTCATGCCAGAACTGGCAGTCGTTGGAGATGCAGTTGACCAGCAGCATCGGCGTTCCCAGCGCCTGCACGGCGGTGGTCAGGCCCGATGTCGTGCCGACGAACAGGCGGGCGGCGGCGCAAAGATAGAGGTCCATCTCCGCCGATTTGATGTCGCTGTGGGCGTAGTCGAAGACGCCTTTCATGCCGCGCAGCGGCGTCATGCTGCGATCGCCGAGCCTGACCACGGCGCCGCCGCGCGCGGTGATCGCGGCGATGGCGTCGAGGTAGTCGCCGACATTGGCAGAGCGATGCTGGCGCGTGGTGCCGGGTCCGTCGCCGTGATAGCCGCCCTCGCGGATGTGCATCGCGACGAACCAGTCGGCGGTGACACCCGCGGCGCGCAGCCGGGCAGCCCCGGTGTCCATCAGCTCCGGCGGGACCTTCACGATCGGCTGCCGCTGCTGTTCGGCCCAGGCGACCTGCGCGCGCGACGCCGCGTGAGCCCATGGCTCGGCGATGCCGTCCTTGCCCCGGACGGCGATGAACTGGTCGCCGACCAGCCGCTGATAGGGCAGCAGATCGTCGACGAGAGCGGGGTCTTCGATGATCGTGACATGCTGATCGAACAGCCTGAGGAATGGCTGGTTGACAACCTTGCTTGCCGGGGCAAGCAGCACGTAGTTGGCGCGCGGCAGCATGCCGAGCGCGGCCATGCGCAAATGGCAGTCGATGAAGCCGACGTGGCCGATCAGCGTCACCCATTCGTAGCCGAGCAGCCGGACCGGGAGCGCGGGATCGAAGATGCTGCCGGCGCCGGCAATGCGCGCGATCAGCGCGTCGGGAATCGACCATTTGGCCGCCAAGGAATCCTGGTGGTCGAGTGCGGCCTGATAGCTGCGGAACGTGTCCTCGTAGCGCCCCTGGTGATAGAAGTTCTCGCCGAGCTGGATCAGATTGTCGTAGATCAGGAGCTCGCCGGCATGCTCCAGCTCCCAGGTGCTCGGCGTATAGGTCGATGGATCGTAGCCGCCGGCATAGTTCTGGTGCGCCATCACCGAGCGGGGATCGCGCGCGACCGACGCCTTGAAGCACGCGGCGGCCTGGACGTGGTCGCCGGCCAGGGCATGGACGGCGCCGAGCTTGCGCAGCGCGTTTCCGTCGCCCGAGGCCGCGGCCGCCGTCAGGAAATGCGCCGCGACTGGAAGATTGCCGCGATACATGTGGGCGACGCCGGCCGCGAAATTGATCGCGAAGCTGTCGATCGTCTCCGGCCGCGGCACCTCGCGCACGATCCGGTCATAGGCGCTGCATAGCGCCATGGTGGTGAAATAGGCCTGCGCGCCCACACCGGCTCTGGCGCGCACATTGCTGCGGAAGATCAGGTTCAAGATCCGCACCGCACGCAGCGCGCTCGGCTTGCGGCTGGCGGCGAGGTGAATCTGCGCTGCCGCGGCCAGCGTGGTCGAGGCCGTCAGCGCCAGCAAACGGCCGAGGCGCGATCCCTTTGCCAATTGCCGGTCCATCAGCAGGAGCAGCGCCGCACCGGCCGGCGCGACGATGAGCCTGCTGTCGACGATGTTCGCGGCGCGGGTGGTCAGCGGCAGCAATTGCCGGCGCCGCGCACTCAGAAACGCATAGAGGCGAAACGCGGATGCCGTCAGCCACGTCCGCGGCGACCAGCGGCTTCGCGGCGTCTGCGGCGACGGTTGCTCGGCCGGCACGGTGAGAATCGGCGCAGGAACAGTCTTGGCACCGAGGCGGCGCCGGAGAGAGCCGAAGGGAGCGCGGGCCGTCATGGCGCGCGATAGCCAGGGGTGGCGGACAAGATCGCCCGTCGTGCGGCGGTCTGGGCAAGCAGGCGCGTCAGCGACATCGGCCGAGTCCGGAGCGTGACCCAGGCCAGCGCGGCCAGGCGGCCGACGGCCCCGAAGCTCAGCATCACCCGAAGCAGGTGCGTGTCGAGCGCGTTGCCGTCCAGCAAGGCGGATACGCGCTCAGCCTTGACGCGCGCAGCCTTGGCCGACGGCATCGTTTCACCGCCGAGCACCATCCGCGCCGCGCCGAAGCGATTGCGCCGGGCGAATAGATCGCCATAGCCTTCGGGGAACAGTTTGCTCTGCGCAATCAGCGCGCCGATGTCGGCGAGCTTGGCGTTGAGCGAAGCCGGATCGGTCGCCGTCGCCGTCGAATAGTTCTGGCCGTGGATGCGCCAGTAGCCGAGCGCCTCGGCGATGAAGCAGCAGCCATAGGTCAAGGCCAGCCGCCGGGCGAGAAAGGCATCGGAGAACGAGCCGAGCTTGACGTCGAATCCGCCGAGCGCCTGCAGGGCTGTCCGGCGATAGAGCGAGGTGGTGCCGGAAAAGTAGTTGTCGCCAAAGCGCAGCGCCTGGCGAAGGTCGGTCGGTGCAAGCATCGTCGATGCCAATGCGGGCAGCATGATCGGCCGCAGCATCCGTCTTGCGGACGGCCCCCGAGGGCCGATGATCTCGCAGCAGGCGAAGACCAGACCGGCTTCGGGGTGGCTGGCCGCCTGTGCCATCGCCTTTTCGAGATAGGTCGGATGCAGCGCGTCGTCGGCCCCGAGAAAGCCGATCCATTCGGTGTCCGCGATCGCCAGCGCCTCGTTCTGACCGCGCACGACGCCCTGGTTGGTCTCGTGGCGGATCAGGCGCCAGTTCGGCCGGTCCACCACGAAGCGCGAAATGACCGCGATGCTGTCATCCGTGGAGCAGTCGTCGATGATGACGACGCGGTCTGGCGGGCGGGTTTGGTTGGCGATGCTGCCGAGCGACTCGGGCAGGTAGCGGGCATGGTTGAAGTTCGGGACGACCAGCGTGACGGTCGGCAAGGTTGCTGGGCGGGTCGTCGTAGTCATGGCTCAGCGAACGTCATGGCACATCATCCCCGATGCCTGTCTCTCACGGCTTCGGGAGTTCCTTGACAACGTCGTCCAGGGCGCCGAAGGCCCTCACGCGGCCGCCATCAAGATAGAGCCCGAGATTGCAGGTGTCGCGCAGCAGGCCGTGATCATGCGAGGCGAGCACGACGATTCCCGAGCGGTTCGTGATCTCCTGCAGCCGGCCGTGGGTCTTCTTGCGGAACTGCGCGTCACCGACCGCGATCCACTCGTCCATCAGGATGATGTCGCCGTGAATCGAGGCGGCGATCGAGAACACCAGGCGCAGCAGCATGCCGGAGGAATAGGTCCGGATCGGCAGCTCCAGATAGTCGCCGAGCTCGGCGAATTCGGCGATCTCCGGCACGCGCTGCTCGATCTCCTCGGGCGAGAGCCCGAGGATGAGGCCGCGGGTGCGGATGTTCTCGTAGCCCGAAGCCTCTTCGTCCATGCCGAGACCGATGTCGAACATCGGAACGTTCCGCCCCACGGTCCGCAGCGATCCGCTCGTCGGCTCGTAGATGCCGGCGAGCACGCGGATCAGCGTGGTCTTGCCGGCGCCGTTGTGGCCGAGCAGGCCGAGCCGGTCGCCCTGCTTCAGGGTGAAGCTGATGTCATCGAGCGCCTGGACGAACTGGAACGAGCCGTCGCTCTTCGAGACCCGGCCGCCGACGCGTGAGGCCGCCTTGATCGCCAGATGCCGGAATGATCGTGCGTTCGGGGGTGCGACGGGAAATTCGATACCGATTTGCTTGGCTTCAATGAGAGTCATTCGAGGCGGATCCAGAGGTCTCCGGCCATGATGTCAGGCCCAATACACGACGCGCGACCGATAGCGCGTGTAGATATAGATCATGGCCGCGGTCAGGACCGCGACCGATCCAATGGCGCCGGCCCAGGTCGCAAGGCCGGGAACGTCGCCCATCAGCGGACCACGCGTGACCGCCAGCAGATAGGCGATCGGATTGAGCGTGACGATCAACTCGCCGCCGCGGATGCTCGACGGCTCCCAGATGATCGGAGAGATGAAGAACAGGAGCTGCAGCACCGCCGCCATGACGGGCGGCACGTCGCGATAGCGCACGCAGATCATCGAGACGATCACCGAGGCGCTGACGACGAAGACGTAGACGATCATCAGGCCGAGGATGGCGAGCACCATTCCGAATCCGACCGACCATGGATAGACGAGCCAGATGAACGGGATCACCGCGATGTTGTGCAGGAAGATGATCAGGTTGCGCTGAACCATGCGCATGACATGGATCAGGATCGGCATGTCGACGGCCTTGATCATGCCGCCTGCATTGATCATCGTGTAGCAGGCTTCGCTGAGCGAGGACGAGATGAAGCTCCAGATGGTCATGCTGACCATGAAGTGGGGCAGGTAGGTCTTCATGTCGGCGCCAAGGAAGCGGCCGGCCACCGTGCCCATGATCAGTGCGGTGATCGCATTGGTGGCCGTGATCCACCACGGGCCCAGCATGGTGCGGCGGTATTTCGATCGGATGTCACCGGCCGCGAGCGCACGCCAGGTGACGTGACGGGTGATGAACGGCGCGATGTCCTCGCGGCAGCGCGCCCAGGAGATGCGGCGCCGATCCGCAACCACGAACCGCTCGACCTGTCCATCGGTCAGGGTGGTCATCCTTCTACCTCGCGAGAGCCGTAAGTATTTGGCTTACCAGCCGAAAGCGGTTGGACGTCCGTCACGCCCGGGGGCCAATCGCCGGGGCTTGCTGGACCATGTTACGCGGGCACTGTCAACCGGTCAGCTTGAGGCCGCCGCCGCGGGCTCAGATCGCGACCGAGCCCGAGGCGTCGACGATCCGCGGCTCCGGCAGCGGCACCAGGAAGCGGCCGCCGGCGTCCAGGTAAGCCTGGTTGCGCTTCAGGATCGGCTCCGCATAGATCCAGGCGAGGATGACGACAATGTCGGGCTTGCGCGTCGCGAGCTCGCTGGACGGCAGCACCGGGATGTGGGCGCCCGGGCTGAAGCGGCCGTGCTTGAGCTGGTTGTCGTCGACGATGAACTTGATCCGGCTCTCCAACTCGAAATGGTAGAGCAGGGTGGTGGTGGTGGTCGAGGCGCCGTAGGCCGCGACCAGCTTGCCCGCGGCGATGGCCTGATCGAGCGTGGCGAGCACCCGGCGCTTGCAGTCTTCGATGGCGACGAACCAGTCGCGGTAGATCTGCGGCTTGGTCACCCCGCGTCGCTCCTCCTCGGCGATCAGTTTCGACAGCTCCGCCGAGCGCGGCCGCTTGCCGGTCGATTTCGGCTGCGCAAAAGCTCGGATCGAGCCGCCCTTGGTGCCGGTGCGTTCGACGTGGAACAGCGTCATGTCGTGCCGGTTCAGGAAGGTCTCGAGCGGGATCAGCGCGTGATGCGAGACGTGCTCATGGTAGATCGTGTCGAACACCATGTTGTCGATCATGTCGACGATGTAGGAGACCTCGAACACAAAGGCGCCGTCGTCGGCGAGCAGCAGACGGATGCCCTTCACGACGTCGGACATGTTGTCGATATGCGCGAACACGTTGTTGGCGCAGAACAGCTTGGCCTCGCCCTGTTCAGCCTTGATGCGGGCCGCCAGCGCGCTGGTGAAGAAATCCGGGATCGTCGGCACGCCTTCCTTGGTGGCGGTCGCCGCGATGTCGCGGGCTGGGTCGATGCCCTGCACGCGCATGCCCTCGTTCTTGAATGCCTTGAGCAGCGAGCCGTCGTTGCTGCCCATCTCGGCGATCAGACTGCCCTTGGGGATGCCGAGCGAGGACACCACCGATTGCGCATAGCGCTTGAAGTGCTCGACGAGGCCGAGCGAGACCGAGGTGCGATAGGTGTAGTCGCGAAACAGGATGTCGGGATCGACGACGTCGAGATTCTGCAGATGGCCGCAGTCGAGGCAGAGATAGCAGTCGAGCGGGTAGAGATCCTGCTTCTCGCTCAGCCGGTCGGCCGTCACGAATGCGTCGCCGATCGCCGAAGGCCTGATCGGCAGCACGTGATCGAGCGAGGTCGAGCCGCACAGGCGGCAATCGGTCTTGTGCTTGACGTGCTGCATGAGGTGTCGATCCTGGGTTGGCGATCCCGCAGGCGGGATGGTCGGCCGAAGAGGAATTTGCGGCGGGTTTTACAGGCCGGCGAAGCTCTTGGCGACCTCTTCTTGCCAGACTGTGGACACTCCGCCATCCAGGAACAGGCTCTGCCCGTTGATGAACGACGCGCGCGGGCTGCAGAGGAAGTCGAGGGCGTCGGCGCATTCCTCGGCCGTCCCGAGCCGGCCCAGCGGGACCAGCTTCCGGTAGGTCTCCATCAGCTTCTCGTTCTGTTCATAGAAGATGCGCGATTCGCGCTTCAGGTAGGTCAGCGGCATGATCGCGTTCACGCGGATGCCGCGCCGGCCGAGCGTTGCGGCGTAATGCCGGACCATCGCATTGAGGCCGCCCTTCACGGCGTGGTAGCCGACCGGCTGCGAACTGCCGACGAATTCGGCGTAGACCGAGCTGACCACGCCGATGGCGCGGTCGCCATCGCCAGCAAAATGGCCGGAAAAGCCCTCGATCAGGTCGCGCGAGGCGGTCAGGCCGACCTGGATCTCGCCGGCCCAGGGATCGCCCTGGCCGCGAAAGCGCTGGCTCAGGACGAGGTAGCGGACCGGGCCGGAGGCCTCGGCGATCTCGCGCCAGAGCCCGGCAAAGCTCTCGCTGCGCTCGAGATCGGCGGAAAAATGCTTCAGGCCGGGCTGATCGGGAAAATCGGCCGGGCGCTGCCGTGACACGACGCTGACGGCGCAGCCGCGCGCCAGGAAGCGTTCGACGACCACGCGGCCGAGGCCGCGGGTGCCGCCGACCACGACCGCATGGTCGGTCATGCCGCGACGCCTTGCCGTGCGGCGACACGCCGGACGAGATCAGCCTGGTAGGCTGCGGCCTTGGCGGTGTCGCTGTCCTCGGGCGCGAAGTCGGCGAACACGCTGGCGCCGGGGCGGAACGGGCCGTTGGTGATCTCGTGCACGATCAGGAGGTCGCTGCGGATGATCAGGGTGTGGAAGAACGCGTTCGACATCCGGTAGTAGAACGGCCGCGCACCGCCCGGCGGCCCCAATTCGACGACACGCTCGATCTGGCCGTCGTCGTCGAACACCACGATATCGACCTCGCCCTCGATGATGTGGAAGGCCTCGCTCTTGCCCGGGTGCTTGTGCGGACGGATGTAGGAGCTGGAATCGATCGCGATGATCATTTCATGCAGGCTGTCATCGCCGTCCGGATGGGCGTTGATGCGGGCCCGCCGCTTCGGGCTGGCCTTCACCGCGGCTTTCAGGGTGTTGATCTCGGCAGCGCCCACCGATGAAATGGGGCCCTCGGCCAGGAAGACCTCGGGGGATTTCTGGACGAGCGTCATGCGTGATCCCTCATGATCGAATTGTCGAGCGCGGCGTAGATCGAGCGGAATTCCACGCCCCTGGCGGCGAGCGGAGCCAGCTTCTCGCGCACCTTGCCTTCGATGTGAGGTGCCACGGCAAACAGGCAGGTGGTGATCTGCCCGCCAGCCAGCAGGCGATCCGACCCTACCACGGGGACGGCGAAACCCGGTGGAAAAAAGCCCGCTTTGTCGCGGTCGTCATCGACGGCAAGCGCGAACATGTCGGCCACGCCGAAGGCGTTGGCGAACATGATGGCGTGATGTCCGATGCCGAACAGAGCGATTCGATCCCCGTCCGGCCCGGCGAGCGTCGCCAGCTTCCCGCGTAACCGCGCCCGGGTGGGAGCAAAATCGTCACGATAGGCTTGGAACAGGCTGGAAGATCCCCGCGGTGAGGCCGCTGCCGGAGAGCCGTCCGCGGGCGTCAGGACGGTCGCCAGCGCATCCTCCAGGGCCCCCGGATAGCGCAGCAGGGCCAGAACGCGATAGCCGCTCTCCTCGGCCAGACGACGCAGTGTTTCCTCGACGAAATAGCAGCTGTGCTCTTCCCATAGGAAACAGTAGTCGCGCGCCGCAAGGAATTTGCTGCTGTCGGGGACCTCGATCAGCAGAAGGCCTTGGGGCGAAAGCAGGGTCTTGAGAGCTTGCAAGGCGTCGACAGGTGCTGACGTGTGCTCGATGAGATAGCGGCAGGAGACGATGTCGAACGTTCCGAGCGAGGCGGCAGGGGCCGCGAGATCCGCCGCGTTGAGGCGGGCCTGCCAGGTTTCAAGATAGGGATGGCGCCCCCCGCAACCCTTCTCCTGCAGATCGAGCGACTCGATCTGCAGACCTCGCCCAGCCAGGCGGGTGAGAAGCGGCTGCTCGAAGGGGCCTGTGCCCAGCGCGCGCCCCGCAAGCGGTCTGAACGAGACGAGTCGTTCGACCAGCGCATCGAGGTGACCTTCCGGTTCGCGGTACCTGATCCACGGCACGGCCGGAGCAACGATCTCGGGAGGCGGAGCCTCACGGAGCTGAACAAGTCGGCAAGCTTCGCATTCGACGATGTCGAGCGCCCATGAGTGATCGACGCGGCCGTCACGCGTGAAGCGGTTGCAGACTGGGAGGACGCCGAGCGTGAGAGGCTGCGTCGTGATCGGCTGGCCGCATAACCGGCAGCCGGACGAGGATCTGGTGGGCATTGGTTCGGCTGGACCGCGAAGGGATATTGCCATTCGGAAGGAGCCGCAATAGCAGTGCAGTTGCGAACAATACAACGTAAAATGTTCAGCTTGCAACAGATGCGCGAGGGGCCAACGGTCGCGGATGCCTGGCTCGCGGATGCTTAGCTATTGGCAAACTCCATGCCGGAGCTTGCTATTGCGGTCGTTTTCTGGATACCAGATTCGGAATCGCGCCCGGATGTACTCATCGTCGAACTGGTCAGAAAGCTGCGAACCTTCCTGATCAATTTGCCTGGTCGTCACGGCGAGATGCTACATCCGATGCTCAGGGGCTCTTGGCGGCTGTTCTTCCGCCATACGATTTGGGATTGGAAAAAGGGGCACGTGCGTGAAAAACATGTTTCTGACGCTCCGGACGATCCTGCGGATCGTCTGTGTGAGCACGGTCTACTTCTGTATTTTTCTCGCGCTCGGCGCCGGATTCCTCTACTCCTTGCTGGCGGGGCTGACGGCTTTCGTTTTCCTCGCGGTCGGACTGGGACGGGTTGTGCTCGAGCAGCTGGCGCTGTGGTCCACGATTCTGTTCGTTGTTGACAAATCGGGGTTGTTGCCGATCACCCAATGGCTGCATGGGGTCATTGCGATCATCAGTCGCGGGTTGACTTGACGGTCCGGCTGAGATGTTGCCTACGCGTGTAGCTATGATTCGGTCGTCTTGGACGTCCTACGCGATGACCTTCCTCGATCTTGATTGTTCCCATGCATCCGCGGAACCGCGAACGGGTTTGAGGGGTTCAAGGGGGCGGAGGGCGGTTGGCCGATGCAGCGTTTCAAGGCGTCACTAGGTGTGCTGAGTCCGATGCGCAGATCCGGTATGTTCCAGCCGCCGCCCAGGCAACGCGACCTGCTGGCCGGAATTGCACGCCTTCGAGAATTGACCTTGCTCCAGCCGCAGCGTGCGGCGCGCGCCCTCATCGCAGCAGCAGGCCGGATTCTGGGTTGGCTGCCGCCTCGCCTAGCCTTTCTGATCCTGCTGTTTTCGGAGATTGGACAACTTCGCGGGCGGCGTCTGCTCGAAAGGGCCTATCAGGTCCATGCGGCTGCATTGCTGGCGAAGAATCCGGGCCAGCAATTCTCCGGACAGCTCAGGTGGTACTTTCCGATCGAGGTCGCGGAACTTCTGCTTCGGATCGGTGCTGATCGCGAAGCCTATGATCTCATCGTTCAGGATGGGCTCGTTCAATATTCGCCCGCGCTGACCAACATGATGATCCGGTCGCTGTTCGAACTCGGCGAGTTCGACAAGGCGCATTGGCTGGCATCGCAGCGGCCTCTGCGAGCGGGATCGGAAGCGGAGTGTCATCTCGCTTTCTTCAAGGGGCTGCTCGATATCATCGCGGGAGATGAGGCCGGCGCGATCGAAAGCATGTCGATTGCATGCCGCGGCTTCCCCGGCTACTTGCGTCCGCATCAAAACATGGCTTCGCGCCCGGCGCTGAGTTATGAGCCCAACCCGCTCGACTTCGCCTGCGGTGCGGCGGGCAGGCTCCATGATCTCTGCAATTTCGCCGGCCAGCGAGTCACTCACGTGGGTCGGGGCGATCTCGGGATTGGATTGTTCACGCGCGCGCTGGCCGCGCAGGAAGATTTGCGCGGCCAAGGTTCGCCGGCGGTCTCGGCAGAGGTCAGCCATCTGCTTGGCCGGCTGAACATTCCCCTCGACCAATTGCGGATCCTTCCCGAGGAGTGGTCGACCCAGATCGGTCATCTCGGAATGCTCGACATCCTGTTTCGAATGCGCGAGCTGGGGTGGTGGTCGGGAAAGCCACTGATGGTCGTGCGTTTGAACCTCGTCGCCAACAAGCCGTTCATCCGGCTGTTCGAGAGATTTGCCGATATCGTCGTTATCGGGGAGACGGTCTCCGAAGCCGTGGGCGAAGAATTGCTGTCCCTGCAGCGCTGGTACGGCATGAACTTCAACGTCTTTCGGCTGCCGAACGGTGAGGTGGTGCCGTGGCAGGACGCCGGCGCGCTTGCAATCACGCAGTGGGAGCTGGAAGGTCGGGGCCATCCGTTGCGAGACGAGTATGATCGGATCTATGGGGCAAAGCTGCAGGTGCAGCACGATTTCTGGCGGATGCGCAAAGCCTGGGGGATGAAGCCGGACGATTGGTATGTCTGCCTGCATACGCGTGATGCCTCCCACTATTCGGAGACGGACGGCACCGGCCAGACCCATCGCAATTCGCCGATCGGAACGTATCTCGACGCAATCCGCGCGATCACGTCCAGGGGCGGCTGGGTCATCAGGCTCGGCGGTCCGAACTCGCCGGCGCTGCCATGCCTCGAGCGCGCGATCGACTATCCGCTCAGCCCATTCCGCTCCGAACTGATGGACATTTGTCTCATTCGGAACGCCCGGATGTTCATCGGCACCACCTCCGGGCTGACGAACGCCGCGATCAGTCTGGGCATTCCAACCGCGCTGCTGAACTGCATCACGACGGACCAGCAGTTGTGGAGCAGTGACGTCCGCTTCGCACTGAAGCCGGTGCGCCTTGCCAACGGAACCATCCTGACCCAGGCGCAGCTCACCTCCAGTCCGTGGCGCTGGCGCCTGTTCGATGCCGGTGTTCTGAGCCGCAGCGGAGCTCAGCCGGAGAACAACACGTCGGACGAGATCCAGGCCGTCGCAGAGGAAGTGCTCGATCTTGCGTCCCGATGCCCGAGGAGCGCCGAGCCACAACTCCTGGCGCGGTGGAAGAGACAGCTTTCGGCATCACACTATTATGGCGCGGGCAGCATCAGCGCCTACTACCTTGCCAAGTACGAGAATGAATTTCTGGCGCCGGACAAGGTCTCGAACTGACGGATTTCGGCGAGCGCTCTCGCATCGATATCTTCGATCCCTTGCGGAACCAGGCCGCGTTCTCACACAGACGTCGATGTCGAGCTCTCAGGCCAAATCCTGTCGTGGAAAGGTGCTGGCCGTCACGAGATGTCGATCACGTCGAACTCATTCGCCCCTCAGCAGGTCGCTCGCGTACTTCTCCAGAAAATACCGGCTTGGCCGCGAACTGCCGAAGAAGCCCGGCACCTGGACGTGACGTTCCCAGCTGCCGTCCACGCCAGGCGCGGGTCCTTTCCGCAGGGGATCGGAGATTTCGAGCACCTCGCGCACGGTTTCCAGAATTTCGTCGGAACTGCTTTCGCTCACGACGAGCTCGGCGCGCGCCACGGATTCATGGGTCGGATAAGCCCAACGATACCGTTCCGAGGTCCATTCGCTCAATGACAGCATCCGGCCATCGGCCCTGTGCACGGGCTTCAGCGCAAAGCGGGTGTCCCTCGACCACAACAGCCCGATCGAACTCAACGCATTCACCATGGCGGTCGGAATGCCGAAGCTGCTTGCCACGTAGGCAAAGCCGGAAGTGGTCCCGATGAACATGCGCGCACGACGCATCAAATGAATGTCCATCTCCGGAAACGCATCGTCGCTGCGGGCATAGTCCACCACACGTTCCATTTGCGGGAACGGGGGCACCTTGCCACCGCCCATCCGGATAACCCAGCCGCCGCATCCGGTGATGTGACGGACCGCATCGAGATAGCTCGCCAGCGACGCGTTGCGGATGGATTCGCCGACGCCGTCGGTATCATTGCGGGTCTGGGCGTCCCGCACGTGCAGGCAGACGAACCAGTCGCTGTCCGCCATGCCCCATCTGCGACGGTAGTCCTGGTAGGTCAGCTCGATGCGGTTGTCGGCGAGCAGCCGGCGGTCGTAGATGTCGCGCAGCGGAAAGGTTCGCCGCCGGCTTTCCCACCGCTTGAGCGCCAGTGACCCCGCATCGTTCCAGTACACCGCACGCCCGTCCTCGAAGCGGAAGGCCTGGTGGGAATCGCCGATGAAGGGCGTGAGGCTGGCGAGCTCGTGCCACACGCCGGTGCTGACGTTCTCGCCCAGAGTGAGCGTCGGACAGATGTCGGAGAACAGCGACAGGAACGGCTTGTTGGCGATCCGGTCCTTGTAGGCCAGCAGCAGCGGCTGGCCCTGCCACCACCCCATCTCGCGCATCATCAGATGAACGTTGAGGTGGCCATTATGGCCGATCAGCGCGCTCCAGTCCGGAGAGAGCAGCTTGACTTCCGACAGATCGGTGTCGAGCTTCTTGAGAAGGGCCTTGAGCTGAGGGCTGGGAGCGGGAAGGTGGCGGCGCAGGCGCTTCTGTGTCTCCGTCAGCTTGGTGTAGACCTGGGGAACGTGGAACCCCTCGCCGCTGTGGTATGTCGTCAGCAGAAGGTTGCGATAGGCGTAGAACAGGTTGATCTCGGACAACACCTTGCGCTGCGGATGTTCGGCGGGAAACCGTTCCCAATATTGGCCGCGGTCCTCGCGTGTGGCGAGGATATCGTCGTAGCGGGCAAGGTCCAGCTCAGTGACCAGGGTCTCGATCAGTTCCTTGTCGCAGAAGTATTCGTGGACGTAGCGGTCGAGAGGGGCTTCGAGCGGCACGGGATCGCCGTCTCTGCGCGCATCGTATTGTCGTCCTTCGAAGGACCTCTGTTCATAACGGAAGTTCCGATGCTCCAGCATGACGTTGATCAGTTCGGCAAACCGACGCAGGTCCCGGGGGCGAAGGGCGATCCAATCGATCGTGTGGGCCTGCGCCAGCAACTCCATGAAATAGCCGGACGTCAGCTTGTTCGTCAGCCTGCCAATTGCCTCCATGAACTCATCGTCGACCCGTCCCCAGTCGATGTTGGGAAACAGCTGGAGAGCATGCTTGTCCTTTTCGCACATCAGAAGGAAGAGGATCAGCTCGTTGCAGTATTGATCCGAACGGGGACTGGCGAGCACCCATCTCATTTCCTTGTCCAGATCGGGTCCGCAGAAATAGCGAAACTGCCGGTCGAACTCATTTCGATGTGCATAGCGGTGAAAAACGAGTGCGACCATGAATGCCTGGCGGAACGGCAACAGCGCAAAGATCAGGTCCTTGAGGGATTCGGCCCGCTCGCCGACGACGTTGAGGTACCAGCTGATCGCCTTTACGCCACGCTTAGCCAGGCTCGATTTCAGTGATCGGATCATGCCCTGCCGGCGTGGCGCGGGTTGGCCGGCCGGATCTGGATGGATGGACTCGAAGGACATTCTGGAGCCCTATGCCGACCGCGACGGCTGTGCAGCTGATGACCATACTGCTCTTCGAATATAGCGCTATCCCGCCGGCCGCAAGCCGTCGCCGGCGGCGCTGCGCGGCGAGAGGCGGGCGGAATGTAGAACAGCCTCGAATGATCAGAGGTGGAGATCTCGGTTCGTTCGATGTCCTCGCTCTTGTCAATGGACCGGCCGGCAGATAGCCTTTGCCGGCATTTTCGTGAGTTGTCGTCGATCCGGATGCGTTTCGCAGGTCGCGGATCTCGCAAAGGCGACGCCGCCATCGATGCGAGGCGGATCGTAAGCAGAGGGGATGGCGAGGGTGCCCTGAAGACCGTCGAGGTCGTCTGGACCAACAAGAGACCGGCCCTGTCGCCAGCGCGCTGCATGACATCGGGACGGTTGAGGAGGTCCCGGGAAAAACGTGTGAATATCTCCGAATTTGTCGGCAGCCGGCGGCCTTGTTGCTACGTCCTTTGGACCGATTCAGCTTTTCTGCCGAAGCTGTTCTGGAGCGCCCCGAGCCGATGAACTTTGTCCAGCCGAACCTTGCCCTCGATGAGGCCCGCGCGACGCCCCTCGGTTATCGTAAGGATATCGACGGCCTGCGCGCGGTCGCCGTGCTGCCCGTTCTGCTCTATCATGCATTTGCGAAGGCCGTTCCCGGCGGCTTCTACGGCGTCGACATCTTCTTCGTCATCTCCGGCTACCTGATCACCGGCATCATCCACAAGCAGATGCTGTCGGGCAGGTTCAGCGTCGCCGACTTCTATGCACGCCGCATCCGCCGCATCTTTCCCGCGCTGATCACGGTCGTGCTCGTCACCTTCCTGATCGCGTGGTTCGTGCTGCCGCCACGGGAGCTGAAGTCGCTCGGCACCAACATCGCCGGCGGCGCGATCTTCATCCAGAACTTCATTCTGCTCGGCCAGGTCGGCTATTTCGATCTCGCCGCTGACAAGAAACCGCTACTGCATCTCTGGTCGTTGGCGATCGAGGAGCAGTACTACGTGGTCTGGCCGCTGCTTCTGATGCTGATCGGCGCGTGGCGGCGCAAGAGCCTTGCGATCACCTTGGCATTGGCCGCCGCCTCGTTCATCGCCTGCATCGTCGTGCAAACGCGGGCGCCGGATCATGCGTTCTATCTTCCGGTCACCCGGGCCTGGGAGCTGATGGCCGGTTCGGCGCTCGCCTTGTGGGCCGGTGGCCGGGCCATCGGCAATGAGCCAGGGCCGGCGGCGTCCATCGGTCGCGAGATCATCGCCGTGGCTGCGTTGCTGGCGATCGTGGCGGCGTTCTGGCTCTACGATCGCAAGCTGCCGCACCCGGGCTTCCTCACGCTGGTCCCGGTGCTGGCAGCCGCGGCGCTGATCGGGACGAGCGGCACGCTGGTCCATCGTCATGTGCTCGGCGCGCGCCCCGCCGTCTTCGTCGGCCTGATCAGCTATCCGCTCTATCTCTGGCACTATCCGCTGATGGCCTATGCGCGGATCCATTTCGTGGACGGCGTCGCACCTTCGGTGATGTGGGGCATCGTGATCGCCAGCGTCGTGCTGGCCTGGTTGACCTATCGCTTCATCGAGCGGCCGATCCGATTCGGGCGGAACTGGGTCCCTCTCAAGGTCGGTGCCCTGGTGGGCAGCATGGCCGCACTGGGGATCGTGGGACTGGTCGCCGATCGGACCAACGGATTGCCAATCCGGATTCCGCAGAGCCTGCGCGGCTTCATGCTCGACGGCAGCGAAACGGCGCGCTTCTGGCGGGCGGACAAGTGCCTGCTGAAGCCGGACCAGAGCGCCGCCGATTTTGCGGCAGAATGCGCCGGCACCGGTCGCCATCCGCTGGTTCTCGCCTGGGGCGATTCCTATGCGGCCTCGCTCTATCCGGGCCTTGCTCATTTCGCTTCCGAGCGGGGATTTGACGTTGCTGAATTCACCGCCTCGGCGTGTCCTCCGCTCCTCGGCTTCGTCCATCCCGAGCGGCGGTTCTGCAAGGGCGCGAACGATTTCGTCATTCAGAAGATCGCCGAGCTGAAGCCGGATCTGGTCCTTCTCTATTCGACCTGGAGTTATGGTCCGGACGATATTCGCAGCGGGCTCGACAGAACCGTCCCGGCATTGAGGGAGCTCAAGGTCCCGAGAATCGTCCTGCTGGGACCGCCGGCGAGCTGGCTCGGGGAAAGCTTGCCGGCGAACCTGCTGGACTACTACTTCCAGACCCATTCTCTGCTGCCGGCGCGTACCAAGTTCCGGTCGAACGAGAATTGGACGCGGGTGCAGGACGAATTCCTGGAGGCGCAGGCGCAGCGCGTGGGGATTCAGTACATCTCGGCGCGGCGCATCATGTGCAACGAGGACGGTTGCCTCGCGCGCATCGGCCCGGACGGATCGGAACTGACGGCCTATGACCTCGGCCATCTGACCTATCCCGGCTCCATCTTCGTGGCCAAGCAGGTACTGGACGCCGTGCCTGGCTTCGACAAATAGACACGCTGTCCGAGCCTCGGGGTCACCATGGATCGTCGGACGGAGCAGGCCGGTTTCGCCGGAGCGGAAGTCGGGAAGGGTTGCCCTGACGGCCGCCGCTATCTGGGCTGCCTGCTCGGTGTGACGGCCTTGATGCTGGGGGGCCTCTGCCTCGTGCTGGCCGCGCGGGGCGGCGACCATTTCAGCGCGATCAGCAGGCCCGGCGACGCGGCGTGGTACCGCGACTTCGGTGGCGACGGCGTCACCGAGATCCAGGATCAGGATCTGTTCTTCCACGCCATCGGCCGTTCGATCGAGCATGCGCGGCAGGCCGACATCATCATCCTCGGCTCCTCGCTGGTGTCGTTCGCGATCGACCAGAGCGTCGTTCGCGAGCGCCTCGAACAGATCCATGGGCTGAAGTTCTACAACATGGCGTTCGTCGGCGTCGCGAGCGGCGAGTTCACGCGGCAGGTCGCCCTCAAGCATCATCTTCATCCGCGCCTCTGGATCGTGAATGCCGATGACGGTGGCGGTGGCGGCAGTTTCTTCCACCGCAACCTGACCCGCTCCTTCGGCGCCGACGTCCGTCCCATCCCGAGCGTCAGGCTGAGCCGCTTCGGTGCCACTTACGAGGTGATCCGGCGCAATCTGCGCTGGCGGTTCGAGGACGCGACGCGCGATGTGCGTCGGTCCTTCGCTGCTCCGAGGGTGGGTGCCATACCGGCTTTCGAGCGCGATGATCGGACCGGCGCAGCCGATATGCGCGGGTTTCCACGCTTCCTCGCCGAGGGCAACCCTGGCGTGAAGATGACACGCGATCCGGACTGCCACAGCACGCCGGATATGATTGCCAATGCGCGCGAGCTGGTGCAGTCGCTCGGAGCGCCCGTCGTGCTCACTCTGGTGCCGAATTTCCACGGCTGTCGGACCCAGGTGCGCGAAATCGCGGACGCGATCGGCGTCGAGACGGCGATGCCGGCGCGGACCGATTATTCGAGTTGGGACGGCGGCGGCCATCTCGATCGCAGGGGCGCCGGCGACTTCACCAACGACCTGGTCAACGCTCTGGAGACGACCAGCGCGTTTCAACGGATGCGCGAGAATGACGATCGCCGGCAGCGTTGACCACTTAGCCGCCGGCCGCGTCTCGTCGCCGCAGTCGAGCACGGCGCACGCGTTGACGTACCGGCCGGACATCGACGGGCTGCGTGCGATCGCGGTGATCGCCGTGCTCGTCTATCACGCCTTTCCGCAGCTGCTGCCCGGCGGCTTTGCGGGCGTCGACGTCTTCTTCGTGATCTCGGGCTATCTGATCACGGGCATCATCGACCGCCAGTGCGCAGACAAGAGCTTCAGCTTCACGACGTTCTACGCCCGCCGCATCCTGCGGATATTCCCGGCCCTGATCGTGGTGGTGCTGACGACGTTCCTGATCGCGTGGTTCGTGCTGCCGGTGGCCCAGATGGAAGCACTCGGGTCCGACATCACGGGCGCGGCAGCGTTCATCGAGAATTTCATGCTGCACGAGCAGATCGTCGGGTATTTCGATCCGGGCGCCGAGCGTCTTCCGCTGCTCCATTTGTGGTCGCTCGGCATCGAGGAGCAGTACTACATCCTATGGCCGGCCACCTTCGTGCTGATCGCCCGCTGGCCGTCGCATAAGGTGGCGATCGTCGCAGCGCTGGGCCTCGGCTCGCTCGTGGTCTGCCTGGCGACCCCTGCCGCGCAGGCGGCCTGGGCCTTCTACGCGCCGACCACGCGAGGCTGGGAGTTGCTGGCCGGCTCGCTCCTGGCGGTCTGGCTGCGGCAGCGTCCCATCCTTCGAACGACGGCGGTGAGCGGAAGCCTGCTCGCCGCGATCGCGGCGGCAGGTCTCTTCGCCGCATTCTTCAGTTTCAGCGGCGCCTCGCCCTGGCCGGGCGTCCGGACCATCATTGTCGTGATGTCCGCCATGCTCCTGATCGCAACCGGCGACACGCTGTTTCACCGGATGTTGCGCTGGGCTCCGCTGGTCTTCGTCGGTCTCATCAGCTACCCGCTGTATCTCTGGCACTATCCGCTCCTCGTCTTCACCAGGCTGCATTTCGCCGGCGCGGCCCCGGAATGGGCGCTGTTCGCGGTGATTGGGCTCAGCGCCGTGCTGGCCTGGGTCACGTGGCGTTCCATCGAGCGGCCGCTCAGATTCGGAGCGGCCCCGGTCGCATGGCGGGTCGGGCCGTTGCTGGCAGCCATGACCATGGTTGGGGCGGTCGGCATCACTGCGACCGCCACGCGCGGATTGCCGGTTCGGTTCGCCCCGGAGATCAGGGGATTCATGCTCTCGGGCAGCGAGACCACGTCGCACTGGCGCCGTGGCCGCTGTCTGCTGATCCTGCAACCCGCATCCGAGTTCGGCGCCGACTGCGCGGGGCAGGGAGGCCGGCCGCTGTTGCTGATCTGGGGCGACTCCTACGGGGCCGCGCTGTATCCGGGGCTGCTGCACTTCTCGCCGGAGCGCGGCTACGACGTCGCCCAGTACACGGCCTCGGCCTGTCCGCCGCTGATCGGCTACACCCTCGCGGCGCGCCCATTCTGCAAGAGCATCAACGATGACGTCGTGCAGCGGATCGGCCATCTCCGGCCGGACCTGGTCATCCTCGATGCCACCTGGGGACATGCAGAAGCCGTGCTGCGCGAGGATTTGCCGCGCACCGTGGCGGAGCTCCGGGCGACCGGCATTGGCCGGATCGTGGTGATGGGCCCCCCGCCAAGCTGGCAAGGTATCGGCCTGTCTCACAACGTGCTGGACTACTACCGTCAGACCGGGAAGATATTGCCGGAGCGAACGTGGTTTCGTTCCAGCGACGAGTGGACGCGCGGCCGCGAAATGCTGCTTCGCGCGCTCGCCGGCGAACTCGGGGTGGACTACATCTCGGTGCGCGACATCTTCTGCAACGACGAGGGCTGCCTCAGCCGGATCGGTCCCAGCGGGTCTCAATTGACGGCCTTCGATGCCGCGCATCTCACGGTGCCCGGCTCCATCTTCCTGGCGAGCCACACCCTCGACCGCCTGCTCAATTTGTCCCGGCAGCCGTCTCGCTGAGCCGGCTATTCCGGATCGGCCGGGATGCCGCGATAGGAGTGGATGATGAAGCGCTTTCCTGCGACCGAGTAGTCGCCGCAGTCACTGGCTTCAATATCGAACTCTGCGACCAGTTCACGCCAGGCTCGGCGTTCGCCCGTGCTTGGAAGCGCGCGATTGGCATTCCAATCGTCGAACAGAAGCACCGCGCCCGTCGAGACCATCCCGCGCTGGAACAACGGCGCCAGAGCGTCCATCGTCGATTGATAGAGATCGCCGTCGAAATGGATCAGCGCAAAGCGCGTCTCCGGCGGCAGTGTCTTGACAGTGTCTGCAAACCAGCCGTCATAGATCTCGAACCGATGGGGTGGGATGATCCTGCCGATCCGCTCGCGCAGCTCCGGTGCGGCCAGCACTTTGCATCCGCCCTTCGCCCACGCCCCGGAGACCACATGGGGAGATGTCATGTCCACAGGGGAGGTGATTTCCGGCAGTCCCTCGAAGCTGTCGAACAATCTCAGAACGCGAAAGGGATTCTCGCCGGATGCGCTCTTGCTCAGCGGCTGACGCTGCAGGTCGAAGACCATCGACGTGGCAAGAGTCTTCGCGGTGAAGCCTCCCATGGTGCCGAACTCGGCGACGTCGCCATAGACATGTGACCCGTTGACATACTGCACGCAGAGCGTCAGCATCTTTGCGATTTCCTGTGCCGCAACGATGAGAACGTCTTCGTAGGTATAGTAGGAGTCCGGCGAAGGAAGCTGGCGAAGCTTGTATCTCTCGAGTGCGATGTCCTGTATCGGCCGGCCATCCTCGCTCGGAAGTGGAGCCGGGGCAGCGATCGCAGGCGGGGACGACATGCTCGTCCCAGGCTCCTGTTGGGCGCCATACGGCCAAGGCAATGGGGGCTCGGACATGATTGCGCGCTTGACCGAACGCAGCCAGTAAAGCGCCGCCGGCGAGAGCGCATTGGCGAGCCCATTCTTCAACGGGGTAAGCATTCAAATATCTCCGACGCGGTGTCACCCAGGCGCCATGCGACCTCGAAAGAAGCGGTCATCAAGACCGTTTCGGCCCGGCTATCCCGCTTAACGTTCCCGCGATGGCTGTGCAAGGAAAAGGTCGGCCGGCGACGCCGAGCAGTTCCGTGCCCGCGAGCGCATCATCTCGAAGGGAACAGCGTTGGACGTCGATCTATCAGTGAGCACAACCGACTTCTACACGGTCCGGGCGTTGGACAACGCGTCAGGGACCTGCCACAACTCATAGGCTCTGTGCGTCGATGTTGGGGATGGCAGGTGGGACTGATCACGGCCGGGAAAGGCGTCACCAACCAGATGTTACGAGCGGTTGGTTTGCAGTTGGTGCGAACCGAGACGATCGACCGGTTGGCGGCAGCTCAACGCGCCACCGCGTCCGAAGCGCCTCCTTCCGGGGGACCGGAGCCGATCGCCGCCGAGGTGCCGGCCGATGCCGACCCGGTTGCCGAGCAGGCGGAGGCCGCTTTTCAGAGCAGTGTTGAAGCCCACACGTTTCGCATGATGCCACGCGATGGTGAGCCGGTCGAGACGGTCAGCCGGGCGTATCTCACGACGCTGCAGCGTGAATCGGCCGCGCTGCGGGTCCAGGGCGACGAACTCGTGCGCCTGCGTCGCACGGTCGAATTGCTGACGGCGGGCGGATCGGCCGCGCAGCATGCGTCGACGCCGTCCGGGCCGCAGGCGGAGCCGGCAGGGGACGGCATCTACGTGCCGATCTACGATTTCGACGGCCTGCGGAACGACCCCTATATCGTTCACAACCACGACTTCATGCGGGATCCACGCTTCGTCGCCGCCTACAAGCGGGCCGTTCAGGCAACTGTCATCGACCATCGCTATTACTGGCGCGTGCACGTGGCGTTGTGGTGTGCCGGTCTGGCGCTGCGATTGCCGGGAGACTTCGTCGAATGCGGCGTCTGGAAGGGGCTGCTGAGCACCGCCATTGCGTCCTATTACGATTGGAATCGCGTCGGCAAGAAGTTCTTCCTGTTCGACACGTTCAGAGGTGTCGACGAAACGCAATTGGCGGACGAAGAACTGATCAACATCCCGCATTTCCGCATTGGCTACGGTGAGGACATCTACGACCACGTCGTCAGGAATTTCTCGGAGTTCAAGGACGTCGTGATTGTCCGCGGCAGCGTTCCGGAGACGCTGGCCAGCGTCGACATCGGCAGGGTTGCCTACCTCTCCATCGATATGAACAATGCGGCCCCGGAGATCGCTGCCGTGACCTACTTCTGGGACAGGCTGTTGCCCGGCGCGCCGATCCTGCTCGATGACTACGGGTTCGTGCGCTACGAGGCCCAGAAGGAAGCGTTCGACAAGTTTGCAGCGGAGCGCGGTGTCGCCATCCTGGCGCTCCCGACCGGGCAGGGCCTGATGATCAAGCCCTATTCCTGAGGCACGGCGGGGGAGGCCGGCTCAGGCCTCCCGCGGCTTCATGCCGCGATAGGAATGGACGATGAACTTCGTGCCTTGAATGGAGTAGTCGCCTGAGTGGCTGGCGACGATGTCGAAGCGGCTGACGAGGTCCGCCCAGGCCTTGCGCTCGCCGGCCTCGGGATCGGCCTCGTTGCAGTTCCAGTCATCGAAGCAGAGCACGGCGCCTTTCGAGATGAAGCCGCGTTCGAAGCAGGGAACCAGCGCGTCCATGGTGGACGAGTAGAGGTCGCCGTCGAAGTGGATCAATGCGAGGCGCGTGTCGTCCGGGAGCTGCTTGACCGTATCGGCGAACCAGCCTTCGTAGATCTGCACTCGGCTCGGCGGAATGATGGCCTCCACCATGGTCCGCAATTCATTGGCGCTGAGAATCCGGCAGCCGCCCTTCGACCAGGTGCCTGATTTCACATGCTGCGATTCGAGATCGACCTGCGCGGTGATCTCCGGTAACCCCTCGAAGCTGTCGAACAGGCGCAGCTTGCGCAGCGGCTGGTTCGGCTGATAGCGGGGGTCGAACACCATCGCGTTCGCCAGGGTGCGTGCGGTGAAGCCGCCCATGGTGCCGAATTCAGCGATGTCGCCTTTGACATCGGCGCTGTTGATGTACATCGCGCTCAAGGTCAGCGTGCGCGCGATCTCCTTGGCGGGCAGGATCAGAACATCGTCGACGTCGAAGAACAAATACGGCGCGCTGATCTTGTGGGCGTCGAGCCGCTCCAGGGCTTCGGTCTGCCGTGTCCGCGGCTCGCGCACGTCTGGAGCCAGTTCTGCAGCCGGCGCAGGGGCCGGTTCAGGCTCGGCTTCTGACGGAGCGGCGTGCGGCCGTTCCGGGGGCGGTCGTCCCATCAGCGCGCGCTTGATCGAGCGCAACTTGAACAGGGTCTGGGGTGGCAGACCTTCGGCAATCGCCACTTTCAATGACTTCGTCATGACAGCCCCGTTCCCTGCCGCTTACGTTGTCGGCTGCCATTTTATAGATACATTTTGCGAAGATCGCAAAAGCGGCATTCGCGCTCTGCACTCGTTTTGCGTGGGTTTCGGCCGGCGAAGTGCTGCTGGTGTTCGAGCTGGTCGGACGTGCGCGGCGACGACGAATTGGCTCGCGTCTTCAGGTGCATCACCCTTGTCCAGTCCCCCGACGAAAAATATTCATCTTTCGTTTTTCCGAAAAATATGGTTCTCTCTCGTCATCCCGCCTCGAGCAGAGGGACGTACGCGTCGTCACGAACGTGAGGTGGGCTGCGATGGACGTGACGGCTGCGCCAGACGAGCGTAGGCGTTGCGGACGGCGAAGTCGTGTGGTCCTGGCCTCTCGACGCTGAGGTCAAGTCCGTGGTCGTTGCTTATGGGCACGCGCGGGCGATGGGGGCAAGAAAGCCCGATCCCCAGGGAGAGCACGAAAGATACCGTTAAAACCGATCGCGCGGGGAGGCCGGATCTGTCCGGCTGTACCTGTGGTACCTGCCGCCTGCATTCTTTTGAGCAGGCGGGCCACGGGCCTCAGCCGAGGTCCGGCCTTCCTCGCGCCCTCTCGTTCGAGAGGGCGATGATCCGCTCATCACTCGGACGCCAATGCGTCGCGAGAACGTCTGTCGACGCTGTCAGTTCAAGCTCATTCGAAGAAGATGAATTCGTGGTCGCCGGTGTAGCCGGAGCGCTTGAATTCGAAGGCCCATTCCTCGGGCGTGTGGAAGATGCGGCAGGTGAGCTGCCAGTACATCAGGTTCACCTTCTCGCGCTCGTTGCGGTAGCCCTCGACGCAGAGATATTTGGCGCCGCGGCTGACGCGCTCCATCTCGCGCAAGGCGGCATCGAGATCGTAGTTGTAGAGGTTGTGCAGCGTGTTGATCGAGATGACGAGATCGAAATACTTGTCGGGGTAGGGCAGCTTGGCGGCGGAGCCGACCTGGCAGAACGGCTTCACGCTCTCCATCGTGTGCTCGACGCCGTAGGAGGAGACGTCGATGCCGGCGACCTCGAGATCCGGGATGGCCTCGCGGAAATCGTGCAGGATGAAACCCTTGCCGGAGCCGACGTCGAGCACGCGCATGCCCGGCTTGATGCCGTACGTCTCGATCATGGCGTCGGCGACCTTGCGCCAGCGGCCGTCATATTTGTAGCCGCCATAGCCGGTCTCGCGGCTGCCGTCCCAGTAGTCGTAGTCGAACTTGATCGCCATCTCCGCGACATCGGCCTTGTCGCGCTGGGTGACGCGCGCGAGATAGTCGCGCTTGGTCGATTTGTGGACGAGACTGACGAACTCGCGATAGGCCATGAATATCTCCGGGCGTGTGAGTGTCGGTTAATCGGATGTGGCGCCGATCAGGCTGAGCTGTGCCTCGGCCTTGGCGAGCTGCGCAGCGCAGCGCTGCGCCCAGGCGCCGGTGTCGGCGAAGGCGCGACGCGTGGCGCCGAGCGGCAAGAAGTCGTTCAGGATGATGCAGGTCCATTTGACCTGGTAGGCGTCGATCAGCAACCGGCAGCGCGCCACGCTGGCGGCGTCGAGCCCGAGGCCGTCCGTCAGCCGGTCGATGAAATGCTCGTGCACCGGCAGCGGCACCGGCACTTCAGGCTGGCAGAAGAAATCGGAGACCAGCTTGGCCGGGTCGTCGCGGCCGGCATATTCGAAGTCGAGGAAGGTGAGCTTGTCCTGGTCGTCGATCAGCGCGTTGTGGAAGCCGAAATCGGATGGCGACAGGCAGACCTGATCGGCGGGGATGGCGGCCTCGAAGGCGAGCCCTTCGGCCGCCGCTCCGCGCAGAATGGTTGCCTTCACCTCGGTCCAGGCCGGCTGCAGCCGCGCCGCCACGAATGCCCGGGCGTCGGCGACATGCGGCACCTCGGCATCGAGCGTGGCCAGTCGCGCCACCCGGCGCTCGACGGTGGCGAGGTGCTCGGCGAGGGAGAAGCAGGCTTCCGATCCTGGCGCCAGCGCGGGGCGGGGCGGGGCGTTCACCGCGAGCACGAAGTCGATCGCGGCATCGACATGGGCGGGCGCGAGCTCTGCCGCGGTCAGCTTGCGGCCTGCGACGAAGCTGTAGAGGCCCGCCTGCTCGGCGCGGTCGCAGGCCAAGGGCTCCGGCACGACGCGGACGCCGTGGGACCAGGCATGGCTGATGAAGCTCCACTCGGCGCCCAGCCGGTCGCGGGTGTCGCGCGCGTCGGTGAAGTAACGCTTGAGGACCAGCGGACCGTTTGCGGTGTCGACGCGAAAGACCTGGTTGTTGCGGCCGCCGGCGAGCCGGGTCAGCGCCGTCGGGCTCGCTCTGCCGGCCTGCGCGGTGAGGCGCTGCGCCAGCGCCAGCAGGGCGGCATCACGATCCGCGCCGGCGTCAGTGGGGGTCACGGACGACATCCGCCGCGATCTCGGCCCAGGAGACTCGGCGCTCGTACGGCACGGCCTTGGCCGCGAACTGGTTCTCCGGATCGAACAGCACCTTGCGCATGCCCTCGGGGAAGCCGGTCATGGCCAGGATCTCCGGCAGGTCGTCGACGAACAGCTCGCAGGCCAGCGCATGGGCCCGGGCGACCTTCTCGTCCTTGGTCAGCTCGAAGAACACCCGGTCAGGCGCGATCTGTCCGGGCGCTTCGCCCATCAGGCCGCGATCGGTCAGGAAGCCGCGCGCGGCGGCATGCATGTCGTGCTTGGGCCCGAGAATGGGGTGCTTCGTCTTATGACTGACGATGAACAGGTCATGGCCGGCGGCGCGGGCCGCCGTGACAAACGCGGCGAAGCCGGGGTAGGGCGACACCAGGTCCATGCGGGCGCCGTAGACATAGCCCTGCAGCTCGGTGAAGTCGTCCTTGCGCCCGCTGCCGTTGAGATGGTCGCGGACGCTGTTCTTGTCGCGGCCGAGATCGGCCGGGATCAGGCCGCGCTCGAGGGCTGCCGCATGAAACACGCCGTCATAGCAGGCGATCGTGTTGTCGAAGTCGATCCCGATCCGCATGGCTTGGACTTAAATGACCTGGACTTAACGCAAGGACATGTCGATCAGCGGACGGCCGACCTTGCCGGCGGCGAGATCGGCCAGCGCCTGGTCGGCCTGGGCGAGGCTGTAGGGCTTCGACAAGAGGTCCCGCACCGGGAAGCGGCCGGAGCTCAGCAGGCGCCCATAGCGTCCGTAATCGCGATCGGGCACGCTGTCGCCACCCCAGGTGCCGAGCAGGCTCTTACCCTGGTTGAACACGCCCGGATTCAGCGTCAGCGCCGCGCCATGCTTGGCATTGCCGATCACGACCGCGCGGCCGCCCTGCTGGCGGGTGGCGTTGACGGCCTGATCCATGACGCCCGGAATGCCGGAGGATTCGACCGCGAGATCAACGCCCTGCGGCACGATCTTCTTGATCTCGGCCAGCACGTCGGAAGCCGCGTCGATCACATGCGTCGCGCCGTAGATCTGGGCGAGCGCGCGGCGGGTCGGGTTGGGGTCGATGCCGATCACCGGCATCGCTCCGGCGAGGGCGGCGGCCATCAGCGCGTTCAGGCCGATGCCGCCGGTGCCGAACACGGCGACCGCATCGCCCGGCTGCACCTTCAGCACGTTGTAGACCGCGCCCATGCCGGTCGGCGCGGCGCAGCCGAGCAGCACCGCCACATCCATCGGCAGGCCAGGCGGCAGCAGGGTCAGGCGGTTCTCGCTCACGACCGAATGGCGCTGGAAGGTGGTGACGCCACCGGCATTGACCTTCTTGCCGTCCCAGTCATAGACCGCGCCGCCGGCCTCGATGCCGCTGCCCTTGATCCAGGACAGCACGACCTTGTCGCCGACCTTGACCTTGGTGACGGCGCTGCCGGCCTCGATCACCGTGCCGGTGCCCTCATGGCCGAGGCAATGCGGCACCCATTTGTCCTCGCCCTTGTCGCCGCGCCACTCCATCACCTGCGTGCCGCAGGCGCCGGAATAGGCGATCTCGACCAGCACCTGGCCCGGCTTGAGGGCGGGGGTCTCGATCTCGGCCAGCACGAGCGGTTGGCCGGTCTGGACCAGCAGGGCAGCTTGGGTCTTCATGTGATGTCTCAGCTCAAGGCGTGGATGATTTTGTCCGCGATCTGGTGGCCGGTCAGGCCGAGCACCTCGCGGGCATATTCCTGTTCACCGGATTTCTTGAAGAAGGCATCCGGGGTGCCGAAGCGCAGGAATTTCTTCGCCGATGTCTCTGAATCGACGAGCCATTCCGACACGGCAGCGCCGAAGCCGCCGATCAGCGAATGCTCCTCGATGGTCGCAACCAGCTTGAAGCGGCTGAACGCCTGCTTGAGCTTGTCCTCATCCAGCGGCTTCACGGTGTGGAAGCTCACGACCTCGGCGGAGATGCCCTTTTCCTTCAGTCTGTGGCCGGCCTCGATCGCCTCGGGCAGCATGTTGCCGGTCGAGAGCAGGCACACGTCCGAGCCTTCCTCGATCGTGATCGCCTTGCCGATCTTGAAGTCAGCGATGGGGCCCTTGTGAACGACCGGCTCGCCCTTCTTGCCCATGCGGATGTAGACCGGCCGGTCCTGCTGCATTGCCGCGCGCAGGGCGCCGCGGACCTCGAAGGCATCGCCCGGGCAGATCACGACCATGTTCGGGATCGAGCGCAGGAACGAGATGTCCTCGCAGGCGTGATGGGTCGGACCGAGGCCGGAATAGGCGAGGCCGGCGCCGACCGCGACGATCGTCACCGGCGCCTCGTGATAGCAGACGTCGGTGCGGATCTGCTCCAGGCAGCGCGTCGTCACGAACGGGGTGATGGTGTAGGCGACCGGGCGCAGGCCGTTCATGGCCATGCCAGCCGCGACGCCCATCATGTTCGCTTCGGCCACGCCGCAGTTGAAGAAGCGGCTCGGGTGCTTGTCCTTGAACTTGTCGAACAGGCGGTTGCCGATGTCGCCCGAGAGCATCACGACGCGGCTGTCCTCATTGCCGAGCTTGGTCAGCTCGTCGGCGAAAGCATTTCTCATGACAGGCCGAGCTCCTTGAACGACTTGACGACTTCCTCAGCGGTGGGGGCGCGGTAATGCCAGTTGTTGTCGTCCTCCATGAACGACACGCCCTTGCCCTTGACGGTATGGGCGATCAGCGCCACCGGCTTGCCGGAGCCGTTCGGGATGTTCTGCATGGCCTCCGCCAGCGCGCCGACGTCATGGCCGTCGATCTCGTGCGCGTCCCAGCCGAAGGCGGCCCATTTGTCGCGCAGCGGCGCCAGCATCAGGGTCTCGTTGGAGCGCGCGGTGGCCTGCCACTTGTTGTAGTCGACCACGACGCAGACGTTTTCCAGCTTCTGGGCGGCGGCGAACATCGCCGCTTCCCACACCGAGCCCTCGTTGTTCTCGCCGTCGGACAGCAGCGCGAACACGCGGTAGGTCTCGCCCTTGATGCGGCCGGCCAGCGCCATGCCGCAGCCGAGCGGCAGGCCGTGGCCGAGCGAGCCGGTGGCGGCCTCGACGCCAGGCAGCAGGTTCGCCGGCGGATGCTCGGCGAGCCGGCCGCCGTCCTGGCAATAGGTGTCGAGCTCCTCGATCGGGAAGTAGCCCTTCATCGCCAAGGTCGCGAACAGCGCCGCGGCGGCGTGGCCCTTCGAGAGGATGAAGCGGTCGCGCAGCGGATCGGTCGGGTTCTTCGGGTCGATGTTCAGGACGTGCCAATAGGCGGCGGTCATCGCATCGGCGCAGGACAGCGAGGAGGCGAGATGCGCGGCCTGCGCCTTGTGCGACATCTCGATGATCTTGCCGCGCAGCTTCGCGGCCTGCGCCTTCAGGGCGGCCACGTCGGGCTTGGCCGCGGTGTTCCGGACTGCCACGTTCATCGTGCTCTCCAGTCGCGCTTTCGTTTGAAAGCGCAGGGGTCTCGATCAGGGTTTATGTTCGTACTTGGTCGGCAGCTTGGCCATGACATCCTCGAAGCGTCGCGCCCAGGCGATGACGTCGTCGATGCCTTGCTCCAGCGAGAACGTGTCGCGCCAGCCGAGCTCGGTGCGCAGCTTGAAGCTGTCGAGCGTGTAGGCGGTGTCCTTGCCGGGCCGCTCGGGGCCGATCTCGACGCAATCCTCGAAGTTCTTGCCGAGCCGGGCGAGGATCATCTCGACCAGCGTGCGGATCGACACCAGCTCGTAGCCGGAGATGTGATAGGTCTCGCCAAGCTTGCCGCTGCGGCCGATCTTGACCGTCGCGTCCGACACGTCGGTCATGTGGATGAAGACGCGGACCGACTTTCCGCCGCCGTCGAGCCGCAGCTTCTGCCCGGTCATCGCGGCGACGATGGTGCGCGGCACGATGCGGTAGAGCTGCTGGCCCGGGCCGTAGACATTGGCCGCGCGGGTGAAGACCACGGGGAACTGGTAGTTGGCGAAATAGGTCCGCAGGCTCATGTCGCCGGCGGCGCGCGACACCGCATAGGGCGTCGACGGGTTGAACGGCGCGTCCTCTCGCACCCAGCCCTCGGTCGAGCCGTAGACCTCCGGCGTCGTGACATGAACGTAGCGATCGAGGCCGTCATAGTTGCGCAGGATGTCGTGCAGGCGGACCGCGGAGACGACGTTGGTCATCATCCAGTGGTCCGGGTACAGCCAGCTCTCGCCGACCATGCTCTGCGCCGCGAAGTTCACGACATGGGTCGGCCGCTCGGCCACCAGCAGCGCCTTCAGCGCATCGAGATCGTGGTTGAGGTCGACGCGCTTGAACCGCACGTTGCCTGGGCGCTTCTGCCATTTGTAGGGCAGGAACGCATCATGCGGCTCGTCCGAGCGGCTGGTCGCGATCACGTCGTGACCGGCGGCAGCCAGGAAGTCGACGAAGGTTGCGCCCGAAAAGGAGTTCGAGCCGAGGATCAGGTACTTTTCGTTCGCAGCCATCGTCCTTGCCCGTCAGACCTCGCGCGTCGTGATGATGTCGCCGCGCTGGGCGTACAGCCACTGCATGATCATGTGGCCGATCACCATCTGCGCGTCCTCGGCGATCTGCATGTCGTCGACCGCGAAATGGATCGGCACGTCGGCCAGCGCCTTGGCCTTGCCGCCGGTGAAGCCGAGTACGGCATAGCTGGTCATGCCGAGCTTCTTGCCCTCTTCGAGCGCCTTCAGGATGTTCGGCGAGTTGCCGGAGCCGGAGAAGGTGATCAGCACGTCGCCCTTGCGCGCGAGCACCGCGAGCTGCAGCGAAAACACCTGGTCATAGCCTTCGTCGTTGGCGAGGCAGGTGATCACCGACGGGTTCGACGACAGCGAGTGCACGCGCAGGCCGGAGCCGGGCGTCTTCGACAGCGCGTAGAGGAAGTCGTTGGCGAGATGGTTGGCGTTGCCGCCGCTGCCGCCATTGCCGCAGAAGAACACCTGGCGGCCGGTCTGCCAGCAGTCGCGCAGATCGTAGGCGAGCTTCTCGACGGGGGACCAGTCGAAATCCTTCAGCACGGTGCTGAAGCGGCTGGTGTAGTCGGCGAACAGGCTGCCGGGGGTCTTGAAGGCCAGGACGTTCATTTCACGACCTCCTTCTCCATCCATTTCAGATTGTACCAGCGGTCCTCGTTCTTGAGCTGGCCTTGCGAGTACATGCCGATGATTTCCTTGATCGCGTCCTCCACCGTCTTCTTCGGGCGGAAGCCGGTCGCCAGCAGGCGATCGGAGTTGACGCGATAGCTGCGCGGATCGTTCGAGGGCGTCACGATGACCTCGGCCGGCACGTGCTTGGTGACCAGATTGGCGATGTCGAGGATCGAGATGTTCTCGAAGCCGGCATTGTAGACACCGGTGTGCTCAGGATGATCGAGCAGGAACAGATAAAGATCGGTGATGTCGTCGATATGAATGTTCGGGCGGGTCTGGTCGCCGCCGAACACCGTGATGCGGCCGTTCATCAGCGCCTGCATCGTCAGCATGTTGACGGAAACGTCGAGCCGCTGGCGCGGGGAGTAGCCGCACACGGTGGCGGGACGCACGATCTGCACCACCATGTCGTCCTTGTAGGACAGCACGATGCGCTCGCCGCACATCTTGGTCTTGTTGTACTCCGAGATCGGCAGCAGCTCGAGATCCTCGGTGACCTGCTCCTCTTCCTTGACGCCGTAGACGCTGCCGGAGGACGCGTAGATGAAGCGCTTGATGCCGTGGCGGTAGGCGCGATCGGCGAGCTGCATCGTGGCGAGGCAGGAGATCTCCCAGGTCAGCTTGGGATCGAGATCACCGCAGGGATCATTGGCGACGCTGGAGAGATGAATGATGGCATCGACGCCGGTGAGGTCGATGGCGTCGGGATTGCGCACGTCGCCCTGGACGACGGTGAGATCCGGATGCGGATCGAGGAAGTTGCCGAACCACATGATGTCGAATGCGACGACCTTGTGGCCGGCCTTCAGGAGCTTCGGCACGAGCACGCTGCCCTTGTAGCCGCACGCTCCGGTCACGAATATCTTCATCTGAGCAATCCCCGTGGCTCGCCTGTCGTGTCGCCGGCTGGCGCGTCGCGCGCACCTTTATACAAATTGGCGGGGGAAGGCGACCAGCCCAGCGGCGAAAATCGCCCGTCAAGCGTCCCCGCCACGGCGCGGTTCGTGATTAAACTCCAAATGGGCCCGGCGCAAGCTTTCCGGGTTACCGATATCCCGATGATAACCGCTGGTTTCCACGCACAAAATGCGTCCCAAATAGTTGGGGATGATTTCGGTGGAGAGATCGACGATCGGCTTTCCCAGCGCGGCGATGTCGGCGATGACGGCGGGATCGAAGACGTAGACCGCGCCATTGGCGAGGTTCCCAGGCGGATTTTTGACCTTCTCGTGGAAGGCGATCACCCTGTGCTGAGCATCCAGCTCGAGAATCCCGCACGAGCTCGGATCGTCGGTCCGGAACGCGAGCATCGTCATGATGCAGCCGTCAGGGCGGGTGCGATGGGCGGCGAGCAGCCCTGCGACGTCGAAATCGGTCAGATTGTCGGCATGGGCCACGAGGAACGGCTGGTCGCCGAACCAGGTGCGGTTCGCAAGCACGGTGCCGCCGGTCCCGAGCAGTTCATCTTCGTGAACGAGATCGATCCGGTCGCGCCAGCGCGACTGCGCCACGTGCGCGCGGACCTGCTCGGCGAGCCAGTGCGTGTTCAGCAACGCCCGCTCGATGCCGCCTTCGAAGACGAGGTCGAGCCAATAGTCCAGCAAGGGTCGGTCGTGCACACGCACCAGGCATTTCGGCGTCGTATTGGTCAGCGGGCGCAGCCGGCTTCCGATCCCCGCCGCGAGCAGGAGGGCACGCATGTCGACATCCTACTCCTGGCTGAATCCGGTCTCGTCGATTTCCCGCACCAGCTCCGCCGTCGTCAACGGCAGGTTGCCGACGCGGGAAACCTGGAGCGCGGCCGCCAGCGATCCGAGATAGGAGGCCTGCCAGATATCGGCGCCCGCGCGCAGGCCCATCGAGCAGGCCATGAAGAAGCTGTCGCCGGCGCCGGAGACGTCCTTCGGCGACGGATTGAACGCCGGCAGGCGGTCGGAGGTGAAGATGCCCTCGGCCATGGTGTTGATCAGCGCGCCCTCAGCGCCGAGCGTGATCACGAGGTTCTTGGTGCGGGCCCGTTCGACCAGGCGCTCGCTGATGACGGCGAGACCGGAAATGAAGTCGTTCAGCGCGACGCGGGCCTCGCGCTCGGTCGGCGTCAGCAGGGTCATGCCCTTGAAGCGCGAGACGTCGCCGGTCTGCGAGGACACCTGGCTGTCGGCCGCCATCATCACGCCCTGGGCGCGGGCGCGATCGGCGATCGCGTCGACCAGATCCTGCGGCAGGCAGCCGTAGTTGAAGCAGGAGAACAGCAGCAGATCGCAGGTCTTCAAGGCGCGCTCGACCGAGGTCAGCATCTGCCGCTGCAGGTCGGCGTCGGAAGCGTGCTGGCGCAGATGGTTGACCCGCAGCAAGGTCTTGTTGAGCGCCCGGAAACGCTGCTTGCGCGTGGTCGGCCGGCTCTGGTCGGTGAAGGCGTTGAAGTTCACGCCATGCTGTTCCAGCGTGTTGCGGGCGAACCGCGCCGCTTCATCGTCGCCGACAAGGGTGAAGAACTTCACGTCTGCGCCGAGGCCATGCGCATGGGCCGCAACCGCGCCAGCGCCGCCGACGAAGGTACGGGTCATCAGCGGCGTCACGACGATGGTCGGATCTTCCTGGGACATGCCGACCGCATCGCAAGTGACATATTCGTCGACGATCAGGTCGCCGATAACGGCGACTCGCATGCCGGAGAGCTTGCGGAGCAGGTCCTTCAGATTCCCGATCTCGAAGCCGTGGCGCCTTGGAAATTCCTGCGGCTTGCGGACCGTGGAGATGTCGATGTTGGCGTCGCGTTCCAGCAGCGACAGCGACGCAAAGCGCAATTCACCGGACGAGAAGATCAGCCGTCCGCCATAGGCGTCCACGGCCTCCTGCTCTGGATTGGCGCGATCCTCGAACTCCTTGCCCTTGACGACAACGGTCGGCTTCAGATGCGCGATGAAGTCGGACGCCGACGTTTCCAAGCGCACGACATGGTGCACAAAGGCGATGGAACGCACATTTTCGAGGCGCATGTCCTGCGCCAGGGTCACGCCTGGCGTCGAATCGGGATTGACGCCCACGACCAGCACGTCGGCCTGCTCGGCAGCGAACTTCAAAAGCCGTAAATGTCCGGGGTGCACGACGTTGAAATTGCCGGACACGAATGCAATCGTCTGCCCGGAGTCACAGGAGGCGCGAACCGTCTGACAGGCCAGATCCATCTCACTCATATCGATCACCTGATCCAAGGAATTCGCCTCCGGCTCGATCGGGCTGAGGTCGGACAATCGGCCACCGTGTCATTCGCCGGCCGAGCGACTCCGATGCAAAGCGTCGCTGTCGCCCGGCACATCTGCACCGCGAATCCCGTTCCGATCTGCATCTTTCATGCTCGACATTGATTTCGTTGCGAAAAAACAAGCGCGGTCCCGCGATCGGAGCGATGGAGGGGCCTGCGGCCGATCATTTCCAATGGTCTCTTTATCAGGTGTGCGCAGCAGCACAAACAGTCCTGTTAGCTTACGGTTGTGCGGTCGCATCGGAACGCGGCTCCGGAGTGCTCATCGTCCTTTCACGACGATGCTGAACGCCCGTGCTCACGAATCAGGCGGGGGATGGATCCGAGGATGCTCCGACGAAAAAAGACGAACAGCGGGGCGCGCTGGTGGGCGGGCTATGCGGAAAAGCCTCGGAGACGCAAGTCTCTCGCAGCATGCCTCAGTGATAGAGATCGAACTGTTCGTGCTGTCCCTTTTCAAGATCGGCTGCCAAGGCGCTGCGGTCGATCCGCGGAAACAGCTTGCTGAACTCGGGCCGGTCCAGCAGGGCGAGGTAGGTCTTGAGCATGCCCCTTTCCGAGGGATGCGCAGGATCGAAGAAGTTGCCGGAATCCCGCGAGATCTCGGTGCGGCTCATATCGAAGAACTGGATGCCAAGCTGCGCAAATCTTTCGACGGTCTGTGGACTCCTGATCTCGCGCCAGTGCCCGGAATAGGGCCGGTAGGCTTCATCGTTATCGAGGAAGGCTGCCGCGCTTTCCAGGAAGGGATATTGGATCGCAACCACCGAGAAGTCTCGTTCGCGAGACAGTCGGACCAAGCGGTCGATTTCCAGGAACTGCCGTTCGCTGAGGTGGGATGTGCCCCAGAACGACAGGATGTATTGAGCGCCATTGGACATCGTTTCGGCCGACGCGCGTCGATAGGGTGGGGCCACAATGACCGAGCCGTCGTTGCGGAATCCGAACTTCCCGCGAATTGCCTCTGGTCCGACCAGTTTATTGTTATCCACAGGATCGAATTGCGGAACAAAGAGTGCGGACCGGATTGCTTCGAAGTTTCCGCCGGTCCGGATCAAGAACTCTACAACGCTGTGCAACTCTCGCCGGTGCGCATCGAGCCCCTGCGCGAAATCCATCGTGCGTTCTTTTCTCCAGGCATCGGCAAGGGAATCGTCGAACAGGAAGTAGTCAAGCGCCACGACGACGACGCGAGGTTTCGTAGATGAGGTCGCGCGATCGACGAAATCCACGATTTGCGCGAGAGGCCAAGCCGTCAGGCAGGCATTGTAGGTGCGATAGGGACGAAACATCTGCTCGCGGGCCTGGCCACAGCGTGAGCTTCCTACTAGCAAGATCTCAGGACGAGTTCGCCTGATTCGCTCCAGCTTGTAAGCCGCATAGTCCTTGAACGTCCCGAGCCAGACGAGCCGGTCGCTGCGTGATTGCTCCGCTGCGATCACTGAAAGCGGAACCGTGGCGCCCAGCCGCCAGCCGGCCCATTCCAGCGCCGCCAGGAGCGGCACGAACACGGCAGCGAACAGCGTTATGACTATCGCGATATACCGGGTCACGGTCTTGTATCCAATCCGTCTCCTCCCGCAAGGCGCGGCCATTTTGGTTGCCAACGAGCAACATCCGGACGCTGACTGCCCCCGTGAAAACTTGGTGTTGCGACGATCGCTTGAGCCGCCGGTGCCCAAAGAACGTTGTATGATGCTCAGGTTTGCGTTGAAGAAGCGAGTGATCGCCGGATCTCTACGGGGTCGATTCTCGGAAACTCGGCTCGAAAATCCGGGTCGTCCAGTAGATGCAGCATCGTCCGGGCGGCGCCGGTCTCAGCCAGATGATACGCGTCCACGAAACTGACCGTTTCATGCTCCAGCGTTAGACGCGCCAGATCGAAGAAGCGGATTCCTATCTCCTGCAGCCAGTCTCGGGTCTCCTTGCTCGCGAACTCTCGCCAAGCACCGAACCCCTGAGGACCGCTCTGTTCGCGATCAAGAAGATCAACGCCGGCCCGAATGAACGGCAATTGAACGCCGATGAGCTTTACCTCGCGAGACTTTGCGATTTTGGCGAGGCGAGCAATCGGCTGTTCCAGCCGCGGCGACACGCCCGGCGCGCGAGGAAGGCTCCCGGCGAGCGTTTCGGCATTCAAATAGCGTGAGCGCGCGTCGGCGATATGTGCCGGCGAATAGACGTAGGACCCGTCGCTGCGGAAGCCTTCTTCGTGAACGATGGACTGGGTGCCGACGAAGGCCGTCGGAGCGCTAGAGTAGTTCCGGAACGGCGTCGGATTCCGCGCTGCGGTACGCGCGAAATCCAAAACGCTCGATCTCACATAGGCAAGCGCAAAGTCATAATGCATCTTTCTAGGAAGAGCGAACCATTCTTCCCACCGCTCCGCGAACAGGAAATGATCCAGTGAGAGAATGGCAACTCGGGGAGGTGCTTGCCGTGTGGCGCGCTCGAACAGTTCAACCATCTGGTCGGTCGTCCAAGCCGTGAACGAGAGATTGTAGAAGCTGTACGGAGCAAAATGGGCTGCACGAAACGCACCCGCGCGCGACGAACTGATCCAGATGACTTCGGGACGCTCGTGCTCGAGCCTCGCCAGCTTGAACGCTGCGTTGTAGCGCAGATCAAAGGGCAGCACGATCTGTTCTGGGTTCTTTCGCTGCGATTCCGCTAGTTCATGCAGCGTTCTCGTCGCGCCGAATGGTCGGGCGAGTTGAAAAAGAGCCGTGGGAAGCAGGTAACCGGCCAACGCGGAGGTCGCCAGCACCGTCGTGACGTAGCGCCGCGTGCAATCTATCGACTGCGCTGAAGGCGGTGGCCGCGGGTGATCATCCATGCAGCTATCGTCTGAATCCATGCTCATTGAGATCAGCGCAAGGCGCTGCCGCGCACGCGATGATAGTTCAGAATTGGAAGTAGAGGAACTGGGAGGTATCGCCGGCAATGATGTTCATCAAGACCGCCGCCACGAGCGCGATGGAGGTTCCGATGGCCCACGGCAGGGACGGCCGCCACTTCAGGTTCAGAATGCTCCAGGGACGAGGGTTGTGATAGGTTTCCAGCCCAACCTTCCAACGCTCGAACATCGCGTTCACGTTGGGCAGGGTGAAACAGGCAACATAGCCTGCCAGGATCGCGATCATGAGGCGCGGATCGACGAGGTTCGTTGCCGTGATCTTCTCCGGGTTGGACAGGGCGAGCATTCCCTTGATGAGCCTGACCGCGGCATTCGGATTGTCGGCCCGGAAGAAAACCCATGCCAGAACCACGACGAACTGTGTCAACAAGAGCGCCGCCACCGTATACCAGGCGGTCGCCGACAGGCGGGTGAGGCCCGGTCGCTGCGCGACGAATTTGCTCCAGCGATGATTGACGATCAGAAACAGCCCGTGCAGCGCGCCCCAGATGATGAAGGTGAAACCCGCGCCATGCCAGAGACCGCCGAGCAGCATGGTGGCGAAGAGGTTGGCGTTTCTCCGGTGCTCGCCGTAGCGGTTGCCGCCAAGCGGGATGTAGAGATAGTCGCGCAGGAAGCGCGACAGTGAGATATGCCAACGGCGCCAGAATTCGACGATGCTCAGCGACTTGTAGGGGGAATCGAAGTTGAAAGGCAGCCGGATCCCGAACATGATCGAGATGCCGATCGCCATGTCGGAGTAGCCCGAGAAATCGAAATAGATCTGCAGCGAGTAGGCGAGGGCGCCGCCCCAGGCGTCCATCAGGTGAAGGTGGCTCGAATTGGCGGCCTGGAACACGGGATTCGCGATCAGGCCGAACCCGTCCGCGATGAACGACTTCTTGAAAAGTCCAATGGTCAGAATCGTGAGGCCGACCGCGACCTTCTCGATGGAAATCCGTCGGCTCTCCTCCGAGCCGAATTGCGGCATCATCTCGCGGTGATGGAGGATCGGGCCGGCGACCAGATGCGGGAAATACGTGACGAACAGGCCGTATTTCACGAAGCTTCGTTCGTCGGAATAACCGCCATAGACGTCGGCGAGGTAGGCGATCTGGGTGAAGGTGAAGAACGAAATGCCGAGCGGGAGAACGATCGCGAGCGAGGGGTGTTTCGACGCGGTGATCGCATTGAGGATCTGGATGCCGAAATTCGTATATTTGTAGAACGCGAGCGCGGCCAGGTTGAGCGTGATGGCCGCGGAAAACAGGCCGGTTCGGAGCTTTCCGGTCTGTCCGGCAATCAGCAGACCCATCGTGTAATTGAAGACGATGGAGACCAGGATGACCGGGAGGAAGTGAATGTCCCAATAGCTGTAGAAGGTCAGCGACGCCGCGGCGAGCCAGCTGAGGCGCACGACAGGGGCGGCGAAAAAGCGAGCCAGCAGAAAATAACCGACCAGGGTCACCGGCAGGAACAGAAACAGAAACTCAAACTGCGTGAAGAGCATAACAAGTTTCTTGATGTTGCTGCATATTGCGCTGCTTTATCAATGATTGAGGGCGCTGCCAAGTTGGGTGCACCTCTCGCGATGCGAATTTCGGGGGATGTCGCCCCCTGACGACAGCGACGTGGACCAGCCTCTCGAATGGGGCGGACACTTTTCGATCAATGATTCTTCTGCTATGGCAGCTCAACTCGACCAACGACGCCAATCCAATGATGCCATGATGGGGTTTCGCGCAATCACTCTCGCCGATGACCGCCGCGGCCAAGAAACCCCTCGATGGACCATGCCGATGACATCTCGATAGGTCTGCGCTCTCGCGCGCAAAGCAAGCTGGGGAGGAGTGGAAAGCCCTCTGTTCCACCGGCTGACGTCGTGTCTAGACTCTCGTTGTCGGAGCCGAAGCAGCTGCCACGACACCCACCGAGACAACCTATCGAGCGGGAATTGCGTCATGTCGACAGTCGGCCGGTCTGCACCGGAAAAGTCAGCTGAACCGGGCGGATTCGGGCGCTATCTCATCGCAGTCGGAATTGTCGGCGTGGCGGCCGCGCTCGCGTTTTCGCTCGGTCTGTCGCTCTTTTCGTCGGACGTGTGGACGTTGCGTGATGGGCTGCTGCAGATTCCACGGGAAGGCGACACCAACTGGTATCGTGATTTCGGCGGCCGCAGCATTCCGCAGATCCAGGACCAGGATATCTTCTACAGCAATCTGGGAGGATCGGTCGAAGCCGCAAAGCAGGCCGATCTCGTCTTTCTCGGCCCGTCCTTCGTCAGCTATGCGGTAGACCGGCAGACGCTCGCGCAATCACCGGTGCTCGGTCGATTGGGGATCTACAACATGGCCTTCGTGGGCATTCGCGGCGGGGAGTTCTCGCGGCTCGTGATCCAGCGCTGGAAAATCCGTCCGCGTTTGTGGGTCATCAATGCCGACGATCAGTTCGTGCACTTTTTCAGCAACGATCTCAGCGTCACTCTTGGTCCGCAGAAGCAGCCCATCGCCGCCGTCCAGCGCAACCGAATGCGGGGGTACCTGACGGTGATCGGCCGCAATCTGCATTGGCGCATCGAGGACCTCGTTGCGGCCTATCAGAATGGCCATTTTTCGCCCACCGGCCTCTATCGCAACATCACGGACGGCGACATGGGGCTGGATGCCAATCCGGGCTATGTCGCCGCGGGCAACAAGCCGATGCTATCGGCCCGTGATCCGGACTGTCATACGACCCCCGCGATTGTCGACTATGCGAAGAGATTTCTCCACGAGGTGGGCGGAGAGGTCGTGCTCACACTGGTCCCGCACAGCCAGTCCTGCGTCCAGCAGGCGGCAGAGCTGGCGAAGGAATTGAACATCGAACTGATCGCGCCGCCATTCGATGGCCTGACGACGATCGACGGCGGCGGCCATTTGGACAGGCACGGCGCGCAAGTCTTTACGAGCTATCTCGCTCGCGAGATCGTCAAGACGGCGGCTTTCAAACGGGCATTTCCAGTCGGAACTGGCGACGGCAAATGATGCCGATGTTGCTGAATTCCAGCCAAGGAGCCGCCGGCTCCACGCGGGTTCGTCCGACACGCTTCGTCCGAGCCATCGAGGGCCCTCGCTCAAGGTGGGGCTCCCCGAGACTAATCGCCACCGGGGCTTAGAATTCTGAATTCTCATTTCGTCCAGTTTTGCTTGCGTTCATCCCCATGTTCGGCTTGGAAAATTCCCGGCACCTCTGTTATAGCTGCGATCCAATCGGCTCAATCCTTGGTTGGCATTTGCGGCGGCGATGTCTGCACGGGGAATTCTCGCATTGGACCCGGCGAGCGTACTGTCCTCATCCCGAGACGTGATCCTTGGCGCGCAGGCGACTTGAACGGCCGGTCGTCCAGGCTCCGCCTTGATCCGAACGCGCGGAATCCGGGATTTCAAGGTTGTGTGGAACTTGGTCGTATGAAACTGCAAAAGCAAAGGCCGATGCGCGGCGGCCGCCGACGGATTGTCTACCAGGTCTTCGTCATAGTCGGAGCGACCCTCAACCTGCTGCCGCGACGCGCGGTGTTCCTTGGTCTGGTCATCGCTTTCGCCGCGAGACTTCCACTCCGGCGGCGCCTGGCTCAGGCGTATTTTCCCTATGTGACGTCGCATCTTGCAGCTCGGCCGGAGTTTCGTTTTTCGACGGCTCTCAGCCGATATTTCCCCGGCCCTTCGATTCAAGCCCTGAGCAGCATCGGCGCCTATCGCGAGGCGGCCGGGACTGTCGGCCGCGAAACCTTGGCGTTCGATGATGCGGAGACCAGATACGCGCTGGTTCGATCCTTGTTCGAGCTGGGCGAGTTTTCGGAAGCGCGCGATGCCGCGGCAGGAGCGAAGCCCGAACAGCTCGAAGCGATGGTCGATCTCGCCTTCTACAAGGCCATGGTCGACGTGATCGGAGGGGATGACGCGGCGGCGCTCGACGCGATGTTCTGGGCGTGTCGGAGCAGCCTGCATTTTCTCCGTCCCCACCAGAATATCGCGGCTCGGAATTCACCGTATTATGTCCCGAACAGCCTCGATTTCCTCTGCGGCGCTCGAGGCCGGCTGTTCGACCTGTGCAACTTCACGGGCCAGCGTGTGATGCATGTCGGTCGCGGCGAGATTGCAATTCGGTTGTACGAGCGCGCTTTGGATGCGCAGCAGGAACTGCGGGCATCGCCGCCACCGCTTTCTGATGAGTTGAAGCGTCTGCTCGACCGGCTCGGCGTCACCTTCGATACGTTGCGGCTCGTTCCTGAGGAATGGGCGACGCAGATCGGCCATCTGGGCATGCTCGACATTCTGTTTCGGATGCGAGCGCTGGGCTGGTGGTCAGGCGAAGCCGTGATCGTCGTCCGTCCCGATAGCATCGCCAACGCGGTCTTCTTCAAGCTGTTTGAAAGTTTCGGCAAGGTCGTGGTGATCGGCGAAACGGTATCGGAGCGACTGGGTGAGGAACTGCTGTCCTTGCAGCGATGGTGCGGGTTGAACTTCAACGCCTTCAGGCTGCCGGATGGGCGGGTCGTTCCCTGGCAAGATGCGGGTGCGATCGCCATCGAGCAATGGGAGCGCGAAGGAAGAGGGCATCCGTTGCGTGATGCCTACGATCGGAGCGAGGCGGCAGCGGCAACGGCTCGCTTCGACGCGTTCCGTTCCAGGTACGGCATGAAGCCCGACGACTGGTATGTGTGCCTGCACACCCGGGACGCGGCGCATTATTTCGAGTTCATGGGCACAGGGCAGACCCATCGCAACGCGCCGATCGAAACGTCGTTGGACGCCATTCGCCTGATCACCGCCCGTGGCGGATGGGTCATCAAACTCGGTGGTCCGAACTCGCCGAGGCTTCCGCCGATGGCGCGCACGATCGATTATGCGCTCGGCGAATTTAGATCGGAGCCGATGGACATCCACCTGATCCGCCACGCCCACGCCTTCATCGGGACGACGTCCGGGTTGACGAATGTCGCTGTCAGTTTCGGCATTCCCTGTGCGATCGTGAATGCGATCACGACCGACGCCCAGCTCTGGAACAGCAACGTCCGTTTTGCCCTCAAGCCCGTCAGACTGGCAGACGGCGCCGCGCTGACGCAGCACCAACTGACAACGTCGCCCTGGCGTTGGCGCGTGTTCGACGCGGCCGTGCTGGGCCGGAGCGGTGCGCATCCGGAGACCAACTCGGCGGACGACATCCGCCACACGGCGGACGAGGTCCTGGCCGTCGCCGACGGTCGGTTGGCCGAATTCGAAGCTGGTCACGATGGCGCGCGACTGTTGTCGCGCTGGAGGCGCGCGCTGGAGCTGCCCTATTACTATGGCACCAGCCGTCCGAGCCTCGGTTTCCTGGCCAATCATGAGACGGAGTTGCTGCACGACACCGGTGAGGGTGACTGAGCCATGCAGAGGGGGGACGAAGCGGCGGAGATGACACCATGTGCGGCATAGCCGGCCTGTTTCGCCCCGGCGGAGCCGACGAGGCCCAACTGGCCGGGATCGTCGAACGGATGACGGCGGCGCTGGCGCATCGCGGCCCCGATGCGTCCGGCAGTTGGATCAGTGCTGCGAGGGGAGTTGCCTTCGGACATCGCCGTCTGGCGATCCTCGATCTCTCCGAGGCCGGGGCGCAGCCAATGCACGGTGCCTGCGGACGCTACACCGTCACCTTCAACGGCGAGATCTACAACCATCTCGATGTCCGTGCCGAGCTGGAGGCCGCCGGCGCCGCACCGAATTGGCGCGGTCATTCCGACACCGAAACGCTGCTCGCCGCGATCAGCCGATGGGGCGTTGAGCCGGCGCTTCAGCGCCTGATCGGCATGTTCGTCGTCGGGCTCTGGGACGCCGAGACTCGGCAATTGATCCTGGCGCGCGACCGCTTCGGCGAGAAGCCGCTGTTCTACGGCTGGAGCGGCGCCGATCTGGTGTTCGGCTCCGAGCTGAAGGCGCTGGCGGCGCATCCCACCTGGGCGCCGTCGCTCGACCGCGCGGCGCTCACGGCGTTCATGCGCTATTCCTACGTGCCTGCGCCCGCCACGATCTGGACCGGCATCCGCAAGCTGCCCCCGGCGTCGTTCGTGCGCTTCTCGGCGGATGCGGCTCCCGACAGTTGGCCGGTGCCGCAATCCTATTGGTCGCTGCGCGATCGCGTTGTCGCCGCCCAGGGCGATCGCATTGCCGACGAGCGCGAGGCCGTCGATCGGCTGGAGCAGTTGCTGTCGGCCGCCGTGAAGCGGCAGTGCCTGTCGGACGTGCCGCTCGGCGCGTTCCTGTCCGGTGGCGTCGATTCATCGACCATCGTGGCCTTGATGCAGGCGCAGTCGGGCCAGCCGGTCCGCACCTTCAGCATCGGTTTTGCCGAGGGCGGCTACAACGAGGCCCAGGATGCCCGCAGGGTCGCCCTGCATCTCGGTACCGATCATACCGAGCTGTATGTCGATGCGCGGACCGCGATGGACGTGGTACCGAAGCTGCCGCGGATCTATGACGAGCCGTTCGCCGACTCCTCGCAGATCCCGACGCATCTGGTCGCTCAGCTCGCGCGCCGGCACGTGACCGTCGCATTGTCAGGTGACGCGGGCGACGAGCTGTTCGGCGGCTACAACAGGCATGTCTGGGGCGGCACGCTGCAGGCGCGCCTGGGCCGTGTGCCGATGCCGCTGCGGCGCGCGATCGGTGTCGTGCTCGGCGCGATTGCTCCGGAGCCGGCCGATACGGTCCTCAGGGCGCTGCAGCCGCTGTTGCCGGCTCGACTGAAGGTTCGGCATGCCGGTGATCAGGTCGCCAAGCTCGGCCGCGTCATTGCCGCCGACGGCTTTGATGGCCTCTACCGGGCGCTGTGCTCGGTCGATCAGGATCCGGCCGGGACGGTGGTGGGCGGCACGGAGCGGGAGAGTTGGGCGGGGAACGAGATGCGGCAGCTTGCGGCGAAGCTCGATCCGCTCGACCGCATGACCCTGGCGGATTCCCTCAGCTATCTCAGCGACGACATCCTGCAGAAGGTCGATCGCGCGGCGATGGCCGTGGCGCTGGAGACGCGCGTGCCGTTCCTCGACAAGGACGTCGTCGAGTTCTCGGCCAAGGTGCCTTCCGGCATGAAGGTGCGGGACGGCCGCGGCAAATGGCTGGTTCGGCAGGTGCTGTATCGCCACGTGCCGGCTGAGATGATCGATCGGCCGAAGACGGGGTTCAGCATTCCGCTCGACGCGTGGCTGCGCGGGCCGTTGAAATCCTGGGCATCGGATCTGCTGTCGCCGGAGCGGCTGAGGCGGCAGGGTCTGTTCGATCCGGTGCGGGTGACGCGCATGTTCGACGAGCACGTCAGCCGCCGCCATAATCATTCCTATTGGCTGTGGAACGTGCTGATGGCGCAAGCTTGGCACGACGAATGGGCGCGCGCCGCTTAGAGCATGATCCGGAAAAGTGGAAACCGGTTTTCCGAAAAGATCATGCTCAAACAAAGAGATGAGATCATGATGCGATTCCTTGGAATCGCATCATGATCCAGGTCAGTCTTCGACCGTAGCGGGAACCGCCAGGCGGCCGGCGCCCTTTTCGGCGCTGAGGATCCACACCAGCCCACCCATGCCGCCGACGATGAAGTAGACCGCGCCGAACAGGATCGAGACGACGGTGCCGTCGGCAGGCGCCAGGCCGGCATAGCCGAACGCGACCATCATCGTCGCCTCGCGCACGCCCCAGCCTGCGATCGAGATCGGCAGCATCGTGATCAGCATGATCGGCGGGGTCAGAAGGAACAGTTGTTCGAACGCGGCGGGCGCCGCGATGGAGCGCACGGCGCACCAGGCGATGACGACCGCCAGCACATGGATCGACAGCGACAGCACGGCGATCTTCGCAGCGGTGCCTGGGCCGAAGATCACCTTGTTCGCGATCACCGAGCAGGCATAGACGTGCCGCGTCGGCCACCACGCCTTCATCCATTTGGCCGGCAGATAGCCGATGGTGAGGAAGCCGACGCCGGCGGCCAGCGCCGCCGCGTCGACCAGCACCAGGGCCAGCCGCCCGTGCTCGTCGGCGATCATGCCATAGCTCCACGGCAGGCTCGCGACGATGATCAGTGCCAGCGCAATGAAGCCGACGGCGCGGTCGGTCAGGATCGAGTAGCTGGCTGCGCGCCAGCCGGCGCCGGTGCGCCCGATCAGCCACAGACGCACGGCGTCGCCGCCGATCGAGGACGGCAGGGTCTGATTGAAGAAGGCGCCGATCATGTTGTAGCGGAACGCCTGCATGTCCGTCAGCGGCGCGCCGCACAGCGCCGAGATCTCGCGCCACCGCAGGGCACCGATGAAGATCTGCACCAGCGTGATGGCCACCGCCAGTCCGATCCAGCCGATGTTGATCTGGCTGAGCCGCTCACGGATCGCCGCAAAGTTGATCCCGCGCAGAGCGAGATACAGCAGAGCCAGCGACACCACGATCCGGAGGAGAAGAATCAAAAACGCACGCATGCCAGGCTGGCTTCGCTCTTGGTTGAAACGCTCCAAGCCGAGTGCGATACGCGCAACTCCCGTCCTGGCAAGGCTGGACCCCGGGTCCAGGGGGAGCCGTAGCCGCCCCTTGCGGTCCTGATGCCCCGGTGGCTAAACAGTCGCAGGGGTGGCGTCAATGGCCTCCGAAACGACCGGAATATCAATTTATGTCTCATGGCCGGAAGATTGCGGTGATAGGCCTTGGCTATGTCGGCCTGCCGGTCGCGGCTGCGTTCGCGCGGGCAGGCTGCCCGGCGATCGGGTTCGATATCGATGCGGTCCGGGTCGCGGAGCTGAAGGACGCAAGGGACCGGACCTGCGAGGTCGATGCGGCCGATCTGCGCCGGCCGGGCCTGCGCTTCACCAGCGAGCCGGATGATATCGCGACTGCCGATTTTTTCATCGTCACCGTTCCGACCCCGATCGACAACGCAAGGCGGCCCGATCTCGGCGCCATGCTGGCCGCGACGCGCACGGTGGGAGCCGTTCTGAAGCGCGGCGACATCGTCGTCTACGAGTCGACCGTATACCCGGGCGCCGTCGAGGAAGACTGCGTCCCGCTGCTGGAGAGCAGCTCGGGGCTGAAGGCGGGGACGGATTTCAACGTCGGCTATTCGCCGGAGCGCATCAATCCCGGTGACAAGACGCATCGCTTCGAGACCATCACCAAGGTGGTCTCGGCACAGAATCCGCAGACGCTCGCGATCGTCGCCGCCGTCTACGGCTCGGTCGTCACCGCTGGCATCCATCGCGCGCCCTCGATCAAGGTCGCCGAGGCGGCCAAGGTGATCGAGAACACCCAGCGCGACCTCAACATCGCGTTCATGAACGAGCTGTCGCTGATCTTCCAGGCACTGGAGATCGATACCGGTGACGTGCTCGCCGCCGCCGCCACCAAGTGGAACTTCCTGCCGTTCACGCCCGGCCTCGTCGGCGGTCACTGCATCGGCGTCGATCCCTACTACCTCACCTACCGCGCCGAGAAGGCGGGCTATCATCCCGAGGTCATTCTGGCGGGCCGCCGCATCAACGACGAGATGGGCCGGCGCATCGCGCGCGAATGCATCCGCGGCTTGCTGCGGCGGAAGGGCCGGGGTGGCCTCGTCACCATTCTCGGCATGACGTTCAAGGAGAACGTGCCGGACATCCGCAATTCGCGCGTGATCGACATCATCAGCGAATTGCAGTCGTTCGGCGTCGAGGTGCAGGTCGCCGATCCACTGGCCGATGCTGCGGCCGTGCATGAGGAGTACGGCATCGGCCTGACGGCGATCGAGTCGCTGCGTCCGGCCGACGCGGTCGTGCTGGCCGTGTCGCACGATCGATATCTCGCCGGAGGCTGGCCTCTCGTACAGGGCCTGCTGCGCGAGGAGAGCGGCCTCGTGCTCGACGTGAAGATGAAGCTCGACCGCGCGAGCAAACCCGCCGCCATCGAACTGTGGCGACCCTGACGGAGCGACCATGGCTGATCATCCCATCCTCGTGACCGGCGCCGCCGGGTTCATCGGATTTCACCTGTCGCAGCGGTTGCTCGCCGACGGACGCCAGGTGATCGGCATCGACAACGTCAACGCCTACTACGATCCGAAGCTGAAGGAAGCGCGTCTCGACATTCTCAAGAGGCAGCCCGGCTTCACCTTCCACAAGCTCGATCTGGTCGACCGCGCCGGCATCAAGGCGTTGTTCGCTCAGCATCGCTTTCCAGCCGTGGTGCATCTCGCCGCCCAGGCCGGCGTGCGCTACTCGCTGGAAAATCCGCACGCCTATGTCGACGCCAATCTCGAAGGCTTCATCAACGTCCTCGAAGGCTGCCGCCATCATGGCTGCGAGCATCTGCTGTTCGCCTCGTCCTCATCGGTCTATGGCGCCAACACCAAGCTGCCGTTCTCGGTCAGGGACAATGTTGATCATCCGATCAGCCTTTATGCGGCGAGCAAGAAGGCCAACGAGCTGATGGCGCATTCCTACAGCCATCTGTACCGGCTGCCGGCGACCGGTCTGCGCTTCTTCACGGTCTACGGTCCCTGGGGCCGGCCCGACATGGCCATGTTCATCTTCGCCAAGGCCATCCTCGCCGGACAGCCGGTCAAGCTGTTCAATCATGGCCGCATGCGGCGTGATTTTACCTATGTCGACGACATCGTGCAGGCCATCGTCCGCCTGCTCGGCCGGCCGCCACAGGGAAACCCGGATTGGGACGGAAACAGGCCCGATCCGTCGAGCAGCCGGGCGCCATGGCGGATTTACAATATCGGCAACAATCATCCCGAACAGCTGATGGACGTGATAACGCTGCTGGAGAAGGAGTTCGGGCGGCCAGCCATCAGGGAGATGCTGCCGATGCAGCCCGGCGACGTCGAGGCGACCTACGCGGATGTCAGCGACCTCGAGCGCGACATCGGCTTCCGGCCGGCGACCTCGATCGCCGACGGCATTGGGCGTTTTGCAAAATGGTACCGCGAGTATCACGGGATTTGACGGATTGATTTCATGACCGGACGCATCATTCCTCTCATCATGTGCGGTGGCGCCGGAACCCGGCTGTGGCCGGCCTCGCGCGAGGTCAGGCCGAAGCAGTTCCTGCCGCTGTTCGGCGCCCGTTCCACCTTCCAGGATACGCTGCTGCGCGTCTCCGATGCCGATCTGTTCGAGCGGCCGATCATCATCACCAACCTGGCCTATCGCTTCATGGTGCTGGAGCAACTGGCCGAGATCGGCATCGAGGCCGACGTCCTGCTGGAGCCGATGCGACGCGATTCAGGCCCGGCGATCGCCGCCGGAGCCGCCTTTGCCCAGTCGCGCCATCAGGATGCTGTCGTGCTGGCGCTCGCGGCCGATCACGTCGTTCGTGACACCCCCGCTTTTCTCGCGGCGTGCCGCCAGGGGCTCGCTGCCGCCGAGGCCGGCCGCATCGTCACCTTCGGCGTCAATCCGGAGCGCGCGGCCACAGAATACGGCTACATCAGTCCTGGCGCGCCGGTATCCGGGGAGGTGCGGGCGGTCGCGAAATTCGTCGAGAAGCCGGACCAGCCGACCGCGGAGCGCTACATTCGCGAGGGCTATCTCTGGAACAGCGGCAACTTCATGTTCCGCGCGTCGGTCCTGCTCGACGAATACCGCAAGTTCGATGCCGACAGCGTGCAGACGGTCACCAACTCCGTTGCCAAGGCCGGCCGCGACCTCAGCTTCATCATCCTCGACTCCGACGCCTTCGCCGCGGCCAAGCCGATCTCGATCGACTATGCCGTGATGGAGAAGACCGAGCGTGCGGCCGTGGCCCCGGTGTCGTGCGGCTGGTCCGACGTCGGCTCCTGGCATGCGGTCTGGGAATTGTCCGACAAGGACGGGCAGGGCAACGCCGCGCGCGGCACCGCCGTGTTCGAGGATTCCCGCAATTGCAACGTCGTCACCGACAAGGCGCTGGTCGCGCTCGAAGGCGTCGACGATCTCGTCGTGGTGGCGGCGCAGGATGCCGTGCTGGTGTCGCGCCAGCGCGATGCCAACGGCTTGAAGCGGCTGGTCGCCAAGCTCAAGACCGTCGCGCCGGAGGTCACCGAGGCGCACATCAAGGTGCACCGGCCCTGGGGCAGCTATCAGTCGGTCGACAATGGCGAGCGCCACCAGGTCAAGCGCATCATCGTCAAGCCCGGCCAGCGGCTGTCGCTGCAGAAGCACTATCACCGGTCCGAGCACTGGATCGTGGTGCGCGGCGCGGCGCGGGTCACGGTGAACGAGACCGTTCAGACCGTGCATGAGAACGAATCGATCTACATCCCGATGGGCGCGGTGCACCGGCTGGAGAACCCGGGCAAGATCCTCTTGGAGCTGATCGAGGTCCAGACCGGGTCCTATCTCGGCGAGGACGACATCATCCGCATCGAGGACGATTACCGCCGCGAGTAGGGCGGGGTCTCGCCGCGAATCACGCGAGCCGTGCTAGACAGCCCCGGAGTCGTCCGCCGGAGAGCTTCCTTGCAAAGCACGATCGGATCGCGTGCGTTCCAGAACGCGCGCCTGCAGAAGAAGAACCGCAAGCAGGCCGACGGCCTGCTGCCGAAGGCCGTCGAGGCCTATCGGGCTGGCCGGCATGCCGATGCCCAGGCCATCTGCGGTCAGGCGCTGGCCCTCGTGCCCGATCATTTCGACGCTCTTCACCTTCTCGGCGCCTCCGCGCTCGACAGCGGCCGGCTCGATCTCGCCGAGCAGGCCCTGACCCGCGCCGTCGCGGTGGAGCCGCGCAATGCCGAAGCCCTTGCCAATCTCGGCCTCGCGCTGTTCAGCATGAAGCGCTACGAGGAGGCGCGCGCGGTGCAGGAGCGCGCCGTCGCGCTCAAGCCCAGTTTCGCCACGGCGCTGACGAGCCTCGGCAACACCCTGATGAACATGCAGCTGTTCGCGCAGGCGATCGAGGTGCATGACCGCGCCATCGCGCTGAAGCCCGATTTCGCCGACGCCTACTGCAATCGCGGCATGGCGCAACTGCTCCTCCTGCGCAACGAGGAGGCCCGGCAGAGTTTCGACCGCGCCCTGGCGCTGGCGCCGCGGCACATGCAGGCGACGTTCGGCAAGGGGTTGGTCAGCGTCAATCTGCGGCACCTCGAGCAGGCGCTGGCCGCCTTCAACGCCGCGCTTGCCATGAAGCCGGGGACGGCGGCCGTCATCGCGCAGCGTGGCCGGCTCTATGTGCAGATGGGACGGTTCGCCGAGGCCGAGGCCGATTTCGATGCCGCGCTGGCGATCGACCCCGGGCTCGAAGCGGCGCTGCTCGGCAAGGCGCATGTCTGCGTGCTCACCGAGCGGATCGCGCCAGCGATGCTGGCCTGCAAGCGGGTGCTGGAGCAGAATCCGGCGTCGGAAGTCGCGCTGATCTGGCTCGGCACGTGCCTCGCGAAGCAGGGCGACACGGCCGGCGCCATCCAGCACTTCGATCGCGCCCTCGAGATCAAGCCGGATTTCGAGGATGCGATCATGAAGAAGATCTTCGCGCTCGATTTCTATCCCGGCGCCGACGTCGCCCTGCATCAGGCCGTCCGCCGCGAATGGTGGGAGCGGATCGGCGCGCATATCCCGCAGCGCCAGCTTGCCGCCATCGACCGCGATCCGGATCGCCGCATCACGGTCGGCTACGTGTCGTCCGACTTCCGCAGCCATTCGGCCGCGCTGACCTTCCTTCCGGTGCTGCGCCATCACGACCACGCGGCGTTCAAGGTCATCTGCTACTCGTGCTCGCCGCTGGTCGATTCCGTCACCGAGCAGTGCAAGGCTGCGGCCGATGGCTGGATCGAGGCCTCTCAGTTGTCCGACGATGAACTCGCCGATCGCATCCAGGCCGATCAGGTCGACATTCTCGTCGACCTCTCCGGTCATTCGGCCGGCAACCGGCTCACCGTGTTCGCCCGCAAGCCCGCGCCGATCCAGGTCACCGCGTGGGGCAATGCGACCGGCACCGGCCTGCCCACCATGGACTACTTCTTCGCCGATCCGGTGACGGTGCCGGCGGCAGTACGGCCGCTGTTCGCCGAGCAGGTCTACGATCTGCCGGCACTGATCACCACGGATCCTCTGCCGGACGCGCAGCCGACACCGCTGCCGATGTTGCGCAACGGCTACGTCACCTTCGGTGTCTTCAACCGCGTCGACAAGATCTCCGACGAGGTGCTGACGGTGTGGTCGGCGCTGCTCCGGGCGCTGCCGGACGCCCGCGTCGTGATCAAGAACGGCGCGCTTGAGGATGCATTCCTGCGCGACACGCTGATCGCCCGCTTCGCCGCGCACGGCGTCGGCGAGAGCCGCCTTACGTGTCTGGGCGCGTCGATGCGCCATGAGCACATCGCAGCGTTCGCCAACATCGACATCTCGCTCGATCCGTTCCCGCAGAATGGCGGCGTCAGCACCTGGGAATCGCTGCAGGCCGGCGTGCCCGTGGTTGCCAAGCTCGGCAGCAGCGCGGCGTCGCGGGCCGGCGGCGCGATCGTCAAGGCGGTCGGGCTCGACGACTGGGTGGCCGAGGACGACGAGGGCTACATCGCGATCGCCGTGCGACACGCGGCCCAGCCGGCCGAGCTGGCTCGGCTCCGCGCCGAGCTGCCGGCGCGGGTGGCCAACTCCGCTGCCGGCAATGTCGAGACCTACACGCGCAAGGTCGAGGAAGGCTATCGCCAGTTCTGGCGCCGCTATTGTGCCGCCGGCGGCTGAGCGCCGTCCGCAGTACGCCTGTTCTGTCGATCTACGCGTCACTCCGGAGGCCGTCTTTTGGCAAGCGACGTCGGTTCCCGCGCGTTTCAGAATGCGAGGCTGCAGAAGAAGCATCGCAAGCAGGCCGATGCGCTGATGCAACAGGCCGTCGCCGCTTATCGCGGCGGCCGTCGCGCCGAGGCGCAGGCGGTCTGCGGCCAGATCCTGGCGCTGCTGCCCGATCATTTCGATGCGTTGCATCTGCTCGGCGTGACGGCGCTCGACGGCGGACAAATGGAGATGGCCGAGCAGGCGCTCATCAAGGCCGTCGAGATCGAGCCGCGGAATGCCGAGGCGCTCTCCAATCTCGGTCTGGCGCTGTTCAACCGCAAGCGCTTCGAGGAGGCGCGCAAATGCCAGGAGCGGGCAATCGCGCTGAAGCCGAATCTGCTCGTGGCGATCACCGGCCTCGGCAACACGCTGATGCGGCTGGGGCGGCCGGAGGAGGCGATCGCCGCGCATGACCGGGCGATCGCGCTCAAGCCGGACTATGCCGACGCCTATTGCAATCGCGGCATGGCGCTGCTTCCGCTCGCCCGCAATGCGGAGGCCAATGCGAGCTTCGATCGCGCATTGTCGCTCAACCCGCGCCACATGGAGGCGATGTTCGGCAAGGGCCTCGCCAGCATCAATCTGCGCCATTCCGACGAGGCGCTCGCGGCGTTCGACGCCGCGCTTGCAATCAAGTCCAATGCCGCGCAGGTGCTGGCACAGCGCGGCCGCCTGCACCAGCAGGCCGGACGGTTCGAGCGGGCCATGGCCGACTTCAAGGCCGCCCTGGCGCTCGATCCATGGCAGGACGTGGCGTTGCTGGGCTTCGCGCAGCTCAGCGCCATCAAGGACAATATCGCGCCGGCGATGGACGCGTGCCGCAAGGTGCTGGAGCAGAACCCGCAGTCCGAGGTCGCCTGGACCTGGCTCGGCGAATGCTTCTGCAAGCAGGGCGATCTCGCGACGGCCTTGCAGCACTTCGAGCGCGCGCTCGAGATCAAGCCGGATTTCGGTGATGCGATCACCGCGAAGATCTTCCTGCTCGACTTCATGCCCGACACCGACTTTGCTCGGCACCAGGCGGTGCGCCGCGAATGGTGGACCAGGATCGGCAGCAAGATCACCCGTAGGCCGCCGCCGTTTCGCGACCGCGATCCGGAGCGGCGGCTGACCATCGGCTACGTCTCGTCCGATTTCAGGAATCACTCGGCTGCGCTGGTATTCCTGCCGGTCCTGCGCCATCACGACCACCAGGCCTTCAAGGTCGTCTGCTACTCCTGCTCGCCGCAGCAGGATGGCATGACCGAGCGCTGTCGCTCCGCCGCCGACGTCTGGGTCGACGCCTGGCAGATGTCCGACGAGGAACTGAGCGATCGCATCGAGGCCGATCAGGTCGATATCCTCGTCGATCTCTCCGGCCATTCCGCCGGCAACCGGCTGCCGGTGTTCGCGCGCAAGCCGGCGCCGGTGCAGGTCACCGCGTGGGGCAGCGGCACCGGAACGGGGCTTCCGACCATCGACTACTTCTTCGCCGATCCGGTGACCGTGCCGGAGACCGCGCGTCCGCTGTTCGCCGAGCAGGTCTACGATCTGCCGGCCGTGATCACCACCGATCCCTTGCCAGGATGGCAGCCGACGCCGCTGCCGATGCTGCGCAACGGCTATATCACGTTCGGCGTCTTCAACCGCATCGACAAGATCTCCGAGCCGGCGCTCGCGCTCTGGTCCCGGCTGATGGGCGCGCTGCCGGACTCGCGGATCGTCATCAAGAACGGCGCGCTCGACGAGCCCCTGCTGCGCGATGGCCTCGTTGCCCGGTTCGTGGCGCGCGGCATCGCGCAGGAGCGCATCACCTGCCTCGGCCTGTCGACGCGCGATCAGCACATCGCGCAATTCGCTGCGATCGACATGTCGCTCGATCCATTCCCGCAGAATGGCGGCGTCAGCACCTGGGAATCGCTGCAGGCCGGTGTGCCCGTCATCGCCAAGCTCGGCCACGGCGCCGCGGCGCGTGCCGCGGCCGCCATCAACACGGCGGTCGGGCTCGCCGAGTTCGTGGCGGAGGACGATGACGGCTACATCGCAATCGCCCTCAGATTCGCAGCGCAGCCCGCTGAGCTGGCGAAGCTGCGGGCGCAACTGCCGGCGATGGTCGCGAACTCCGCCGCCGGCAATGTCGAGACCTACACCCGCAAGGTCGAGGAGGGCTATCGTCTGTTCTGGCGCCGTTATTGCGCCTCCTCCTGATCGTGGCGGCTACAGCCGCGCTGCACCGACGATGCGCCCATCCGCCGCTTCGAGAATTACGGCCGCGTCTTCGCCCTCCGGCATCGGCTCGGTGAGGCGCAGCGCGCTGCCGCTCCAATCTGCCAGCGGGCGCACCGAGCGCACCACGTTCAGCTCCTCCAGCGTGCGGCCGCCATTCTCGCCGCGGCGGATCGACGTTTCATGCCGATGATCGAAGCCGACCAGGAGCAGGCGTCCGCGTCCTTCACCGCCGCCGACCTCGACCGTAAGCCTGTCGCCATTGCGTGCGAGCTTGAGCGGCGCCGCCGTCGCGCTCGCGCTTCTGGCGCGATCGATCGCGGGTCCCACCTCGGCCCGGTTGGAGCCGACATGGCTCGTCGTGCCGTCGACGACGATCTCCGGCGTGTAGGAGCCGTCGCCGAAGCGGCTGCCATAGCGGGCCTGGCGATCGGTGGCGGCCGGCAGCGAGAACGGGTCCTTCCAGCCCAGCCGGTCCCAATAGGTGACGTGAAAGGCGAGCGGCAGCACGTCGCGGCGCTGCCGCACCATCTCGTTGAGATAGGCATTTGCAGGCGGGCAGGAGGAACAGCCCTGCGAGGTGAACAGCTCGATGACGACGGGCCGATCCGTTGCGGCGGCCGATGGCGACCACGGGGCAAGCGATGCGAGCAGCACGGCGAAGGCGGAGGCGTGGCGGAACGAGGCGAGGCTGAGGGACATGGGTGTTCTCCCGCGTTGTGACGTGATCTCCTTCGCTGGCGCGGGCCATCGCGTTACCTCCTGCCGTAGCCAACACGCAGGCGTGAAGACGCATCCACCGTTACTTTCGCGACCTGTCGTGACGCGTGAGCAGGGCGCCCGCCACACCTGAAGCGCATCGCGCACGCCGTTCAAAAGACAGCGTTTTTTGTCCGGGCCGGATGTAACTTTCTGAATCAAATCGTGTCCTGAAAAGGCTTTCCGCATTCGCCTCGCTTCGAGCGGCATGCTAGGAGAGCTTCGACCGGTGATTTGCAGTTCGTTAACCGTTGCGGCCAATCCGTGACGTCGCAAGCCGGGGGCATTGATGGGGTCGATGACATGAGTTCCAAGGGGGCGGGCCACAAGGCCGAGCTGAGGCAGGCGCTGCGCGTCGGCGTGATCGGAGCCGGCGTGATGGGCAGCAATCATGCCCGCGTGCTCGCCGGACTGCCCGACGTGCATCTGGTCGGCGTGGTCGATCCGCTGCCCGCGCATCGCAGCCGCGTCACCGAGCTTGCGAACTGCCCGACCTTCGAGAGCCTCGACCAGCTCGTCGCGGAGGGCGTCGACGCCGTGACCATTGCGGCGCCGACGCATCTGCATCATGAGCTTGCGCTGGCCTGCATCGCGCGCAAGGTTCACCTGATGGTCGAGAAGCCGATCGCCTCGACGGTGGACGAGGGCAGGGAGATCGTCTCGGCCGCGCATCGCGCCGGCGTCACTTTGATGATCGGCCATGTCGAGCGCTTCAATCCGGCGGTGGCCGCGATCAAGAAGGCGATCGCCGGCGAGGACATCCTGTCGATCGCGATCACCCGCGTCGGCCCGTTCCCGCCGCGCATGTCCAATGTCGGCGTCGTCATCGATCTCGCCGTGCACGACATCGATCTCATCCGGTGGTTCACCGAATCCGACATCATCGAGGTGCAGCCGCAACTGTCGAGCGCGGTGGCCGAGCGCGAGGACATCGCGCTCTTGCAGTTCCGCACCGCCTCCGGCGTGCTCGCCCACATCAACACCAACTGGCTTACGCCGTTCAAGGCGCGAAACGTGACGGTGGCGACGCGCGGCAAGTACATCATGGGCGATCTGCTCACCCGTCAGGTCACCGAGTGCTTCGGCTTCAAGCCGGACGGCAGCTACTCGATGCGTCATCTCCCGGTCGGCCATGACGAGCCGCTGCGCGCCGAGCTGATCGCCTTCCTGCATGCGGTGCGCTCGGGCACGGCGCCGGCCGTCACCGGCGACGAGGGCGTCGCGAGTCTGGCGATCGCCACGCAGTGCCTGGAGACCTCGAGCCATCGTCCGGCCGAGGCGGCTGCCACCAAGCGGCGCGCCGTGGCCGGCTAGCCGCCCAGGCCTCCGCTTCACCCTCATTTCCGTTTCCGAACCTTTGTCAGAGCTCATGAACCAGCACCTGCGTCATCAGCCCATTCCGTTCATCGACACCGCCGCGCAGCGCCAGCGGCTCGGCAAGTCGCTCGACGACGCCGTCGCCCGCGTGCTCGCGCATTGCCAGTTCCTCGGCGGCCCCGAAATCATTCAGCTCGAGGCCGAGCTGGCGGCGTATTGTGGCGCCAAATACGCCGTGAGCTGCTCCAGCGGCACCGACGCGCTGCTGATGGTGCTGATGGCCCAAGGCATCGGCCCCGGCGACGCGGTGCTGTGCCCGTCCTTCACGTTCTGCGCGACCGGCGAAGCGGTGGCGCTGACCGGCGCCACGCCGGTGTTCGTCGACGTGCTGGAGGACACCTTCAACATCGATCCGGCCTCGCTCCGCCGCGGCATCGCCACCGCGAAGCGGCTCGGCCTCAAGCCGAAGGCCGTGATCCCGGTCGATCTGTTCGGCCAGAGCGCCGACCATGATGCGGTCGCCGCAATTGCCGAAGCCGAAGGGCTGTTCGTGCTCGACGACGCCGCGCAGGGCTTTGGCGCCAGCTACAAGGGCCGCCGCATCGGCACCTTCGGGCTTGCCACCGCCACCAGCTTCTATCCGGCCAAGCCGCTCGGCTGCTTCGGCGACGGCGGCGCCATCCTCACCGACGATGCCGGCCTGCTGGAGCGGCTGCGCAGCGTGCGCGCCCATGGCGGCGGTAGCGACAAATACGACAACGTCCGCCTCGGCCTCACCGCGCGGCTCGACACGATTCAGGCGGCGGTGCTGCTCGAGAAGCTCAAGATCTTCGACGACGAGATCGCCGCGCGCAATGTCGTCGCCGAGCGCTATACGGCGGCGCTGGCCGACGTCGTGAAGGTGCCTCGCCTGGTCGACGGCTGCACCTCGGTCTGGGCGCAATACACCATCCGCCTGCCCAAGGGCGTCGATCGCGACACCTTCGCCGCCGCGTTGAAGGCGCAGGGCATCCCGACCGCGATCTATTATCCGAAGTCGATGCACCAGCAGACCGCCTACCGCATCTTCCCGAGCGCCGACGGCGGCCTGCCGGTCAGCGAGCAGCTCTCCAGCGACGTCATCAGCCTGCCGATGCACGCCTATCTGGACGAGGCGACGCAAGGGCGCATCATCGACGTCGTGCGCGGCGCACTGGCCTGAGGTCTTACGCATCGTCGCGCATCTCCGCTGGCGGCCCGACCGGCCGCAGCGTGTATGAATGATCTGTCCCACCGGCAGCTCCAACAAACACTGTCGTCCCGGCGAACGCCGGGACCCATACCGCGTGATGTCTGGAAGGGGCAGGCGGCCCGTTCCGCGCGCCCCATCGGCTGCACGGCGTATGGATCCCGGATCGGCGCCCGCCGCCGCTTCGCGTCGGCAGGCTTGTCCGGGACGACAGCGGAGTGCGTGGTGCGCCTCCCCGCCAGCGTCGCAAGTGCCGACGTGCGACCGGCATGCTCACTGTCATTGCGAGCGAAGCGAAGCAATCCAGGGCTGCGCGTGCGGTCCTGGATTGCTTCGTCGCTTCGCTCCTCGCAATGACGGTGGTGAGACATGTGTTCACCTTCTCGCGGCGCATCTGGCGTCCGAGCTTTGCTGTTCGTCATGCCCTCTCCTTAAAAGAGGGCACGGGGAATGCCGGGCGCTGGCCGCACCCATGGCCCGCCTGCGGAAAAAATGCAGGCGGCAGGAACCACAGGTTCAGCCGAGACATCCCGGCATTCCCCGCGCGATGGTTTTGACGGCTGCTTCGCGTTCTCCCCGGTGCTCCGGGCTTTTTGGCCACCGTGCGCGCAATGCGCTTTCGCGCATTACGCGGGGCATCAGCGTCGGGATGCCAGGACCACGCGACTTGACCGTGCGCATCGACGTTGTTCGTCGGCGTGGCGAACCACGCTGCAACATCGACACGCCCACCGCATCCCGCCTCAACGTCCGTGACGACCGCGAAGCGCCCCTCTGATCGAGACGGGACGGCGACATACAATCATGTTTTCGGAGAAAAAGAAAGAGGAATATTTTCCAGAAACGGACTGGTTAGAGGGATGCGCTTGAGCGGCTCGCGAAATTAGTCGAGGTGCGACTCTTGCGGAATAGGCTTGTCCATGGGGGCTCGTTCAATGAACTCTCGTGGAACACAGAATGAATGGCCACCGCAGCGAGTTCCATCCGAGTCGACGATAGTCCTACCGAATCCAAGCCAATAGTAGCCAAAAGCGTCGATTTCACTCACCACACATGACTGGCCAATAAAGGCGCGCATTTCCGCCTGCTCGCTCGCGGGCAGGTCATGCAGCAGCCAATCAGGTAGGCCACGCAGTCTCACACGGTCCCCAACCTGAATGTCACTCGACACCTTGGCAACCTCCCGAGCGCATAGGGCGGATCAGCGCAGCGTAGTCCGCCATCATGTCACATTTGATGTTGCGCACCAAAATGCGTGAGTTGGTCTCGTCTGCATACCGTAATCAACGATCTGCGCAAAGGCGCGGCATTCGTTGAGTGTTCGCATCGGGCGCGGCGGATTGCCCGTCGCTCGTTCGTCCTACGCGCTGCCAATGAGTTAGTCCGTCGTGCCCGGGCTTGTCCCGGGCATCCACGTCGTTCCGAAGGCGCCCGACGACGTGGATGGCCAGGACAGGCCCGGCCATGACGACGTGGCAGCAGACGGACGCAATACGTGGAGGCAGTCGCCCCGCCGCAAGCGGGGAGAGGCTTCCCGGGCGGCGCGGCGAAAAGCCCGAGACGATGTGTGCCGGCTCGGCTCGCAAGTGGGGGAGGGGGGCCGCGCGCCCAGTCGCCACACTTTGGCCGTAAGCAGAAGGAGGCCACGTTCCCCGCTTCAAACTCGCCCCCCGATGCTCTAGAAGCCCCCCATGCTCGGACGTATCTTCACCGTCGGCGGCTATACGCTGCTGTCGCGGCTCACCGGCTTTGCCCGCGATATCATGCTGGCGGCGATTCTCGGCGCCGGGCCGGTCGCCGACGCGTTCTTCATCGCGTTCCGGCTGCCGAACCATTTCCGGGCGATCTTCGCCGAGGGGGCGTTCAACGCGGCGTTCGTGCCGGCCTACGCGCATGTCCATGGCGAGAAGGGGCCGGCGTCTGCGAGCCTGTTTGCCGACCGCATCTTCACCTTGCTGCTGGCCTCTCAGGTCGTGCTGCTGATCCTCGCCTGGGTGTTCATGCCACAGGCGATGACGATCCTGGCGCCCGGTTTCACCGACGATCCCGGGCAGCGCGAGCTTGCGATCACGCTGACGCGAATCACCTTTCCCTATCTGCTGCTGATCACGCTGGTGACGCTCTATGGCGGCATGCTCAACGTGATGCAGCGCTTTGCCAGCGCGGCGGCGGCGTCGATCTTCCTCAATCTCGCGATGATGGCGACCCTGGCGCTGGCGGCGTTCTTCCCCGGTGTCGGCCATGCCGCCGCCTGGGGCGTGCTGATCTCCGGCTTCCTGCAATATTTCCTGCTCGCCGGCGACCTCGCCCGCCATGGCGGGCTGCCGCGGTTCGCGCCGCTGAAGCTCGACGACGACATCCGCGCCTTCTTCAAGGCGCTGGGACCGGCGACGCTGGGCTCGATGGGCACGCAGGTCGCGATGTTCGCCGACACCATCATCGCGACGTTCCTCCCGGCCGGCGCGATCTCGGCACTGTATTATGCCGACCGCCTCAACCAGTTGCCGATCGGCGTGATCGGCATCGCCATCGGCACGGTGCTGCTGCCGGAGATGTCACGGCGGCTCACGGCGAACGATCACGATGGCGCCATGGAGCAGCAGCGCCGGGCGTTCGAGTTCACGCTGTTGTTCTCGGTGCCGTTCGTCGCCGCCTTCCTCGCCGTCCCCGACGTGATCACCCGCGCGATGTTCGCGCGCGGCGCCTTCACCAAGGGCGACGCCGCCGCGGCCGGGGCGACGCTCGCCGCCTATGCCGTGGGCCTGATCCCGTTCGTGATGATTCGCAGCGCGGTCTCGACCTTCTACGCGCGCAAGGACACCGCGACGCCGGTGAAGGCCTCGCTGACGGGGCTGACCGCCAACGTCGTGCTGAAGGTGCTGCTGATGGGCTCGCTCGCCCAGGTCGGACTCGCGCTGGCGACGGCCGTCGGCGCCTGGATCAATCTGCTGCTGGTGCTCGGCTTCGCCGTGCACAAAGGCTATCTGCACTTCGATCGGCGGCTCACCTCGTCGCTGCTGAAGTTCGCCGGGACCGGCGTGGTGCTCGCGGCGGCGTTGTGGGCAACGGCCCTGGTGGCATCGACCCGGCTCGCGTCGCTCGGCCGCATGCAGGACGAAGCCGTTCTCGGTCTGCTGATCATCGTCGGCGCCGTCATCTACGTGGGCGCCATCCTCGTGCTGTTCGGTCCGCGCTGGCTGAAGGCCCTCGTGCGGCGCTGACGTTTGCGCTGCAGCATGGCGTGCTGGCATGCCTGCCGAGAGTTGACCGCGCGTGTTCGGGGAGCGGCCATATGCCGTTTGCGCGAGGGCGTGATCCGCTGCAATATGCTGGCCAATCGTCGCGACAATGCAGTGGGAAGTGAAACCAGATGGCAGCTCCGATCAAGTTCGGTATGGGACAAAGCGTTCTCCGGAAAGAGGATGACGCGCTGATTCGCGGCAAGGGCCGCTACACCGATGATCTCGCGCCATCCGCTGCCCTGCATGCCCTGGTGCTGCGCTCGCCGCATGCCCATGCCAAATTCACCATTGATGTCACCCAGGCGCGGCTGTTGCCGGGCGTGGCGCTGATCCTGACCGCCGAGGACACCGCCGAGCTCGGCGGGCTGCCGTGCCTGTTCAATCTCGAGACCGATCCGTTCACCGCGCCGCCTTATCCGATCCTCGCCAAGGACGAGGTGCGCCACGTCGGCGATGCCATCGCCTTCGTCGTCGCCGACACGCTCGACCACGCGCGCGATGCGCTGGAGGCGATCAAGGTCGAGTGGACGACGCTGCCGGCGGTGACCGGCGTCGTGAACGCGATCAAGCCGGATGCGCCGCAGGTCTGGGCCGAGCACAAGGGCAACGTGCTGTTCGATGTCGGGATCGGCGACAAGGCGGCGGTCGAGGCGGCGTTCGCGAAGGCGCATGCGGTCGCCGAGATCCGCATCGTCAATCCGCGCGTGGTGGCGAGCTTCATGGAGACCCGCGCCGCGGTCTGCGACTACGACACCAAGCGCGACCATCTGACCCTGACGGCCGGCAGCCAGGGCAGCCACCGCCTGCGCGACATCCTCTGCCAGAACGTGCTGAAGATCCCGACCGAGAAGATGCGGGTGATCTGCCCCGACGTCGGCGGCGGCTTCGGCACAAAACTGTTTCCCTACCGGGAATACGCGCTGGTCGCGGTCGCCGCGCAGCGACTGCGCAAGTCGGTGCGCTGGGCCGCCGACCGCTCCGAGCATTTCATGGGCGATGCGCAGGGCCGCGACAACGTCACCACGGCGAAGATGGCGCTGGCCGAGGACGGCAAGTTCCTCGCGATGGACGTCGACCTGATGGGCGACATGGGCGCCTATCTGTCGACCTTCGCGCCCTATATCCCGCATGGCGGCGCCGGCATGCTGCCGGGCCTCTACGACATCCAGGCCTTCCACTGCCGCGTGCGCACGATCTTCACCCACACCGTGCCGGTCGACGCCTATCGCGGCGCGGGCCGTCCCGAGGCGGCCTACGTCATCGAGCGTCTGGTCGACGCCTGCGCGCGCAAGCTCGACATGTCCGTCGATGCGATCAGGCGCAAGAACTTCATCCCGCCGCGCGCGCTGCCCTACAAGACCGCGACCGGAAAGGTCTATGATTCCGGCGATTTCAACGCGCACCTCAAGCGCGCCATGGAGATCGCCGAGTGGAAGGAGTTTTCGAAGCGCGCCAAGGCCGCCAAGAAGCACGGTCTCATTCGCGGCATCGGGCTCGCGAGCTATGTCGAGGTCTGCGGCACCATGGGCGAGGAGACCGCCAACGTGCGGCTCGACCCGAACGGTGACGTCACCATCCTGATCGGCACGCAGTCGAGCGGGCAGGGCCACCAGACCGCCTACGCCCAGATCGTCGCCGAGCAATTCGGCCTGGCGCCGGAGCGCGTGCACATCCATCAGGGCGACACGGCCGAGATCGCGACCGGCCTCGGCACCGGCGGCTCGGCCTCGATCCCCTCCGGCGGCGTCAGCGTGCAGCGCGCCACCCACGAGCTCGGCGACAAGCTCAAGCAGATCGCGGCCGAAGCGCTCGAAGCCGGGCTCGGCGATCTCGAGATCGCCGACGGCGTGATCCGCGTCGCCGGCACCGACCGCGCGATCTCGTTTGCCGACCTCGCCAAGCGTCCCGGCGTCGATCCTGACAAGCTCAAGGGCAGCGCCACCTTCGCCAGCGCCGACGGCACCTATCCGAACGGCACCCACGTGGCCGAGGTCGAGATCGACCCGGCGACCGGCATCATCCGGATCGTCAACTACGTCATCGTCGACGATTTCGGCGTGACGCTGAATCCGCTGCTGCTGGCCGGCCAGGTGCATGGCGGTGCGGTGCAGGGCATCGGCCAGGCGCTGATGGAGCAGGTGGTCTACAGCAACTCCGACGCCCAGCTCGTCACCGGCAGCTTCATGGACTACGCGCTGCCGCGCGCCGCCGACGCGCCGTCCTTTACCTTCGAGACCCACAACGTGCCCTGCAAGACCAATCCGATGGGCGTCAAGGGCGCCGGCGAAGCGGGGGCGATCGGCTCCTGTCCGGCCGTCGTCAATGCGATCGTCGAAGCCCTCTGGCGTGAGTACAAGATCGATCACATCGACATGCCGGCGACCCCGGAGCGCGTCTGGATCGCGATCCGGGAGCAGCATCGCCGTCATAGTCTCTGAGTACTCTCCCTCCGGATCTCCTCCGATATCCGCCTCAATTCCGGAATAATCCGCCGGCTGAGGGGTTGACCAACCGAGCGACCCGTCCGGGTGGGCTGGACGGGATTGTGACAACAAAGGAGCGAATTGATGAAGCGGACTGTCGTGGCTGTCGCAGCTTTGCTGCTAGGGGCCGGCGCCGTGATGGCACAGCAGGATCTGGTCAAGCATAGCCAGGACACGATGAAGGCCAACGCCAAGAACCTCGGCGGTGTCCTGATCGCGATGGTCAAGGGCGAGAAGCCGTATGACCAGGCCGCCGTCAATGCCGCTCTGGCCCAGCTCGAGGACACCGCCAAGAAGCTGCCGACGATGTATCCGGCGAGCCTGAAGGGCGCCAAGTTCGAGGGCGACTACGGTCCGTCGCCGAAGATCTGGGAAGACCAGGCCGGCTTCAAGGCCAAGATCGACAGCTTCGCGAAGGTCGTCACCGAGGCCAAGGCGAAGATCAAGGATCTCGACAGTCTGAAGGCGACCGCGCCGGGCATCGGCAAGGAATGTGGCGGTTGCCACGAGACCTTCCGTCTCAAGAACAGTTGATCTGACCTGCCATCCACGGGGGCGGACGCGACATTGCGTCCGCCCCCGTTTGTTTGCGCCGTGCGGGCGTCCTGACGTATCACGGCGCCGCCGAGCTCCGGTAATGATCGCCGGGCCGACGATCTCCTCCTGCTGTGACGGAGCCACCATGCTACGCCGCCTCCTGCTTGCTCTCTGCGTGCTCGGCGCCGCCGGCCTGACGGTGTTCTGGTGGTTGACCCAGCCGTCGACGATCACGCTCGCAGCGGCGACGCGCGCGCCGGATCTCGCCAACGGGCAGGAGATGTTCAACATCGGTGGCTGCGCGTCCTGTCACGCCGTGCCGAACCAGCCGGATCGACTGAAGCTCGGCGGCGGCCTGCCGCTGAGCTCGCCGTTCGGGACGTTCTATGCGCCCAACATCTCGCCCGATCCCACTGACGGTATCGGGCGCTGGAGCGAGGCCGAGTTCGTCAATGCGGTGGTGAGGGGCGTGTCGCCGGACGGCAGCCACTACTACCCGGCGTTTCCCTATCCCTCCTACGCGGCCGCGAAGATCGACGACGTCCGCGATCTCTTCGCCTACATGAAGACGCTGCCGCCGGTTGCGGGCGCCTCGCGCGCGCACGACATGCCATTTCCGTTCAACATCCGTCGCACCGTCGGGGTCTGGAAGCTGCTGTTCTTCGACGGCAAGCCCTTTGCCGCCAACGCCTCGCGCCCGGCGGAGTGGAATCGCGGCGCCTATCTGGTCAGCACCTTCGGCCATTGCGCCGAGTGCCACAGCCCGCGCAATGCGCTCGGCGGCATCGTCTCGGCGCAGCGGCTGGCGGGTGGGCCAGAGCCGGAAGGTCAGGGCTTCGTGCCGAACATCACCCAGAAGGGCCTGTCGGACTGGAGCGAGAGCGACATCAGCTATTTCCTCGAGACCGGACAACTGCCCGACGGCGACAACGTCGGCGGCTCGATGGCGCGGGTGATCCGCAACACCTCGCAGCTCTCGCCCGAGGATCGCAAGGCGATGGCGGTCTATCTGAAATCGCTGCCGCCGGTGGAAGGCCCGCCGAAGCCGAAGAAGCCGGCAAGCTGATCAGTTCGGCGGGCGCGCGCGCTCAGGTCAGATCGGCTTGAAGCTGCCGTCGCTCTGGATCACCGTCAGCGACACCGGCGGTGGATTCTCCTTGCGCGCGTTGCCGAAGCTGACCACCAGCCCGCCGATGTCGAACTGGCCGACCTCGTTGATGATGCGGAGCAGCTCGGCGCGGGTCGGGTTCGGCCCGGTCATCGCCAGGGCGCGCGCCACCAGTCGGCCGGTGATGTAGCCCTCGAGGCCGATGAAGTCCGGCGTCTGGCTCGGATCGAGCGTCTTCATCGCGGCCTGATAGTCGGCGACGATGCGGAGGTCGGTGTCCCACGGAAACGGCACCACCTCGGAGACGACGACGCCGCGGCCTTCCGGGCCGAGCTCCTTGGCGAGCGCGTTGCCGCCGACGAAGGAGACCGCCGTAAAGGTCGGATTGAAGCCGCTGCGATGCGCCATCTTGATGAACTCGGCGCACGGGCCGTAGGTGCCGACCAGGATCACCGCTTCAGGCTCCGCGCGCCGAATGACCTTGAGCGCCGCGCCGACAGCGCGCGTGTTGCGCTCGAACGTGCCTTCGGCCGCGAGCTCGAGGCCGCGGCGATCGAGATGCGTCTTCACGCCGGCCAGTACGTCGCGGCCGAACGCGTCATCCTGATAGAAGATCGCGATGCGGGTCAGGTGAAGCTCTTCGGTGAGATACTTGATCGAGGCTTCCGCCTCCGCCGCGTAGCTCGCGCGGATGTTGACGATGTTCTGGAATTCAGGCGTCCGCAGGAATTCGGCGCCGGAGATCGGCCCGATGAAGGGGACGTCGTTGGAGGCCGCGATCGGCGCAGTGGCCATCGCGGTCGGCGTGCCGACGGCGCCGATCAGCGCGAACACCTTGTCCTCGTAGATCAGCTTGATGGTCTCGACGACCGAGCGATCGGGGTCGTAGCCGTCGTTCCGGCTCAACAACTTGAGCCTGCGTCCGTAGACGCCGCCCTTGGCGTTGAGCTCGTTGAAGGCCGCCAGCAGTCCCTGGCGCGCCGCTTGGCCCAGCGCGGCCGACGGGCCTTCCAGCGCCGCCACCTGGCCGAACATGATGGTGTCGTTGGTGACGCCGAGCTCGTCGGCGCGCGCAGACCCCAGCGGGAGCACGCCGGCGATCAAGATGAGAATGAAGGAGATCCGAAGGCTTGAAAACCAGTTCATTGCGATCTTCGATGCACGGGGTACACTTGATGACAACTCAGTCTAGGCGTGTTGAATGAAGACCTCGCTAAAGACGTAGCCCGCGCTTGATCGCGTTTTGGGCGGCCCTCAACAGTCAGCCGTTAACCAAGCCCCGGTTTCTGGTACGCCACAACGGATCATCTTTGACCGTCCTTAACTTACCGCGGCCAGCATCGGCCGCATCGTGGTGAGGGGCAGCCGTTTGGCGGGGGCCATATTGCAGGTTGAAGAGTACAGCGCACCGACGCTGCAGGAAAAGGATGATGCTCGCAGCGGTAGCGGGCGCGAGAGGCTGCGCGCTTCGTTATCGCGATACCGCCTTTATCGCCCTGCGATCATCGCGGCATGCGTCGGCGTCGTGCTGTCGGTCGTCGGGACGGTTGCCGTGGGACGCTGGGAGAACCGGCTGGCGCGCACCGATTTCGAAGGCTTGGCCGAAGCCCAGGCGATCCTGGTCCAGAACGGCGTCAACGAATATGTCAGCCGGCTGACCGCGCTGCGCACCCGCTTCGAATCCGCCAACGACGACATTACGCGCAGCGAGTACCAGACCTTCAGCGCGCGCCTGTTCGAGTCGCATCGCGGCATGCTGCGGCTAGCGTGGCTGCCGCGGATCAAGCGCAAGGAGCGCGGCGAATACGAGGCGGCGGCGATCACCGACGGCGTTCCCGCGTTTCGCATCAAGTCCTATCCCGACGGCACCGTCGCGCCGGAGAGCGACGAATACTATCCGGTCTACTTCTCCACCGAGGCGAAGACCTCGCCGGTCTACGGTCTCGACTATTGGAGCATTCCCGACCATCGCGCCGTGCTGGAGCAGTCGCGCGACTACGACGTGATCGGCGCGTTGCGCACGCGTCAGAACCTGATCAATCAGAACGAGCGCAATAACGCCGTGATGATCGGCATCCCCGTCTATGCCAAGGGGACGTCGCGCACGACTGTCGCCGACCGCCGGCGCAATCTCTCTGGCTTCATCATCGGCGTGTTCGACCTGCCGACGCTGTTGCAGTCGGTGCGCGCGAACAATCCCAACAGCCCGGCGCTCGCGATCAACCTGCTGCCGCCCGAGCGCGTGATCAATGCCTCCGGCGTGGACCCGCAGCGCTGGCCCGCGGACCCCAGCATCTGGTCGACGACCTTGCGCATCGGCGATGCCGACTGGGTCTTCCAGGCGGCGCCCGCCGGTGGCAGCCTGATGGCGAGCCACAATCGCGCGCTGGCGCTGTATGCGGCCGGCATGGCGACGACGATCTTCCTTGCCGTGTATCTCGCGCTGTCGAGCCGCAACGCCCTGCAGCTCGCCCTCGCCAATCGCCGCGTGCTCGAGCTGGCGCAGACCGACGCGCTGACCGGCCTTGCGAACCGCGCCTTCTTCCTCGAGGAAATGGAGCGCATCAACGACGAGAAGAGCGGCCGCTTCACCGTCTTCCTTCTCGACCTCGACCGCTTCAAGAACGTCAACGATTCGCTCGGCCATGGCGCCGGCGACGAGCTGCTGGTGCAGGTGGCACAGCGGCTGAGATCGCAGTTGCGCGACGAGGACGTGCTGGCCCGGCTCGGCGGCGACGAGTTCGCCCTGATCCAGGCCGGCGCCTCCGACCAGCGCGCCGCCGCGATCGAGCTCGCGCAGCGCATCACCCGGCTGATCGCGGAGCCGTACCAGCTCGGCGGACAGCGCGTCGAGATCGGCACCAGCATCGGCATCTCGCTCGCGCCCCAGCACGGCCGCGACCAGGAGCACCTGCTCAAGAAGGCCGACCTCGCGCTCTACCGCTCGAAATCGGCCGGCCGCAGCTGCTATACGCTCTATGACGATGCGATGTCGGCCGAGCTCGAGGCGCGCAACACGCTCGAGGGTGATCTGCGTGACGCCATCGCGCAGTGCCAGTTCGAGGTGCACTATCAGCCGTTCTACGACGCCGAGACGCGCGAGCGGTGCGGCGTCGAGGCGCTGGTGCGCTGGCGCCATCCGGTCAAGGGGCTGGTGCCGCCGGACAAGTTCATCCCGCTTGCGGAGTCGACCGGCCTGATCGTGCCGCTCGGCGAATGGATCATCGGGCGCGCCTGCGACGACGCCACCGCATGGCCCGACGACGTCAAGATCGCCGTCAATCTGTCGCCGGTCCAGTTCAAGCAGGCCGAGCTGTTCGACGTGATCCAGTCGGCGCTCGCGCGGTCGGGCCTCGATCCGAAGCGTCTCGAGATCGAGATCACGGAGTCGGTGCTGCTGGAGCGCGCGGCCGAGAACGAGAGCTTCATCGATCGGCTGAAGGGCCTCGGCATCTCTCTGGCGCTCGACGATTTCGGCACCGGCTATTCGTCGCTGCGTTCGTTGACGGCGTTCCCGTTCAACAAGATCAAGATCGACAAGTCCTTCGTCGCCAATCTGAGCGTGCGCGACGAAAGTGCCGCCGTGATCTTATCGGTCGTGACGCTGGCGCGGGGGCTCGGCATCCAGATCACCGCCGAGGGCGTCGAGACCGAAGAGCAGCTGGTGCAACTGCGCTCGCTCGGCGTCAACTTCGCGCAAGGTTATCTGCTGGGCCGGCCGATGCCGGTTGAGCAGCTCGAGCAGCATCTGGAGATCGCCCGCGCTGCATCCGAGGCCGACGAGCCGCAGCCGGCCGAAGACGCATCCGAGGACGACGCATCCGAGGACGACGATCCGCGCTCGGCGGCCGTCGTCGCGCTCATTCCCCGGTCCGGGGCGCTGCTATCCCTCGCATCCAACGGCTGAGCGGCGAGGCGGCTTCGGCATCCGCGTCGACCGGCAGGCGTGCCAGGCCCAGCATGGCGGCCTCGCGCGCGGCGCTCGGCGTGATGCCGTAGGCGGTCTTGAACAGCCGCGTGAAATGGGCATCGGTGCCGAGCTGCCAGCGCCGCGCCACCTCGCTGATGCGCTGTGTCCGCGACCCGGTCCCGGCGAGATCGAAGAACGCGCGATGCAGGCGGCGGCTGCGGATGTAGTCGGCGATGCCGCCGATCGGCGCGAACAGGCGATAGAGCGACGCGCGCGACATCCCGAAATGCAGCGCCACCGCGTCGGCGCTGAGCTCGGGGCTCGACAGCTGCGCCTCGATGTATTGGCGGATGCGGAGCAGCGAAGCATCCGGCGTCACGCTGCGGTCGGCATCGCGGCGTTCGAGCTCGCCGCGCAGGCAGGCCGAGATCAGCGCGATCGTGCCCTCGACCGCGGCCTGGCACTCGTCGAAACTCATGCGCGGCGCACAGTCGAGCAGTGCGCCGAAATGCCGCGCCAGCAGCGGCGCCAGCGCGCCGCTGCGCGGCAGCACCAGGCCGTGCAGGTCGTCGACCTGCAGCAGGCGCGCATCGAACATCGGACGGGGAACGACCAAGGTAATGTTCTCGAACGGCGTCGCGCGCGTTTCGAGTGTCTGGGCGAGATCGAGCACGCAGAGGTCGCCGGCCTCGACCCGGATCGGCGCGGCCGCCGCGACCCCCTCATAGCTGCCGCTCACGTAGAGCTGCAGGATGATGTGGTCGACGCCGCTGCGGGCAATGGTCTCGGCCGATCGGCGGAACCGCTGGCCGCTCGCCCGGGCCGATCCGAGCAGCACGGAGCCCAGCGCGTAGGACAGCACGTCCGCCCTGAACGGAGCGGCCTCGCCGGCCGCGAGTTCGTCGACCTCGAAGAACGTCGAAGTGGCCTCGCGCCAAGCCGCGATGTTCGCCTCGGTGTCCATCTGCTCGGCGCAAAAGCCGTAGCTCGGCAGCAGGGACGAAACGGCTTTGATCTCACTCTTCACACGGCGCCGCAGTCATTCTTGAGTTTTCGTCTCAACCTCTTGATCGACCGTATCGGATCGGTTGCTCGCCTTGACCGGGTGCTCCGCGCACCCGCTATAGAACGCCTGTCGCCAAGTTGCCGAAAGGGAAAGCCGGGCCGTTCGACGGTCCCCCATTGCCCCTCACGATCGAAAGGTCCGGCTTTCCGGCCCACTGGCGCGAATTGGCGGACAACGGTCTCCGGCCGCCACCGTCTTTCATGACGAAACCATGCTTGACCCATTTTCAGGACCTCGGCGCCCGTCGGTCACGACGGGCGCCTTTGTCGTGGGGCAGGCGGCCGACGGGCAGGCCGCGCCCGGTCGGGACGAGCGCGTCGCTAGGTGGCGCCGAAGGCCTTGAACGTAATGATGGTGTGGGTGTCCTGAATGCCGGGCAGGACCTGGACCTTCTCGTTCACGAAGTGGCCGATGTCGGTGTCATTGTCGACGTAGAACTTCACCAGCAGGTCGTAATTTCCCGCCGTCGAGTAGATCTCGGAGGCGATCTCGGCTTCCGCCAGCGCATTGGCGACCGTGTAGGACTGGCCGAGCTTGCACTTGATCTGGACGAAGAAGGGAACCATTGCGGGCTGTCTCCGGAAGGCATCTTTCGCCTCAATATAGCGTTTTCCGGCGAAGTCGATACGCTTTCTCCGGCGACCGGGCCTGCTTGCCGGGCGCGGCCGGCCCGCGCTAGGAAGGGGCATGAGCACCCCCGTCGCACTCACCATCGCCGGTTCGGATTCCTCCGGGGGAGCCGGTATCCAGGCCGACCTCAAGACCTTCGCGGCGCTCGGCGTCTACGGCGCCTCGGTGCTGACGGCGCTGACCGCCCAGAACACCAGGGGCGTGACCGGGGTGCATCTGGTGCCGCCCGATTTCGTCACGGCGCAGATTGATGCGGTGTTCGATGACCTCGACGTCGGCGCGGTCAAGATCGGCATGGTGGCGCAGGCGCCGGTCGCCGACGCCATCGCGGCAAGCCTTGCGCGCTGGCGGCCGCGGCATGTCGTGCTCGATCCCGTGATGGTCGCGACCTCGGGCGCGCGGCTGTTGCCGGAGGATGCGGTCGACGCGCTGCGCCGCCGGCTGATCCCCCAGGCGACGCTGATCACGCCGAACCTGCCCGAGGCGGCCGCGCTGCTCGACGAGCCGATTGCGATCTCTGACGAGGCGATCGCCGCGCAGGGCCTCCGGCTGCTCGCACTGGGCTGTCCGGCCGTGCTGATCAAGGGCGGTCACGGGCAGGGCGCCGACAGCACCGATTACCTGATCACATCAGCGACCAGCATCCCATTGCCGTCGCCGCGCATCGACACGAAGAACACCCACGGCACGGGCTGTTCGCTGTCGTCGGCCGTGGCCGCAGGGCTGGCGAAGGGGGAGAGCCTCGAGGCGGCCGTGCGCAACGCCAAGGCCTTCATCTCCGGCGCGATCGCGGCGGCCGATCGCTTCACGGTCGGACACGGCCACGGCCCGGTGCATCATCTCCACCGCTATTATTGAGGTCACACATCTTTGAGGTCACTTCCCGTGGCAACTCAGCTTAGCTGGCGGCAGCCGAAATAGCTGGGGCGGACAACGGCTGCATCATGTCTGCGCTCCGCAGGAGATGACGGAATGATGACGCGTTTCGCGGCGGTGGCTGCGGTGCTGTTCGCCACGGTGGCGACACCGGTGCTGGCCCAGCGGGCCTATTCCGCCCAGGAGGAGCGCAACAAGGCGATCGTGCTCGACTTCTATGAGCAGGGTCTCAATCGCAAGGATTTCGAGGCGGCGTCGAAATATCTCGGCACCTACATCCAGCACAATCCGAATGCCGAGGATGGCCCTGAGGGATTTCGCAAGTTCATCGAATTTCTGAAGGCCAAGTTTCCACAGTCGCACAGCAGGATCACGCAGGTGCATGTCGACGGCGACTTCGTCGTGCTGCGCGTTCACGCCATCCGCGAGCCCGGCACCCGCGGCAACGCCATCGTCGACATCTTCCGTCTCAAGGACGGCAAGATCGAGGAGCACTGGGATTCGGTTCAGCCCATTCCCGAGCAGTCGGCCAATCCCAATGGGATGTTCTGAAGAACGCGTCTGAAGGCGTCTCCCGCCGGCGGATCATGGTCCGCGCGCGAGCGCGATTTCCCGACGCACGCCCCTCATCACGCGCGAGCGGTATTCGCCTGGCGATTCGCCGAACCAGCGATTTGACGCGCGGAAGAAGGTGCTCTGGTCGGCATAGCCCAGCAGATAGCCGATGTCGGTGAGCGTCATGCGGAAGTCGGCGAGATGGCGCTGGGCCAGCTCGCGCCTGACATCGTCGACGAGGTCGCTGAAGGAGAGGCCTTCATCGGCGAGCCGGCGCTGGAAGGTGCGGTCGCTCAAGCCGAGCTCGGCTGCGATGGCCGAGCGCAGCGGGCTGCCGTCGGGCAGCAGCCTGGCGATCGCGGTGCGGGCGCGATGCGCGGTGTCGGCCTTGACCAGGCGCTCCAGCGCCTCGTCGGCGATCCGATCGTGGATTGCCGAAAGCTCGGGCGCCGAGGTCGTCAGCTTGCAGGCGAGATCCTGATCCGACACCAGGAAGCCGTTGAACGGCGCATCGAATTCGAGCGGGGATTGGAACGCCCTGTTGTAGCACGCGATCGACAGCGGCACCGCATGCGAGAAACGCGTCGCGAGCGGCGTCAGCGGACGATCCAGCATCCACCGGCATAGATTGAGCAGATTGACGACGCCGTAGTCATAACGCTGCCGCGGAATCGGGCATTCACCGCCGAACACGTCGGTTCGTATCCAGCGACCGCCATGACCCGGCTCGAGCGTGATGGTCACCGCGTCGCTCACCAGGCACATGTAGCGGATCAGGCGCATCAGCCCGGCGAGAAGAGTGGGGCTCGACATCATGGCGTAGCCGGCGACGCCATAGTTGTCAGGTCGCGGCGCATCGAGCTTTGCCAGCCCGATGTCCGGATTGCCCGAACGCTCGGCCGCCAGCACCCACAACCGGCTCAATGCCTCGGTCGGCCAGCGGCGGTCGCAATCGTCGAGATCGTCGATCGACAGACCGACCTCGGCGAACAGCGCGGCGGCATCCAGACCTTGCTCGTTCAGCGTCGTCGCAACGCCGCGCATCCAGGACGACGATGTGGTTCGAATCTGCTGAGCCATCCCTTGGCCTTCTGGAGCCAGTGCTTTGGTATCCTCGGGTCATTGTGCAGATGCACATGAGACTGCATAGCACCTGATATTGGCGATCGCGATACCAAAATCGGTGGTGCGACCGCATGGCTGGCGCGCAGGAGAAATCATGCCCGTTCTGAAAACCAATGACGGCACAGAGATTTACTACAAGGATTGGGGCTCCGGCCAGCCGATCGTGTTCAGCCATGGCTGGCCCCTGTCAGCCGATGATTGGGATGCGCAGATGCTGTTCTTCCTCAATCACGGCTTTCGCGTCATTGCCCACGATCGCCGCGGCCATGGCCGCTCGGCCCAGGTCGCCGACGGTCACGACATGGACCACTATGCCGACGATCTCGCGGCACTGACCGCACATCTCGATCTCAACAGCGCGATCCATGTCGGCCATTCGACCGGCGGCGGTGAGGTCGTGCACTACCTCGCGCGCCATGGCGAGAGCCGCGCGGCCAAGGCTGCGATCATCGCCGCGGTGCCGCCGCTGATGGTGCAGACCGCGGCGAATCCGGGCGGACTGCCGAAATCCGTGTTCGACGACTTCCAGACCCAGGTCGCCACGCGCCGCGCGGAATTCTATCGCGACGTCGCCGCTGGGCCGTTCTACGGCTACAACAAGCCTGGCGCCAAGCCGTCCGAGGCCGTGATCCAGAACTGGTGGCGCCAGGGCATGATGGGCAGCGCCAAGGCGCATTACGACGGCGTCGTCGCCTTCTCGCAGACCGACTTCACCGAGGATCTCAAGACGATCACCTTGCCGGTGCTGGTCATGCACAGCGAGGACGACCAGATCGTGCCCTACGCGGATTCCGCGCCGCTGTCGGCCAGGCTGCTGAAGAACGGCGTGCTGAAGACCTACAAGGGCTTTCCGCACGGCATGCCGACCACGGAAGCCGAGACCATCAACGCCGATCTGCTGTCCTTCATCAAGAGCTGATCAGGGGAGGCTTGCATGACCTGGGGAATTCCGACGGCACTGTTTCTTCAGATCCACGTGGTGCTGAGCCTGATTGGAATCGCGACCGGGCTCGTGATGCTCGCCGGCATGCTGGCGGGCCGCCATCTGGCGGCCTGGGCGGCGCTGTTCCTGGTGACGACCTTCCTCACCGGCGTGACCGGCTTTCCGCTGCCGCCGTTCGGTCTCGACCCGCCGCGCATCATCGGCATCATCCTGCTCGCGCTGCTGATTGCGGCCAGCGCCGCTCTCTATGCGTTCGGGCTGTCGGGATGGTGGCGACGGGTCTATGTCGTCACCGCGCTGCTCTCGCTCTATCTCAACGTCTTCGTCGCGATCGTGCAGTCGTTCCAGAAGATCGGCGTGCTCAATGCGCTGGCGCCGACGCAGAGCGAGCCGCCGTTCGCGGCAGCTCAGCTCGTCACGCTCGCTCTGTTCATTGCTTTCGGTGTCTTCTCGTGGCGGCGTTTCGCACCCACCGCGCTGACGCCGCGAGCTTCGCTCACCTGATCCGTTCGGTCTTTCAAGGAGAACCTCGTGTCCAAGCTCGAAATGTTGACCCCGCAGAACTGCGCCGTGGCGCTGATCGACTATCAGCCCGCGATGTATCAGGGCGTGCAGTCGCATGATCGCCTCGGCGTGTTCAACAACATCCAGATCGTCGCCAAGGCGGCCAAGCTGTTCAAGATTCCGACGGTGCTCACCACGGTCGCCAAGGACTCGTTCTCCGGTCCCTTCATGCCGGAAGTGACCGAGCTGTTTCCGGAGCACGACATCGTCGACCGCACGGCGATGAACTCCTGGCTCGATGCCGGCTTCCGCAAGCAGGTCGCCGCCACCGGTCGCAAGAAGTTCATCATCGCGGGACTCTGGACCGAGGCCTGTGTGCTGTTCCCGACGCTCGACATGCTGCGCGAAGGCTATGAGATCTACATCCCGGCCGATGCCTGCGGCGACCTGTCGCTCGAAGCGCACAACCGGGCGATGGATCGCGCGGTGCAGGCCGGCGCGGTGCCGATCACCTCGTGCCAGTTCGCCTTCGAGCTGCAGCAGGACTGGGCACGTGCCGAGACCTATGACGGCATGATGGAGATCCTGAAGGCGCATTCGCCCTACGGCATCCAGATCCGCTTCTCGAAATGGGCGCTCGGCGAGCACGCCTCGGAAGGCGGCGCAAAGTAGCCCTGGGACGAACGATGAAGATCTATCTGTTCTCGCTCGGGGCAGGGCTTTTGGTCGGCGTGATCTACAGCCTGCTTCAGGTCCGCTCGCCGGCGCCGCCATTGGTGGCGCTGGTCGGCCTGCTCGGCATTCTCGTCGGAGAGCAGGTGATCCCCGTGGGCAGGCAGCTCCTGAACGGCACCACGCTTGCTGCCGCGTGGCAGAAGGCGGCCTGCGCCACGCACATCTTCGGCCTGCTGCCCGGCCATCACGGACGGGCAGACACAACCATCGCTCCGGCGCGGGACGAGAAGACCTCATGACCGATCATCCCGACCTCATCCTGCATCGCGGCCTGTTCACGACGCTCGATCGCTCCAATCCCGCGGCGAGCGCGGTCGCGATCAAGGACGGCGTGTTCACCGCGGTCGGCCACGAGCAGGACGTGATGAAGCTCGCCGGCCCCCGGACGAAGGTCATCGATCTCAAGGGCCGTCGCGTGCTGCCTGGCCTGATCGACAATCACCTGCACATCATCCGCGGCGGGCTCAACTTCAACATGGAGCTGCGCTGGGACGGTGTGCGCTCGCTCGCGGACGCGATGGCGATGCTCAAGGCCCAGGTCGCCATCACGCCGCCGCCGCAATGGGTGCGCGTCGTCGGCGGCTTCACCGAGCATCAGTTCGCCGAGAAGCGGCTACCGACGATCGACGAATTGAATGCCGTGGCGCCTGAAACGCCGGTCTTCCTGCTGCATCTCTACGACCGCGCCATTCTCAACGGCGCCGCGCTGCGCGCCGTCGGCTACGACAAGGACACGCCGCAACCGCCCGGCGGCGAGATCGCGCGTGATGCCGAGGGCAATCCGACCGGTCTGCTGCTCGCCAAGCCGAACGCCGCCATACTCTATGCGACGCTCGCCAAGGGACCGAAACTGCCGTTTGACTATCAGCTCAATTCCACCCGGCACTTCATGCGCGAATTGAACCGCCTCGGCGTCACCGGCGCGATCGACGCGGGCGGCGGCTTCCAGAACTATCCGGACGACTATGCCGTGATCCAGAAGCTGGCCGATGACGGCCAGCTCACGATCCGGCTCGCCTACAATCTGTTCACGCAGAAGCCAAAGGGCGAGAAGGACGATTTCCTGCGCTGGACGCAAAGCTCGACCTACAAGCAGGGCAACGGCTATTTCCGCCACAACGGCGCCGGCGAGATGCTGGTGTTCTCGGCCGCCGATTTCGAGGATTTTCGCGTACCGCGGCCGGACATGGCGGCCGAGATGGAAGGCGAGCTCGAAGAGGTGGTGCGCATCCTCGTCCAGAACAAATGGCCGTGGCGGCTGCACGCCACCTATGACGAGACCATCTCGCGCGCGCTCGACGTGTTCGAGAAGGTCAACCAGGATACGCCGCTCGAGGGTCTCAACTGGTTCTTCGATCATGCCGAAACGATCTCGGACCAGTCGATCGACCGCATCGCCGCGCTCGGCGGCGGCATCGCCGTGCAGCACCGCATGGCCTATCAGGGCGAGTACTTCGTCGAGCGCTACGGCTTTGGCGCGGCCGAGGCGACGCCGCCGGTGAAGAAGATCCTCGACAAGGGCGTCAAGGTCTCCGCCGGCACCGATGCGACCCGCGTCGCCTCCTACAATCCCTGGGTCTCGCTGTCCTGGCTGGTCACCGGCCGCACCGTCGGCGGCCTGCGGCTGTATCCCCAGCGCAACTGCCTCGATCGCGAGACCGCTTTGCGGATGTGGACCGAGAACGTCACCTGGTTCTCCAATGAAGAGGGCCGCAAGGGCCGCATCGAGGTCGGCCAGTTCGCCGATCTGATTGTGCCGGACCGCGACTTCTTCTCGTGTCCCGAGGCCGAGATCGCCGACATCACCAGCGATCTCACCATGGTCGGCGGCCGCGTCGTCTATGCGGCGTCAGATTTCAAGATGCTGGACGACTCCGCGCCGCCGCCGGCGATGCCGGACTGGTCGCCGGTGCGCCGCTTCGGCGGTTACGGCGCGTGGCTCGCGAAGGATGAGACCGGCGCGGTGCGTGCCCAGGCGATGCAGATGTGCGGCTGCGCCAATGCCTGCGGCGTCCACGGCCACGACCATGCACGGTCCTGGTCGAGCCAGTTGCCGATCGCCGACCTCAAGAGCTTCTGGGGCGCGCTCGGCTGCGCCTGCTGGGCGGTGTGATGGCCGTGATCCCGGACACGCCGCGGCCGGTCGCAGCGGTGCTCGCCTGGCCGTGGCTCTGGCCCGCGGCGCGGCTCGCGCTCGTCTCGGCCTATGTGATCGGCGGCGTCCAGAAGCTGATGGATTTTCCCGGTGCCGTCGCCGAGCAGGCCCATTTCGGCCTGCAGCCGGCGGCGCTGTGGGCGGTCGCTGCAATCGCCGTCGAGCTGATCGGCTCGCTGCTCGTCGTGGTCAACCGCTTCGCCTGGCTCGGCGCCGGTGCGCTCGGCGTGCTCACCTTCGTCGCCATGCTCACCGCCAACGACTTCTGGCACATGGAGGGCCATGACCGCTTCATGGCGCTCAATTCCTTCTTCGAGCATCTCGGCCTGATCGCCGGTCTCGTGCTCGTCTCCATCATGTCCTGGCGCGCGCGCCGCGCCTGATCCGGTCTCCATTTGTCTGAGGTTGTCATGATCCGCTCCCGTCATCTGCTCGGCGTACTCGTTGCCACCGCCTTGTTCGGCGCTCCCGCATTCGCCAAGGACACCGCGCGGCTCGTGGGCGTCGGCGCGCAATACGACACGACGCATGTCTATGTCGCGCCCGACGACGTCGAGAAGTTCGTCACGAGCTTCCTCGCCACCTTCGGCGGCCAGAGCACCAAGCAGGTCGTCGCGACGGTGACGCCGACGCCGAGCAGCACGACCTCGCAGCTGCTGCAGACGCCGGTCGGCACGGTGTCGCTGTTCGGCTTCAAGACTCCGATCCCGTATCCGTTCGGCGCAGAGCGCACCGGCTATCTCGTCACCGACATGGACGCCGCCATCAAGGCCGCCAGGGCCGCCGGCGCCGACGTCGTCGTCTCGCCGTTTCCCGATCCGATCGGCCGCGATGCCGTGATCCAGTGGCCGGGCGGCGTCAACATGCAGCTCTACTGGCACACGACCAAGCCGTCCTACGCCGCGTTCGAGAAGGTTCCGGAGAACCGCGTCTATGTCTCGGCCGATCGCGCCGAGGCGTTTACCCGCGCCTTCCTGCGGTTCTCAAAGGGCAAGGTGATCTCCGACGAGGCCAAGGCGCCGGGCGTCGAGATCGGCCGGCCCAACGACCGCTACCGGCGCATCCGCATCGAGTCGGTGTTCGGCCGCATGACCGTGCTCGTCACCGATGGCCATCTGCCATATCCGTTCGGCCGCGAGATGACCGGCTATGAGGTCGCCGACCTCAAGGCCACGCTCGACAAGGCCAAGGCTTCGGGCGCGACCGTGCTGGTCGAGCCGTTCACGGCGGACAAGCGCGAGCAGGCGCTGGTGCAGTTTCCCGGCGGCTATGTCGCGGAAATCCATGCGCTGGTAAAGTAGCGCCATCGGCGGATGGAGAGGCGCGTGCGGATGGCTGGGGCACTGACGAGGACGGCCGCGGCGCTTGCGATGGTCGCGGTGTCGTGCGGCCTGGCCGCCGCCGAGGACGCCCGTCCCGCCATTCGCACCAATCGCTGGCAGGAGGACTGGTCCGTCCTCGCCAATCCGGCGCTGCGCACGGAGCCGTTCGATCCGATCAAGTACATTCCGCTGCAGGCCGGTGTGCCGCAGAGCTATGTCTCGTTCGGCATGACCCTGCGTGAGCGCTTCGAGAGCCTCGATGCCGCGAGCTTCGGCATCGGCGGGGCGAAGCCGGACCAGCACGTGTTGCAGCGGCTGCAGATCCATGCTGACGCGCATCTCAACGAGCACTGGCAGCTGTTCGTCCAGCTCGAGGACGACCGCGCCTTCGGCAAGGCCAACATCACGTCGGTCGACCAGAACCCGCTCGATCTCCGGCTCGCCTTCCTCGCTTATGTCGATGCGACGGAGCAGGGCACGTTCAAGGCACGGGTCGGGCGGCAGGATTTCGACTTCGACCTGCAGCGCTTCGTCTCTTCGCGCGACGGGCCGAACGTGCGCCAGTCCTTCGACGCGCTGTGGGCCGACTGGGAGAGCGGCCCGTGGCGCTTCATCGGCTTCGTCAGCCAGCCGGTGCAATACAAGCTGGTGCGCCCGTTCGACGACACGTCGAACGGATCGTTCCTCTTCCACACCTTCCGCGTCGAGCGCCAGGTGTTCGGCACCAACGAGCTGTCGTCGTATTATTCCTACTATCAGCGTGACGATGCGCGCTTCCTCGATGCCGCAGGCCTCGAGCAGCGCCACGTGCTGGACATCCGCTTCGCCGGCAAGCTCGCCGGCTTCGACTGGGATCTCGAGGCGATGGGGCAGGCGGGTTCGGTCGGGGCGACGCAGATCCGCGCCTGGGGCGCCGGCGCGCGCGCCGGCTACACCTTCGCCGACGTCGCCTGGCAGCCGCGCATCGGCCTTCAGCTCGACGGCGCCTCCGGAGACCGCCATCCCGGTGACGGCAAGATCGAGACCTTCAATCCGCTGTTCCCGAACGGCTACTACTTCACGCTGGCCGGCTTCACCGGCTACACCAACCTGATTCACCTCAAACCGTCGCTGACGGTGAAGCCCATGACAGATCTCTCATTCATGGCCGCGATCGGCCTGCAATGGCGCGCGACCAATGCGGACGCGATCTACGTCCAGCCCAATGTCGCGGTCGCCGGCACCGCGGGGCAGGGCAGCTCGTGGTCCGGCGCCTATGCGCAGCTGCGCGCCGACTATCGCTTCAACGCCAACCTCACGGGCGCGTTGGAAGCCGTGCACTATGAGATCGGCGACACGCTGCGCCGCGCCGGCGGCCACGACAGCAACTACATCGGCATCGAGCTGAAATACGCGCTCTGAACAACGAAAGCAGGACCACATGTCGCAATTCGAGTCCCGCAACGTGGTGCCGCTGCTGCTCAGCGTCAATGCCGGCTATGTCGACACTGCCGGCTTCCTGGCGCTGCAGGGCCTGTTCACCGCGCACGTCACCGGCAACTTCGTGACGTTCGGTGCGGCGCTGGCGCTGGGCACCTCGGGCGCGACCGCCAAGCTGCTGGCGCTCCCGGTATTCTGCTTGGTCGTGATCGCGACGCGGCTGGCCGGCACGTTGCTGTCGCGGCGGTGGTCGCGCGCGTTCGAGGTCCTGATCGGCGTCAAGCTGGTGCTGCTCGTCCTTGGCGCCGTGCTCGCCATCCATTTCGGCCCGTTCCATGACGGCGACAGCCGCGAGGCGATCATCACCGGCATGGTGCTGGTCGCGGCGATGGCGATCCAGAACGCCGTGCACCGGATCCATCTGCCGAGCTCGCCGCCGTCGACCCTGATGACCGGCACGACCACGCAGGTGATGATCGACCTCGCCGACAGGATCTATGTGGGCGACAAGGGGCAAGCGCCGCCGCCGGCGCGGCTGATGCAGATGGCGATCAACGTGCTCGCCTTTGCGCTCGGCTGCGGCGCCGCGGCGCTGCTGTTCATGCGCCTGGGAGGCTGGTGCTTCGTCGTGCCGCCGGTCATCGCCGCGCTGGCGCTCGGCGTGCGCCTCGCCGGGCCCGAGCCGGCGCGCTGAGGACGCCGTCAGGTGCCGGTGCCGAGTGCCGGCTGGACGTTCGGCGCAGGCGCCGTCGGCGGCAGCCGCGGCAGCGACGGCGCAACCTGGGTGTCGCCGTCGCAGTGCACCGCGTAGAGCAGCCCGAGCGGGTTGCCGTGCTCGCGGAGAAATTCCCGGCGCAAGCTGAGGAACGTCTCTCCCAGCGGCACGCCGTCGAGAAAGCTTTCGAAGAAGCGCTTCGCCCAGGCCGTGGCGAAGATCGCCGGGGTCTTGCATTCCGTTCCAACCACGCCGCGCGCGCCCTTGGCCATGAAATACGGCACGAAGCCGTCGTAGAACGCCGGCGACAATTCGGCCGACTCGCAGGCGTTGATGAAGACGAGGGGGTTGCCGGGAAGCAGCTTGCTGGTCGGGGCGTCCAGGCTGAGCTCGCCCAGCGTGATGCCGGCATCGGTCAGCACCAGGCTGGAGCTGTCGGGACCGCCGGGGTCGTCGAGGCCGGTCGCCCGGGCGTGACAATAGAGGTAGAGGATCTGGTCGTTGGTGGTCTCGTCGGCCAGCGCCTTGACCAGCTCCTTGCTGGTCGTGCGCGACACGATGTGGACGTTGCGGCGTGCCGCCTTTTCCGCGAGCCAGAACCGCTGCTGCTGGGCGACGAGGTCGGCGCCCATCTGCCGGTCGATGTTGTCGTTGACGTTCAGGCTGATGCTGAGCTCGGGCTTGTCGCTCGGGATCAGGCAGTCGGAGATGCGCGGCGTGTTCTGCATCGGGATCTGCTCGATCACGTGGCGCATGCCGATGAAATTGTCCCAGTCGAGCTGCGCGCCGGCCGAGGCATCGCCGACATAGAGCAGGCCCCACGGCACCGTGGTCGCCTCCGCCACGATCTGCAGCTTCAGCCGCCTGGAGCGGTCGCTGGTGAGCTTGCGCAGGAATTCGCCGATGTCCTTGGAATCCTGCGCCGCGGCGGGCCCGAAGAACAGCTTCTGGAACAGCGCCGATCCCGCCCGCGCCATGATCTTGAGCGCGGCGTCGCGGTCGGCATCGGCAATGTCGATCCCGCTCTGGAAGACGAAGCTGCCGGCCGCGTTCTGATGGGTCACGACCTTCATGAGCTCCTGGCGCACGATCTCGATCGATTTGGCCAGGTAGTCCGGCAGCAACGGCAGCCGGGCGCGCGCCGTGACGGGCTTCCAGACAAGACAGTCGTAGCCGCCCGCGATCGGCATGATCGACAGGCCGACGTCGCGCGGATTGAGCACGCTGGCGGAGGAGTAGGGCCGGCCATGCGCGCCCTCGACGCGGGGAGAGGGCGCCGCGCCGACATCGATGACAAGGTCCATCTGCTGGACGAAATTGCCGTCCTTGTGGACCGTCGCCCGCAGAGCCGACGGGCCGAATTTCTTCGGCGACAGATCGAACCGTGCCTTGTTGCGCGACTTGCCGGTGCGCGGCAGGCGCAGCGGGCGGCTCTTGTCCGACAGCTCGAAATCGTCGCTGTCGAGCTGGATGGTCAAAGTGACGTCGGAGGTTCCTTCCGGGAACAGCTGCTCGTCGGCAAGCGGCACCGACGAGACGCCGCTCTGCTGGATGTCGACGTCGAAGGCGAACGTGTACCACTGGCCCGGCTTCAACGGCGCATCGAGATCCTCGAAGCCGGCATTGATCCAGCGCTGCTCGCCGGGCGGATAGGCTTTGCGGTTGTCGAGCGGGGGCGGTTGCGGAACGGTCGGCGGCGGCGCCCATTGCGGATATGGCAACTGAACCTGCTGCTGCTCTTCCTGCTGCCGTTGCTGCTGCTGATGCTGACTCTGCTCCCGCTGCTGCTGCTCGCGTTGCTGCCGCTGGCCCGGCTCGACCTGCTGCTGCTGTTCCTGCCGCTGAACCTGTTGCACCTGCTCCGAAGTCCGCTCGAACGTTCGCTGCCGCCAGAGTTGCTGATCGTATCGCTGTTGATCGAAGTGGCGGATGTCGTCGCTGAGCAGCCCGCCGCCGATGCTGCCGGGTTGCGGCCTGACGGCCGCGGGCGCGGCCAGGATCGCGGCCCAGAAGGCGTGAGCCACTTCGGGGTGGGCGATGTCGCTGTGGGCGCCGGCCGCGCCGCCGCCGTTCCGGATGATCCGGCTCGCCTCGATGTTGTAGACCCGGCCGCTGCCGAAACCGTAGCTGAAGCCGACATCCTGGATCGGCATGTCGACGGTCGCCACAGGCTGGGTGCCGCGGACGCCGAAGCTGCCGATGGCGCCGTACAGCGGATAGTCGGTATCGAGCAGATATTGCTGCTTCAGCCGCGCTCCAAGCGGGTAGAACCATCCGTTCGCCCGGTCGTAGCTCGAGCGGGTGGTCACGAAGGCGCCGCGCACGAGCCCCTTCAGCAGCGTGCGCCGGAAATAGCCCTGCGCCGGGGCGGCCTGCGGAATGCTCTCGGCATAGCACCACAGCGACAGTGCACCCTGGACCAGGAACATCGTCTCGACCGGACGCGGCAGCGCGCGGCCGTCGGGTGTGCCGGCGACGGCCGCCGACACGACGATGCAGCCGAAGCTGTGGCCCATCAGGTGCACCCGGGCCGCCGGCGCCGCCTGCTGCAGCTTGACGAGGACATCATGGGCGCCGGCCTCGCCGAACTGGCGCGCGCGATCCTTCATCTTCCAGAACGACAGGATGCGGAGCGGCGCCAGCAGCGCCTCGCGCAGATCATCGCCGAGGCCGAGCGTGCCTGCGGTCGCATCGGCCGGCGCGCTCCGCGCCTCGTTCACGATCACGGTCGGATCGAACCGGTCCTGCTCGGCGCCGGGGCGCCCGCTCGCATCGCCCATCGCAAGCCCGGCCGCGGCGAACAGCCTGAGATAGGCATCGCGCATCGAATCCGGCAACGTCGCCGCCGGCGCAATGCGCGCCTGCTCGAGGATCGAGCGAATGTCGGCGCGCGCCGCCGGCGTGTCGGCGATGCGCGCCGCATAGCGCTCCACTTCCGCCTCGAGCGATGCCGCCGGCGTGTCGGCGGACAGTAACCCGCCGCCGCCCGACGGCAGCGTCTCGTCGCCGAACGGCAGGCTCGGCCAGTGCAGTCCGATGATGACGGGGGCAAAGCCGGGATGCTGCTGCGCGGCGGCGAGCCGATCCGCATCGAGCCCCGCCATGGCGGCGAGCCAGCGGTCATACTGCTCGATCGCCCCAGGGACGTCGCCCATCCAGCCATGGCTCAGCAGGATGATATCGCTGACCGCCGCGCCCAGCGCATGGAGGCGGTTCACCACCATCTCGCTCGCGAGCGAACCGTCGGCCTCTCGCCGCTCCTGCCCCGTCGCATCGAAGGCGATGAGCACATATTGCAGGTCTGAGCCTGGCACCTGACGGACGGGCATGCGTGCCTCGCAATAGGATCACGTCGGCATCTTCCGCGGTAGTCGGTTGCCGACCCTAACAATTTCTTATTATGCGTGTGTTGTATTTAGCCGCGTTGATCGAGTCAACGCGATGACGTGAGACTGCAACCGCGGCTGCGTCACGCAGTTGACCTTGCTCACGGCGGTTCGCGGTGGAGGCGCAGGGGAACGCGCGTCGGCGATCTCCAATGACGAAAAGTTTAGCCGGCCTCATCGCTGTGCGCCATTGCGTCCCACATGCATCGCGCCCAACTGTAGAAACGAAACGGTTCCGTTCTTTTCAAGGAGACGTGATGACACAGCAAGCTCTGTCATCGGCTGAGGTTCCATCTGCGGCCAACGACGATCCGGTGGTCTCCGCGCGCGATCGTGCCGTGCGGCAATGGCGCGGGGATGCCTCTGGCGACACTCCGCAGCAGATCGAGGCCAAGGCGCCGGCTGCGGAGCCCGGTCCGTCGCCGACGGAGCACGGGCAGCGCCAGGAGGGGGCCCGGAGGAGCCTGATCCGGCGGCATCCGCTTGGGGCAGCGCTGGGTCTCGTGCTGCTGCTCGCCGTCGGCGCCGGCGGCTACGTCTACTACGATGCGGCCGGTCACTATGAGACCACCGACGATGCCTTCATCGCGGCCCGCCAGTTCTCCATTGCGCCGAAAGTCTCCGGCTACATCACCGCCGTCCCCGTCACCGACAACCAGCACGTCAAGGCCGGCGACGTGATCGCGCGCATCGACGATCGCGACTACAAGACCGCGCTGGCCCAGGCCGATGCGCAGGTGAAGTCGGCGCAGGCGGCGATCCGCAACATCGATGCGCAGATCGAGGTGCAGCAGGCGCAGATCACCGCGGGCCAGGCCCAGGTCGAGCAGGCCCAGGCCGGGCTGACCTTCGCCGAGCAGCAGGCCAAGCGCTATCAGGACCTCGCCCGCACCGGCTCGGGCACGGTGCAGAGCGAGCAGCAATACACATCGCAGCTCCAGCAGCAGAAGGCGGCGCTGACCTCGGCGCAGGCCAATCTGCAGGTGGCGCAGCGGCAACTGGAGTCCTTGAAGGCGCAGCGCGAGAGCGCCGACGCCAATCTCGCGCAGGCGCAGGCGCAGCGCGACCAGGCGCAGCTCAATCTGTCCTACACGACCGTGACCGCGGCGCAGCCCGGCCGCGTCGTCAATCTCAGCGCCGCCGACGGCCAGTTCGCGGCACAAGGCACGGCGCTTTCGATGTTCGTGCCGGATGACGTCTGGGTGACCGCCAATTTCAAGGAAACCCAGCTCGACGAGATGCGTCCAGGTCAGCCCGTGACCCTGGAGATCGACGCCTATCCGGAGCGCGAGATCCGCGGCCATGTCGCCAGCGTGCAGTCCGGCTCGGGCCCGGCCTTCTCGCTGCTGCCGCCGCAGAATGCGACCGGCAACTACGTCAAGATCGTGCAGCGCGTGCCGGTCAAGATCGACATGGATGATCCGCCGACGGACGTCGCGCTCGGTCCCGGCATGTCGGTGGTGCCGACCGTGCGTGTCGATCCCAGGCCGTCGCTCTATGAGCGGCTGAAAGCCGTGCTGTAAGAGGTCCGCCATGAGCGCTGCTGCTCTCTCCGCGCCGCGCGCCGGCAGTCCGTGGATCATCGCGGTGCTGGTCGCGGTCGCGACCTTCATGGAGGTGCTCGACACCACCATCGCCAACGTCGCGCTGCCCTATATCGCCGGCGGCATGGGCGTGAGCCAGGACGAATCCTCCTGGGTGGTGACGACCTATCTCGTCTCGAACGCGATCATCCTGACGGCGTCGAGCTATCTCGCCAAGCGCCTGGGCCGCAAGACCTTCTTCATCATGTGCCTCGGCCTGTTCACCTTGAGCTCGGTGCTGTGCGGCTTCGCCTGGAATCTGCAGGTGCTGCTGCTGTTCCGGATCATGCAGGGCCTGGGCGGCGGCGGCATGGTGCCGGTCGCGCAATCGATCCTCGCCGACTCCTTCCCGCCGGAAAAGCGCGGCCAGGCGTTCGCGCTGTTCGGCGTCGCCGTCGTTGTCGCGCCCGTCGTCGGCCCGACGCTCGGCGGCTATCTCTCCGACAACGTCTCATGGCACTGGTGCTTCCTGATCAACGGCCCCGTCGGCGTCGCCGCGATGCTGCTGATCGGGCTGATCCTCAAGGAGCCTGAAGCTGTCACTGAAGAGCGGCGCAAGCAGGCGCACGGCTTCGACGTCGTCGGATTCATGCTGGTCGCGACCTTCCTCGGCGCGCTCGAACTGATGCTGGACCGTGGCCTGGAGGACGACTGGTTCGACTCGCGCTTCATCTTGGTGACCGCCGCGGTCTGCGTTGCGGCCTTCATCGCCATGATCCCGTGGGAGATGAACCAGAAAAACCCGACGGTCGACGTCCGCATGCTGGCGTCGCGCCAGTTCGGCGCCAGCTTCCTGGTGATGCTGGCGACCGGCGCGATCCTGCTCGGCACCACGCAGATGCTGCCGCAGATGGTGCAGCAGGATTTCGGCTACACCGCGACCTGGGCGGGCCTCGTGTTGTCGCCCGGCGGCCTCGTCACCATGGCGATGATGTTCGTGGTCGGACGGCTCTCGGGCAAGGTGCAGCCGAAATACATGATCATGACGGGCGCCGCGGTCGTCGCCTTCGCGATGTATGACCTCACGCGGGTCTATGCCAATGTGGACTTCTGGTTCTTCGCCGAATCCCGCATGCTGATCGGCATCGGCCTGCCGCTGATCTTCCTCTCGATCACGACCGCGTCCTACAACGGCATTCCGCCTGAGAGGACCGACCAGGCCTCCGCCCTGATCAACGCCGCGCGCAACACCGGCGGGTCGATCGGGGTGTCGCTCGCCGCCAACATCCTGGCGCACCGCGCGCAATTCCACCAGAGCCGGCTGGTCGAGAATGCCATTCCGTCCAACCCGGCCTATCAGGACACGCTGCACCAGGTGACCAACTACTTCACCGCCCATGGCAGCTCGCTGGTCCAGGCGCAGCAGCAGGCGCTCGCCTGGATCGGCCAGACCGTGCAGACGCAGGCGTCGCTGCTCGCCTATGTCGACGTCTACTGGGCGCTGATGCTGATCTCGCTGTCGGCGATTCCGCTGGCCCTGACGCTCCGCAAGGTCAAGCTCGGCGGCGGCCCGGCGATGGCGCATTGAGGAAGCACGGTCGTTCGGCTGTCGTTCCGGGGCGATGCGCAAGCATCGAACTATGGTGCGCAGTTGCGCACCTGAGAATCCCGAGATTCCGGGTTCAGCCCTGGCGGGCTGCCCCGGAATGACGGTCAGGAACATCAGGGGCGCTCACACCGCCTCGTCGGCGATGCCATTTCGCAGCAGTCCGATCTTGTCGATCTCGACCTCCACGACATCACCGGGCTTCATCCACAGCGGCGGTGTGCGGCGGGAGCCGACGCCGCCGGGCGTGCCCGTGGCGATCACGTCGCCGGGCTCGAGCCGGGTGAACGAGGAGCAATATTCGATCTGGCGCGGGATATCGAAGATCATCTGGCTGATCGTCGCATCCTGGACGACCTCGCCGTTCAACCGCGTCTGCAGCCGCAGCGAACCGAGATCGTCGATCTCATCCGGCGTGACCAGCCACGGGCCGAACCCGCCGGTCGCCGGAAAATTCTTGCCCGGCGTGAATTGGTGGGTGTGGCGCTGGAAATCGCGGACGCTGCCCTCGTTGTAGCAGGCATAGCCGGCGATGTGCTTGAAGGCCTCGCTGCGCGGGATGTAGCGACCCGGCTTGCCGATCACGATGGCGAGCTCGCCCTCGAAATCGAGATCGGTCGAGACGCGCGGGCGGATGATATTCGTGAGATGCCCGGTCTGGCTGTTGGCGAAGCGGCCGAACACCGTGGGGTTCTCGACCTCGGAGCGGCCGGTCTCCTTGCGGTGCGTCTCGTAGTTCAAGCCGATGCAGAGGATCTTGTCCGGGTTCGGGATCACCGGCAGGAAGCTGATGGCCGAGAGCGGATGCCGCCTTGCGCCTGAGGCCGCTGCAGCCGCCTCCTTCAGCGCGTCCGCTGCGATCGCCGATTTCAGGTCCGGGAAGCGGTCGCGCAGGACGGCACCGAGATCGGCGACGTCGGTGCCCTCGACGAGTCCCCAGGTCGGCGCATTGTCGATGGTGAAGCTTGCAAATCTCATCCGATGTCCTCAGGTCGAAACCGCCGCTACGGCGGAGGGAGAAGCCGGTTCTTGCGCCGATTTCGCGAAGCGCGCGATGGTGCGCTCCGGGAAGATCAGCGCGAAGGCCGAGATGGCGCCAACGATCAGCACGCCGGCGGTGAAGGTCATGGCGTGGGCGTAGCCGAGCGGCGCGTTGCCGCCGGCCTCGCCGACGATCCAGCCGGTGAGCGCATTCGACACCAGCGCGGAGGCCGCGTTGCCGGAATAGATCACGACGATCAGCCGGCCGCGCTGGATTGCCGGCGCCACGGCGCCGAGCGCGACGGGGCCGAAGATCGTGGTGAGACTCGGCGCCGCGAAAGCGATCGCGATGCAGGCGAGCTGCAGCGGGCCCGAGGTGACGATGCTCAAGAGCAGCGCGCAGCCGGCGGCGAGCAGGGCGAGACCGGAGGCGTGGCCGAGGCAGGCACGCAGGCTGAAGCCTTTGCGCTGCAGAACTTGCGTCAGCCAGGAGCCGCCGAGCAGCAGCGGCGACTGGAACAGGTAGATCCCCGAGATGATCCAGCCGACATCGACCTGCTTGTAGCCGAGCCCGAGCTGCAGATAGGGCGGCAGCCAGGTCGCGGACATGCCGACGATCCAGTACGACGCGGTCGACATGATGATGACGCCGATCACGGTCGGATCGGCCCACAGCACGCGCGCCGGCAACGCCTTGTCCTTCGCCGCCGAAGCCTCCGGCGCATGGGCGGAGTAGGGTCCTTCACCACCGACGAAGAACCAGCCGAGCATCCAGGCGAGCCCGAGCAGGCCGCAGAACAGGAAGCCGGTGCGCCAGCCATGGCTCACGATGACATAGGTCAGGATCGGACCGCCAGCCAACAGACCGACGCTGATGCCCTGCAGCACCACGGCGCTCGGCACGCTGCGGCGGTCGGCGGGAAACCAATTGTAGCAGGCGTGCAGCGCGGTCGGCAGTCCCGGGCCTTCGCCGGCGCCGAGAATGATGCGGCAGATCACCAGCACGGCGATCGAGCCGGAGAAGAAGATCGGGATCTGCGTGGCCGACCAGACGGCGGCCATGATCAGGAGCAGCCATTTCACCGGGAAGCGGCCGACGACGAACATCCCGACCGCCATGCCCGACAGCGAGAACAGCAGGAAGAAGCTGCTGCCGATCAGCCCGAACTCCTTCGGGCTCAAGCCAAGCTCCTTCATCATCGGCACGGCCGAGAGGCCGAATACCAGCTTGTCGAAGAAGTTCAGCGTCTGGAACAGGAACAGCATGATGAGGACGGCGATCGCGCGTCCTCCCACACTGGGTCTGGCGGTGTCCGATGATGTCGTCATGGCGTTTCCCCGTTTGACATTCTCTTGTTTTGATTAGTGCAGTCGTTGGTTCAGCTCGCTCAGCAGCGCGGCGAGCTCCGGCGCGTCCGTCGCGACGCCGTAGACATAATGATCGGGGCGCACCAGCGCGGCGCTGCAGCCGTGGCGTTCGAACCAGCGTGCGACGACGGCGCTCTCCTCGTGCAAGCCGTGACCGCCGATGGCGATCACACTGATCCCGGCGTCGCGGGTCGCGGCGTCGATCGAGCTCGAGTTCAGCGCGCCCCGCCCGTCGAGGACGAGCCGCCATCCGGTGCCGGTGATGGTATCGAGCAGCGCTCGCCCACCACCGTCGCCGACGATCCAGGGCTGCGGAAACAGCGTGCCATTGGCCGCGTTTGCCCTGGTCGCGAGCAGTCCCTGCGTCAGCGGCGGCACGATCTCCTGCCGCGTGATGGTGCGCGGCGCGCCGCCGCCTTCGGCAAGGATACGCGCATCGCGTGCCGCTGCGGCCTCCGGATCCTGCTCGCAGATGACGCGGCCGATCGCCTTGATGCGCGTGGTCAGCTCGCGCACATGCGTGCTGCGCTCGCTCTCATAGCTGTCGAGCAGGGCCGTGGTCGATTGGCCGCGCAACACGCGCGCGAGCTTCCAGCACAGATTGGCGGCGTCGCGCAGGCCCTGGCACATGCCCTGGCCGATGAAGGGCGGTTGTTGATGCGCGGCATCGCCGGCGAGCAGGACACGACCCTGGCGCCAGCGGTGCGCGACCAGCGCATGGAAGCGGTAGCTCGCCGCGCGCCACAGTGTGGCGTCCTTGGGCCCGAGCCAGCGGGACAGCAACTGCCAGACCTGCTCCGGCTGCTCCATCGCGTGGCGGTCTTCCCCCGGCCGCAGCATGATCTCGAAGCGGCGATGGTTCCCGGGACCGATGATGTAGGTGGTCGGACGCGCGGGATCGCAGAATTGCGCCGCGGTGGCCGGGAGCTTGCCGGCGCCGCCAGCATTCACGAGAAGATCGACCACCAGCCATGGCTCGTCGAAGTCGAGATCATCGAAGCTGATGCCGAGCTGCTGGCGCACGGTGCTGGAGGCGCCGTCACAGGCGATCACGTAGTCGGCGGTGACCTCATGCGTCGTGCCGTCCGCCCGCTGCAGCACGACGGTCGCCGCCGTTGCATCCTGCCGGATCGCGACGAGGCTCGTGCCCAGCTCGACCGTCACCGACGGACAGGCGCAAACGCGATCGCGCATCATCTGTTCGACCGGCGGCTGCGTGAACACCATGCTCGGCGTGTAGCCGAGCGGGTAGGGCGGGCCGACCATGTCGATGCGGCGGATCAACTGCCCTCGTGCGCCGAAATGCTCGGACGCCGGGAACGGCGCGACGTACCGGCTGACCTGTTCGGCGATGCCGAGATTGTCGAACAGCCGCATGATCTCGTGATCGAGCGCGATCGCGCGCGGCTTGTCGTAGATCTCGACAGCGCGATCGATCGCGAGCGTTTTGATGCCCTGCATGCCGAGCAGGCTCGCGGCGATGGCGCCGGTCGGACCGAAGCCGATGACGGCAACCTCGAAATGCTTGTGATCGGACGTGGCTGACATGGAAACTCTGGAGTTGGACAACGAGTCAGGCGGCGTAGCCGACCGCGAGCTGCGCGGCCTTGACGTGCTCGGCCTTGGGCGGCGCGATGCCCCATTGGTCGGTGCGGCCGGGCGGCCAGACCCAATGCTCCGGCCCACGCACGACGTAGTCGTCGTCGACCTGCAGCACCTCGGCGGTGTATTCGATCACGGTCCCGACGGGATCGATGAAGTAGGCGAAGACATTGTCGCCGGGGCCGTGGCGGCCGACGCCCCAGGCGATCGGATGGCCGGCATCGATCATGCGGCCCGCGCCGCGCATCACGCCTTCCCAGGTCGGCATCAGGAAGGCGACGTGGTTGAGGCCGTTCACCTTGGCGGCGGCGATCACCACCGCATGGTGATCGGAGTTGCAGCGGACGAACGCCATCGCCGCGGAGCGATCGGTCAGCTTGAAGCCGAGCGCCTTCTCGTAGAACGCAGCCGTGCGATCGACGTCGGTGCTGTTGAGATTGACGTGGGCGAGCCGCTCGGGGAACTCGGGCCGCGGTGGCCTGGTGTCGTGCCTGAGGTCGTCATGAACGAAGCGCAGCACGCCGCCTTCGGGGCCGCGCAGGCTCATGATCACGCCGCCGTCGGGACCGGGGTTCGGCGCTGGCGCTGCGATCAGCGTCGCGCCTTCATGGATGGCGTTGCGGCTGACGGCATCGAAATCACTGGACTCGGCGAGGCGGAAAGTCACCGCCTTCAACTCGGTACGCTCGCTCTGGTGCAGCGCTACGACATGATGATCGCTGCCGGTCGCACGGAGATAGACGATGCCGCGGGCCTCCGCGACGCGCTCCAGCCCCCAGGTCTGTCGATAGAACGCTTCCGAACGCGCGAGATCTGGCGTGCCCAGATCGACGCTGCGCAGAGCCGCGACCGGAAACCGGGTCATGAGCGTGTCCTCCTGCGCGATGCCCGGGTGAGGACGCGCGACGTTTCTATCCCTGGCCGGCAGAACCGGCTCGTCCCTTTTATTACATAAAAAATATGAATCAATCAGAATTTATAAATTTTATGTTCTGTAGCCTCGCTCTATACATGTCGTCTGATTCAGAGGAGATCGGGCGTGGATGCGGTTTTGGAGGCCGAGGGGCAGGGCCCGTCGACGCAGGCGAGTCATGTGTATGACCGGCTGCGCGAGGACCTGCTGTCCGGCCGGCTGGCGCCGTCGCGCAAGCTGCAGATGCGGTTTTTGACCGAGACCTATCAGACCGGGCAGACACCGCTGCGCGAGGCGCTCAACCGCCTCACTGCCGACGGACTGGTCGAGGTGCGCGAGCAGCGCGGCTTCTACGTCAAGGACATCAGCCGCGCCGAGCTCGCCGAGCTGACCAAGACCCGCTGCTGGGTCGAGGCGCTGGCGCTGCGCGAGTCGATGGCGGCGGCGACGCCGGATTGGGAGGAGCAACTGGTGCTGGCGCAGCATCGGCTCAGCCGCGCGCCGCGCTCGCTCAGCGCGACCACGTTCGAGGACAATCCGGAGTGGGAGAGGCTGCACCGGATCTATCATCGGGTCCTGATCTCGAACTGCGGCTCGCAGTCGCTGATCGCGTTCTGCGGCCAGCTTGCCGACCAGCTCTATCGCTACCGCCGGCTGTCGATCCGCAAGGCGTTTCCGTCACGCCCCGTCGGCGACGAGCACGCCGACATCATGAACGCCGTGCTTGACGCCGACACCGAACGCGCGGTTGCGCTGCTCACGGCGCACTATCAGCGCACCGCCGACGTGATCCTGCAGGACGAGACGATCTTTCCGGAGCTGCGCAAGGACAAGCAGATTTAGGATCACGTCGTCGCGGCGAGGAAGAAGTCGACGCGCTTCTCGACATGCGCCTGGGCTTCCTTCTTCAGGGTGCGCATGTCCTCGCCGAGCAGGCTGCGGATCAGCACGGCGAACACGACGAGATCGAGGAAGATCCGTGCGCTGTCCTCGATGCGATCGGCCGAGAACGCGCCCTTGCCGGCAAGGCCTTCGGCGCGCGCGAGCTCGCCGATCGCATGGCTCACATTGCAGGTGGCGCGCTTGCGCGCGGTGTCCTGGATCTCGAGCGTCAGCTCGGGAAACCGCGGATTTTCCGCAATCGCGGTCCGCATCAGGCCGATCGTGTCTTCGACGAAGGCGCGCTCGATCAGGGTGAGTCCGAGGCTGATCAGCCGGGCGCGGAAGGTGCGGCCCTGCGGCACCAGGTTCTCATATTGGGTGTTGCGCGCGGCATGGCGGGCGATCACAGCCGCGAACAGCGCGGCCTTGCTGGGAAATCGCGCGTAGATGGTCGGCTTGCCGGCACGCGCGGTCTGCGCGATTTCGTCGACGCTCGCGCCTTCGAAGCCGTTGGCGAGGAACACCGTCTTTGCCGCATCGAGAATGCGCTCCTCGACCTCGCCGGCACGTTCGAGCGGAGGCCGCCCCACCTTGCCGCGCGCCGTCTTGGAAGCAACCATTCGATCCGCCATGGCTTTCTTTCTTTCGAGGCTTTCTTTCGAGGCCTTTGTGTTCCCGTCCTGTTTGGCACAGGGGTCCGGATTGTTCAATCAACGCGGCCGGGGGCCGCTGCTCATGCCTGGGGCGTTAACGCGTTCCACGGAATATCGGCTTGCCCGTGGGGTCTCGAACACTGAGACTGCCCAAAACGATTGAGGAGGAAACTATGGGACGGACATTCGTTCATTTGTCGTTGCTCGCGGTCGCCTGCGTCGCGGCCGCGCCGCTTGCGCGCGCTGAAACCGTCATCTTGAAGTCCGAGCTCAAGGCCGCCAACGAGGTGCCGCCGAACGCCTCGCCCGCGACGGGCGCGGCCGAAGCGAGCTTCGACACCGCCACCAAGACGCTGAGCTGGAAGGTCACCTATTCGGGCCTCACCGGGCCGGCAATGGGGGCGCATTTCCACGGTCCCAGCGAGCCCGGCAAGAATGCCGGCATCGTGCTGCCGTTCAAGAGCCCGGAGACCCCGATTACCGGTTCGGCCGTCATCACGGACGCTCAGGCGGCCGACCTGCTGGCCGGCAAATGGTACGCCAACGTCCACACCCAGGCGAACCCAGGCGGCGAGATTCGCGGACAGATGACCCGGCAGTGAGGCGCGTGCCCGACGCGCGCGGGCTCGCCGTCACGCGGCCAGTTCCGGCGCGCCGGCCACGCCCGGAACGGCCGAGGCCCGGCGCACGTCGAGGAACTGCTTGAAACGCCCGAGCGACAGCGGCGGCGCAACCAGATAGCCCTGGCCTTCCTCGACGCCGCAGGCGATCAGCGCATCGACCTGCTCCTGATGCTCGATGCCCTCGGCGACCACGGACATGTCGAGCTCGCGCGCCAGCGCCACCAGCATCTGCACCACCACGATGGCGGACTGGTCGCGGGTGATCGCGTCGACGAAGAACTTGTCGATCTTCAGGATGCGCGCGCCGAGCCGCTGGATATAGGACAGGCCGCTATGGCCGATGCCGACGTCGTCGAGTGCGACGCGGAAGCCGAGCTCGCTGAGCTCCTTCACGACATCAGTCGCCTTGGCGAGATCGGCGAGCTCCTCGCGCTCGGTGACCTCGAGCACGACCTGGCGGGTGGAGACCGATGACGACGCGACCGTCTTGCGCAGATCGTCGATGAAGCGGTCGCCGAGCAGGTGGCGCGGGGTGACGTTGACGGACAGCTTGAACAGCTTGTCCTGCTTCATCTCCGGCTGCAGCTCGCGCAAGGCGGTCTTGAGGAGCTGCCAGGTCAGTCTCTCGATGCGGCCGGAGCTCTCGGCGAGCGGGATGAAGCTCATCGGCGGGATCAGCCGGCCGTCCGGCTTCTCCCAGCGCGCCAGGATCTCGCAGCCGACGATGTCGCCGGTCTTCAGTCGGAAGGTCGGCTGCACATAGGGCTTGAACTCGTTGGCCGCGAGCGCGCGGTCGAGCTCGGCGACCGGGTCCACCGGCCGGCTGAGGTAGCTCGCCAGCAGCAGGCCGAACATGCCGCCCAGCGTGCCGGCGGCGAGCATCGTCAGGAGATAAGCGAGGTCGCCGCGCGCGCTCAGGCTCTGCGGCCGCACATGGATCGTGGCCTGCAGCGGATAGCGGTCGGACACGGTGGTGAACGCGACGGTCTGCGCCGGCGATCTGGCGGATGCGTCGGGATGATAGCCGGCCACCTGCTCGCCATCGGGCAAAGTCAGGGTGACGTTGCTCTCGGCGCGCAGGCCGACCGGCATCACGTCCAGCAGATTGCCGTCGATGCGCAGGATCGCCGCCAGCGACCGTTGCGGGTCGATGTCGCGCATCACGCCGAACGCGGCGCCGGTGAACTGCTCGACGCGGAACAGCCGCAGCTCGCCGTCGGCGGACTTGAACATCTCGTCGCGCCGCGCCCAGCCATTGTCGAATTCCAGTGTTTCGGAATAGGCCGCGCACTTGACCGCGCCGTCGCGATCGACGGTGCGGATGTCCTTGATGATGGTGCCTTGATAGACGTGAAGGCGCAGCGCCTGCAGCGCGACGGCGCTGCAGTCCATCGGTCCTTTCGCGATCAGACGGTTCAGGATCGATCCGGCCGAGTCGATCGCGGCCTCGGAACGGCGGAGCGCCAGCTTGCTGAGCTCGCTGAGCTGCCGCGCGGTCTGGTTGCCGATCAGCGCGGTCACGGCGAGATCGGCGCCGGCCAGGAAGATCCCGACGCAGGCGACCACCGCCGCGACACGAAGCATGTGTTTACGTTGCAATGCCATCGTGTCGTGAACGCCCCCGTATGACCACGGGTATCCTTCAATCCAACCTTCAACTTTCCGTATATGCGCCCCAGGATGCCCGTCCGCAGCGGCACGGTGGGCCGTGAGCGCAGGAAGCTGGTTAATGAAGGGCTACCGGCTCAGGCCGCCTTGTCGGTGGTGTCGAGCGGCATCGCCGTCTCGGCGCGCTCGGCCGGCAGCAGCATCAGGGCGGCGAGCGCCGACAGGCTCAGGCTCGCCGACACGATCAGCACGCCGCGGCCGAGCCCGTCGATGAGCAGGCCGAACAGCAGCGGCGCGAAGGCCTGGCAGATCCGCGACGGCGCCCCGATCAGGCCGAGCCGGTAGGCGTAGTTGACGGGGCCGAAGATCGCGAGCGGCAGCGTGCCGCGAGCAATGGTCAGGATGCCGTTGCCGGAGCCGTGCAGCAGCGCGAAGGCCGCCGCCGCGCCGCCGCCGAACAGCCCGATCGTCACGGCGCCGATCGGATGGGTGATGCAGGCGAGCCGCGCCGAGGCGAGCGGATGGAAGCGGCTGAGGAAGCCGGCCTCGAACACGCGCGCGGCGACCTGCGCCGGCCCGATCATCATGCCCGCGAACAGCGCCTGTGCAGGGGTTGCGCCGAAGGCCTGCATCAGCCGCGGCAGATGCACCGCCATCGCCGCGGTCACGGTCCAGGCCGCCGCCATCGCGAACGCGATCAGGATCATGGGACGATCGAGCGGAATGTTCGGCTTGCCCCCCGGCATCTCGCCGGGTGCCATCGCGGTGGCACGCGGCAGCGACAGATTGAGCGGCAGGCCGATCACGAGATGCGCGATCGCCCAGGCAAAGCAGGTCTCGCGCCAGCCGATGGTGGCGAGCCCCCAGGTGCTCAGCGGCCAGCCGACGGTGGAGGCAAAGCCCGCGATCAGGGTGATGCCGGTGATCGCGCCGCGCGCATCCTTGCCATAGATGCGACCGAGCGCGCCGAACGCGGCATCATAGAGGCCGAGCCCCATGCCGACGCCGAGCCACAGCCACGCCAGCGCCATCACCCACAGCGAATGCGACAGGCCAAGCAGCGCGAGCCCGATCGCCAGCACGATGTTGGAGGCGCACAGCACCTGGCGGCCGCCGACGCGGTCGATCTGGCGGCCGATGCGCGGACCCAACAGGCCGGAGATGATCAGCGAGGCGGAGAAGGCGGCGAAGAACCAGTTGTTGGACAGGCCGAGATCCCTCGCGATCGGGTCGGCGAGGATGGCGGGCAGATAGTAGCTCGATCCCCAGGCCAGCGTCTGGGCGGTGCCGAGAGCGATGACCACGCCCAGCCGTCTTGCCTGCATTCCCGTCGACCTCTCCTCGGTTCTGCGTTACGACGTCTCTGGATCACGAACAGCCGCAGCCGCTGCGGCCAGCCGCCTTGGCCTTGGCATCATCGGCACAGCAACTGTCTACGCCCGATGGCGCCGGTCCGCCACAGCAGCCGGACAAGGCTGCAATGCTCTCCACTCCGCCGCGGGTGCAGACGCCGGTCTCCGGCAGCTTCAATTCGACACGATGCGCGGCGGCCTTGTCGCCGGCGATGTCGGCGGTGATCGACCGGACCTGCTCATAGCCGGTCATCATCAGGAAGTTCGGCGCGCGGCCATAGCTCTTCATGCCGGCGAGATAGAGCCCGGGCTCGTCGGCCTGCGCCAGCTCGCGCGCGCCATGCGGCCGCACCGTGCCGCAGGAATGTTCGTTCGGATCGATCAATGGCGCGAGCGCCACAGGGGCCTCGATCGCGGGATCGAGCCGCAGGCGCAGCTCCGCCAGCAGCGACAGATCGGGGCGGAAGCCGGTGGCGACGATCAGCTCGTCGGCGGTGACGTGGCGGTCGCCCGCGGCATCGATCCGCAACCGGCCGTCCTCATCGGTGATCCCGATGACGCCGAAGCCGGACTCGAGCCGGATGCGGCCCGAACGCACCAGCGCGGCAAAGGCCAGGCCGAGCTCGCCGCGCGCGGCGAGCTGGTCGGCGCTGCCGCCGCCGAACGCCTTCGCGGGATCGTCGCCGCGCAACAGCCAGATCGCCTGCGTGCCCGGCGCATCCTCGGCCAATGCGGCCAGATCGATCAAGCTGCCGATCGCCGAGTGGCCGGCGCCGAGCACCGCGACCGTCTTGCCGGCATAGCGGCTGCGCTGCGCGCCCCGGACGTCCGGCATCGCGTAGGCGATGCGCGCCGCATGCGCGGCTTCGCCGAGCGCGGGCAGCCCGCCTTGGCCGGCAGGATTGGGCGAGAACCAGGCACCGGAGGCGTCGATGACGGCGTCGGCCTGCAGCGCCGCCTCGCCCTTGCCGTTGTGGGCGCGGATCTCGAACGGCGCATCGGCGCGTCCCTTCGACCTGGCCTTGTCGAAGCCGGCGCGGCCGATCGCGGTGACGCGATGCGAGGTTCTGATGACGTCGCGCAGCGCGGTGCGCGTTGCAAGCGGCGCGAGATAGGATTCGATCAGCTCGCGCCCTGTCGGATAGGCCTCGGGCTCGGGCGAAGTCCATCCCGTCGCCGCCAGCAGCCGCGCCGCCGCGCTGTCGATGTTGTACTTCCACGGCGAGAACAGCTGGACGTGCTGCCACTGCCGCACCGCATGCGCGGCTTCTGGACCTGCTTCCAGCACGACCGGGGTCAGGCCGCGCGCCAGCGCGTGGGCGGCGGCCGCCAGCCCGACCGGGCCGGCGCCGATGATCGCAACCGTCTTGGCATCCGTCATGGTACTTCCTCCCATATTTCTAGAATGATCGAATTAAAGGACGAAACCATCAGGCCGCCGGCCGAGCGGTGCCGCAGCCGCGATCCTCGACGCAACACTCGGAGACGAGGAAGCCGAGCAGGGAGCGCATCACGTCGTATTCGGCGTGACAGACCAGCGTGGTGCCCTCGCGCTGCTGCGAGATCAGCCCGACCGCGACCAGCGTCTTGACGTGGTGCGACAGCGTCGAGGCCGGGATCTTCAGCCGCTCCTGCAATCGGCCGACCGGCATCCCGGCATGCCCGGCGCGCACCAGCGCGCGGTAGATCTTCAGGCGCGTGGTGTTGCCGAGGGCTTCCAGGCGGGCAGCGGCGTCATCGAGCTTCATGACAACCAGGATGGGGCAGGCGGCGTGCCGAAGTCAAACGATATTTCTAGAATATTGGAAATAACGCGCCGCGGTGCATCGCCGGCGGGAGGCGCGTCCGGCGCGCTATCGCAGCCGGTAGCCGGCATGGCAGCCCACGCAGGCCGCCATCGTCTCGCCGAGCGCCTTCAGCGCCGGCTTGAGGTCGCCGGTCACGCCCGCATTCTGCGCTTCGATGGCGAAGCGGCTCGCCGCCTTGTGCATGGTGGTGCCGGCCTCCTGCATGCCCTGGGGCATGAACCCGGCCACCTCGGCGGCGCCGTGCAGCCGCAGCGAGCTCATGCCGAGGCGCTGCTCGGCGATCTGGCCGGCCTTGTCCGGCTCGCCCGCCGCGAGCGCGTCGTTGATCTGCTGCAGCGCCAGCAGATGGTCGCGCATGTTGGCAAGCGTATGCTCGGCGAGGTCGGGCGGAAACGCCACCCGCTCGCGCGGGTCTGCCGGAAGCATCCCGTGGCTGCCATGGTCGTGATGGCCGTGGTGCTGGGCCGTCGCGATGCCGGCGGATGCGACGAGGGCCAGCGTAACGGCGGCGAGACGCAGGCGCATGAGGACCTCCATTGAGCGAACGCGGTGACGTCTTCCCTAGACCGCGCAGCCGGACGGCGCATATGATCCTGATCATATGCCGAGGATTGACCATCTCCCGCCCGAGGGCACGCGCCCGCCGCTCGACTGGCGCGCTCTTGCACGGCTGTCGCCGTTGCTCGCCGCGCTGCCCGCGGCCGCGCGGTTGCGGACCCGGCGCATCCATGTGCCGCGCCAGGGCACGGTGTTCTGTCGGGGTGATCGGCCGCGGGCGATGTTCTTCGTGCTGACCGGCGAGGTGAGGCTGGTGCGCCGCTCGCGCGCCGGCGACGACATCGTCCTGCAGCGGGCCCGCCGCGGCTTTCTCGCAGAGGCCAGCCTCGACCAGTCGACGTATCATTGCGACGCCGTCGCGGCGCAGGATTCGGCGCTGCTGGCGATCGAACGCAAGGCCTTCGCCGAGGCGCTGCGCCGTCCCGAGATCGGGGACCGATGGTGCGATCATCTCGCCCGCGAGTTGCGCAAGGTCCGGGCGCAGTCGGAGCGGCTCAGCCTGAAGACGGCGCGCGAGCGGATCGTGCATTTCATCGAGACCGAAGGGGAGGGCGGCGAGGTCGAGCTCGGCCGGTCGAAGAAGGACTGGGCCGGCGAGCTCGGCGTCACCCATGAAGCGCTCTATCGCGCGCTGGCGCGCATGGAGCAGCACGGCGAACTCATCGTCGACGGCACCCGCCTGCGCTTGCCGTGAGCCGTCCGTCTCCGGCGTCTTTCGCTCCGTCGTGCCCTCCCTGCGCAGCCGCCCTTGACGTTCGCCTGTTATATCGATAATTCTGGATATATGGAAAACGAACAAGCCGTTCTGGCGCTGGCCGCTCTGGCGCAGCCGACGCGCCTGCAGGCCTTCCGCACGCTGGTGCAGCACGAGCCCGACGGGCTGCCGGCGGGCGAGCTCGCGCGTCTGCTGGAGGTGCCGCAGAACACGCTGTCGGCACATCTATCCGTGCTCGCGCGCGCCGGCCTCGTCAGCTCGATCAGGCACAGCCGCTCGATCGTCTACCGGGCCGATCTCACGCAGTTTCGCGAGGTCGCGCTGTTTCTGCTGCAGGATTGCTGCGGCGGCCGGCCGGAGGTCTGCGCACCCGTCATCGCAAGTCTCACCCCGTGCTGTGCGCCGAAGCGCAAGGAGAAGAGCCGTGTCTGACCGCATCTACAATGTCTTGTTCCTCTGCACCGGAAATTCGGCGCGCTCGGTGCTGGCCGAGTCGATCCTGCGCAAGGACGGCGCGGGCCGCTTCCACGCCTTTTCCGCCGGCAGCACGCCGAAGGGCGCGGTGCATCCGTTGGCACTCGAGACGCTCGCGCGCATGGACTATCCGACCGACGATCTGCGCTCGAAGAGCTGGAGCGAGTTCGCCGCCGCCGGCGCGCCGGCGATGGATTTCGTCTTCACGGTCTGCGACAACGCCGCCGGCGAGGCGTGCCCGATCTGGCCGGGGCAGCCGATGACCGCGCATTGGGGCATCGAGGATCCGGCGGCGGCCGCAGGCACGGAGCTGGAGAAGCTCGCGGCGTTCACGACCGCCTTCCGCTATCTGAAGAACCGGATCGACGCCTTCATCAATCTGCCGCTCGGCCGCATCGATTCGATGTCGCTCGGCACGCGGCTGCGCGCGATCGGGACGGGCGAGGGCGCAACGTCGTTCCGCTCCGACGTGGCCTGATCCGATGACGATCTTCGAACGCTATCTGACGGTCTGGGTCCTGCTCTGCATCGTCGTCGGTATCGGTCTCGGCCATTTGATGCCGGGGCTGTTCGCGGCGGTCGCGTCGGCGGAGGTGGCGCGGGTCAATCTGCCGGTCGCGGCCCTGATCTGGCTGATGATCATCCCGATGCTGCTGAAGATCGATTTCGCCGCGCTCGGCAACGTGAAGGAGCATTGGCGGGGCATCGGCGTCACCCTGATCGTCAATTGGGCGATCAAGCCGTTTTCGATGGCTCTGCTCGGCAGCATCTTCATCGGCCACGTGTTCGCGCCGATGCTTCCCGCAGGCCAGTTGTCGTCCTACGTGGCGGGTCTGATCCTGCTGGCGGCGGCGCCGTGCACGGCGATGGTGTTCGTCTGGTCGAATCTGTGCGACGGCGAGCCGCACTACACGCTGAGCCAGGTCGCGCTCAACGACGTCATCATGGTGTTCCTGTTTGCGCCGCTGGTGGGCCTGCTGCTCGGCGTCGCCTCGATCTCGGTGCCCTGGACAACCCTACTGCTGTCGGTGCTGCTCTATATCGTCGTGCCGGTCATCGTCTCGCAACTCTGGCGCCGTGCGTTGCTGCGTAGCACGGACGGGGCGTTGGTGCGCGCCTTGCGGGTGCTGCAACCGGTCTCGCTCGTGGCGCTGCTCGGGACGCTCGTGCTGCTGTTCGGCTTCCAGGGCGAGCAGATCCTGAAGCAGCCGGTCGTCATCGCGATCCTGGCCGTGCCGATCCTGATCCAGGTCTATCTGAACGCGGGGATCGCCTATTGGCTGAGCCGCCGGCTCGGCGTGGCCTGGTGCGTCGCGGCTCCGGCCGCCTTGATCGGCGCCAGCAATTTCTTCGAGCTGGCGGTTGCCGCCGCGATCAGCCTGTTCGGGCTCGACTCGGGGGCTGCGCTCGCGACCGTCGTCGGGGTTCTCGTCGAAGTCCCCGTGATGCTCTCGGTCGTGCGCATCGTCAAGGCGACGCGTCGCTGGTACGAAGCGGGCCTGCCGGCCTAGCCTTGGTCCGTGCCTTGGTCAGAAGCCGGTTCGCCTCACCGCCGCGGCTCGTCCTGATCGTCGTCGTCGCCTTCGCGGTCCCGGCGCGCGGGCTCGTAGCTCAGCAGCTGGCTGTCGGCCGGCGCATGCAGCGCCGCGAGATGCGGATAGGCCGCCAGGGTGCCGTCATCGGCACGGGCCACCGGCACCAGCGTGGGTGCCGTCTCCCGGCCGGCTTGTGACATCGCCAGGAGGCCGCCCAGCCCCGCCAGCACGGCTGCCAATGTCATCGTCTTACGCATTCTCGTCTCCGAACTCACCGCGCCCCCGGCTCGCTCCGTCCGGGCGGGATCATGTCGCAACGAGGCTGACGGCATCCTGTCAGGTTGAGTCAGCGAGACGTCAGCTTGTCTCGGGCAGGATGCCGATCCCTTGCGAGTTTCCACCCGCGCATCGGCCTGAGCGCAATTCCGACATCGGAAGTTCAAACTAAAATCCGCACCAGCTCCTTAGCATCTGCGAACGCTCCGCAAGTCGACCCCCGCAATTCGAACCCAGTGGCGCGCGCGCAACGAATGACGACGAGCTTTGAAGATCAGAGCGTCAGGCCCCGGGAAGATCATGCATTTGCCTCAAATCGGACGGTTCATGCGCATCACGGCATTTGCGATGCTGATCTCGACGGCGGCGTCCGCGGCGACGGTGGCGCGCGAGGACGATCGCGAGCGCCGTGATGCCGTGCGTCGCGCGGTGGAGGCGGGCGACGTCCTGCCGCTGTCGCAGATCCTGCCGAGATTGCGCGGCCGGATCGCCGGCGACGTGATGGGAATCGATGTCGACCGCCAGCGTGGCCGCTGGCGGTATGAGTTTCGGGTGATCGGCCGTGATGGCCGCGTGCGCGAGGTCTATGTCGATGCGCGCAGCGGCGAGATCGAGCGGATCGAGGAAAAATAGATGCGTGTGCTGCTGGTCGAGGACGATCCGCGGCTGTCGTCCGACCTGGCGCGGACGCTGCAGGCGGCGGGCTATCTGGTCGAAACGTCCGACAACGGCGAGCAGGCCTGGTTTCTCGGCGACACGGAGGATTATGGCGCCGTGATCCTCGATCTCGGCCTCCCCGGCATGGACGGCCTGTCGGTGCTGAAGCGCTGGCGCGGCGCGGCGCGGCATATGCCGGTGCTGATCCTGACGGCGCGCGCGAGCTGGGCCGAGCGGGTCGACGGCATCGATGCCGGCGCCGACGATTATCTGCCGAAGCCGTTTCGCAACGAGGAGCTGCTGGCGCGACTGCGCGCGATCATCAGGCGCTCCGCCGGCCATGCCGCTCCGGTGCTTTCGTCGGGCGACCTGATGCTCGACGAGCGCCAGATGAAGGTCAGCCTGTCCGGCGTGCCGGTGACGCTGTCGCAGCTCGAATACCGGCTGATCGCCTATCTGCTGCGGCAGAGCGGCCGCGTCGTGCCGCAGCATGAGCTGGAGGAGAACGTCTACGGTCTCGGCCACGAGCACGACTCCAACGCGCTCGAGGTGCTGATCCGGCGCGTGCGCAAGAAGCTCGGCGCCGACATCATCGAGACCCGCCGCGGCTTCGGCTACATGATCCCGGAGACGACGGAATGAGGCTCGGCTCGCTGCGGCTGCGACTGGTGGCGGCGGGCACCATCGCGCTGCTGGTCGCGCTCGGCGTCGCCGGCTTCGGCATGGTCGTGCTGTTCAAGCGCCACGTCGCGCGCACGCTCGCCTCCGATCTCGACATCCACCTGCGCCAATTGCTGAACGGCCTCGAGGTCGATGCGGAAGGGCGCATCGTGGTCGCGCGGCCGCCGGCCGATCCGCGCTTCGTGGTGCCGCTGTCGGGGCTGTACTGGCAGATCTCGGACGATCACGGCCAGTTGCTGCGCTCGCGCTCGCTGTGGGACACCATCCTGCCGCTGCCCATCGACGAGCCCGGACCGAGCGACGTGCATCAGCATGAGCTCGCCGGGCCGGATGGCGAACACGTGCTGGTTGCCGAGCGCGGCATCCTGATGAATCCGGAAAGCCAGATCCGCGTGCGCGCGGCCGTGGCCTACGACCTCGACGGCGCCACCAGTGCGGTGCGGACCTTCGCCAAGGATCTGTCGATCGCGCTCGCCGTGCTGGCCGTCATCCTCGCCGTCGGCACCTCGGTTCAGGTCACTCTCGGCCTGCGTCCGCTCGGCGTGCTGCGCCGTGGCGTCGCCGAGATCCGCAGCGGCCGGCGCCAGCATCTTCCCGTGGACGTGCCGACCGAGGTGGCGCCGCTGGTCGAGGAGGTCAACGCGCTGCTCGATGCGCAGAGCCGCGAGATCATGCGCTCGCGCAGCCGTGCGGCCGATCTCGCCCACGGCTTCAAGACGCCGCTCGCCGCACTCGCGGCCGACGCCGCGCGCTTGAAGGAGCTCGGCCAGATCGAGCTGGCGCGCAATGTCGAGGATGTTGCCGAGGCGATGAGCCGGCAGGTCGATCGCGAGCTGGCGCTGGCGCGGCTGCGCGGCAAGGCTCGCGGCGGGCCGGAGGCCGCAACCGAGCTGGCGCCGCTGGTGAATGCGCTGCTCGGGACGCTCGGCCGCACGCCGGCGGCCGCCCATGTCAGCTTCGATGGCGAGGTGCCTCCAAGCCTGCGCGTCGGCATGGACCGCACGGATCTCGCCGAGGTGCTCGGCAATCTCCTGGAGAACGCCGCGCGTCATGCGGCGAGCACGGTTCGCATCGTCGCCAGTGCGACCCCTCTGATCGTCACTGTCGAGGACGACGGTCCGGGCATTCCGGACGCGAAGATCGGCCGCGTGCTCGAGCGCGGCGGCCGCCTCGACGAGCAGGGGCCGGGCAGCGGGCTGGGGCTCGCGATCGTGCAGGACGTGCTCGAAGCCTATGGCTGGCGGCTGCACATCGGACGTTCCCAGCTCGGCGGCGCCAGGATCACGATCGCGCCGGCCATCGTCTCGGCGCTCCGCTGGTCGCAGCCCGCGACGTCGCAGGCCACCCCGGCGCCGTCCATTCTGACAGCAGGCTGACATCCCGCGTCAGCGGCGCGACGCCCCCGGTCGGCTATTTCCTCCGGTCCTACCACCCCCGCGCTCCGGCCTGCCGGCAGCGGGGCCCAATGGCCGAAGGAAGCTGATCATGCGTATTCGAAACTCCGCCAAGACGTATGGCTCCGTCGCGATCGCACTGCACTGGATCGTCGCCGTGCTGGTGCCGGCGGCCTGGATTTCAGGCCATCTCGGCGACGTGCTGCCACGTCCCGCTCATGACATGGGCCTGTTCATGCACGTCTCGCTCGGGCTGTCGATGCTCGGCTTCGCGCTGGCGCGCCTGGCCTGGCGCCTGGCCGATCCGCCGCCGGTGCCTGAAGCGACCAAATTCGGCGCGTGGACCGTTCATGTCGGCGAGATCACGCATCTGCTGATCTACGGCATCATGTTCGCCATTCCGGTGCTTGGCATCGTCACCCAGTTTGCCCGCGGCTACGGCTTGCCGGTGTTCGGCCTGTTCGAGATCGCCTCACCCTGGATCGGCGACCGCGGCTTCGCCCACGACATGAAGGAGATGCACGAGGCGCTGGCCAATGGCCTGATGATCCTGATCGGCCTGCACGCCGGCGCCGCCTTGCTGCACCATTACTGGCTGCACGATCGCACCCTGCGGCGGATGGTGCCGGGACTGCGGTGATCGCGCCTGTCATCCGGGCCTGCTAGAAGGCCTCCGTCGAACACGTCATCGGAGGCCGTCATGCCGGCAACGCCGCACATCGAAAAGCACTTCACCGCGTCGGAGGTCGTCCGCGACGTCGTCATCGGCATGGCCGACGGCCTCACCGTGCCGTTCGCGCTCGCCGCCGGTCTTTCGGCGGCGGTCGCCAGGACCGACGTGATCGTCACGGCCGGCCTCGCCGAGGTCGTCGCCGGCGCGATCGCGATGGGGCTCGGCGGCTATCTCGCCGCCCGCTCCGACGCAGAGCACTACGCCGCCGAGGAGAAGCGGGAGCACGACGAGATCGAGAAGCTCCGCGGTCGCGAGGTCGAGGAGGTCGCGGCGATCTTTCGCGGCTATGGTCTCGAAGGCCAGGCCTTGACCACCGTGGTCGACGCCATCGCGTCCGATCGCAAGCGGTGGGTCGACTTCATGATGCGCTTCGAGCTCGGCCTCGAACGCCCGGATCCGAAGCGCGCGCCGGTCAGCGCGGTGACCATCGGCGGCTCCTACGTGATCGGCGGCCTGATCCCGCTGATCCCCTACATGCTGGCGGCCGACATCTCGTCGGCGCTCCGCATCTCCGTGATCGCCACTGGCATTGCGCTCTTGATCTTCGGCGCCATCAAGGGCCACTTCACCGGCGTCAACAAGATCAAGTCTGCGCTGCAGACCGCCCTCGTCGGCGGCCTCGCCGCCGGCGCCGCGTTCTGGCTGGCGCATCTGTTCGGGTGAGGTGGAGCGGGATTGCGGTCTAGGCCGTTCGGACGAAGGTCACCGGGCCGGTCATGATCCCGTCACCCGAGCTGTAGGGTGGGCAAAGAGGCGTACGCGGCAACGCCGCGTCGCATCGGGCCCACCGCGCGTTTCGAGCGGTGGCGATGGTGGTCACGCGCCGCTTTGCCAGCAGCGTCAAGATTGATGGCACGCTGAACTAACAACCTGCCGTAGGGTGGGCAAAGGCGCGCCGGGATGCGGCCTTGTCGGGCGAGCTTTCACGCGCGCCGTGCCCACCGCCTACACCCAGCGCCACCGATGGTGGGCACGCGCCGCCCTTGGCGTCGCTTTGCCCACCCTACGGCAGCGTTGTCTGTGACAAAGAGCTTTAGGCTCGCCGAGTTCGAGACTGTTGGTGCTCTGCGGATCTGGACGTCCTGACGACGGCGTTGGGTTGAGACCATGCGTCAGCCTTGAACCAGCATAGCTCACCTTTAGGCCAGAATCTGACGTTCCATCCAATTGGCCGTTGCGGGGAGTTATGGTAGTCGGTTTGGGTGAGCAAGACCCTGACCCCGACCAAAGCAAGAGACCTCGCGATCCGCCTCGCATCTGCTCGCCCTGACGAAGCGCTAAGCGTCGCAAGGGGGATAGAAGCACCTTGGTTCAGGTGTCAGGCGTTATCTCACGTCGCACGCCATTGGCCCGATGAAAGGTATAGCCGCCTCCTTGAAGAGGCGATTCTGGCAGCCGACTGTCAGGAGGATATTTTCAATCGTGTAGCCGTCTCGGCATGGCCGATCAGGGCATACCTCGAGCGCGGCAACGGGCCACCCGCCAAAGAACTTCTCACAAAGTATGTCGCTGCCTCCAGCGCCATTGAAAACATGGGGAGTCGTTCAGAGGCGCTGTTTTCCATATTTCAAGCGTCAAAGCCCTTCGACACCGGGTTATGGCGCCCTGTATTTTGGGCTTTGGTGGCAGCAGCGGAGCCTGCTCTTTCCTGGCGTCAGCTTAGAAACCTGAGGGACGCCGTCGCAATGGTTGCCTCCGATCACGATGAATTGGTGCATCAGGTATTTGAGAAGCTTTCTGAACCGAAAAATCTTTCGACCGTGAGACGCTACCTCGGCCAACATATCAAGCAGCAGCCGCGCTCCTATTTCTGAGTCATGAGCCGCCGAAGCTAGCTGCGATCGCCTGCTTTTCGTGGAGCAAGAGAGGGTCACCTGACGACGCGGATACCGAAACCCGCCGCGCCTGCGGATGAAGCCCGCGTTGACGTGGCCGCGCCGGCAGACCCTTTCGGATTGGTCAGCCGCATGTCATGATGGCTGATGATGCGCGCGCTTCTCCTCATGACTTCGATCATCGTGCTTGCAACCGCTCCAGCCGCGGCTCAGCGGTTCGATGGCAATGATCCGGTGTGCCTCCAGACATGGGAATGGGGCGGGTCCAGCACGGTCTCGTGCCAGTACAGGTCGTGGGAGGCGTGCAGAGCAGGAGCTGCGGGCCTTTCGGCCATGTGCTTGCTGAACCCCTATGCACAGCGCCCGCCTGAGCCAAGCCGCCGTCGGCCTCCCCGGTAGGCGCCGATTGCGGCCTGACAAGACTCCAATCTTCGACGGAGCGGCCATCGTCGGAGCCGACCAAAAGGTTCGAGATGAGCCAGGAGCGGCCACGCGTTGTTCCTCAAACTGGGGGCGTACTTGCCAAGCTCGATAGTGCCCGCTATCGTCAACTCCAACATCAAGAGTTGGGCCGACGCCCAGCGCCAACCTGCTCCCCGAGCAAGGTGGCTTTCTTCCTTCGGAAGAAGATGTGGCCGGTCCGGCAACTAAACGGGACAAGCCACCACGGCGTCATGCGCTCATCTCTTCGAAGAAGGGGACGAGAATGACTGTCGATCGAATCGAAATTGAGCTGGCCGATGCAAGGTCCCCGGACCTGATTAATCTCGTAACCGCGCTGGACGATTTCTTAAACAAGGTCTGCGGGGTGGAGAGGAATCACGGCTCTCCAATTGATCGGCTAGCGCACGACGACACGCAAATGTTTATCGCGCGGATTGCCGGACAAGCCGTTGGCTGTGCAGGGCTGCAGGTGTTCGCGGATGGTACCGGGGAGGTGAAGCGCATGTATGTCGTCACCGAGGCTCGGACAACTGGAATAGGCAGCAGGCTCCTGACGCGCGTTGTGGAAGCGGCCTTGACCGCCAAGCTGTCGGTTCTGCGGCTGGAAACCACGGAATTTCTTCCCGATGCCCAGAGGCTCTATCGGGCGAAGGGGTTCGTTCCGTGCCCAGCGTATGGCCCTTACGTTTCCAACCCGATCAATTTGTACTTCGAGAGATGGCTGACGAAATGATGGTCGAGGGCGATGTGACGACAAGGAATAGATGATCAAGTCTGCTTTTCGATCGTGTTGCACAATCGAGATCGCCTCTCAGACCAGCCTTACATGGGGTGGTTACTCCGCCATCGCTAGCATCCTACATGGTTGAGGTCGAGCATTCAGATGGCACGGAGATGCTTGTGTTATTTTTCTTGCATCGAGGAGGCACGGTTTGCTTTCGGAAAGCTCCCAAGGACAGAAGAGTTGATAGCGCGTGACGATCCTTACCTGTTGAAGAGGTTGGCGTCCTCATCGCCGCGTTGAATAAGGATGAGTAGCGATTTCTCACCAGCCGGTCACACAGTTTGGTCGTAAGGGAGTTCCGTTCGTTCCATGTCCGTTGTGGGCCAACAAGAGACGTCGCCATGAGGATGGTTGGCGGGTATCCAAAGAAAACACTTCAACAGGCGTTCTGCTTAATTCCGTTAATGATTAGTGTGTAGCAATCTGGTCAAGCTCGCAACGGGTGGGATCATCCTATGCATATTCGCCAGATTGTTTTCGCTGTCGTGCTGCTCGGCGCTTTGGTTCGGTTCGAGCATGCCCAAGCTGAAGATGGCTTCCCAGCAGCGGAGTGGGAGCGCGTCACGCCTGCAGAATTGGGTTGGTCAGAAACCGGATTGACCCAAGCGCGATCCTTTTCGGATCAGATTCATTCGAGCGCGGTTGTGATCGTTCAGCACGGCAAGGTCGTGGCCGAGTGGGGCAGTACGACGAAGCCGATGGAAGTCGCTTCAATCCGCAAGAGCATGCTCAGCGCCCTGATCGGCATCGCAGTGTCGGATCACCAGATCAACCTTGACAGCACGCTTGGCGAACTTGGCATCGACGATAACCCGCCTGGCTTGACCGGGGTCGAGAAGGGCGCGACGGTGCGCGAACTCCTCGAAGCGCGTTCCGGGGTCTACCACGCGGCGCTCTATGAGACGCCGGACAATGCCAAGATGAGACCGCCGCGCGGCAGTCACCCGCCCGGCACCTTCTGGTATTACAACAATTGGGACTTCAACGCGCTTGGCACGATCTACGAGCACGCAACTGGCATCGGCCTCTTCGAGGCGCTCGACCAAAAGATCGCAAAGCCAATCGGCATGCAGGACTACCGGCCACAGGATGGCAGCTACGTCCGCGGCGAAGCGTCTATCCACCCCGCCTATGAGATCCGCATGAGCGCACGGGACTTGGCGCGTTTTGCACTTCTCTATCTTCACAAAGGCAATTGGGCCGGACACCAGATCGTGCCGCGGGAGTGGGTGGAAGAGAGCACGCGCAGCTATTCGAAAGCAGCGTTCGGGATGGGCTATGGCTATCTCTGGTGGATCGGCTTTCTGGGCGGTGACGTTGCGCCTACGGTGACTTTGCCCGAGGGCAGCTTTATGGCCCAAGGTGCCGGCGGCCAATACGCCTTAGTCGTACCCGCACTCGACCTTGTCGTGGTGCATCGTGTCGACCGCGATGCGCCGTACGTCGAACCTTCATTTCGCAACATGGCTAGGCTCTTCTGGCTCATCCTGAAGGCCGATGGCTATGATCCGGGGCCCGATGCCTCGCTCACCGCAGCAACCGGCGAAAGACCGACAGGTGAGACCCTGGCCGCAAAATTCAAGGGCAAGACGATCAGCTTCGGTCCGAAGCTCAAGAATGGTCCGTTATCCATGCGATTCGAGCCCGACGGCCGGATGACTTATCCGCACTGGGACGAGTCCTTTGGGCCTGCAACGGGGACATGGGCGGTCGCGGAGGATAAGCTCTGTATCTTGGTCTCGGCTGCTAGACGTCGTTGCTACATTCCAGTGCTGAACGGTGAGCAGATTGAGTTGTTCGACCAGCTTGGCGTCATGCAAATCGCCGGGGTGGCGCTGCCTCAGTGATCTGCATGCAGCAATCGGCTCGCGACGTCGGTTCAGGGTCAAAAGCGGACGTGGCTTTGTCGCGCGCATTGGTGCTGACGTCCTGCATCCAGATCCTTCCTGAAGCACTGCGCAAATCGGAGTGCTCGGGTCGACTCCGGTCGCGGGCTCCCGCCGCTCCTTCGCCCGACCGGTGCAAGGGCAGTTGGACCGGCCACCCCGTCGAACGTGTGCGAAAAGGTGCTCGTCGTCGACTGAAAATTTCTATTTCGCGTTTCCAGAAAACGTGCTAGATCATCGCCATCCCGTGCTCCTCGAGAGGGGCGCTTCGCGATCGTCACGGAACGTTGGGCGCGGGATGCGGTGGCTGCAGGATGCCGCAGCGCGGGGTGACCCGCGCGGACGAACGGCAGCTTGCGGACGCGAAGTCGCGTGGTCCTGGCGCCCCGACGCTGGCGCCAAGTCCTCGGGCGACGAGCCCGAGGGCGACGGTGGCTCACAAGCCGGACACCGGGGAGATCGCGAAGTAAGCGTGAAAACCATCGCGCGGGGAATGCCGGGATGTCTCGGCTGAACCTGTGGTGACTGCCGCCTGCTTTTTTTCTGCAGGCGGGCCATGGGGGCGGCCAGCTCCCGGCATTCCCCGTGCCCTCTGCCTGAGGCGAGGGTGACACGACTGACATCACTCGGGCGTAAGACGCCGCGAGACCAATGATTCATGTCCTCATCGCGGTCCTGGGCATGCCGGCGGCTCGCTTTGGGAACCAAATTCCGCAGCCGCGGTTAGCCCTCACGCAGGAGGATCCCAATGCGCCGTCCCAAAATCCAGCCCATCCGCAACAAGCTCGATCTCACCGATCGGGTCCAGGTCCGCATCGTCACGCGGAGGCTGCGCGTCACGCCGGCCGAGTTGACCGAGATCGTCGGCCGCATCGGCAATTCCATCGCCGCGATTTCGAAGGAAGTCCATCAGCAGCGCGCCAGCAAGCCGGCCGTCCCCGCGGATGTGCCGCCCGCTGAGGTGATTGCGTCCGTTGCAGCCACGGAGACCGCTGCCGTCGAGGTCGTTGCGGCATCCGAGACGCATTAGACAGCGCATTGCCAGGGGGCAGCAATGGATCAGATCACCGACAGGGCCGACGCCCTGACGCAGGCGGCGTTCAACCTGCGCAAGGCCAAGATCAGCGAAGGCCGTCCGTTTCCGCTCGGCGCGACCTGGGACGGTCTCGGCGTCAATTTTGCGATCTTTTCCGCGCATGCGACCAAGGTCGAGCTGTGCCTGTTCGACGACACCGGCGAGACCGAACTCGAGCGCATCGAGCTGCCGGAATACACCGACGAGGTGTGGCACGGCTATCTGCCGACCGCCCGTCCCGGCACGGTGTACGGCTATCGCGTGCACGGACCCTACGAGCCCGACGCCGGCCACCGCTTCAATCCGAACAAGCTCGTCATCGATCCCTATGCCAAGCAGCTCGTCGGCAACCTGCGCTGGGGCCCGGAGCTGTTCGGCTACCAGCTCGATCATGCCGACAAGGATCTGTCGTTCGACGGCCGCGACAGCGCGCCGTTGATGCTGAAGTGCCGGGTCATCGATCCCGCCTTCACCTGGGGCACCTCACGCAAGCCGGAAATTCCGTGGGAGCGGACGATCTTCTACGAGATGCACGTCAAGGGTTTTACCAAGCTGCATCCGCTGGTGCCCGAGGCCGATCGCGGCACCTTCGCCGGTCTCGCGCACCAGGACATCCCGGCCTATCTGCGCTCCCTGGGCATCACCTCGGCCGAGCTGTTGCCGATCCATGCCTTCATCGACGACAGCTATCTGGTCGACAAGGGCCTGCGCAACTACTGGGGCTACAACTCGATCGGCTTCTTCGCGCCGGAGCCGCGCTATCTCAAGACGCCGCTCGCGACCGAATTCAAGACCATGGTCAACCAGTTCCACGCCAACGGCATCGAGGTCATCCTCGACGTGGTCTACAACCACACCGCCGAAGGCAACGAGCTCGGGCCGACCCTGTCGTTCAAGGGCATCGACAATGCCAGCTACTACCGGCTGATGCCGGACCAGAAGCGCTACTACATCAACGACACCGGCACCGGCAACACCGTGAACCTGTCGCACCAGCGCGTGCTGCAGCTCGTCGCGGACTCGCTGCGCTATTGGGCGACCGAGATGCGGGTCGACGGCTTCCGCTTCGATCTCGCCACCATCCTGGCGCGCGAGCCCTACGGCTTCGACGAAGGCGGCAGCTTCCTCGACGCCTGCCGGCAGGATCCGGTGCTGTCCAGCGTCAAGCTGATCGCCGAGCCCTGGGACATCGGTCCGGGCGGCTATCAGGTCGGCCAGTTTCCGCCGGGCTGGGCGGAGTGGAACGACAAGTTCCGCGACACCGCGCGCGCGTTCTGGAAGGGCGACGGCGGCACGCTGGCCGATTTCGCCAAGCGCATCTCGGGCTCGGGCGATCTGTTCAACAAGCGCGGCCGAAGGCCCTGGGCGAGCGTGAACTTCATCACCGCCCATGACGGCTTCAATCTCAACGACCTCGTCTCCTACAACGAGAAGCACAACGAGGCGAATGGCGAGGACAATCGCGACGGCCACAGCAACAATCACTCGTGGAATTGCGGCGTCGAGGGGCCGACCGACGACCCCGAGATCACCGCGTTGCGCGAGCGGCAGAAGCGCAATCTGCTCGCCACGATGCTGCTGTCGCACGGCACGCCGATGCTGCTGGCGGGCGACGAGTTCGGCCATACCCAGAACGGCAGCAACAATGCCTATGCGCAGGACAACGAGACCACCTGGCTCGACTGGATGGGCATCACGCCGCAGGGCAGGGCGCTGCGCGAGTTCACGCGCAAGCTGATCGCGATGCGCAAGGCCTTCCCGATCCTCTATCGCAGCCGCTTCCTGGTCGGCTCGCACAATGAGGAGCTCGACGTCAAGGATGTGACGTGGCTCGATCCGTCCGGCGAGGAGATGACGACCGAGCAGTGGACCGATGATCACGCGCGCTGTTTCGGCATGCTGCTCGACGGCCGCGCCCAGGAGACCGGCGTCAAGCGGCGCGGATCGGACGCGACGCTCTTGCTGGTCTACAACGCGCATTACGACGTCGTGAACTTCACGCTGCCGTCCGTGCCCGAGGGCCACAACTGGCTGGCGCTGATCGATACCAACCAGCCGGATGCACAGCCGCAGTCGTTTCCGTTTGGCCACGTCTACGCGGTGACCGGGCGATCGCTGCTGGCCCTCGGCCTGTCCTCGGAGCAGCAGCCGATGCGCAGCCTGCGCCACGGCCTCGGCGCCCTGCTGGACATCGCGGAGGCGCCGCTGGGGTAGGGCGGCGACACAGCCCGGCGCCGGCTTGTCGTTCGCGGGATGTCGTGCAAAAGCTGTCCGGGTGAAACGCCCGGACAGAGGTCAAGAAAAGCTCAAATGCGCACCCATTCCATCGCCGCCATTCCCGCCGACGGCATCGGCCCCGAGGTCATCTCCGAAGGTGTCCGCGTTCTCGAGGCACTCGCCAAGCGCGCGGGCGACATCAGCTTCAACGTCAAGACCTTCGACTGGGGCTCGGACTACTACAAGAAGCACGGCGTGATGATGCCGGCCGACGGCCTTACCGAACTCAAGAAATTCGATGCGATCTATTTCGGCGCGGTCGGCGCGCCCGACGTGCCCGATCACATCACGCTGTGGGGCCTGCGGCTGCCGATCTGCCAGGGCTTCGATCAGTACGCCAATGTGCGCCCGACCAAGATCCTGCCCGGCGTGGCCTCGCCGTTGCGCAATGTCGGCGTCGGCGATCTCGACTGGGTGATCGTGCGCGAGAATTCCGAAGGCGAATATGCCGGCATGGGCGGCCGGGCGCATCGCGGCCTGCCGGAGGAGGTCGGCACCGAGGTCGCGGTCTTCACCCGCGTCGGCGTCGTCAGAATCATGCGCTACGCGTTCAAGCTCGCGCAGTCGCGGCCGCGCAAGTTCCTCACCGTCGTCACCAAGTCGAACGCGCAGCGCCATGGCATGGTGATGTGGGACGAGATCGCGACCGAGGTGGCGCGCGAATTCCCCGACGTGACCTGGGACAAGATGCTGGTCGATGCGATGACCGTGCGCATGACCCTGCAGCCGAAGAGTCTCGACACCATCGTCGCGACCAACCTTCACGCCGACATCCTGTCCGATCTCGCCGGCGCGCTCGCCGGCAGCCTCGGCGTCGCGCCGACCGGCAACATCGATCCGGAGCGGCGCTTCCCGTCGATGTTCGAGCCGATCCACGGCTCGGCGTTCGACATCACCGGCAAGGGCATCGCCAATCCGGTGGCGACGTTCTGGACCGGCGCGCAGATGCTCGAGCATCTCGGCGAGAGGGACGCGGCCGTGCGATTGATGGCGGCCGTGGAAAAGGTGTGTGCAGCCGGCATCCTGACGCCCGACGTGGGCGGCAAGGCGACGACCAAGGAGGTGACCGACGCCGTCATCGACGCGATCCACGGCTCCAACGTCTGAGGCGTGCCACTCTCTTGCACAATTTCGGCGTGTTCCGCGTCGCGCTTGCAATGGACGCTGCGGGGCGTATATCAGCGCTTCCGCTGCGTCCGCGCATGCTAATCACATGCATGTCATAGTGACGCGAGACACGGACTTAAGTGGCCTGGGCTTCAGGAGAAAGGACACATCATGCGTCGTCACCGTCGAGCCAAGATCGTCGCGACTGTCGGTCCCGCGAGCAATTCTCCGGAGATGCTGAAAGCGCTGTTCCTCGCCGGTGTAGACACATTTCGTCTCAATTTCAGTCACGGCACGCAGGCCGATCACGCCAGGGTCCATGCCGCGGTCCGCGCCCTCGAGAAGGAGGTGCAGCGGCCAATCGGCATCTTGATGGATCTGCAGGGTCCGAAGATTCGTGTCGGCACCTTGCGCGACAAGAAGATCCAGGTCGAAGCCGGCGAGACGATTCGGTTTGTCCTCAACGGCACCGAGGGCGACAAGACGTCGATTCCGTTGCCACATCCGGAGATCTTTGCGGCGGTCGCACCCGGTCACGATCTTCTGATCGATGACGGCCGCGTGCGGGTGCGCGTCATGGGCCTCGGCGACGACTGGATCGAAGCCAAGGTGATCGTCGGCGGCGCGATCTCCAATCACAAGGGCGTCAATCTGCCGGGCACGATTCTGGAGCTGTCGCCGCTGACGGCCAAGGACCGCTCCGATCTTGCCTTTGGGCTCGACCTCGGCGTCGACTGGGTGGCGCTGTCGTTCGTGCAGAAGCCGTCCGACGTGCTGGAGGCGAGGGGCCTGATCAATGGCCGCGCCGGCATCATGTCCAAGATCGAGAAGCCGGCGGCGCTGGAGCGCATCGACGACATCATCCAGCTGTCGGACGCGATCATGGTCGCGCGCGGCGATCTCGGCGTCGAGATTCCCAACGAGGACGTGCCGGGCAAGCAGAAGGAGCTGGTGCGCGCCTGCCGGCTCGCGGTGAAGCCGGTGATCGTCGCGACGCAGATGCTGGATTCGATGGTCGCGACGCCGACGCCGACCCGCGCAGAGGTCTCCGACGTCGCGACCGCGATCTATGACGGCGCCGACGCGGTGATGCTGTCGGCGGAATCGGCCAGCGGGCAATACCCGCGCGAGGCGGTCGCGATGATGGACAGCATCATCAAGGCAACCGAGGGCCACAAGATGTACCGCTCCATCGTCGAGGCGACGCAGCCGGGCGAGGAGCAGACCGCACCGCATGCGGTGGCGACCGCCGCGGCCGACCTGGCGTCGGCGATCCACGCCAGGGCGATCGTGGCCTATACGTCGAGCGGAACTTCGGCCTCCCGCGTTGCGCGCAAGCGGCCGAGCCTGCCGATTCTGGCGATCACGCCGAACGAGGACACCTCGCGGCGCATGTGCCTGTTGTGGGGCGCGCACAGCGTGCTGTCGCAGGACGTGCAGAACTACGAGGAAATGGTCGAGCGCGCGACCTTCTTTGCCGTGCAGGAGGAGTTCGCGGAAGCCGGCGACCTGCTCGTCGTCGTCGCCGGCATCCCGTTCGCGCAGGCCGGCACCACCAACAATCTGCGTGTCGTCACCATGCCGAGATAGGAGGCCGATTTTCCCTGTTCGCGCCGCCCGCCTGTCGCCTGATTGTCGCACCGCGCTGGTATCGCGGGGCAGTGACGAAGGACGTCGCGAGTCGTCGAACGAGCGGTGTCCGGTCGCGGTCCGGCAGGACGGGTTCTGCCAGTGAGGCCGTTCGTCATCGCGGTGTCATCAGGGGCTGTTAGGTGGGCGCGCATGGGACTTGAGACTGCTGGTGAAGAAAGCCCGGCTCGGCGCTTTCGGACGTTGTTCATCTCGGACGTTCATCTCGGAGCCCGCGGCTCGCAGGCCAATCTCCTGGTCGATTTCCTGCGCCACCATGATGCCGATACGATCTATCTGGTCGGCGACATCATCGATGGCTGGGCGCTCAAATCGAGCTGGCATTGGCCGCAGTCGCATAACGACCTGGTGCAGAAGATGCTGCGCAAGGCGCGCAAGGGCGCCAAGGTCGTTTACGTCCCCGGCAATCACGACGAGTTCCTGCGCGGCTACTACGGCACGCATTTCGGCGGCATCGACGTCGTCGAGAACATCGTGCACACCGGCACCGACGGCAAACGCTATCTCGTCATTCACGGCGACATCTTCGATCTGGTCGTGCAGAACGCGCGCTGGCTCGCCCATCTCGGCGACAAGGCCTACGATTTTGCGATCCAGATGAACCGGCTGGTCAACTTCTTCCGCCGCATGTTCGGCGTGCCCTATTGGTCGCTGTCGCAATGGGCCAAGCAGAAGGTCAAGAACGCGGTGAACTATATCGGCGCGTTCGAGACGGCACTGGCCTCCGAGGCGCGCCGGCATGGCGCTGACGGCGTGATCTGCGGCCACATCCATTGCGCCGTCATCCGCGACCAGGACGGCATCCGCTACATGAATTGCGGCGACTGGGTCGAAAGCTGCACGGCGCTGGTCGAGCACGAGGACGGCCGCTTCGAGATCCTCACCTGGACCGATCCGCAGCGGCAGCCGGCGCCGGTTCCGCAGCTGGCCGCCCGCGCCGCCTGACACCGGCTCCCTTGCCTCTCGGCAATCGGGCGCGGTAAAATCGGGGTATGACAGCTCATTCCCCGATCCTGCCCGTGACCGCCGCCGACATCGATGCGGCGGCACGCGTCCTCGCGCCCGTGGCCGTGCGGACCCTGCTGCTGCCGGCTCCCGTGCTCAACGAGCGGTTCAAAGCGAACGTGTTCGTGAAGCCGGAGGTGCTGCAGCGGACCGGCTCGTTCAAGTTCCGCGGCGCCTACAACAAGCTGGCGTCGATCCCGCAAGCAGCGCGCGGCAACGGCGTCGTCGCATTCTCCTCCGGCAATCATGCGCAGGGCGTCGCCCATGCCGCCACATTGCTGGGCATGGACGCCACGATCGTGATGCCCTCGGATGCGCCGGCGGCCAAGCGCGAGCGCACCAAGGCGTTCGGTGCCGACGTCGTGCTCTATGATCGCGACCGCGAGGACCGCGAAGCGATCGCGCGCGACATCGCTGCAAAGCGCGGCTCGACGGTGGTGCCGCCCTATGACGATCCCTTTGTCATCGCAGGGCAGGGCACCGTCGGCCGCGAGATCGCCGACGACCTTGCTGCGCTCGGCCTGTCGCCGGATCTGGTGATTGTGCCTGCTTCCGGCGGCGGGCTGCTTGCCGGCGTCTCGACCGCGGTGAAGGCGCGATATCCGCAGACGCAGATGATTGTTGCCGAGCCAAAGGGCTTCGACGACCATGCGCGCTCGCTGCGGGCCGGTCACCGCGAGGCCCACGATGCAAAGGGCCGAACCATCTGCGACGCGCTGATGGCGGCGATTCCCGGCGAGATCACCTTCGCGATCAACAGCCAACTTCTGTCGGCTGCGGTCGAGGCCTCGGATGAGGAGGTGGGGCGGGCGGTCGGCTTTGCCTTCCGGGAGCTGAAGCTCGTGGTCGAGCCCGGCGGGTCGGTCGGGCTCGCGGCATTGCTGGCCGGCCGGCTGGACGCGGCGGGCAAGACGGTGGTGATCGTGCTCTCCGGCGGCAATGTCGACGCTGAGCTCTACGCCCGGCTGATTGCCTGACGATCAAGCCTCAGCGAAAGCCGAGGCCGCCTCTTGCCGATCCTCCACCACCCATGCGCAGTCCGGACTGCGCGACGTGCGGCGCGCCCCGCGTCAGGCCGCCCTGCATCCCGCCTTGACCCCGCGCCATCGACGGATGCGACGCGTTGATGTTCGGCTTGAACGGTCCGGAATTGCCGGGGAAGGGACGCCGGACCTCGCGGGTGTCGAATGGCCGACCAGGACTGCGCTTCAGTGGGTCGCGCTGGATTTTCGTAGTCACGGGCGGATTTGCCGGCGGCATGATCCTGTCGCGCAATTTCGTCTGAGAGATCGGCCCGGGATCGACGACCTTGTTGGGAATCGCGTTGTTGACGGCATCGCCTTTCGTGACGACCGTGGGCGGCAGCGGCCCGCGCGGCGGCATGGTGGTGGTCGGCAGCTTCGGCTGCGGGATCTGGGCGCCCGGATTGAACGGTCGCGCGATCGGCGCCAGTTGCGGCGGCATCATGAGGCGGCTCGGTTGCAGCACGGGGATGGGCCGAGGCTGTCCCTGCAGCCGCAGCGCGACCGGCGCATATGGACTGTCGGCATAGGATTCACGGAAGCTCCGATAGGCGGCCGGCGAATTCGCCAGTACGGCCTCGTGCCACGCCGCGGCCTGCACGAGGCCGGCGAGCAGGGCGCGGATGCGGTCGGCGAGCGGATCGCGCGGATACATCGCGATGAACTCGCGATAATATTGCGGACGGTTCTCCGACAGCACGTAGTCATAGGCCTGCCGCACGGACCGGCTGGGCAGGTCGGCCGCCATCTGGATCACCGGCGCATTCTCGGCAGGGCGCGCGGCCGCGACCAGCGTATCCCCGAAGAAGGTGAAATCGCCGGTGAGCGAAGAGCTTTCCCACGGCGTCTGCCGGCCGTCGGTGGTCTGGTTGACCTGCAGACGGATGCGCTTGAACAATTGCTCGATCGGCAGGTTCGGCTGTCGCGCGAGGTTGAGGAAGGCCTGCGCATAAGGGCTGTGCTCGCCGCGGCCGTCGAGCGCCTCCGCGCCGGGCGAGGTCGAATATCCGAGGATGGAGCCGTTCGGCGCGTCGACGATGGCAAGTCCGCGTCCGGCATCGTTGATGGCAGGGAATGGATTGTTGCGGCAGGCGTCCAGCACGACGATCCGCATGCGGCTCGGGATGGCGTCGAGCGTTGCCATCAGATCCACCAGCCGGATGGTCCCCGTCGTCAGGTCGGAGGGCGCTGAGATACGGGCATCGATCGGGATCAGATAGTTCTCCCCCGCGAGCTGAACCCCATGGCCGGCGTAGTAGACCATTGCCACGGTGTTCGGCCCGTGTGCTGCCACCCGGCTCGAAAAATCCTCCACGACCTTGAGCATCTCGTTCTGCGTCAGGTCGGTCGCCGTGATCACCTCGAAGCCGGCCGAGTTCAACAGCTTGGCAACAGCATGGGCGTCGTTGTCCGGGTTCTCCAGCGGCGGCGCGTTCTGATAGCTCGCATTGCCGATCACGAGCGCGACGCGTGGCTCGGCTCCTTGAGGGATCGCGGCGGGCGTGTTGCTCTCCCTTGCCGGTGAGGGAGCTGCCAGCGCGCGCGGTGGCGTGTGAAGGGTGTCGAGCTCACTGCCGGCGGCGAACGCCGAGCCCGGGCCGACCCAGGCCATCAGGCCCAGCAGCGCGGACATGAGCAGGGATTTCCAGGCGGACGTTACAGCGCGAAATTTCGGAACGGACACGGCGTTCTCCTCAAGCATGCGCAAAGCGAATGGCTTGAGGAGCAGGCTACGCAGATCACGCAGTGGCGTACGTGATCCGCGTCACCCATCAACGCGGCACCCTTGGTGCTCAGTGATCGAGGTTCAACAGGAGGTGGCCGAGATGCTCTCGGCCTACGAGAAGAATGCGATCTTCTCAGGCTGGGTCATGCGACGGATCGGTGCCAGCGAGTCATTGGCGGGCGCCTGTGGCCGCTGCAGAAGGCCGTTCGACAGGAGTGTCGATCCCAGCGACGGCTCGTAGGCAGGCTTGGGCATCGCGGATGCGCTGGTGCTGTGAGCCGCGGCAGCGGTCGGGCGGACCTGCTGGCTCGGCGCAACGTCGGCCTGCGGGGCCGCTGCGGGAGATTGAGCTGCGACCGCAGCCGCCACGGCGGCCAGGGTCTCGATGGTGATCGCTTCCGGAAGCGGTGGCGATACGGGCGCGCTGGGGATTGGCGCCGGGACTGGAGGCGATGCCATGCGCGGGGCCGCCGTGGGCGGGGCCGGCATCGGAGGGGCAGACATCGACGGGGCAGACACCGGCGGGGCAGGCATCGTGGGCGCAGCCGGAGCCGGCGCCGCCGTGGCAACCGGGGCTTCTGCCGTGGTCAGCACGAGATCCGGCTCCGACGGCGCTGTCTCGCTGAAGCTCGCGACGATGTCGTCGTCGACCGAGGTCGGCTCCTCAATGTCGAAGCCGAGCGTCCTGACCCGGCTGAACTCCTCGTCGTCGATCGGGTCGAGGACACCCATCTCCGCCGCGACCAATTCCAGAATGGCCTCGTCTTCGGCTTCTGCGGCGGCGGCGTCATCCAGGGCCGCCGCGGCGTGCTGCTCGATCTCGAGCAGGGCTTCGTCCACCGACGGCTCCGTCGCAGCTTCCGGGGGCTGCACCACTGCCGCAGTTTCGGCGTCAACGATCCTGGCGTCGACTGCTGCGGCCGCCACGATCACAGCGTCAGCAGCCGAGGAGGTCTCAACCACTTCCATCGCGGCCACCGCCGCAACGAGCGGAATGGCGATCTCGAGCGCTGCTTGGGACGCCTCGCTCTGTTCCGGTGCAGGCTCCGGCTCCGAGACCACCATCTCGGCGGACGGACTTGATGCGACATAAGGCGCTGGCGAAGCGGCGGCCTCGGCCGCCGGACTGATCTCGTCGGCCGCAGGCGGAACGCTCGCTTTCTCCGCCTCGAGCTCCTTCAGCCGCGTCTTGATGATCTCGAACGCCGCAAGCAGCGCGACCTTGGGGTCGGCGCTCGCAAGCTGATCGCAGGCGGCCTCGATCGATGTCACCTGCGAATCGATCAGGTCACAGATCCGGGAATCGGCGCCGATCTCGCGCCAGCGCCAGGAAATCTCCTTGATGATTCGGATGCCCTTGCGCACCGGCGCCAGGTTCTGCTCGAGGGCCATGCGGTCGACCGCAGAGGCGGCGGCCAACGCGGCGTCTTCGACCGTGGCGCGGATCGCGGCGAGCGCTTCGGGCAGCGCCTTGCTGTCCGCCTGCTCGAATTCCTGCTGCTGCTGACGCTGCGAGGCAAGAGCGTGCTCGATGCGGGCGACGGCGTCGAGCACCATGCTGGTGTCAGCATTGCGGTTGCGCTTGGCATATTCACCGAGGAACCAGCGGCCTCGGGACGTCTCCATGAAGGCGTCGCGGATCGCCTCGTAATCGGCCTCGTTCGGCTGAGCCGCACGGGCGGATATCGGCGAGAGGGCGAAGACTTCATCGACCATGGCAAACCTATCGCGCACATTGCTGCGCGTTGGCATAACGATCACCATGATATTGATCGAATCGCAATTGAATTGATGCCACTGTCCCGACAAATCTCCACCACATCGCCGGTATTGTCGCGCCGATTCGCGGACAGGTTGGGGCTGTTCTATGGCGCGGTGTTCATGCTGTCGGGCACGCATCTGCCGTTCTTTCCGGTATGGCTACGGGCGATCGGGCTGGATGCCGCATGGATTGGCGTCATCATTGCGGTTCCCGCCGTAACCCGCTTCACCGTCCTGCCGCTGATCACTGCGGTCGCCGAGCGCCGGCAGGCCCTGCGCACCGCGATGGGGCTGGCCACCTTCGCAACGGCATCGGGCTTTGTGGTTCTTGCCTTCCAGCGCGAACCCTGGCTGGTATTCCTGGTCTACGTGGCGACCTGCTGCCTATGGACACCCGTTGTCCCGCTGACGGACGCCTATGCGCTTCGTGGCGTGATGAGCTATGGCCTGAACTACGGTCGCCTGCGGCTGTGGGGATCGGCGGCCTTCATCGCTGGAACGCTGCTGTGCGGCGGGCTGGCCGATCTCGCGCCGTCGTCCGAGCTGATCTGGATCATCGTCTCGGTTGCGCTGTGCGGTGCGGCAAGCAGCCTGCTGCTGCAGGCGCTGCCGCCCTTGCCGCATGGCGCCGGCCCATCCCGGGACGGCCGCAGTCTGCTGGGCAATCCGAGCTTCCTCTGCATCATCGCAGCTTCGGCGCTGATTCAGGCCAGCCATGCGGCCTACTACACGTTCTCCGCCATCGAGTGGAAGGCGCAGGGCTTCAGCGGGCTGACCATCGCTTGGCTCTGGACCATGGGCGTGCTCGCCGAGATCGTCGTGTTTGCCCTGTCGCCACGGTTCACGCTGGCGCCCGCCAGCCTGGTCATGATCGGTGCGATGGCGGCCGTGCTGCGCTGGAGCCTCACGGCGCAGGAGCCGCATGCGGCGGGGCTCGCGGCGGTCCAGATCAGCCATGGCTTCACTTTCGGGCTGACGCTGGTCGGAACCATGGGGCTGCTGGTGCGCCAGGTGCCGGCGCATCTGACCGCGCGCGGGCAGGGCTATTATGCCGCCGCCAGCGGCGTGGTCGGCTCGGCGGCGTCGGCCCTCTCGGGGCCGGTCTATGCGGCCTATGGCCCCGGCGTCTACTACGTGATGGCTGCGATGGCCGGAGCGGGCGGCGCGCTGATGTGGCTCGCGCGCCGCGGCGTCTCGCTTCAGCCCCACAACGCCTGATCGGGCGGATAGACCAGGCTGTCCTCGTAGTGCAGGCCGTGCTCGCAATCCTCGGCGAGCAGCAGCGGTCCGTCCAGATCGACGAAACGGGCGAACGGCGTCAGCAGCATGGCCGGCGCCATCGACAGCGACGTCGCCACCATGCAGCCGACCATGATGTCGAAGCCGAGCGCGCGCGCGGCATCGGCCATGGCAAGCGCCTCGGTGAGTCCTCCGGTCTTATCGAGCTTGATGTTGACGGCGTCGTAGCGCCCACGCAGCGCGTCCAGCGAGCTGCGGTCGTGCACGCTCTCGTCGGCGCAGACGGCGAGCGGGCGCGCGATCCTTCCGAGCGCTTCGTCGTTGCCTGCGGGCAGCGGCTGCTCGACCAGCGTGACGCCGGCGGCGGCGCAGGCTGCGAGATTGGATTCCAGGACGGCCTCGGTCCAGGCCTCGTTGGCGTCGACGATCAGTTGTGACTGCGGCGCCGCGGCTCGCACGGCTGCAATCCGCGCCGGATCGCCGTCGCCGCCGAGCTTGATCTTGAGCAGCGGGCGGTGCGCGGCCTTGGCCGCAGCTTTGGCCATCACATCGGGGGTCCCGAGCGAAATCGTGTAGGCCGTGACGCACGGCGCCGGTGCGCGGCGTCCGAGCAGGTCCCAGATGCGCCGGCCGTTTCGTTTGGCTTCGAGGTCGAGCAGCGCGCAATCGAGGGCATTGCGCGCCGCGCCCGGCGGCATCGCCGTCTGCAGGGCGTTGCGGTCGAGACCAGAGGCGATCGCATCGCGCATCGCGAGCAGGGCGCTCAGCGCCGCATCGGGCGTTTCGCCATAACGCGGATAGGGCACGCATTCGCCGTGGCCAACCATCGTCCCGTGTCGCAGCTCCGCGATCACTGTCACGGCTTCGGTCTTGGCGCCGCGGCTGATCGTGAAGCTGCCGGCGATCGGCCAGTGGCCGATCTGGGCGTCCAGTATTGGAAAACCGTTGGAAGTCATTTGAAAGTCTGGCGCTTTGTGAACCGGAATGAGGCGCTTGGGACTTGCGCGATGTGACCGACTATGGCTGTTGATAGTGGTCTCCGGCAAGGTGGTAGCGACGCGGTGGGATTTTTCTCGTCAAGGAGCGGACGTCCAAGGCTCCGAGGATGGCCGTCGTGAAGGGCGGCCCTGATCTGCAGCGCAGCGGCGATGGCAACGCGCTGTCGCTGCGCGCGACCGGCGCCTGGACTGCGCCCTTTGCGCCGTCGCTCGAACGGCTCGTCGCCGATGCCGAAAAGCTCGCCGGCAAGAAGATCGATGTCTCCATCGACGTCTCCCAGGTGTCCAAGCTCGACACGTTCGGCGCCTGGCTGATCGAGCGGCTGCGCCGCAGCTTCACGACCGGAACCGTCGAGGTCCGGATCGATGGGCTCTCTGCGAACTACGCCAGCCTGGTCGACGAGGTTCGCCGCGTCAGCACCGCGCCCAATGGCGACGCGACGATGGTGACCATCACCGGCATGCTCGGCCAGATCGGCCTCAGTGTCGCCGGCATCTTCGGCACGGTCGCCGCACTCGTCGACATGCTCGGCGCCGTGATCGTCGCCAGCGGCCGGGTCCTCATTCATCCCCGCAGCTTCCGACTGACCTCGACCATTCATCATCTCGAGCAGGTGTGCTGGCGTGCGGTGCCGATCATCGTGCTGATCACCTTCCTGATCGGCTGCATCATCGCTCAGCAGGGCATCTTCCATTTCCGAAGGTTCGGCGCCGACATCTTCGTCGTCGACATGCTCGGCGTGCTGGTGCTGCGCGAGATCGGCGTGCTGCTTGTGGCGATCATGATCGCCGGCCGGTCGGGCAGCGCCTACACGGCCGAGCTCGGCTCGATGAAGATGCGCGAGGAGATCGACGCGCTGCGCACCATGGGCTTCGATCCGATCGAGGTCCTGATCCTGCCGCGCATGCTGGCGCTGGTGATCGCGCTGCCGATCCTGGCCTTCCTCGGCGACATCGCCGCGCTCTATGGCGGCGGGCTGGTGGCCTGGTTTTATGGCGGCGTCGATCCCGAGGCCTTCCTGCTGCGCCTGCGCGATGCGATCTCGATCGATCATTTCAAGGTCGGCCTGCTCAAGGCGCCGGTGATGGCTGCCGTGATCGGGATCGTCGCCTGCGTCGAAGGACTGGCCGTGCAGGGCAGCGCCGAGTCGCTGGGGCGCCACACCACTTCGTCGGTGGTGAAGGGCATCTTCTTCGTCATCGTGATGGACGGCGTGTTCGCGATCTTCTTCGCCGCGGTCGGGATGTGAGCTGAGATGGTGCAGCAGGTCTCCGATCCCATCATCCGCGTGCGTGACGTCACCGTGCAGTTCGGCAAGACGCGCGTGCTCGACGGGCTCGACCTCGACGTCATGCGCGGCGAGATCCTGGGCTTCGTCGGTCCCTCTGGCGCGGGCAAGTCGGTGCTGACGCGCACCATCATCGGCCTGGTGCCGAAGCTGTCGGGCAACATCGAGGTGTTCGGCGTCGATCTCGACGCCGCCGATCGTGCCGGCCGCCGCGCTGTCGAGCGGCGCTGGGGCGTGCTGTTCCAACAGGGCGCGTTGTTCTCCTCGCTCACGGTGCGGCAGAACATCCAGTTCCCGGTCCGGGAGTATCTCAAGGTCTCGCAGCGTCTGCTCGACGAGATCATGATCGCAAAGCTCGTGATGGTCGGATTGCGGCCCGATGTTGCTGATCGTTTCCCGAGCGAGCTGTCGGGGGGCATGATCAAGCGGGTCGCGCTGGCACGCGCGCTCGCGCTCGATCCGGAACTGGTGTTCCTCGATGAGCCGACCTCGGGACTCGACCCGATCGGCGCCGGCGATTTCGACGAGCTCGTCCGGACCCTGCAGCGCACTTTGGGACTGACGGTTTTCATGGTAACCCATGATCTCGACAGCCTGTATACGGCGTGCGACCGCATCGCCGTGCTGGGCGACGGCAAGATTATCGCCGCGGGATCGATGGCCGACATGCAGGCCTCGGAACATCCGTGGCTCCGACAGTATTTCCACGGCAAGCGTGCCCGAGCCGTGATGGGGTAGCGCGACGCGCCCCAGGGACGATTTTTGTGAGCGGGAGTGGGGACTGCCGCGACAAAGTTGATGGGGTGGGTGCCGCTGTCCGGCGCCAACCGACAGTGCGCGGAAGCGGGGGCTGGATGACCGCCGTGACGTGCCGGTACCGGAGTTGGTAATGGAAACGCGGGCGAATTACGTCCTGATCGGGTCGTTCACGCTGGCAGTGATTGCCGCGGCGATCGGGTTTGTCCTCTGGTTTCAGAGCCTGCACACGACCAAGCAGCGCAGCCCGCTGCGGGTCGTGTTCGAGGGGCCGGCCGCGGGTCTGCGCAACGGCGGCAGCGTCAACTTCAATGGTATCCGGGTCGGCGAGGTCATTTCGGTCAAGCTCGACAATCCGCGCCGCGTCGTGGCGCTGGCGATGGTCGAGAACAACGCGCCGATCCGCAAGGACACCCTGGTTGGGCTCGAGTTCCAGGGCCTGACCGGCGTCGCCGCGATCTCGCTGAAGGGCGGCGAGGAGGCTGCGCCGCCGCCGCCGCTCGACGAGGATGGCGTGCCGGTGCTGCGTGCCGATCCGACCCGGCTGCAGGACGTGACCGAAGCGATCCGCGCCACCTTGCAGAACATCAACAAGGTCGTCGCTGACAACCAGGACGCCGTAAAGAACTCAATCAAGAATCTCGAGGTGTTCACCCAGTCGCTGGCCCGTAATTCCGAGCGCATCGATGGCGTCATGAGCCGGGTCGACGGCATCATGGGCAAGGCCGATACCCTGATGCTCGGTCTCAACACGCTGGCCGGCGGCAAGGATGGCGGCGAGCTGTTCCTGACGGTGAAGTCGATCCGCGAGCTCGCCGAGGATCTGGACAAGCGCTCCGGCGCGCTGATGGCCGATGGACGGCGCACGCTGTCCGACATCAGCCGCGCCGTGAACAATTTCGACCGCAATCCGACCCGGGTCCTGTTCGGGGCCAGCAACTCCAGCCCGAGCAACGCCCAGGCCTCGCAGCCGGCGCCCGCGCCCTCCGCCAGCGGACGGCGGTGAGGCCTTGGCGAATGGCGAATGGGGGAATAGCGAATAGGGTGCGTGAGCTCTCCTGCCGCCGCGCGCCGCTGGTGGCTCCTTGGTCGGTGCGTCGTCGTCTCGTCTGACGGACCGTGACGTCCGAGTCCTGGGCGACCTCGACTTCAAGGCGCGCCACCCAGCGCCAGGTCTTCCTGTCCGGTTGAGCGGAGGCGGGGCGGGAACGAGCGAAGCCGGAAAAAGCGTTGCTGGACCTGCAAAAGCAAAACGGAGGCCTCGCGGCCTCCGTTTGTTTTTCGATCGTTGGTCGGCTACTCGCCATTCGCCCCCTTCGTCACGCCAGCCTTCCGGCGGCGTGGGCGAGCAGGGTGTAGACCAGCCCGGTCTCCGAGGTGAGCTGGGCACGCAGCGCCTGCGGATTGCGGTCGTCGCGGGCGACCTCGTCGAGCAGCCGCTCGAACTCGGTGATGTAGCGGTCCACCGTCTGCTTGAAGGTGCGGTCGGCGCGGTACTTGCGGGCGACCTCGTCGAACGCCTTCTGGCCGGCCGGGGTGTAGAGACGCTTGGAGAACGCCTTGGTCTCGCCGCGCTGGTAGCGGTCCCACATCTCGGCCGCGAGATTGCGGTCCATCAGCCGGGCGATGTCGAGCGACAGCGACTCCAGTGGATTGCCCGACTGCTGCGCCGGACCGCGGCCACGCGGAGGCTGCGGCTGGCCGGCGGTGCTGTTGTCGGCCCGGTTGAGCAGGTCGGACAGCCAGTTGTCGCTGCGCTGATCGGCGACCGGACCCATGGGCGGCGCTTCGACCCGGCGTGGCTGCGGCGGCGCGGCCGGCGGCTGCATGCCGAGATCCGGCGGCGGCAGGTTGGCGACGCTGGTCGCAGCCGGCTCGCGCAGGCGCATGTCGGGCCGGCCGCCGACGGCTGCGGCGACGATCGGCTCTTCCTGACGGATCACGGCGGCGGGCGCGGCGACCGCGGCGGGGCGCGACGCGCTGACCACGTCGAGGCCGCGGCCATGATGGGCGACGATCCGGTTGAGCTCGGCCAGCGCCTCGATCTGGTCGACGATGACCTTGCGCATCTGCGCCGTGCTCTCGGCGGCCTCCTGCGGCATCTCCAGCACGCCGCGGCGCAGCTCGTTGCGGGTCGCTTCGAGCTCGCGATGCATCTCGGCGGTCATCTGCTTCATGCTCGACACCAGCGTGGCGAACTTCTCGGCCGACTGCTTGAACATCGCATCGGCTTCCTGCGTGCTCTGCTGGTAGATCTCCTGCATCTGCGACGTGGTGAGGCGGCGTTCCTCCTCGGCGTTGGTGCGGATGGCTTCGAACTGGCGGCTGAGCGCGGTGGAGCCGGCACCCGCCGTTTCCGCCACGACGCGGGCGATGTCGCGGGCGCGCTCCTCGGCGGCCGCCAAGGACTCGTCGAGCAGGGTGGTGAAGCGGGTCAGACGCTGGTCGAGATCGGCCGTGCGCAGATCGATGGTGGTGACCAGCGATTCCAGCGTCGTCTTGCGATCCGAGATCGAGACGGTCGCATCGCGGTTGCTCTGCTCGACGATCGCCGCCGCCTCGATCAGCGCCTTGCCATGCGCGTCGAACTGGCTGGACAGCGAGTTGAGATCCTCCAGCGCCCGCGACGTCTTGGAGTTGAACACGTTGAGCTGGTCCTCGAGCGTCTGCGTCGCGGTGCCGTTGCGCGCGGTGACGTCGTTCATCGCGGTGACGAAGTCGGCCACCCGGGTGACCAGCGCCCGCTCCAGCGAGTTGAGGTTGTCGTGGGCTCCGGTCAGGACCTCCTGCAGCAGGATGTTGCCCTCGCGCAGACGCTCGAACAGGGCGACCGTGTCGGTGCGCAGGATCTTGCTCGTCTCCTGCATCTCGGTGACCGCGGCCACCGAGACCTGGCGCGACTGCTCGATCGCCGCGCGCGAGGCCTGCTCCAGCTCCTTGAGCGACTTGGTGATCGCGGTGGTCGCAAGCTCGCCCGCCGAGGTGATGGTGCGGGCGACCTCGGAGCCGTTGCCATTGACGCTCTGAGCGAAGTTCTGGCCGCGCACCTCGATCGCCTTCAGCGCGTCGGTGGTGACGCGATCGATCTCGATCGTGAGCTGGTTGGTCTTGGAGTTGAGCGCCTCGACCAGGGTGCCGCGCTTGCCGTCGAGCATCTGCGAAAGCCGCTCGCTCTGCTGCTGCACATAGGTGACGATCTCGTCGGTCTTGCCGGTCATGGCCGAGCCGAACGAGTTGCCGGCGGCGAGCACCGAGCGCTCGATCTCGGTCGAGGTCGACTTGACCCGCGTGGAGACCTCGTTGGAGGCGGCGACGAGCGCGCTCTGCGCATTGAGCGCGCTGCTCTGGATCGCGTCGGTGGTGTTCGCCGCGACGGAATTGATGACGCGCTCGATCTCCGACGACATCGCCTTGAGCTGGCCCGCGGTGTCGGTGGAGGTGGCCGTCAGCAGGTTCTGCGCCTCGCGCGCGCCGCCGACGATCACCGCGACCGTCTCGGTCGTGGTCGTCGTCAGCACCGCCTGGGCTTCGCGTGCGCTGCCGACCAGGGTGGCTGCGGTGTCGGCCGACGTGGCGGTCAGCGACATCTGCGCCTGGCGCGCGCTGTTGAGGATCGAGGTCGCGGTATCGGCGCCGACGGACGACAGCGTCCGCTCGACGTCGACGGCCAGCGACTTGACGTGCTCGGTTGCTTCCGTCGAGGCGGTGACGAGCTTCGACTGGACGTCGCGGGCGCTGTCGACGATCGCCGCGGCCGTGCTGGTCCCGACCGCCGCGAGCGTGCGCTCGACGTCGGCCGCCAGCGACTTGACGTGATTGGCCGCTTCGGACGAAGCGCTGATCAGCGTGTTCTGCGCTTCCCGGGCGCCGCCGGTGATCGTTTCCGCGGTGGTCGTCCCCGCGATCGACAGCGAGCGCTGGACGTCGACGGTCAGCGCCTTGACCTGTTCGGCCGCTTCGCTCGATGCCGTGAGCAGGGCATGCTGGGCATCGCGAGCGCCCGCCGTGATGGCTTCGGCGGTTTCCGTCCCGGCACTGGTCAGCGAGCGCTGCACGTCGGCTGCGAGCGACTTCACGTGGTCGGCTGCGTTGGAGGAGGCGGACACCAGCGTGTTCTGGACCTCGCGCGCACCGGCGAGGATCGAGGCTGCCGTGGCTGAGCCGGCGGCCGTCAGCGCCTGCTCGACGTCGACGGCGAGCGACTTGACGTGGGTGGCGGCGTCGGAGGAGGCGGACACCAGCGTGTTCTGGGCCTCGCGCGCACCGGCGAGGATCGAGGCTGCGGTGGTCGACCCTGCCGCCGTGAGCGTACGCTCGACGTCGGCCGACAGCGACTTGATCTGGTCGGCGGTCTCGCCGGAGGCCGCGACCAGCGCGGCCTGGGCCTCGCGCGCACTGGTCAGGACGGCCTCGGCCGCGCCGCTGCCTGCGTTCGACAGGGCACGCTCGACCTCGGCGGACGTGTTCTTCAGCTGCGAGCCGACGTCGGTCGAGACGTTGAGCAGCGCCTGCTGTGCCGAGCGGGCACCGGTCTGGATCGTCTCGCTGGTGTTGACCACGAGGTTTGTGAGCGCCCGCTCCGCATCTTCCACATGCGACTTGATGCTGGCGGACAGCAGCTCGGCGCGGGTCATCAGCTCGTCGCTGGCCTGACGGCCGCTGCTCTCGATGCGGCCGGCCACGGCCTCGACGCGCGAGCCCAAGAGGTCCTCGAACTGCGAGACGCGCTGGTCGATGTCCTTGGCGATCGAGCCGACGCGGGTCTCGATGCCCTGATGGATGTCCTGGAAGCGCGCGGTGACGGCTTCGGTCAGCTCGTAGCTGCGGCCGTCGATGATGTTCGACAGGCTGTGGATGCGCTGATCGATGGCTTCGAGCGCCTTGTCGGTGCCGTCGGTCAGCGAGGAGGTCAGAATGTTGAGGCGGGAATCGATCGACTGGATCGCCTGCGCCGAACCGTCGGTCAGCGAGGTGGTCAGAACGGTCAGCCGCGAGTCGATCGCGTGCAGAACCTGCGCCGCGCCGTCGGTCAGCGAATTGGACAGAGTGCCGAGGCGGCCCTCGATCGTCGAGGTGACCGAGGTCGCGCGGGTGTCGAAGTTCTCCTCGAGCGACTTGAGGCGGCCCTCGACGCTGTCGTCGAAGGTCTTGATCTTCGCATCGAGCGAGGTGTCGAGGGTGGTGATGCGGGCCTGCAGATTGGTCTCGAACTGGTTCAGCCGCTGATCCAGCGTCGCCGTGATCTCACCGCTGTTGGACGACAGCCGCGTATCGAACGTGTCGACATAAGACTTGAGATTGTCGGAGATTTCCTGGGTCCGCTGGCCCATGCGCTCGACGATCTCGCCGCCATAGGTCTTCACCGTGCGGTCGAACTCCGTGATGTGCCGGGTGATCAGCGCGCCCAAGGTCGAGCTGTCGCGTGCGAAGCGCTCGGCGAGCTCGGTGCCCTGGTTCTTCACCAGCTCGTCGAAGGCACTGATCTGGATCGACAGCGTGTCGTGGGTGCTCTCGGTCTGGCTGACGACCTTGGCGACCAGCGAATTGACGGTCGCATCGAGCGACTCGCTCGCCTTCTCGCCTGACGTGACGATGTGGCCGGACATGCGCTGGCTCGCTTCGTCGATCTTGGTGACGAGATCGCCGCTGCGCAGTTCGAGCTCCAGCAGGAGGGACTCGCCGGAGGCCTTGAGCTGGTCGTGGAGCTGCTCGGTGCGCACCGAAATGCCGTCGACGATGGCCGCCGTGCGCTGCTCGAACTCGCCGGTGATGCGGTCGATGCGCTCGTTGAGCATCTCGTGGACTCGGTCCGACAGGTCGGCGAACTCGTCGTGGACGTGGCCGGTCTTGAAATTGAGGCTGGTGGTCAGCCGCTCCGAGGCGTCGAGCACGGCGCGGGTGGTCTCGGCGCTGGCCTCTTCGAGCCGGTCGAGCAGATCGCCACCGCGCTCGCCGAGCGCGAGGATCATGTTGTCGCCGGCGTTGCCGAGCGCGGCCGTGATGTGGGCGCCGCGCTCTTCCAGCGCGCCGGTGATGCTCTTGGCGACCTCGTCGACCCGCGACGCGATGGCGTCCGAGATCAGCGCGATGTCGTGGCGAAGGTCGATCTGGACGCCCGAGATGGCGCTGCGGACCTGCTCGGCCTGGCCGACGAGGTTATCGCGCTGGTGGGCGATGTCCTGCAGCAGGGCGCGGATGCGGACCTCGTTGTCGCTGTAGGCGCGCTCGAGGGCCGCGACCTCGTTGGCGACCAGCATCTCGAGCTCGCCCGCGCGCGCGATCGCGCGCTCGACGCCGTCGCCCATCGCCGCGACCTCGCGGCGGATGGCCTGGCCGACGGTCACGATCGAATCGCTGACGGCGCCCTCCGGCTCGGAGAAGCGGATCGCCACCTGCGCCATCGACTGCGCGATCATGCGCAGCTCCTGGCCGCGCCAGGCGAGGCTCGCGAGGAAATAGAACAGCAGAACGGGTGCGAAGAACACCGCGGCGAGGCCGGCGAGCACCAGCACGCCGCCGCTCTGGCCGATCAAGGCCTGCAAGGCGGGCAGGAAGCCGATGGTCAGCAGCACGCAGCCGACGATCCAGATGCCTGCAAAGGCGGTTGCCAGCGTGTAGACGCCGCGCGACGGGCGGCCCTTCTGGATCGCCTGCAGCAACTGGCCGATGGTTTCGCGGTCGTCATTGGCCGGACGGCGCGCGGCGAGCGGCGGCGGCTCGATCTCGTCAAGGCTGCTGCGATCGATGCCCGGACGGGAGTCGAACGAATCCAGGCTCGACACGCCGTTCGGCATGACCGGCGGGGCTCCGTCAGCGTGGACCGAGCTCTGCGAGTCCGTGGGCGCGGACGAATCGCTGATGTTCAAAGCCTCCTGAATGGCGGACAGCGCAACTTCAGTCGGGTCTTTGACCTTTTTCGGAGTGTTCGCCATGTTGAGTCCGAGCCCTCGTCTTAATTTCGATCCGGCGAGCCGCGTACGAGTGCCCTCTCGCAACGCTCGAACCGGACGTCATCCCTCGCAGGCACCAGGGGTGGCAAATTCCGCCAGGTGACCCACTCCATCCGGGCATCATCCTATTGGCTGTGCCTGTTGAAAGAAATGGCCGTGGTTAAGAGATTCTTAATCATCGTTAACAGCAGCCGCCGTTAACACTTTAGAAGTTCTGCGAATTCCCGTTTCTGCCGCGATTGGGGCAGAGCCGGGCCCAAATCGCGGCAAACCCGCGGCAATTGGGCCGGTAACAATGCATTAACCATTGTCGTGCTTGGCTTACCACAGGCGCGCGCGGCGCGCCCGCCGGACCCGGATTGCCGCCATGATTCCCGACCTTTCACGGATCGAATGGATGCCCTCGCCCCCGCTGGTTCCCGATGACGGGCCGATCAGCCTAGACCTGCTGCGCCGGATGACGCTCGGCGACAGCGCGCTCGAGCGCGAGGTGCTCGCCATGTTCTCCAGCCAGGCCGTCCGCCTGCTGGAGCGGTTGCAGGTGATGCCCGAGGATGCCGCCACCGTCGCCCACACGCTGAAGGGCTCGGCCCGCGCCGTCGGCGCGCTCGACGTTGCCGATGCGGCGGAAGGGCTCGAAGCGGCGCTGCGGGCGGGCGATCCGGCCGATGCGCTGGCCTGGCTCGGCACGGCGATCGCGCAGGCCCGCGCGGCGATTTCGGAGATGCTCGGCGCGGCCTGAGCGGCCGGCGGCAGCACTAGCGCGGAGCGGAGCGGTCCGTTATAGGACAGCCCGACCTCATTTCCTGCGCAGCACGAGCACACATGGCCAAGATCACCTTTGTCGACCATACCGGCGAATCCCGAACCGTTGAGATCGAGAACGGCGCGACCGTGATGGAAGCGGCGATCCGCAATGCCATTCCCGGCATCGAGGCCGAATGTGGCGGCGCTTGCGCCTGCGCGACCTGCCATGTCTATGTCGACGAAGCTTGGCGCGAGAAGGTCGGCCCGCCGACCCCGATGGAAGAGGACATGCTCGATTTCGGCTACGATGTCCGGCCGAATTCCCGTCTTTCCTGCCAGATCAAGGTCTCCGACGAGCTCGACGGCCTCGTCGTCTCCACCCCCGAGCGTCAGGCCTGACCGTTCGCCTCGCGCCCTCGTCGCCGCGCCTCCGATGATCGCCGCCAGGCCTATGCCGGCGGCGCGATCGTCACGCCGCGGCGGACCCAGGGCTGGAGCGCAGCAATGAGATTCGGCGTCAGCGGCGCCGGCTTGCGCGTCACTTCGTCGATCAGGACCATGACCGCGGTGGCCGACGCCACGCAGCGCCCGTCCGAGAATATGACCTGCTCGCAGGTCACCGACGTGCGCCCCAGCCTCACGACCCCCAGTCCCAGCTCGATTGTGCCCGGCCAGCGCAGCTCGGCCCGGAAATGCATGTCGAGCCGCACCATGATCCAGGCCAGCCCCTGTTGGCCGAGGCCGTGGCGCGGGTCCTTCATCAGGGTCACCCGGCCGGTCTCGAAATAGGTCGCGTAGACCGCGTTGTTGACGTGCTGGTTGGGGTCGAGGTCGCCGAAGCGGACATTGTCCGTGAGGCGGTAGGGAAAGTCCTCCAGGCGTGGCGCGTGGTCGCGGCGGGCCGTCTCTGTCACCGATTGATCTCCATCATTCATATCCCCTTCAAACCCGGCTAAGCCCGCCGCTGCAAGCCGCGCGCGCGAGCAGGGGGCCGGCTTTTGTGCCTTCCCTGCGACCACCCCGTTGGCTACAAATTCGGAACCGCCATCTGCCGCCAACCTCCGAGCGGCGCCTCCAACGAGAAGAGCGACATGAGCGAAGCGATCAAGACCGATGTGCTGATCATTGGCGCGGGCCCTTGCGGACTGTTTGCCGTTTTTGAACTGGGGCTGCTCGACATCAAGGCGCATCTGATCGACATCCTCGACAAGGTCGGCGGCCAATGCGCCGAGCTGTATCCGGAGAAGCCGATCTACGACATTCCCGGCGTGCCGATGGTGACGGGGCAGGGCCTCACCGATCAATTGATGGAGCAGATCAAGCCGTTCAGTCCGACCTTCCATCTCGGCGAGATGGTCGAGAAGGTCGAGAAGATCGGCGATCCCGGGTTTCGCGTCACCACCGACGCCGGCAAGGTGTTCGAGTGCAAGGTCGTGGTGATCGCGGCCGGGGGCGGCTCGTTCCAGCCCAAGCGTCCGCCGGTGCCGGGCATCGAGGCCTACGAAGGCACCTCGGTATTCTATGCCGTGCGCAAGATGGAGCAGTTCCGCGACAAGCATGTCGTCATCGTCGGCGGCGGCGATTCCGCGCTCGACTGGACGCTCAATCTGCATCCCCTTGCCAAGCGCATCACGCTCGTCCATCGCCGCGACGACTTCCGTGCCGCGCCGCACAGCGTCGAGCAGATGCGCGCGCTGGTCGCGAGCGGCAAGATGGATCTGCGCATCGGTCAGGTGACCGCGCTCGAAGGTGCGAACGGTCAGCTTTCCGCGGCCACCATCAAGGGCAACGACAATGCGGTCGAGACCGTGCCGTGCGAGATGATGCTGCCGTTCTTCGGCCTGACGATGAAGCTCGGCCCGGTCGCCGAGTGGGGCCTCGCGCTCGAGCACAATCTCATTCCGGTCGAGACGTCGGCGTTCGAGACCTCGGTGCCCGGCATCTTCGCGATCGGCGACATCAATACCTATCCCGGCAAGATCAAGCTGATCCTGTGCGGCTTCCACGAGGGCGCGCTGATGGCGCAGAAGGCGCACCGCTACGTGTATCCGGAGAAGCGGCTGGTGTTCCAGTACACGACGTCGTCGTCGAGCTTGCAGAAGAAGCTCGGCGTCAACTAATTCGTTCGCACAGTGGAACCCGGCACCGCCGGACCAACTCAAATGTGAAGAAATGTTTCCTGCGCGTGCCGGTTTCACCGGCGCGCCAGACCTGTTATGGGCTGGAACGATGCACGAAACGGCCGTACTGTGCGGCCATTCATTTTGTGACTTGGTCAAGGTGAGATGATGATGCGCAATGCGTTTCCCCGACTTCGGCTGGTGCCTGGTGTGACGAAGCTCGCGATCGGCGCGCTCGTTGTTGCCGGTGCTCTGCTGACGCGGCCTGCGCTCGCGGCTGAGCCGACCGCGGCCGGTCTGTGGCAGAAGGTGGAGGATGGCAGGCCCGTCGGCTGGTTTCTCTTCATCGACCACGACGGCGTGTTCGAGGGCGTGATCGCCAAGACGTTTCCGCGTCCCGGCGACAATCCGAACGAGGTCTGTTCGAAGTGCAGCGATGACCGCAAGAATGCGCCGGTGCTCGGCATCTCCTTCGTGCGTGACATGAAGCGCGAGGGGCTGAAATACGAAGGCGGCAACGTGCTCAATCCGCGCGACGGCAACATCTGGAAGGCCAACATGCGGGTCACTCCGGATGGGCAGTCGCTGATCCTGCACGGCTATCTCGGCATCTCGCTGTTCGGCAAGGACGAGACCTGGACCCGCCTGCCGGACAGCAACATGGCGCAGATCGATCCGGCGATCCTCGCCAAATATCTGCCCTCGCAAGCGACGACGGCAACAGGCCCTGCCACCAAGCAGGCGCCGCCGATGATGAAGAAGCCGGCTGCAATCAAGTAGACGGCTTCCGAACTACGACCGTCGCTCCGGGCCGACAAGGGAGCGCGATCTCGGACACCGCGTCGGCGAAGAGCTTGATCCAGATCAAGCGCGTGGTCGACGACAAGGTCTCCATGATCATCCGAGCGTTGCTTGCCGGTGGTTGTGCGGGCCATTGGCCGCAGCGATCGGAATTCGACGAGGGAGCGATGCTGATGCTGCGTTGGATAATCGCGGGGAGCGCGGCCATCTCCATGATCCCGATCGCCGCTGCTCAAACCCATGATTCCAATTATCCTGTCTGCCTACAAAAGTGGGAATGGGGTGGTAGCACCTCTTTCGAATGCACCTATACATCCTGGGATCAGTGTCGAAGGGCAGGCTGGGGTCTCGCGGCCATGTGCGTGAACAACCCATATTGGGCACAACGACAATCAGGATCGCATGGCGGTGGTCGCCGCCGACTTGCGCGCTGAGCGTTGGGACGTCGAGGGGGCGGCCCAGCTCTCCGTCCGCTCCCAACTCACCATGAGGCTCGGAGATCTCGCTGCCACACGGCCATTGTCCCTGAGCGCCCGCTCACGGAGGGCCTCCCGAAAGACGCTGTGCGGAGCGGAGCGCTGCAGGCCGTTCTTCCTCTGCGATCTCTGCCCGAATGGCCGACTACTGCCTCACCACGCCCGCGGGCGGCAGCGGCTGGCTGGTGACGTTGGGCTCGGCCGCATCGAGGTTGAGCACTTGCGCCGCAGCCGGAAAGGCGGCGTCGGCCATCGCGGCATGGCCCTCCGCCGTCGGATGCACGGCGCCGCCATAGACCGCGGACAGCACGCCCCAGCTCGCATCGTGGATGTCGGAGGGCTGCATCGCCGCCGGCAGCCCTTGCGGATAGGTCATCGCCGAGAAGTAGCTGTCGTTGGCGTCGCGGATCCAGCGCGCGCGCGGCAGATAGGGGCGATACTCGCTGGCGCCGCGGCCGCACAGCAGCGGCTCGTTGGCGGCGCTGACGATGTTCGGATCGAAGCTGGCGCCGTCGGCCGAAAAGCATTCGCGGTCGAACGGCGGATCCTGCGGCGAGCGGGCGCAGAAGCCGTGATCGGCAAACGCGGCCTGATGCGCATCGACGAAGGTCATGCGGTCGGCCTGCGGGTCGCGGCACAGGACTCCCGCGGTGCATTGCGCCAGCCCGCGCAGTGACGGCAGGAACTCGTTCTCGACGAAGCCCGCGACCTTGGCGAGCCGCTGCGGATTGGCATTGAACGACGGGTGGACCTCGAAGCCGGCCGGACCACCCGGGCAGGGCGTGCCCGGGCCGCTCAGCGCCGGGTTGCCGTAGGATGTGTAGATGACGTGCGAGAGGTCGCCGACCAGCGGCTTCAGCGCCTCGCGCAGCTTGGCAAAACCCTGCGGCAGGTCGCGCGCCAGCTCGCTGCGCGATTCCTCGACCGAGCCGATCACGCCGGAGCGCTTGAACAGCGTGCGCTCGGTGGGCGTATCGACGATGACGTCGGCGACGAGGCCGGAGAAGTTGATGTCGTTGGCGCCGATCGACAGCAGAATCAGATCGAGCTTGCGGTCCGGCTGGCGGCGCTTGGCCGCGGTCAGCGCCTCGCGCAGCTCGCCGAGCTGGCCGTTGACGCCGCCGGCGCAAGTGGCCGCAGAGCGGCCCGGCGTGCATTCGCGCGCGCGCTGACTGCCGAACAGGCCGTCGGCGATGGTAGCGCCGGTGCAGGCAAGCGGCAGGTAGGTGACCGCGACATGCGGATAGCGCACGGCGAGCGCCAGCGCCGTCCGTGTCTGGTAGCTGTAGAGCGAGCGGTGGCAGGCGGCGTTGAGCCAGACCGCGCTGTGCTTCTGCCAGTTCTGCAGCGTGTCCGGCGCCTCGCAGGCGCGGCCGCCTTTGAAGCCGGCGCGGCTCGGCCGATAATATTGCGCGGTCGGACCGCCGAGATAGGAGCGGAAGCAGAAGCCTTCGTCGGCGAGCGCGATCGGGCGGTCCGGATTGCCCTCGCCGGAGGCGATGCTGTCGCCGAGGCCGGCGATCAGGACGTCGCGGACCTGGATTCCGGTCGAGACCTGCAGCGTCCCATCCGGGCTGGCGACATCGACGGATGCCACGGTCTGCCGGCCGTAGCGGACGCGCAGGTTGACCGGCTCGGCGCAGTCGAATGTCGAGGTCTGCGGCCCGTCGCCGTCGTCGAACGACCACGCGCAGGTGGCGCCGACCGGAACCGGGCCGGTCAGGCGCACGGTGACCGGGTGGTCGATCGGCGTGAGATAGCTTTCCTTGACGTTGTCGCGCGTGCATGGCTCGTTGATGCGACCGGCGAGGTCGATGCAGAGCCGGTTGACGACGTTGCGGGCCCAGCCGCGGCCGTCGCTCTGCACCGCCAACGCCTGCTCGGCGGCGAGGATGGAGCGGTCGCGCGTGCTCTCGGTATGCAGCAGGAAGTCGCGCTCCTCCCGGAAGAGACGGAAGCGGTTGCGCACCTCCCAGCTGATCTGCAGCGGCGGCGCCGTGCCGAACTGCGCGGCGGCCTCGGTGGCGGCGAGAGGGGCAAGCAGGCCGGCCAGGACGCAGGCGGCGAGCAACGGACGATGGGGCATTCGGGTCATGCGCAAGGATTCACGTCAGCGATGGGGCGGAAATAAGAGGATCGCACGCGACTTCAACCGGCCGAGGGGCGAGCCGCTGCGTCGTCCGCGAGAGAATTGATGCTCAGCGCTGGGAGTGCCGCTTGATGCGCTGGGGAACCGCAGCGTGCGCCGTGGTCGCGGCGCGCTTGGCGGCGATCTCGTCCGACACCGCGCCCTGCAGCCGGCGCCGCTCCTGCCACGGCTTGACCACATTCAGCCAGAGTTCCCTGATGCCCATGATGGAGATCGCCGTCGCGAACGGGATCACGAAATACAGCACGCGGAAAACGAGCAGGGTGGCCAGCAACTGCTCGCGGCCGAACTGCGGCAGCGCCACCAGCATCGCGGCATCGAACACGCCGATGCTGCCGGGGGCATGGCTGGCAAAGCCGAGCAGGGTAGCGAGGATGAACACCACCGACAGCGACAGGAAATCGATCGGCGGAGCGGCGGGGACGAGGAGGTACATCGCCAGCGCGCAGAAGCCGAGGTCGACCACTCCGATCAGGATCTGCACGAGCGTGAGCTGCGCCGAGGGCAGCACCACCTTCCAACCGTTCTGGCCGAGCTGGCGCCGGTTCTTGCCGGCGGTCAGCCATCCGAGATAGGCGAAGATCGCCCCGAGGATGCCGATCGCGATCAACTGGTTCACCGCCGGGGGCAACTGGTCCATCGCGGTGGCGGCGGCCGGATGCAAGGTCATGCCGATACCGAGCACGAACAGATTGCCGAGCCAGAAGGTCAGGCCCGATAGGAAGCAGATCTTGGCGACGTCGATCGCGGACAGGCCGTAGTCGGAGTAGATCCGGAACCGGATGGCGCCGCCGGTGAACACGGTGGCGCCGATGTTGTGGCCGATCGAATAGCTGGTGAAGGCGCTCATCGCCGCGATGCGATAGGGCACGTGTTTCTTGCCAATCGTTCGCAGCGCAAAATAGTCATAGAAGGTCAGCGTGCAGAACGCGCCGACCACACACAAGGCCGCGAGCGCGATGTGACCGGGCGGGATTTCGGTGAGCGCGGTCAGGATGACGCCGGCGTCGACGCCCTTCAGCGTGCGCACGAGCGTCGTGATCGCGAAGGCGATGATCGCAAGGCTCGCTGCAATCCCCAGCCGCTTCCAGCCGATCCATTTCTTGAAGCCACGCCCAAGCGTGGTCAGCAGGCGCTGCATTCATCCTCCCGGCGGGGCGGTACTAGATCTTGGAAAAGAGGCGAAACCATTGATCGATGGGGCGGGCAATTCGTGACAGCCTGTTTCTTATGCTAAAATGCGCGGCTTGTGCAGTCCTTGACACAGGTCAGCTCCGACCCATGCGGCGCAGGTCTGTCACACTCCGGTCACATGGCTGGCCGCCCATCCGCCTCAGTTCGGTCCAACTGGTTACCCGCGGGGTTCACGGGCAAACTTGGTCCTCCGCGCCCGGTTCCGGACGGCAGGCTCGGTGACACAGGAACGACCGCCGCTGCCGCCGGTTAGCGCCCGCGAGCACAGCGAACATGGCGACCACCGGTCGGGGGCGGGACCTGCCATGTTCCCGAACCAGGAGGACGTGAAGCAAATGGGATTGTTCACAAAGGACATCAAGACGATGAACGATCTGTTCGTTCATCAGCTGCAGGACATCTATTACGCCGAAAACCAGCTCGTCAAAGCGCTGCCCAAGATGGCGGAGAAGGCGACGGATCAGAAGCTCAAGCAGGGTTTTCTTGCCCATCTCGACGAAACCAGGACGCATGTGAAGCGGCTCGAGCAGGTGTTCGAGATGCATGGCATTGCGCCCAAGGCAGTCGACTGCCCGGCAATCGACGGCATCATCGAAGAGGCGGAGGAGGTCGCCGGCGAGGTCGCGGACAAGACCGTGCTTGACGCCGCCCTGATCAATGCCGGCCAAGCGGCCGAGCACTATGAGATCACCCGCTATGGCAGCCTGATCGCCTGGGCCAAGCAGCTCGGCCGCAGCGACTGCGCCGCCGTGCTGCAGAAGACGCTCGACGAGGAGAAGGCGACCGACATGAAGCTGACCAAGCTCGCCGAGACGAGCGTCAACCTGCGCGCCGCGAGCTGACGCTCGATCGTTGATGAGGCAAAACGCCGCGCGGGTCGCCCGCGCGGCGTCGGCGTGTGCGGATCGCGCCGGTCAGGTCTTGCGCAGCGCGAAGTTGGCGCCGCAGAACGCCATCAGGGCGCCGAGGCAGAGCGCGGCCAGGCCTGCCAGTACGCCCGAGGCCGACGGCACGGGGCTCGGACCGGAGATCGCCTGGCCGATGCCGGCCAGCATCAGGACGCCGACCACGACCAGGAAGTTGCGCATCCGCTGCGGGATCTCGCCCGACACCGCGCTGTGCATGATGTTGGCGATGAAGTAGCCCGAGGAGAACCCGACGGTGGCGATCAGCCACCACGCGATCGCCGATCCCGCCGGCATGAAGGCGCCGCTCTCGGTCTGCCACAGGCCGCCGAGATCGAGCCCGTAGCGGGCGCCGAGCATGTGCACCGCCAGCGCCAGCAGCACGCCGGCGGCCATCGCCCCGGCCAGGATCAAATGGCGCGGAAAATAGATCGTTTCGCTCATGCTCCGCTTGTAGGATAAGGCGCGTGCCACACGCAACAGGACCGATCCATTTCCGAGCGCACCACCACGGCCGGCGATGATACGATCCGCTACGCCTACAAGGCGTCGCTGATCGGGGCCGCGCACCAGTTCGAACTGACGGAGCAGGGCCTGTCGTGGCGGTTCGCCGGCCGTACCGGCCTGTGGCCTTACGCCGAGATCGTCGCGATCCGGCTGTCCTACCGACCGGTGTCGATGCAGGCGACGCGTTTTCGGGCCGACGTCACCCATCGCGACGGCCGCCGCCTCGGCATCATCTCCGTCTCGTGGCAGACGGCTGCCCTGATGGCGCCGCAGAGCGAGGCCTATCGCGCCTTCATTCTCGGGTTGCATGCGCGGCTCGCCGTCAGCGGCAGCAACGCGCGGCTGACCGCGGGCCTCGGCCGCTTCACCTACGGCGCGGCGCTCGCCGCGATCGCGCTGCTCGCCGTCGCGATGGCCGGGCTTCTGGTGCGTGCGCTCGTCATCGCCGAATGGTCGGGCGCGTTGTTCCTGATCGGCTTCGCCGCGCTGTTCGCCTGGTATGTCGGCGGCTTCATCACCCGCAACAGGCCGCGCAGCTACACGTTCACGGACATTCCGGCCGCGCTGCTGCCGTGATCACGCAATCGCATCGCCGGTCACCGAATGTGATCGTGCAGATTTGGCGCACCATGCCAGACTGAGCGAGTCGCTTTCGGAGTGGGACGATGCAGGATCGCGCGCTGCGCAGGCCGGATGACGCCGAGATCGCCGCGATCAACGCGCGGCATTTCGCCGACACGCCGCTGCGGCCGGCCGATCTGCTGTTCGTGTTCGGCACCCGCGTCGACGAGGAGCTGCGTGCCGAGACGGCGGCGAAGCTATGGCAGCAGGGCTACTTCCGCCACGCCATCGTCAGCGGCGGGATCACGCCGGGCGCGGATGTTTCGGAGTGTACGCTGATCAAGGCCGCCATGGTGAGGCGCGGCGTTCCGGCCGAGCGCATCCTCGAAGAGCATCATGCCACGAACACCGGCGAGAACGTCGTGCTCGCGCTGCCGGTGATCGACGCCGCGCTCGGCCTCGCCAATGTCGGCAGCGTGATCTGTCTCGGCAACAGCTGGACCGCGCGGCGCTACGCGATGACCCTGCAGCGGCACTGGCCCGAGGTGGAGAAGATGCTGCTGACGGTGGACGGCTTCGGCGTGCCGCGCCATCTCTGGCACACACATCCCGAATTCCGCCGCCGCGTGCTCGGCGAATGGGACAAGATCGCGCCGTACAAGGCGAAGGGCTACATTGCGGAGTGGCCGTGAGGCGCAAAGCTCCAGGCAAAGGTGCGAGCCCCGTAGGGTGGACAAAGTCATCGGGGCGCGCGAGCCGCACGATGATGTGCCCACCGTCTCTCCATCCGCGCGAGACGGTGGGCACGGCGCCCTCAGATGGCACGGACAAGCACGCTGATCGGGCGCGCCTTTGCCGACCCTACGCGCTGCCCTCTATGACGGAGCTTCCATGAGCCGAGGTGCGAGCCGGATCGTCGCCCATTATGAGCGTCACGCATTGGCGTGGGACGCTGACCGCCGCGCGGCCGCCTGGACTGACAAGCCTCCCATCGAACGCTTCGTTACGCTCCTGCGGCCGGGCGCGAACGTGCTCGATCTTGGCTGCGGGGGTGGTGTGCCGGTCGCAGCGCACATCTCGGCGCAAGGATTTTCCGTCACCGGGGTGGACAGCTCGCCGACGATGATCGCGCTGTGTCGGACGCGAATGCCGGATCAGGAATGGGTCGTTGCCGACATGCGGTCGTGGACCTCAGGGCGGCGATTTGACGGGGTGTTGGCGTGGGACAGCTTCTTCCATCTCGGACATGATGACCAGCGGCGCATGTTTCCGATCTTCGCGGCCTGCGCGGCTTCGGGCGGCGTGCTGCTGTTCAACGCCGGACCCGCACATGGCGAAGCCATCGGGTCCTACCGCGGCGATCCGCTCTATCATGCGTCTCTCGATCCGTCCGAGTACGCTGCGTTGCTGCGCGACAATGGATTCGAACTGATCGCACAGTCAGTCGGCGAGCCGGCCAAAGGCGAGCGCAGCTTCTGGCTTGCCCGCGCCGTTCGGGCTCCGCCCGTCTGACCCAACACTTGCTCAGGGTCTTCCAACACGCGCGTGAGATTCGATGGGATCGTTTCACGCTAGCCGGATCCTTATTCACAGCCAACCGAAGCAAGATCTCGATCGAGATCACGCCGACGCATGATCGGGGGCATTCGGACAACCGCGTGGTTCATTCCGTCAGCGGACTGCGTTCACTGACCTATCTTTTTGATGCAGATCGGTTGGCCATTGGGGACAGGAGTGCAATCCCAGTCCGGACCAAATCCGGTATTCGGATTAGGATTGGGAAACCAGTAGAAGCCAGAAACGAGAAGGCAAAGCAGCGCGACGATGAATAGGATACCCAATACGTCACCAGCCCTTGGATAAGGCAGAGGCCATCTCATGACGGTGTCCTCAGTCGGCGCTTCGGTCGGGCAATATGATCGAGAAACGCCAATGCAATGGCAATGACCACGAAGTGGAAATTGGTCCACGCGCAGGATGCGTCGGACGGGCCGCGTCTTACGGCCTCACCACGAGCACCGAGCACTTGGCGTAGCGCACGACGTGGCCGGCATTGCTGCCGAGGAAGTAGGTCCGCATCGCCGGGCGGTGCGAGGTCATTACGATCAGGTCGGCCTTGACCTTGGCTGCCTCCTCGAGGATCTCGTGATAGATGCCGCCCTGGCGCACCGTATAGCTGATGCGCTCCGCCGGGATGCCGGATTCGCGCGCCACGATCGACAGCGCTTCCTCGGCGGTCTCGCGCTGCTGCGCGTCGAAATCGGCCGGGACGTATTCGGCGAGCATCACCGGCGTCATCGGCATGACGTTGAGCAGATGCACCGTGCCGCTCCAGGTCTGTGCCAACGTGGCCGCGGTGGCGATGGCGGGCTTGGCGAGGTCGGTGTCGGCCAGATCGATCGGCACCAGAATCGAGTTGAACATCGAAGGTCCTCCTCTGTCCGCCGGGATTACGCGCCGGACCGGACCTGCCTGTCAATCGACCGAGCCATGCTTGAGCAGCTTGGGCGTGACGAATCTCAGGAGACGGCCGCGGGTGAAGCTGACGTCGCCCCAATCGTCGGTGTCGAAATCGAGCACCGCCAAACCCGCGGTCGGCATGTTGCGCATCAGCTCGTGGCGGGCCTCTGAATCGCCCCCGCCGGTCAGCGCCAGCGCGAGCTCGTGCATTCCGGGATTGTGCCCGACGAGCAGGAGCTGCTTCGGATCGTGCACTGCCGCGAGGCGGATGTGATGCAGCATCTGCATCGGCTCGGCGCCGTAGAGCCCGGGAACGGTCTCGACCTGCGGGGCCGGGACACGGTCCTTCATCGCCGCAAGCGCGAGGTCCCAGGTCTGCTGTGCCCGGACCGCGGTCGAGACCAGCACCAGCTCCGGCACCGGCGGGTGGCTGGCGATGAAATCGCCGATCATGGCGGCATCCTGGTGCCCGCGCTCGTCGAGACGGCGGTCCTGGTCGCGGCCGGTCGGCGCGTCAGTCTCGGTCTTGGCGTGGCGCAGCAGCATCAATCGGCGCATGGAATTCCGTCTCGAATCGTTCAGGCTGGGTCCGGCTGTACCACGTCTCTTTGTCGCCATTAAAAGCGTCATGACGTCCGGCGCAGGGTTCGCTAAGAAAACGCCATGAGCGAGACTTCCACAAGCGTGAACGATGACGCGGATGCCGCAGGTGCACACGGCCGCACCAGGCTGAATTTCGACCTCGACGTCGACGTCTGCGTGGTCGGGGCGGGATTGGCCGGCTTGACGGTGGCATTGTGCGCGGCCCGGCAGGGGGCGAGCGTCGCGGTGCTGGAAGGCCGCCAGGTCGGGTGGAACGCATCCGGCCACATGATCGGCACGGTGATGCCTGGGTTCGACCTGCCGCTGCCGGATCTGATCGAGCGCGTCGGGCTCGCGCATGCCCGGGCGCTATGGGCGTTGTCCTGGTCCGGTGCCGAGTTCATCCGCGCCCAGGCCACCGAGGCAGCGATGCCGGGCATCGGGCTCAGCGAGGGCGCGCTCGAAGTCTCCAATGTCGACGCCGGCGACGCCTTGATCCGCCGCCTGCAGATGCTGCACGAGGATTTCGACACCGAGGTCGAGGGCTGGCAGATCGAGCGCGTCAGGACCGAGCTCAAGACCGACCGCTACTTCCACGGCGTCCATTATCCCAAGGCGTTCCAGTTCGACGGCCGCAGGTACGTTCACGCGCTGGCGCGGCTCGCGCACAAGGCCGGGGCGCGGATCTTCGAGGACACGCCGGTGGTCAGCATCGATGCGTCGGGCGTGCGCAAGCGCATCGTGACGCCGTCGGCGCGGATGCGCGCCTCGCACATCGTGCTGGCCGGCAACATCCATCTCGGCGCGCCGCTGCAGAAGCTGTCCGATACGCTGCTGCCGGTGTGGCGCTATGGCGGCGTCACCGCGCCGCTCGGCGAGCGCCTCGCCGAGGCGATTTCCTTCCAGGGATCGGTCAGCGACACCGACGGCATCGATCATTTCCGAATCGTCGACGGTGACCGGCTGATGTGGGCGAGCCCGGAGACGACCTGGGACGCGCGGCCCAGCGGATTTGCCGCGGCGCTGCAGCGCCGGATCCGGACGGTGTTTCCGCAGCTCGGCCGGGTCGAGATCGCCGACACCTTCGGCGGCGTCACCGGCCAGACCGTGCACGGCATGCCGCAGATCGGCCAGCTCCGCAAAGGCCTGTGGGTCGCGAGCGGCTTCGGCCGGCAGGGGCTCAACACTTCGGCGATGGCCGGACAGCTGATCGCCCAGGCGATCCTCGCCGGCGACGATCGCTGGAAGCTGTTCTCGCCGTTCGAACTGGTCTGGGCCGGCGGCGTCAGCGGCCGGGTTGCCGGGCATGTCGTCAATCTCTGGGTCCGCGGCCGCTCCGCCGCGGCCGGGACGCTGGCGCGACACCGCGAGCGCGTGCGTGCGCAGGAGCGCATGCGCGAGATCCGGGCGGCCGAAGCGCGGCGCCGGGCGGCCGAGCGGCCCGGCTCGCGGCTGCCGCTGCGGCCGCAGCCATCCGATCTGAACCGCCATCCCGACGCCGGGGAGGGCTGACACCTCGCAAGAAAGTGAGCCGCCGCGCCCGCGCCCGACGTAACTTCGCGGGATCCCATCCGTAGATCCGGTAACTCATCGCCGTACGGAGACCGCCATGATCGACCGCCGCCTGATGTTGACCACCGCCGCCGGACTGTTCGGCTTCGCCGCCCTGCGCTGGCTCGGCGGTTCCGCGCCGGCCCGCGCCGCCGAGAAGTTCGAGGTCGAGAAAACCGAGGCCGAGTGGCGCGCGCAACTGACGCCGCAGCAATACGAGATCCTACGCGAGGAGGGCACCGAGCGGCCCTGGACCAGCCCGCTGCTGAAGGAGCATCGCAAGGGTACCTTCGCCTGCGCCGGCTGCGACCTGCCGCTGTTCTCCTCCGACACCAAGTTCGACAGCGGCACCGGCTGGCCGAGCTTCTTCAAGCCGCTCGACAATGCCGTGGCGACCCGCCAGGACAAGACCTACGGCATGGTCCGCACCGAGGTGCATTGCCGCCGCTGCGGCGGCCATCTCGGCCACGTGTTCGACGATGGCCCCAAGCCGACCGGCCTGCGCTACTGCATGGACGGGCTGTCGCTCACGTTCCACCCGGCAAATCCGTCGTCGACCTGACGGGAATCTGCGCCCGGATATTCCGGCTCGTCCGTTCAAGGCTCAGATGGGGGTCTTGAGGACGCGCCGGTAGCCGTGACGAGCGGCCGCGCCGGAGCGCGATTTGGCGTGTCCGGCCCGGCAAGAACTGCCGGCTCGGCAATTGTTCACCAGTTTTGACGCTGGTTTTTTGACGTTGTTGTTTTTCAACCCGCTGATTTCACAGTATTTTCGCATCTGGCACAGCGATTGCGACAGCTCTCCACGAAACGCGGTGCGGGCCGACCTGTCACCGGCATCACAGTGGAGAGATTGGTATGGGTATCTTCGACGCGATGAATACTTCGGTGAGCGGTCTGTCCGCTCAATCATTCGCGCTGCAGAACATTTCCGGTAACATCGCGAACGCGTCGACCGTCGGCTACAAGGGCATCGGCACCAGCTTCGAAGACCTCATCCCCAACGCGACCAACCCGACGCGCCAGAATGCCGGCGGCGTCACCGCCTTCGCCAAGGCCACCATCACCACCCAGGGCACCGTCTCGACGTCCTCGGTCGCCACCAACATGGCGATCAACGGCGACGGCTTCTTCAACGTGCAGAAGGCCTCCTCGGTCGTCGACAACGTGCCGGTCTTCACTGGCGTCACCAACTACACCCGGCGCGGCGACTTCCAGCTCAACGCCAACGGCAACCTGATCAACGGCGCCGGCTATTACCTGATGGGCGTCGCGGTCGATCCGAAGACCGGCAACGCCACCGGCAACGTGCCGACCGTGCTGCAATTCGCCAACAATTTCGTGCCGGCGCAGGCGACCACCGCAATCCAGTACGCCGCCAACCTGCCGACGCAGCCGAAGACCGCCGCGAGCGGCAATGCCGCGACCGGCACCCTGGTCGCGGCCGGCGGCCTCAACTCGGCCGACCTCTCCAACGTGCCGCTGCCGGTGGGCACCAACTTCTACGCCGACTCCACCGTCACCGGCGGTACGGCGGTCAACAAGAACGCGGCGAACATCACCACGTCGACGCTGCTGTCGGGTGGTGCGGCCACCGATTCGATCACGAGCAACTTTGCCACCGGCGACACGATCACCATGACCGGCAGCGCGGGCGACGTCATCACCTTCACTTTCGTCGCCTCCGGCGCCTCGGGCACCCAGATCAATGTCGGCGACTCCGTCGGCACGCTGATGGCGAAGATCGCGGCCGTCACCGGCGTGACGCCGACCATCACTGCCGGCAAGATCACGCTGCATTCCGGCAGCGGCGAGGACTGGACCATGAGCAGCGCGTCCCCGGGTTTCACCGCGCTCGGCCTCACGTCACCGGTGGCACTGACGCGCACGGCGAGTCCCGGCACCGGCATCGTGATCGGCAACGATCTCACCAACTTCAACAACGAGACGATCTCTGGCGGCGCGGTCACGGCCTACAACTCGTCGGGCACGCCGGTGAACGTGCAGTTGCGCTGGGGCAAGGTCGACAGCGCGACGCTCGGCACCGGCCACAAGGACACCTGGAACCTGTTCTACCAGACCGACTCGAACGCGACCGGCTCGACCGTGGCGTGGCAGAACGTCGGCACCAACTTCCAGTTCGCCTCCGACGGCTCGCTGGTGTCGCCGACGACCTCCAACATCTCCATCCCCAACGTCGTGGTCGACGGCACCACGCTCGGTACCGTCAGCCTCAACATCTCCTCGGGCGCGCTGACGCAATATGCGAGCACGATCGGCTCTGCGACCATCAACCAGATCAATCAGAACGGCTTCGCCGCCGGTCAGTTGCAGTCGGTCGCCGTCAACAACAGCGGCGTCGTCACCGGCACCTTCTCCAACGGCCAGACCATCAACCTGGCGCAGGTGACGCTGTCGCACTTCAACGGCACCAATTACCTGAAGGCGCTCGACGGCGGCGCCTATGAGGCGACCGATCAGTCCGGCCAGGCCATCATCGGCGCGACCGGCAAGATCTCGGGCGGCTCGCTGGAAGGCTCGAACACCGACATCGCCGACGAGTTCACCAAGCTGATCGTGACCCAGCAGGCCTATTCGGCCAACACCAAGGTGATCACGACGGCCAATTCGATGGTGCAGGATCTTCTGAACGTGCTGCGCTGATCGCGCTGAGACGTGGCAGTTGAATTGACATAAGGCTACCGCACATGGGTTTGAGTTCTGCCCTCGCCACCGCGATGTCCGGCCTGCGTTCGACGCAGGCCGCGCTCTCGATCATCTCGTCGAACGTCGCCAACGCGAACACCCCCGGCTACGTCGCGCAGAACCCGAACCAGATCGAGGTCGCCAGCGGCGGCTTCGGCTCGACGGTGACGACGACCGGCGTCAACCGTCAGCTCGATCTGTTCGTCCAGAACCAGCTCCGCACCGAGACCTCGGGCGGGACCTACGCCAATCAGATGGCCAACATCCTGAGCCAGCTGCAGACCGTGTACGGTACGCCCGGCGGCAGCGGCACGCTCGAGACGGCGCTGAACAATTTCACCACGGCGCTGCAGTCGCTGTCGAACAATCCGAGCAACCAGTCGGCGCAGTCGGTGGCGCTGTCGGCGGCGCAGGGCGTGGCGCTGCAGCTCAACGCGACCACCAAGGGCATCCAGACCCTGCGCAGCAATGTCGAGCAGGACATCGGCAATTCGGTCACGCAGGCCAACGCGGCGATCAAGCAGATTGCGACGCTCAACACGCAGCTGCAGGGCCTCGACAGCTCCGACCCGCTGGCGGCGACCCTGCAGGACCAGCGCGACAACGCGATCAACACGCTCGCCAAATATGTCGATATCCGCGTCGTGTCCGACCCGACCAACGGCACGAGCATATTCACCAATTCGGGCATCCAGCTGGTCGGCGCGGGCCTCAGCTCGGAGTTCACCTTCTCCTCGCCGGGGACGCTCGACGCCACCTCGCTCTACAACAGCGATCCGACCAAGACCGGCGTCGGCCAGCTCAACATCAAGCTGTCGAACGGCGTGTCGCTCGACGTCGTGTCGAACAATCTGCTGAACTCGGGCCAGATCGCAGCCGACCTCAAGCTGCGCGACCAGACCCTGGTGCAGGCCCAGACCCAGGTCGACCAGCTCGCGGCGACGATGGCTTCGGCACTGTCCGACAAGACCACGGCGGGCACCGCGGTGGCTGGGCCGCCGGCCGGCTTTGACGTCTCGACATCAGGGCTGCTGGCGGGCAACACCATCAACCTGACCTACACGGACTCGAGCAACGTCCAGCGTCAGATCAAGGTCGTCAACGTCAACGATCCCGCTGCGCTGCCGCTGCAGAATGCCACCGGCGCCAACCCGTCCTATGTCGGCGTCGACTTCTCGCTCGGCATGGCCTCGGTGGTCTCGCAGCTCAACAGCGCGCTCGGGTCGGCGCATCTGCAGTTCTCCAATCCCTCCGGCAGCACGCTGCGGATCACCGACGACGGCAGCAGCCAGGCGACCGTCAAGGCGGCCTCGGCCACCACCACGACGCAGACGCTTGCCAGCGGCAATGCGCAGCTCCCGGTGTTCACCGACGGCGGCGCGCTCTACACCGGCGCAATCACCTCGACGGGCTCGCAGATGACGGGGCTCGCCGGGCGGCTCAACGTCAACCCGGCGCTGCTCAACGATCCGACCAAGCTGTCGACCTATTCGACCTCGCCGCAGACCGCGGCCGGCGACTCGACGCGGCCGGACTTCCTGTTCGCGCAGCTCACCTCGGCGACCTTCAGCTACTCGCCGACCACCGGCCTCGGCTCGGCGGCGCAGCCGTTCCAGGGCACGGTGTCCGGCTATCTGCAGCAATTCGTCAGCCAGCAGGGCAGTGCGTCGACGCTGGCGACCCAGCTCAGCCAGGGCCAGGCCGTCGTGGTCAGCACGCTGAAGGAGAAGTTCCAGGGCACCGCGGGGGTCAACATGGACAGCGAGATGTCCAACCTGATCCAGGTCCAGAACACCTATGCGGCAAACGCCCATATCATGTCGGTCGTGCAAAGCATGATGCAGAGCCTGCTCCAGGCGTTTTAGTGAGGCGCGTGTAAGATGACGATCAGCAGTGTCAATTACGGAAGCTCTCTGCTCGGCCTGTCCGTGCGGAACATCACGAGCCAGCTCGCGGACCTTTCCACGCAGCTCTCGAGCGGCGTCAAGGCGAACAACTACGCCGGCATGGGGCCCGACGAGGGGTTCGCGATCGCGGCGCGGGCGCAGCTGTCGAACATCTCGGCGTTCACGCTGACGATGACCCACGTCAATACCGTGATCGGCGCGGTCAATACCTCGCTGCAGTCGCTGTCCAAGATTCATGACCAGGTCCAGAGTGGCGCCTCGGCGACACCACAGAACCTGACCAGCACTGGCCAGACCACGGGACAATTGACGGCGCTGTCCAACCTGTCGGCGATCACCGGCATCCTCAACACGCAGGTCGGCGACCGCTACATTTTCTCCGGCAGCGCCACCGACCGGCCGGCGATCGCATCGGCCGACGACATCCTGAACGGCACCACAACGCAGGCCGGGCTCAAGCAGGTCATCGCCGAGCGGCAGCAGGCGGATCTCGGGCTCAACGGTCTCGGGCGTCTCAACCTGTCGGCGTCGGCCACCATGCCGATCACGCTGGCGGAGGACGTCGCCGGCTCGCCGTTCGGCTTCAAGCTGAGCGGGGTGACGTCGTCGCTGACCAACGCCACGGTGACCGGACCGTCCGGCTCGCCCGCGGGCATCTCGGTCGATCTCATCGCCGGCAATCCGAATGCGGGCGACCAGATCAGCTTCACCTTCAAGCTGCCCGACGGCACCTCGGAATCGATCAAGCTGACGGCGTCCACCACGACGCCGGCGCCGACCAATACGTTCGCCATCGGTGCCACGCCCGCGGCCACCTCCGCCAATCTCAACGCGGCGCTCAACACGGCGCTGTCGACGCTGGCCAACACCTCGCTGACCGCCGCCTCGGCGGTCGTCGCCGGTGACAACTTCTTCAACACGGCGAGCTCCGTGTCGGGCACCGTGGTCAACAACAAGCTCGCAACACCGGCGCCGATCACCGGAGCGACGCTGCTGTCGGGCGGTGCGGGCTCCGACTCGATCGCGACCAGCTTTGCAACCGGCGACACCATCACCGTCAACGGACAGACGCTGACCTTCGTCGCCTCCGGCGCCAACGGCAACAACCAGATCAATGTCGGCGACAGCGTGCAGACGCTGCTGTCGAAAATCGATACGCTCAGCGGCACGTCGACGCCGTCGACGGTCAGCGGCGGCGTGATCACCTTGCGCACCGACGACGCCGCCAGCTTCTCGGTGTCGAGTTCGAACGCGGGTGCGTTCGGGGCGCTCGGCTTCTCCGGCACCGTGACGGCGCCGACGCCGCCGTTGCGCGTCTCCGGCTCGCCGCTGGGATCGGCGACCAGCCTCGTGAACGGTTCGGCCAACACCGTCGCCTGGTACACCGGCAACAGCGGTCCCGGCTCGGCGCGGTCGAGCGCGACCATCCGGATCGACACGGCGCAGAGCATTCAGTTCGGCGCCCAGGGCAACGAGTTTGCGATCCGCAACCTCGTGCAGCAGACCGCGGTCTATGCCGCCGTCAACACGCCGCCGGCGGGTGCGAATGCCCCGCAGCAGATCGGCGCGCTCAGCCAGCGCATCGCCGCCAACCTGACGCCGCAGCTCGGCCAGCAGGCGATCTCGGACATCCAGACCGAGTTTGCCAACGCCCAGACCACGATGAAGGACGCCACGGCGCGCCAGACCCAGGCCAAGGCGGCAATGCAGGCCATGGTCGACCAGACCGAGGGCATCTCGCAGCAGGAGGTGGCGAGCCAGATCCTGCAGCTCCAGACCAACCTCCAGGCGTCCTACCAGACGACGGCGATGCTCGCCCAGCTGACGCTGGTGAAATATCTGTAGCGCCCCGGGGACGGCGGTTAGGTTTTCGTTAACCACGTCTCTTTAGCTTTTGTTCAGATCTGGGGCGAGAGCCTCTTTGTCTGGAGGCGGAACGTGAGTGACGGAACCGACGAGCGCATTCATCTGGTGGTCGCGACACCATGCTTCGGCGGCCAGGTGTCGAGCATCTATGCGAGCTCGATCTTCGCCCTGCAGCGCGAGTTGCGCGCCACCTCCAACGTCGGCCTCACCGTCCACATGCGCGACGGTGATGCGCTGATCACCCGGGCGAGGGCCAATCTCGTCACCCTGTTCCTCAATGATCCCACAGCAACCCATCTGCTGTTCGTCGATGCCGACATCGGCTTTACGCCCAGGCAGGTCTTCCGGCTGATCGAGTCCGGCGGCGACATGGTCGCCGGTGTCTATCCGGTCAAGAAGGTCAACTGGAGCAAGGCGCGCCGCGCCATTAACGACAACCGGATGGACGTGCCGGCGGCGTCGCTCGACTACGTGCTGGAGATTGACAATCCGGACCACGTCGCGGTGGTCAACGGCTTTACCCGCGTGCGCTATGCCGGCACCGGCTTCCTGATGATCCGCCGCCGCGTCATCGAGGCGATGATCGCGCATCCGGCCTACGCGCCGCTGCAGTTCTTCCGCGAGCATTCGCAGGATGCGCTGGCCGGCAGCCCGAACCGCTTCGCGCTGTTCGAATGCATGATCGATCCGGCGACCGGCACCTATCTCAGCGAGGATTTCGCGTTCTGCAGACGATGGACCGATCTCGGCGGCGAGATCTGGGCCGATCTCGACAGCCGGCTCGATCACGTCGGTCCGTCCGTCTTCCATGGCAATGTCGCCTCGCAATTCGCCTCGGCGGTGGCGGTTCCGACCGCTGCTGCGGCTGACGCAGCCTGACGATCCGTACCATGACCCCGGCGGCAACCCGGTCGCAGATCTCCCAGCCATCCCGCATCGACCGGCGCGAGCAGGGCGTCGCGGCCGGACTGCGTGATCTCTTTGCCCTGCTCGGCGATCTCCTGATCGATGGCGGCGACGCCCGCCTGGCGCTCGATCGCCCCTGGGGCCGCAACGTCTATGGCTGCGGGCCGTCGCCCGAACCCGATGTGCTGTGCTTCGCATCGAGCACGGCGTCGCCGATTTCGGAACGCGCCTATGCGCGCGTCGAGCTGGCGCGCGAGCAACTGATGCATGCGACGATCTCGCTCGGCCTCGACGCCGCGCTCGACCGGCGCACCGAGGAGATGCGCTGCGAACTGCGCGGACATCTCGGCCTTGCCGACGACATCGACATCGTGTTCTCGCCGTCCGGCACCGACTCGCAACTGCATGCGCTGGCGCTGGTGCGGGCGATGCTCGGCGAGAGCGTCACGAGCATCGTCGTCGGCAGCGACCAGACCGGAAGCGGCACTGCCGCGAGCGCCCGGGGACACCATTTCAGCACGCGGACGGCGAACGGCCTGGCGGTGCGGACGAACACGCCGATCGAGGGGCTCTCGGGCGACGCCGTGTCGCTGCCGCTGCTCGACGGCGCATCGATGCAGCCGCGCGGCGATATCGATGCCGAGGTGCTCGACATCGTCGAGGCGCTGGCGCGGAAGGGCCGTAGCGTCCTGCTGCAGGTCATGGAGTCCTCCAAGCTCGGCTGGCGCGCGCCGGACATGGGCTGCCTCGACGAGGTGGCGCGGCGCTGGCCGGGGCGCGTGCAGGTCGTCGTCGATGCCTGCCAGATGCGGCTCGGCGCGGCGCGGCTGCGCGACCATCTCGAACGCGGCCATCTGGTGCTCGTCACCGGCGCGAAATTTTTCGGCGGCCCCGCCTTCAGCGGCGCGCTGCTGGTGCCCGCGGCCGCATCGGCTGCGCCGCGCTGCGGACATCCGATCGCCCCCGGCCTGTTCGACTACGTCAATCGCAGCGATTGGCCGCTCGCCTGGACGGATCTGCGCGCGCGCACGGCGCCGCGCGCCAATATCGGCCAATGGCTGCGCTGGGAAGCCGCGTTGGCGGAGATCGCCGCATATCACGCCGTGCCCGAGCCGTTCCGCCGGATGGCGATCCGGCAGCTCGGCGAGTCCATCGAAAGCCTGCTGATGCTGTCGCCGGCGCTGCGTCCGATCGCCGCCCGCGCGCCTGCGCTGGATGGGAGCGACGACGAGTTCGGCTTTCCCACCATCTTCCCGTTCGCGCTCCAGCGTGACGGCGGCCTGCTCGGCCTCGGTGAGACGCAGGCGGTGTATCGCGCGCTCCAGCGCGATCTCCGCAGCCGCTTCACCGGGCGAGCAGCCGAGGTTGCCGCGCGCCAGTGCCTGATCGGCCAGCCGGTGCGGATCGAACGCGCGGGCGAGGCGCCGACGGCCGCGCTGCGGCTGTGCATCGGGGCGCGCCAGGTGACGGACGCATGGTGTGACGACGTCACCGCCGCCCGGGTCAATCTCGAATCCGACATCGACCGCGTCGCCGACATCGTTGCCAAAACAGAGCTGCTCGTATCGGATCTGAGCAGCCAGGATCTCAGGGACATCTGCAATGCCGACTGATTTGCTCGCGCTGGCCGACGCCACCGGCGCAGGATGTGCCGACCGGGTCGGCATGGCCAAGCTCGCCAAGGCCGCCTTCGACGGCCAGGACCTGAAACCGATGTGGGCCGCCTTGCTCGCCAAGCTGCTCGACGGCCGCGCGGAGCCGGGCGAGGGGCTCGACCTGGCGCTGATCGCGCAGCTCATCGGCGAGAAATCGTCCGGGCTTGCAATCCAGCACGACGTGCTGCAGTCGCAGCAGCTCTATCGCGTGCGCTGCAAGAGCGAGACGCCGCGCCTGCGCGTGCTCGCGCTCGCTGCGGCCACCGACATGGGCAGCAACACGCCGATCGAGTTCCTGCTCGAGGATACCGACTTCGAGCTGCTGCTGCTCTACGTCGTTCCAGGCGCGAACCTGCTGGCACCGCTGCCGGCCCATGACGTCGCCATCGTCATCGCCTCCGATTCCGAGGATTGCCAGCACGCGCTGCGCGAGATCGATGCCGTCGCGGCGCGCTGGCCGCGTCCGCTGCTCAATCCGCCGGAGCGGATCTGGCATCTCGACCGCGACAAGCTGCATGCGCTGCTGGCCTGCATCGACGGACTCACCATTCCGGCGACCATCCCCGTCGACCGCGAGCGCCTGATCGAGATCGCCGACGAGCGCGAATGGATCACCGACGTCGACCACTCGCTCGCCTTCCCGGTCATCGTGCGGCCGCGCGGCTCGCATGCCGGCGTCGGCCTCGAGAAGATCGACGAGCCGCTCGAGCTGTCGCTCTATCTCGACGAGCGCGACGAGCAGGAGTTCTTCGTCTCGCGCTTCGTCGACTATGCCAGCGAGGACGGCCAGTTCCGCAAGTACCGCATCGTGTTCGTCGACGGCACGGCCTACGCCTGCCACATGGCGATCGCGCGGCGCTGGGACATCTGGTACCTCAACGCCAACATGGCCGGCAGCGAGAGCAAGCGCCTCGAAGAGGCGACCTTCATGCAGACCTTCGACATCGGCTTCGGCCGCCGTCATCGCAGTGTGCTCGATGCGATCGCCGCGCGCGTCGGCCTCGACTATTTCATCATCGATTGCGCCGAGACCAGGGACGGCGCGCTGCTGGTGTTCGAGGCCGACAATACGGCCGTCGTCCACAACATGGATTCGCCGGAGATCTTCCCCTACAAGCCGCCGCAGATGCAGAAGATCTTCGCGGCCTTCGCGGCCATGATCGAGAAGCGCGCCGCGTCTCGGGCGGAGCAGGCGGCGTGACCGCCGGGCTGCGCATCGATCCCGCGTCGCGGACGGCGGAGACGCTCGATCCGCAACATTGGGACCAGATGCGCGCGCTCGGTCATCGCATGCTCGACGACATGATCGACTATGTCGCCGATATCCGCGACCGGCCGGTGTGGCAGCCGATGTCGCCGGCGACACGGCAGAGCTTCCGCAGCGCGCTGCCGCATGCGCCGACCGATCTCGCCGAGGTCTATCGCGATTTCAGCGAGCTCGTCGTTCCCTACGCGACCGGCAACGTGCATCCCGGATTCATGGGCTGGGTGCACGGCGGTGGCACCGTGGTCGGCATGCTTGCCGAGATGCTGGCTGCCGGACTGAACGCCAATCTCGGCGGCCGCGACCATGCGCCGATCGAGATCGAGCGGCAGGTCGTCGACTGGACGCGCCAGTTGTTCGGCTTTCCGGTATGCGCCAGCGGCATCTTCGTCACCGGCACCTCGATGGCGAACCTGATGGCGGTGCTGGTGGCGCGCCGCGCCGCGCTCGGCGCGTCGGTTCGCTCGGCGGGTCTCGGTGAGGAGGGGCGGCGCTTGCGCGCCTACACGTCGAAGGCGGCGCATGGCTGCATCGCCAAGGCGATGGACATCTGCGGACTGGGCAGCGACGCGCTCGGCTGCATCGCGGTGGATGCCGCACATCGCGTCGACGTCGGCGAGCTGCGGACCGCGATCGCGCGCGATCGCGCCGCGGGCCTGCATCCGTTTCTCGTCGTCGCCTCCGCTGGCACCGTCGATATCGGCGCCATCGACGACCTCGCGGCTGTTGCCGAACTCTGCCGTGCCGAGGGGCTCTGGTTTCACGTCGACGGCGCCTTCGGTGCGCTCGCGATGCTGTCAGCGGAGCTCGCACCGAAGCTCGCCGGCATCGAGCTGGCGGATTCGATTGCGCTGGATTTTCACAAATGGGGGCAGGTGCCCTACGATGCGGGCTTCCTGCTGGTGCGCGATGGCACCAAGCATCGTGACGCCTTCGCCTCGCCGGCCGCCTATCTGCGCCGGGAAACCCGCGGTCTCGCGGCGGGCGCCGAATGGCCCTGTGATCTCGGTCCTGATCTGTCGCGCGGCTTCCGGGCGCTGAAGACCTGGTTCACGCTGAGAACGTTCGGCACGGACGCGCTCGGTGCCGTGATCGCGCGAAGCTGCGAGCTCGCGCGCCATCTGGAGTCGCGGGTGCGCGCCGAGCCCGAGCTCGAGCTGCTGGCGCCGGTCAATCTCAACATCGTCTGCTTCCGCTATCGCGCAGACGATGCCGATGCGCTCAACGGCGAGATCGTCGCCGACATCCACGAATCCGGCCTCGCCGCACCGTCGACCACGATGCTCGACGGACGGCTGGCGATCCGTGCCGCGATCGTCAATCATCGCACCGGGACGAGCGACATCGACCGGCTGATTGCGGCGGTCCTCATGTTCGGCCGCCAGCGCGCGGCCGGTCTCACGCCGTTGATCGAGATCGAAGCTCCGCCGCTGGCGCTCTGATCGCAAACCGCATCTAGGCGTCGTCCGCTGGTCGATGACGACCGCCGACGGAATGTAGCCGCGCGTGTCGAAACCTTTCCAAAGGTGGTTGACACGTTGTGAATGACGGGTGCGTTTGTTGAATCAATGAGCCTTTTCAAGGGGCGTTCTTGCGTGATGACGCGGCAATGAGCCGCGCCGATGCGCCTGTTCTGCTGATTGAGGCGGCTGCGCCCCGCAACCCTTCAGCGTTTGTTAGCCACTGCCATTCACCGTGACGCCCGTCGTCCGGGTCGCTCAAGTCGACCTGGGCTTCACCCTGATCTCGAAGGGATCGGGGCTTATTTCACACCAGAAGGGTATGAAAATGTCAGGTATCGTCCTCTCGGCGTCGGTACGCCAGAATCTGCTATCGCTTCAGTCGACAGCTCAGCTCCTCGCCACCACCCAGAACAATCTCTCCACGGGCAAGAAGGTCAACTCGGCGCTCGACAATCCGACCAACTTCTTCACCGCCCAGGGTCTCGACAACCGCGCTTCCGACATCTCCAATCTGCTCGACGGCATCGGCAACGGCGTGCAGGTGCTGCAGGCCGCCAACACCGGCATCACCTCGCTGCAGAAGCTCGTCGACAGTGCCAAGTCGATCGCCAACCAGGTTCTGCAGAGCGCGGTGGGCTACTCCACCAAGTCGAGCGTGACCTCGGCGGCCCTGACCGGTGCGACCGCCACCGACCTGCTCGGCTCCAGCTCGACCGCTGTGACCGGTTCGGTCGTCCAGAACGACAATACGACTCCGGCGGCGATCACCGGCTCGACCAAGCTGTCGGGTACGTCGGGCACCTCGTCGAACGACCTCTCCACCGGCATCACGTCGGGTGAGACGCTGGTCGTCAACGGCACCACCTTCACCTTCATCACCGGCACGTCCTCGACGGGCACCAACATCGGCATCGGCGACAGCGTCAGCAACCTGCTGTCGGCGATCCAGACCCAGACCGGCGTGACGGCGTCGATCACCGCGGGTGCGATCACCCTGACGCCGCCGGCGGCGGGATTGACGCTCTCGGGCAGCAGCGGCACCTTGGCCAAGCTCGGGCTGACTGCCGTCGGCGACGGCTTGTCGGGTCAGACCTTGACGGTCGGCGCCACAGGAGGTGGCACGGCGACCAGCATCACGTTCGGCCTGGGGACAGGGCAGGTCAAGTCGCTGAACGATCTCAACGCCAAGCTCGCAGCCAATAACCTGCAGGCCTCGATCGATTCGTCGACCGGCAAGATCACCCTCACCACGACCAACGACGCGGCGTCGGCCACGATCGGCGCGATCGGCGGTACGGCGGCGGCTTCCAGCCAGTCCTTCAACGGTCTGACGGCGGCGGCTCCGGTGGCGGATGTGACCGCGCAGACGCAGCGCGCGAGCCTGGTTTCCCAGTACAACAACGTGCTGGCGCAGATCAACACGACCGCGAGCGATGCGTCGTTCAACGGTGTCAACCTGCTCAACGGCGACACGCTGAAGCTGACCTTCAACGAGAACGGCAAGTCGACGCTGTCGATCACCGGCGTGACCTTCAACTCCGCGGGCCTCGGCCTCTCGACGTTGACCTCGGGCACCGACTTCCTCGACAACAACTCGGCGAACAAGGTGATCGGCGTGCTCACCACGGCGAGCTCCACGCTGCGCAACGAGGCCTCGACGCTGGGTTCGAACCTGTCGGTCGTGCAGGTTCGTCAGGACTTCAACAAGAACCTGATCAACGTGCTGCAGACCGGCTCGTCGAACCTGACGCTGGCCGACACCAACGAGGAAGCGGCCAACAGCCAGGCGCTGTCGACCCGCCAGTCGATCGCGGTGTCCGCGCTGTCGCTCGCCAACCAGTCGCAGGCGAGCGTGCTGCAGCTGCTGCGCTGATCCGCAGGCATCGTCATCTCTCGAAAACCAAGGCGGCGGGGGAAACCCCGCCGCTTTTTCATCGGACGACATGGAAGGTCCGACGTTGCTGGCGGCGGAGCCTGGCGGGCGCGCAAAAAATCGGAAGGCCCGGCCTCGCGACTGGCGAGCCGGGCCTTCCGATGTGAGGACGCGAAAGCTCAGGCCGCCGAGCTCACCGGCTTGTCCTGCTGTTCGGCTTCAGCCTGCTCGATCAGCTTCTTCTCGTAGGCGACGAGCTTCTTGGCTTCCTTCAGGGCCTGATAGAGATCGCCGTTCAGGATATGGCCGTTGATCGCCTCGATGATCGGCCAGGCGCTCGGCACCGTCGTGATGATGTCGCGCAGCAGGTTGAAATAGGTGCCGTGATCCGCATCTGCGCCCGGGGAGATGTACATCAGCTGGACCGCAAGATAGACGAGCTTGGCCGGCGTGTCGGCCGTCTCCGGCGTCAGGATGTCCTTCTCGCGCAGGATCGGAATGTTCTCGCCGTCGATCAGGAGGCGCGCGCGCTGATCGGTATTGGTGATCACGCAGGAGCCGATGATGATGCGCTCATGCGGCTTCAGTTCGACTTTCAGGGCCATTCTCATTCTCCGTTGCCGCAATCGGCGTGGCGCCGAACCTGCCGCGTCGAGGCCGATGACCGGTCCAGCTGCCAGTCTCAATCGCGCGGGAAGTCTGCGCGCTCGATCGGTCGGCGCGCAGCAATCCTTTCCGATCATGGTTAACGGACGGTAAATGGCCGCGCGTGCCCGGCGAATATGCGGTGTTTTCAATGTGATCCGCGGCGAATCACCTCGGCGCGGCCGTGCCGGTGCGGCGCGTCGGGCAACGCGAGCGGTCGTCACTTCACTGTTTGTTAGCCGCTCGCATTTACCTTAACGCACGTCGCCCGGTGGTGCAGTCACCCGCGGGCTTCGCCTCGATCCTGAATGGATCGGGCAGTTTGTTTCACACCAGAAGGGTATGAAAATGTCAGGTATTGTTCTCTCGGCGTCGGTGCGTCAGAATCTGCTCTCGCTTCAGTCGACGGCTCAGCTCCTCGCCACCACCCAGAACAACCTCTCCACGGGCAAGAAGGTCAACTCGGCGCTCGACAATCCGACCAACTTCTTCACCGCCCAGGGTCTCGACAACCGCGCTTCCGACATCTCCAATCTGCTCGACGGCATCGGCAACGGCGTGCAGGTGCTGCAGGCCGCCAACACCGGCATCACCTCGCTGCAGAAGCTCGTCGACAGCGCCAAGTCGATCGCCAACCAGGTGCTGCAGAGCTCCGTGGGCTACTCGACCAAGTCCAGCGTGACCTCGGCGGCTCTGACCGGTGCGACCGCGACCGACCTGCTCGGCTCCAGCTCGACCGCTGTGACCGGTTCGGTCGTCCAGAACGACAACACGACTCCGGCGGCGATCACCGGCTCGACCAAGCTGTCGGGTACGTCGGGCAGCTCGTCGAACGACCTCTCCACCGGCATCACGTCGGGTGAGACGCTGGTCGTCAACGGCACCACCTTCACCTTCGTCACCGGCACGTCCTCGACCGGCACCAACATCGGCATCGGCGACAGCGTTAGCAACCTGCTGTCGGCGATCCAGACCCAGACCGGCGTGACCGCGTCGATCACCGCGGGTGCGATCACCCTGACGCCGCCGGCGTCCGGACTGACGCTCTCGGGCAGCACCGGCACCTTGGGCAAGCTCGGGCTGACTGCTGTCGGCGACGGTCTGTCGGGTCAGACCTTGACGATCGGTGCGACAGGGGGAGGCACGGCGACGAGTGTCACGTTCGGTCTCGGGACAGGGCAGGTCAAGTCGCTGAACGATCTCAACGCCAAGCTCGCGGCCAACAACCTGCAGGCCTCGATCGATACCACCGGCAAGATCTCGATCACCACGACCAACGACGCGGCGTCGGCCACGATCGGTGCGATCGGTGGTACGGCGGCGGCCTCCAGCCAGTCCTTCAACGGCCTGACGGCGGCGGCTCCGGTGGCGGATGCGACCGCGCAGACGCAGCGCGCGAGCCTGGTCTCGCAGTACAACAACGTGCTGGCGCAGATCAACACGACCGCGGCCGACGCCTCGTTCAACGGTGTCAACCTGCTCAACGGCGACACGCTGAAGCTGACCTTCAACGAGAACGGCAAGTCGACGCTCTCGATCACCGGCGTGACCTTCAACACCGGCGGTCTCGGCTTGTCGAACCTCACCTCGGGCACCGACTTCCTCGACAACAACTCGGCGAACAAGGTGATCACCCTGCTGAACTCGGCGAGCTCGACGCTGCGGTCGGAAGCGTCGACGCTGGGTTCGAACCTGTCGGTGGTGCAGATCCGTCAGGACTTCAACAAGAACCTGATCAACGTGCTGCAGACCGGCTCGTCGAACCTGACGCTGGCCGACACCAACGAGGAAGCGGCCAACAGCCAGGCGCTGTCGACCCGCCAGTCGATCGCGGTGTCCGCGCTGTCGCTCGCCAACCAGTCGCAGGCGAGCGTGCTGCAGCTGCTGCGCTGATCCGCACGCATCGCATCTCGACGACCAAGGCGGCGGGGGAAACCCCGCCGCTTTTTTTCGCCTGGTTTGGCCGTCCGGCCCGTATCAATACTGGTCTGGAACCGGACGCGAGTGGAGCTGAGGGATCGCAACCAGTCGTTAAGCAAGAAATTTAAAGCGCCATTAACCATGTTTTAAAAGTGGGTGGACTAGAACCTCCTGGTGAATAACTAGGAAGGTTTCACACACATGTCCGGTATCGTTCTCTCGGCTTCGGTTCGCCAAAACCTGCTGGCGCTGCAAAACACCGCATCGCTGCTGGCCACGACTCAAAACAACCTGGCCACCGGCAACAAGGTCAACACGGCGCTCGATAACCCCACCGAATTCTTCACCGCGCAATCGCTCAACAACCGCGCGAGCGACATTGCGAACCTGCTCGACAGCATCGGTAACGGTGTCCAGGTTCTCCAGGCTGCGAATACCGGTCTCACCTCGCTGCAGAAGCTGGTCGACAGCGCCAAGTCGATCGCAAGCCAGGTGCTCCAGGCTCCCACGGGCTACACGACAAAGTCGAGCGTGACCTCCGCGGTCATTCCGGGGGCGACGGCCAACAACCTGCTCGGCAGCTCCTCGAACAAGTTCGTGACCGGCTCCGCGGTCAACAACGACAACACCAGCACGGCGGTCGCGATCACTGGCTCCACCAGGCTGTCCGGCACGGCGAGCTCCACCTCGAACGACCTGGCGAGCAGCGTCACGACCGGCGACACGCTCGTGGTCAACGGCGTGGTGTTCACCTTCGTGGCCGGTTCGGTCTCGGCCGGCACCAATATCGGCGTCGGCGACACCGTCAGCAACCTCCTCGCCGCGATCGACTCGGTCACCGGCGCAACCGCTACGCCATCCTCGGTGACGGGAGGCCAGATAACTCTCGCGACAGGCACGGCGCAGGATCTGACAGTCTCGGGCACGGCCCTGGCCAAGCTCGGATTGACGGCCGCAACCACGACACGCAATCCGCCAGCATTGTCAGGACAGACACTGACCATAGCTTCGACAGGAGGCGGTGTCGCAACCAACATAACGTTCGGCACCGGCGCCTCGCAGATATCGACTCTGGCGCAGCTCAATACTGCGCTCGCGGCCAACAATCTGCAGGCAAGCCTCAGCACGAACGGCCAGCTCACGATCCTGACCACCAACGAATCGGCGTCCTCGACGATCGGCGCGGTGGCCGGCTCCTCCACGGCGGCAAGCCAGGCCTTCAACGGTGTGACGGCATCCACGCCGGTGGCCGACACCAACTCGCAGACCACACGCGCCGGATTGATCGCCCAGTACAACAACGTGCTCGCGCAGATCGACACCACGGCGCAGGACGCCTCGTTCAACGGCATCAACCTGCTGAACGGCGATACGCTCAAGCTGGTATTCAACGAGACCGGACGGTCCACGCTGAACATCACCGGCGTGACCTTCAACAGCACCGGTCTCGGGCTGTCGGCGCTGGTCGTCGGAACCGACTTCCTCGACAGCAACTCGGCCAACAAGGTGCTGTCGACGTTGAACAGCGCATCGACGGCGATCCGCTCCGAGGCGTCATCGCTCGGCTCGAACCTGTCGATCGTGCAGGTCCGTCAGGACTTCAACAAGAACCTGATCAACGTGCTGCAGACCGGCTCGTCGAACCTGACCTTGGCCGACACCAACGAAGAGGCGGCCAACAGCCAGGCGCTGTCGACCCGCCAGTCGATCGCGGTCTCCGCGCTCGCGCTGGCCAATCAGTCGCAGGCGAGCGTGCTGCAGCTCCTGCGCTGAGCGCGAACGCGCTGGAATAATATCTCATCGAAGCGGCGGGCCTTGCCCGCCGCTTCTGCGTTTGGCCATGCCGAGCGTGCCGGCACTGGTCTCCGTTCGATGTCGGGGAGCGGTGGTCTCGCTCTGCGAGAACGCCGTTGTTCGTGTAGTTCGCGCCGCCGGGTTCGATGAACAACGTACGATCTTCGTCCGGACATTTTGAATCAGCGCATTCGCAAGAAATTAAGAGGTGCACCAAACAAAGCGATTTGCGGTGCTCCGTGACGCTACGAAACAAATTCCGCTAACGGCCGCTAACCATATTTTAAAGGCACACAAAGTACAAAACCTGAGCAGTTTGGTCGTGTCCCTGCGTCAGTCCGGAGTAGTTGATGTCATATGCCGCTCAAGCCTATGCCCGCACGTCGCAGACGACGGCATCACCACGGGAGATCGAAGCCCAGGCTCTGTTGAAGGCGGCACGGCAGCTGCAGGAAGTCCAGGCCAATTGGAATGGCCCCGATCGCAACATGTACAAGGCTCTGCTCTTCAATCGTCGCCTGTGGACAATCTTCATGAGCGCGATGGAGGCGGACGACAATCCGAATCCGCTCGACATCCGCCAGAACATCGCAAACATCGGCGTGTTCGTGATGAAGCAGACGATCGAGATGCAGATGGACCCGGATCCGGCGAAGCTCAAGTCGCTGATCGACATCAACTGCCACATCGCCGCGGGATTGTCCGGGCGGAGCTGACCACAGGGGGCAGGGGCGGGAGGCGCGCCATCGCGACCGTCATCGCAGCATCCCCTCTGCGTCCGACAAGTCGAACCTGTTCAATACGGCGCGAAGCAACAGCAGATACGTGGCCGTCGATCAGACGCTCCATCAGGGCGGCTGGCGCGGAAGATATGCCAACGGGACGTCGTTCACGGTCTCGATCGCCAACGTCGAGGGCTTTCACGCCTAGGTTCGCTACCAGCGCGACGGCGTGAACAAGTATCAGGACGTGCTGATCAAGCACAATGCGTTCAGGATCGGCGATACGAAGTTCACGCTGACCGGCAACGGCAAGGCCCAGATCAAGAACGTGGTCACCGACGCCGCCTCGGGCCAGACCTATCTCGACACCGCCTACGCGATACGGAGCAGTTGATCCGCCAAAGCTTGCGCCGCTCGATACGGCAACGCCGCCCGGTGGGGCGGCGTGCAGGCGGCGGGGCGGCGGAATGAAGCGGCCCGATCCCGCGGGGGCTCAGGCTGTGCGATCGGTCGCCACGACGCGCGGCACGTCCGCCTTCTGCAGATCCTTCTGCAGATCGAGCGTGTTGAAGTAGGCCCGGCGGCGCAGCACGGCCTCATCTGGATATTGGGTCACGACCTGGTCGGTCTTGCGGTTGACCACCTGGAATACCAGAGCGGCAGCGGCGCGATCGTAATAGGCCTGGCGCGACACCGAAAGATCGTTCGCGATGTTGACCGGGATGTCGTTGCGCACGGGCGCGCCGGGCTCGGCCGCGGTCACGGTCTGGCTGGGAGGAAGGTCCGTTGGAACAGCGCTCACCACCGCCTGGCTCGACGGTGGAATTATCGGAACGGACGCTGGCGTCCCTACCGGTCTTACGCTGAAATCGGAACTCATGGCAGCCTCCTCATGGCCATCGAGTCAATTCCCAACCCATCCCGCTTGCAACTATGCCGATGACCAATCAACGTTATGTTAGGAAATAGGATGAACGGCGCGTTGTGATTCGCCCGGGCCTTTTAAGCTTATCCGAGCGTTAAGCGGCGATGGCCGCGCGGCCCGTGAGGCGGCGCGGCGCTGCGATGCAGATGGGGGTCTGGCGGTGAGGCTCAGAGCGTCCGGCTGACGGCGAGCGGGGTGAGATGCCGCGCCCCCGGGGCGGCGCGGCGGCCGCCGGCGGTATAGGTGCTGGGGATGTTCTTGCGCTGAACCTCGGCATTGACGCCGCGCACGATCTTTTCCGAGATCGCGTGCGCAGTGGCCAGCACGGTCAGGTTCACCTGCAGCATGGCGCGGAAGGTGTCGTGGTGACGGTGCAGGGTGGCGAGCAGCTCCGGCGCGGTCTGCTTCATGAAATTCTGGCTCGCCTTCAGACGACCGACGGCCGTGACGTAGTGACGGGACAGCTCGGTCTTCCTCGGGCCGAACGCCATGCCTTCGCGCAGCTTGCCGGCGCGGACCAGTTCGGTCTCCTGCTCGATGACCGCGATGAGCTCGCTCATGACGCTCACCATCTCGTCGGCGAGCGCGCGTGCCTCTGCGGCGCTGGTGGCGGCGGTGTAGGTCGTCTTCTTCGCCTGGCCCTGTGCGGTCATTTCATAACTCCCTCTGGCGTGAGCGTTTGCCGCCCACGCGCTTGTCACGCGAACATCTACGCTTTGCCGTGGGCGCCGGAGCTGCTGCTCGCGGCCTGTTGCAGGATGAGAGTCCGGAAGACGTCGTTGGAGATGCCGACGCCTCCGGCCTTGGCGAAGTTCTTGGAATATTGCTCTGTGAGCATCGAGCGCCAGACGCCGGTGCCCGGCGTATCGCCGAACGGACCGTCGCCCTTCACGCCGCTGGTCATCTGCGAGAACATGCTGTTGAGGAACATCGCTTCGAAGTCGGTTGCCGTCGCCTTGGCCTTGGCCTGTGCCTTGGGCGAGACCTTGGTCAGTGCCTCGGCGAGATCGAGATCGGTGCGCGGCGCGGTGACGGCCGCAGCCGTCGGCAGGCTCAGAGCGACGCGGCCATGATAGGAGTCGATGAAGGACGTCGCCATCACATCACCTCGATGTCGGCTTCGATCGCGCCGGCCGCCTTGATGGCCTGCAGGATGCTGATCAGGTCGCGGGGACCGATGCCGAGGCCGTTGAGGCCGTCGACCAGTTGCTGCAAGGAAACCCCGTCCTTGACGACCGCGAACTTCTTGCCTTCCTCGGTGACGCCGACGCTGGTGCGCGGCGTGACCACGGTGCGGCCGCGGGACAGCGGGTTGGGCTGGCTGACCTGCGGACTTTCGGAGATCGTGACGGTGAGGTTGCCCTGCGCCACCGCGACGGTCGCCACGCGCACGTCGCGGCCCATCACGATGATGCCGGAGCGCTCGTCGATGACGATCTTGGCGGCAAGGTCAGGATCGACCTGCAACTGCTCGATCTCGGTCAGGAAGGCGACGACGTTGCCCTTGAACTCCGCCGGGACGCTCAGTTGCACCGTCGACGGGTCGATCGGCTCGGCGGTCTTGACGCCGAGGAAATCGTTGATCGCGGCGGCGATGCGCTTGGCGGTGGTGAAGTCGGCGTTGCGCAGGGCAAGCCGTACGTTCGGCAGCCGGTTCAGCGCAAACTCGATCTCACGCTCGATGATGGCGCCGTTGGCGATGCGGCCGACGGTCGGCACGCCGCGCACGATCTTGGCGGCCTCGCCCTCGGCCTGGAAGCCGGAGATCGCGAGCGAGCCCTGCGCCACCGCATAGACGTTGCCGTCGGCGCCGAGCAGCGGGGTGACGAGCAGGGTGCCGCCCTGCAGGTTCTTGGCGTCGCCGAGCGCGGAGACCGTCACGTCCATGCGCGTGCCTTGCGTGGCGAATGGCGGCAGGTTTCCGGTGACCATGACTGCGGCGACGTTGCCGGTGCGGATGGTGGCGCCGCGGATGTTGACACCCATGCGCTCGAGCATCGCCTGCAGCGACTGCTTGGTGAACGGGATGTTGTTCAGCGTATCGCCGGTGCCGTTGAGGCCGACCACGAGGCCGTAGCCGATCAGCTGGTTCTGGCGCACGCCTTCGATATTGGCGAGATCCTTGATCCGCGAGGTCGCATTCGCAGACATGACGGTAGATGCCAGCGCCAGCACGGCGGCGCAGGCGACCTGAAACAGGCGCGTAGTTCGGACGCGTCGCATCCTATGCTCCCCTCGAACTCTTCAAGTGATCACTCGGCCACTCCCATGACCGCATGATCGACGTTCAACTATGCGAGCGCCGTGCCAGGGCGATGCTCCGGGCTAACTCCTTGAAAGAGTGTGAAATCAATCGCGAGCCTTGTTGCGATCCCGGGGCGCGCCGGGGGAACGAAGCTGCCGCCCCGGCAGAATTTGCCGGGCCGTTTACGCACCGTTAACCACGACGGAGCCAATCTCCCCGTCGAGAGGCGGAAGCTTGCGGGAGCCATCGATGCGCATCTACGGACCGAAAGGCACGACGCTGGGCTCGTCGACGAGCGCGACGCGGAAGACCTCGTCCGGCGGCTTCAGGCTGCCTGATGCCGGCACCACGCAGGACACGCGCGCGACGCTCGCGCCGAAGCAGACTGCGAACATCGATGCGCTGCTGGCGCTGCAGGGCATCGAGGAGGAGCCGGCGGAGCGCCGCAAGCGCTCGGTCCAGCGCGGCAAGCGCGCGCTCGACGTGCTCGATGATCTCAAGCTGTCGCTGCTGTCCGGCAGGCTCGACACCGCGATGGCGCTGCGGCTGCGCGATGCCGCGGCCGACCTGAAGCAGACCTCGGGCGACCCGGGACTGGATGCGATCCTCTCCGAGATCGAGCTGCGCGTCGAGGTCGAGCTCGCCAAGGCCGGGCGGGGCTGAGACGCATCGCGCGCGCTCAAGCCGCCTTCGACGGCTGCTGCGCGTCGTAGCGGCGCTGAGCCGCGGTGACCTCCTTGAGATGGCGCTCGGCCCAGTCGCGCAGCGGATCGACCGCAGCGGCGAGCGTCAGCCCGAGCGGCGTGATCGAATATTCGACCGTGACCGGAACGGTCGCGATCGCGCGCCGCCGCACCAGGCCGTCGCGCTCCAGGCTCTTCAGAACCTGGGACAGCATCTTCTGCGAAATGCCTTCGATCGTCCGCCGCAACTGATTGAAGCGCAACGGTTCGTTGCGCAGCAGGATCAGGATCAGCACGGCCCATTTGTCGCCGACGCGATCCAGGATCTGGCGGGTCGGGCAGTCGGCGGCGTAGACGTTCGCGGCTCTCATCGGTTACTCCGGCGTGACCAGGTGATCTTAAAGTGCGCTCTTAACACCAGCATTCGTTCGGCTATCTAGTCACTATCGGATACCGAGGTGGCTGCGTCCAGTCTCGGATCCGACCTCGTGATCTCGAACATAGGAGCTGCCCCATGAAGATCGCCGTCGCCGGCGCGTCCGGCCGTGCCGGATCCCGTATCACCGCCGAGCTGGCCAGCCGCGGCCACCAGGTCACCGGCATCGCCCGCAACCCGGACAAGATCGAGAAGCGCGCCAACGTCACGGCGGTGCAGGGCGATGCCAACGACCGCGCCGCGCTGGCGAAACTGTGGGCCGGCCATGATGTCGCGATCAGCGCGATCCATTTCCTGGTCAGCGATGTCGAGACCCTGATCGGAGCCGCCAAGGACTCCGGCGTATCGCGTTACCTCGTGGTCGGTGGTGCCGGCTCGCTCGAGGTCGCGCCGGGTGTGCGGCTGGTGACGACGCCCGGCTTTCCGGCCGCCTACAAGGCCGAAGCGGTGAAGGGCGCCGCGTTCCTCGACCGTCTGCGCCAGGAAAAGGAGCTCGACTGGACCTTCCTGTCGCCCTCGGCAATGATCGATTTTGGCGCCCGGACCGGCAAGTTCCGGCTCGGAACGGACCAGCTGCTGGTCGATGCCGACGGCAAGAGTTTCATCACCTTCGAGGACTTCGCGGTCGCGATGGCCGACGAAATCGAGCGTCCGGCGCACCGGCGGGCCCGTTTCACGGTCGGTTACTGAGGCCATCCACGGCGTCCCGCCGGCCGGGGCCAAATTTGCCTGTGCAACGGCCCGAACGGCGGGGCGCCCGTGCCGATGGAAATATTGTCTGTCACATGAGGCCGCTATATAACGCGGCCGCGAACGGGCGTATTCCGTCCGCCGGTGCCGAAACCGGCGCCAGCACGTACAGATGGGCTGACCTTGGAAAAGTTGAAGAACTACAAACCTTCCGAAAAAGAGCCTTTCATGAACGAACGCCAGCGCGACTATTTCCGCGCCAAGCTGCTGGCATGGAAGGAGGAGATCCTGCGCGAATCGAAGCTCACCCTGCAGGCTCTGCAGGAGGAGAACGTGAACCATCCGGACCTCGCCGACCGCGCGTCGTCGGAGACCGACCGGGCGATCGAGCTTCGCGCCCGTGACCGCCAGCGCAAGCTGATCTCCAAGATCGACGCGGCGCTCCAGCGTATCGAGGACAACACCTACGGCTATTGCGAGGAGACCGGCGAGCCGATTTCGCTGAAGCGGCTCGAGGCCCGTCCCATCGCGACGCTGTCGGTGGAGGCGCAGGAACGCCACGAGAAGCGTGAAAAGGTCTATCGCGACGAGTAGATCGCGACGCTGACCTGAACGAGCAGGGATTGCGGCCGCTTGCCGGGTGCGGCCGCAGTGTTGACGGCCGAGACGCGTTCGTGCGGTCCGCACAGGATGTGCGGGAGCGAACGCAAGCGCCTTTGTTCTCCAAACATCCGGAACTTTTCGGCGTCTGCTGAATTATCTGCGGTTCCATCTCGGAACGCCGCGGGGAATCATGGGCGAGCCGAACATAGCCAGAGGCGCGCTGGCAACGATGCAGCGTTCCTACGGCGCCCTGAGCATCAAGGGACGCCTCCTTCTGCTGGCCGGCATTCTGTTCCTGCCCTGCGTCGGGCTGATCGCCTATGTCATCGTGTCGATGGCGCAATCTGCCGACGCCTCGATCCGGCGCGGCCTGTCCTATGCCGCGCAAACGATCTCCGGTGCCGTCGACGCCGAACTGCGGCGCTACATCGCGCTCGCGGAGGTGCTGGCGAAGTCGCCTGATCTCAGCGCTGCCGATCTCAGCAGCTTCGAGGCAGAGGCGCGCCGTGTCGGTGCGGTCAGCGGCGAAGGCTGGATCATCGTGTCCGACGCCAGCGGCCGGCTGCTGCTCAACACCATCGCAACGCCGGGCAAGCCGCTCGGCGAGCGCACTCCCGAGGGCCGGCGCTCGCAGGAGCGGGCGTTTCAGTCGGGGCGGCCGTCGATCTCGGACATCTTTACCGGCCCCAACTCCGGCGCGTGGGTGGCGACCGTCGATGTCCCCGTCTTCAAGGACGGCAAGCCGTTCCGCTGCCTTTCGATTGCCATGCCGGCCGCGAGCTACACCCGGCTGCTGGCCCAGCAGCAGCTGCCGGCCGACTGGCTGGTCGGCATCATGGACGGCCAGGGCCGCTACGTTTCGCGCATCCCGAAGAACGCGACCACGACCGGGCAGCCGGCGTCGGCCGGCTGGCGGGCGACTGCCAAGACCGAGGGGATTGCGGAGTTTCCGTCGATCGAGGGCGATCGGGTCATCAACGCCAATGCGCGTCCCCAACTGAGCGACTGGACGGTCGGGGTCGGCATCAAGCAGGCGGCCTTCGCCCAGGCGATCTCCTCGACGGTCCAGACCGCGACCATCGTGGCGACGACGATCTGTGCCTTGGCGCTGCTGCTGGCGGCCGGCATCGGCCGAAGCATCGCCCGGCCGCTCGAAAGCATCGCCGTCAAGAGCGCCATCCCCGGCGAGGCCGCGCCCGCCGATCCCCCGGAGGTCCGGGCGCTCAACGCCCGACTGGCTGCGGCCGAAAGGGCGCAGGCGGAGAGTGCACGCGTCATCCAGGAGAATTTCGGGATGCTCGCCCAGGCCAGGGACGATGCGTCGCGCACGGCCGGGCAGCTCAAGCTCGCCGCGAAATACGGACGGCTTGGCACCTTTACCTGGGACGGCAGATCCGGCGCCAGCCACTGGTCCGATGAGATCGAAGAGCTCTATGGGCTTGCGCCGGGCACGTTCCCCGGGACCTATGACGCCTGGCTGGCGCTGGTGCATCCCGAGGATCAGGCGCGTGCCGACCGGGACAACAAGCAGGCGCTGATTACCGGGGAGCTCGATTCGGAATGGCGGGTGCCGCTGCCCGACGGCTCGATCCGGTGGATCGAGGCGCGCGCCCGCATGCTGGGCGGCGAGGGCGGCGGCGATCCGTACATGATCGGCGTGAACATCGACGTCACGGCCGCGAAGGAAGCCGACCGCAAGCGCGAGCTGCTGGTGCATGAGCTCGCCCATCGCGTCAAGAACAGCCTCGCCGTGGTGCAGTCGCTGGCGCATCAGCTGCTGCCGCGCCACGACGCCAAGGTCCGCGATTTCACCTCGCGCCTGCATGCGCTGGCGACGGTGCACACCAGCCTCGCCGAGAACGACTGGCAGGGCGCCGATCTCGCCGCGCTCATCAGGAGCCAGGTCGTGCCGTTCGCCGGCACACCGGATCAGCTCGCGACCAGCGGCCCCGCCGTCCTGGTCCCGGTCGAGCTGACGACGCAGCTGGCGCTCGTCATCCACGAGATGGCCTGCAACGCCAGCAAATACGGCGCGCTTACCACGCCCAACGGTCACGTCGATGTCAGCTGGTCGCTGGCGCAGGACGCGCTGCATGTCCGTTGGCAGGAGAGCGGCGGCCCGCCGGCAACAGAGCCGCCGGTGGTCGGCTTCGGCAGCCGGCTGCTGACCCGCACCGTCAGGCATCTGCAGCGGACGTTTGCCGAGAGCGGGCTGACCTGCCAGTTCGAGCTGCCCTGGCTCAGGACGCCTGGCGAGAGTTCGGTGGCCGCAACGGAAGCGAGCTGAGCGCCGGCGCGCGAAGCGCAGCGGGTCCCGACATGGCCTTGCCATCGCGCACTGCCATCCTTGCGCCCAGGAGTCCCGCCCGGAGAACGCAATTCTGATGAGCGAGGTTCTGGTTACCGGCGGCTCCGGCTTCATCGGGGCGCATGCGATCCTGCAGCTGCTGGCCGCGGGTCACCGTGTCCGCGCGACCTTGCGCAGTCCCGATCGGCAAAGCGAGGTTTTGACAATGCTCCGGCGCGGCGGGGCGACCGACACCGGGCCGCTGTCGTTTCATGCCGCAGATCTCACCTCGGACGAGGGCTGGGCGGCGGCGGTCGATGGGTGCAACTATGTTCTGCACGTCGCCTCGCCACTGCCGGCCGCCGTGCCCAAGGATGAGGATGAGCTCATCGTGCCGGCCCGCGAGGGTACCTTGCGGGTGCTGCGGGCGGCGCGCGATGCCGGTGTCAGGCGCGTGGTGGTGACCTCATCCTTCGCCGCGATCGGCTACGGCCACGAGGGGCGGCGCCGGCCGTTCGACGAGACCGACTGGAGCCGGCTCGATGGTCCGGGCATTCAACCCTATCCGAAGTCCAAGACCCTCGCCGAGCGCGCGGCCTGGGAGTTCATCGCCCGCGAGGGCGGCGCGCTGGAGCTTGCAACGATCAATCCGGTCGCCGTGCTCGGCCCTGTCCTGGGCCCGGATTTCTCGACCTCCATCGCGATGGTGCAGGCGCTGCTGGCCGGCCAGGCCCCCGCCGTGCCTCGCATCAGCTTTGGCCTCGTCGACGTGCGCGATGTCGCCGACCTGCATCTGCGGGCGATGACAGACCCGGCCGCCAAGGGCGAGCGCTTCCTGGCGATGGCGGGCCGGAGCGTCTCGCTGCTGGAAATCGCGCAGGTCCTGCGCGCGCGGATGGGCGTCGGCGGGCGACGGGTGCCACGGCATGAGCTGCCTGACTGGCTGGCGCGCCTGCTCGGCGTGGTGGTGCCGCAGCTACGCGCCGTGCAGCCGTTGCTTGGGCGCTATTGCGAGGCGAGCGCCGACAAGGCGCGGCGTCTGCTCGGCTGGAGTCCACGCTCCAACGAGGACGCGATCGTCGCCACTGCGGAAAGTCTGCTCGAACTCGGTATCGTGAAACGTGAAATCGGTTGAACGAGCCGCTTGCGCCGCGGCCGCGCCGTCTCAAATTGTTGATGAAGCTGAGATGGGAGTCCAAAACTCGTTTATAAACAATCCGTTCACCATAGATCCTGCGATGCCGGTTCGGGCCGCGGGCCAGGGGAGTTGAAGGGCCATGGGAGCAGACGAGATCCTTGCCGCTGCGCGACTGATCGTGGATGCCCGCAAGCAGCGGGCGCCCCTGGGGGCTCTGCCGCCTCAGCTTCAGCCGAAGGATGAAGCGGCCGGCTATGAGATCCAGCGCGAAGTCCATTGGCTGCTCGCCGAGCAGGCCGGTGACTTCGCCGGCTACAAGATCGGCTGCACCAGCAAGGTGATGCAGGACTATCTTGGCATTCCGCATCCCTGTTCCGGCGGAGTGTTCGCGTCCGGTATTCACCAGACAGGTGTCGAACTGCGCACGGCCGACTTCGTCCGCGTGGGCGTCGAATGCGAGATCGCCGTGCGACTCGAGCACGACCTGCCGCCGTTGGACGCGCCGTTCACCATGGATCGGGTCATCGAGGCGATCGGCGACTGTCATGCGGCGATCGAGATCGTCGACGACCGTTATGTGCAATGGCAGACGCTGGGAGCGCCGACGCTGGTCGCCGACGATTTCTTTGCTGCCGGCTGTGTCCTCGGCCCGGCGCTCCCACGCGCTGCCGTGGCGGACCTGGCCGCTGTGCAGGGCCGTGCCATCGTCAACGGCACCCTGGTCGGCGAGGGCACAGGCGCGGATGTGCTGGGACATCCGGTCCATGCGCTGGCCTGGCTTGCTAATCATCTCGCCGCGGGTGGTGACGGGCTCGAGGCCGGGCAGCTCGTCCTGACCGGCAGCCTGGTCAAGACGATCTGGCTGGGCGCGGGCGACCGGGTACGGATGGAGCTGGACGGCCTCGGCGTGGTCGAGGCCGCGTTCGTGTGAGCCGAGGTGGCGCTGGAACGCTTTGAGCTGGCGTCCATCAGCTCGGGTGTGACAACTAAAACGAACACGGCCTCCGGCAGGGGAGCTACCGGAGGCCGCGTATACATCACCCGCCGCGCCTAGGTTCGCATAGGGCAATGTGGGAGCTCGTTTTCAGAGAAGGGCGGCGGCTGCGGGGTCATGCGCCATGACCCATATCGCGCTCGGCCAATCCCTTGTCCGACCCTCCCGCCTGGGGAGGGATTTCGGTCGTGTGTCCTGGTCCTCGTTTCGATTTGCGCCTTGCGAGGTCATCGCATGGGCGGCTTCCAGTGCGACCGGGCGGCGCTCCGCCCGGTCCTTGATGCTGAGGTTTGCCTCAGAACGGCAGCAGGATGTCCATGACCTGCTGGCCGTAGCGCGGCTGCTGGATGTCGGTGATCTGGCCGCGGCCGCCGTAGGAGATGCGGGCCTGGGCGATCTTGGTGGAGTCGATGGTGTTGTCGCTCTGGATGTCCTCGGGGCGGACGATGCCGGCCACGATCAGCTCGCGGATCTCGTAGTTGACCCGGATCTCCTGCTTGCCTTCGACGACGAGGTTGCCGTTCGGCAGCACCTGGGTCACGACCGCGGCGACGCTGGTGGTCAGGGACTCCGACCGCTGGATGGTGCCCTTGCCGTCGGAGGACGAGGTGCCGTCGGCGGTCAGGATGCGGCCGGGCAGCACCTTCTGCGCCTGCACGCCGAGCGTCTTCGCGCCGATGAAGTCGGTGATGCCCGAATCCTCCTTGTTGGTGCGGCTGCGCTGGGTTTCGTTGGCGAAATTGGCCTTGTCGGAGATGCTGACCGTGACGGTCAGGAGGTCGCCGACCTGACGGGCGCGCTGGTCCTTGAAGAAGGCGCGCGAGCCGTTACGCCACAGCGAGTTCGGCGCGTAGGACACGGTCTCGGGTTTCGGCATCGGCATCTGTACCGGCTTGTAGCCCGGCTGCGTGGTCGGATTGTCGATCTCCGTCAGCTTCGGCCGCTCGCCGATCTGGCTGAGACGGTCGATCGAGGAGCATCCGCCGGCGATCGACAGCACCGCGAAGGAGACCGAGATCAGCGCGACCCGGCGCAGGCTCGATGCGCCCCGATCATCAAACTTGAACTTCGACATGAAACTTACTCGGCTTTCGGGGTGGCGGAGGTGGGAAGGCGGCTGGCGACGGCCACGGGCGCGGCGATGTCCGCTTCGGAGGTCTGCGCCGGCTTGGCGACGGCGATGTCGACGGAGACCTGGCCGCGACCCGAGACGCGGCCGGTCACGGTGCGCTTGGACTGCAGATTGAGCACGCTGACGACATCGCCTTCGGTGCCCGACTCCAGCGCCTTGCCGCGCGTGGTGAGATAGATGCCTGCGGTCTGGAAGATCAGCGTGACCGCCTGGTCGCGCTGCACGAGGTCGGGCTTGGCGAGGTCGGTGGTCTTGAGCGCCTGGCCCGCGCGCGCCGGGCGGCGCATCTGCATGCCCACCGCGAGCTCGCGCGAGGCGGGTTCGCCGCCGCCGAGCTCGGCACGCGGCCGTCGCTCGGTCTGCAGGTCGCCGGAGCGGATCATCTCGTTGCGATCGATGTTGCGGGTCAGCACCACGGCCTCGACGGTCTCGATCGCCGTGCCGGTGTAGCGCAGCTTGGTCGTACCAGCGCCATTGGCCTGGCCGAGCTCCAAGGTGATGTCGAAGCGGCCGCTGCGTGGGTCGAACCGGACGCTGGTCGGCGCCAGCGTGCCCGACATCGACGCCTCGAATTTGAGGTCCTGCACCGGCTGGTCGAAGCTGATGCTGAGGTTCGCGGCATCGCCAAGTCCGTTGCGGTGATCGAGCGCCTGGGCCACCGCCGCGCCGATCTCCTTGGCATCGACGGCGCGCGCCAGCCGCGTGACCGCGACCTCCTTGATGTCGCGGACCTCGACGCCGATCACCTGGTGGGTGCGCAGGGTCGCGATCACCTGCGCGGCCGGCAGCACGCCGGTGGTGCCGAGGTCGGGCGCGCGGTAGACGGCGATGTTGGCCGCGACGCCCGCATTGTCGATCAGGTCGCCGACGCGAACGATGTCGCCGGTGACGTTCACGGTGGAGCGCAGCACGGGCGCCTTGATCTGGTCGTCGGCCTCGCCGGCCAGCGCCGAGAGCGCAGTCGAGGCGAGCAGGGCAGCCGCAAGAAGGAAGGGACGGACGGTACGGGTCATGACGGTGATCTCCCTTCGAACCTCAGCGGAACAGCGCCGTGGTCGACTGCAGCATCTGGTCCGCGGCCGAGATGACCTTCGCGTTCATCTCGTAGGCGCGCTGCGCGGCGATCAGCTCGCTCATCTCGCTGACGACGTCGACATTGGCCTGCTCCAGGCTGCCCTGGGTGATGCTGCCGAGACCGTCCTGGTTGGCGACGCCGTCCTGCGGCGGCCCGGAGGAGGGGGTGTCGGTGAACTGGTTGTTGCCGACCGGCTGCAGGCCGGCCTTGTTGATGAAGCGCGTGATCTGGAGCTGGCCGATGATGTTCGAGGTGGTCGAGCCCGGCAGCGTCACCGAGACCTGGCCCTGCGCGTTGACCGTGATGCCCGAGGCGTTCTGCGGGATCGTGATGGTCGGCTGCACCGGGTTGCCCTGGGCGGTGACGATGCGGCCCTGATTGTCCATCTGGAAGGTGCCGTCGCGGGTGTACTGGAAGGTGCCGTCGGGCATCAGCACCTTGAAGAAGCCCTCGCCCGAGATCGCGAGGTCGAGGTCGTTGCCGGTCTGCGACAGCGTGCCCTGGGTCATCGAGCGCGGCGTGCCGACGGTCTTGACGCCGCCGCCGATGTCGATGCCGACGGGCAGGATCGTGCCCTGGTCCGACGACTGCGCGCCGACGCGGCGCATGTGCTCGTAGATCAGGTCCTGGAACGCCACCGTCTGCTTCTTGAAGCCGGTGGTGCGGAGGTTGGCGATGTTGTTGGAGATCACCTGAACGTTGAGTTCCTGTGCCGCCATTCCGGTCGCAGCGGTGTGAAGCGCCTGCATGTCACGTCTCCTTCAAGATCTGTCAGGCCGGAACGTCGGCGAGTTTCTCGATCGCGTTCTTGCGCAGGTCGCTCTGGACCTGCAGCATGTTGGCGACCTGGGTGTAGGCACGCATCACTTCGACCATCTTGCTCATCTCGCCGACCGCGCTGACGTTCGACTTCTCGATGTAGCCCTGCTGCACGGTCGACTTGGTGTCCTGCTGTGCGGTGGCGCCGGCGGCGGCGGCGTAGAGGTTGTTGCCCTGCTTCTGCGCGGCCTGCGGATCGGCGAAGTTGACGATGCGCAGCTTGCCGCGGATCGAGTCGGTGCGGTTGAGGCCCTCGACCACCGTCACGGTGCCGTCGGGCGAGATGTTGATGTCGTGGTCGGTCTGCTGGAACACGATCGGACCGCCGGTGCCGAGCACGAGGTCGCCGGCGGCGGTGACGAGCTGGCCGAGGTTGTTCATGTGCAGATTGCCATCGCGGGTGTAGCGCTCGCCGGCCGCGGTCTGCACCGTCAGGAAGCCGTCGCCCGTGACGGCGACGTCGAGCGCGTTGCCGGTGCGCTGCATCGAGCCCTGCGAGAAGTCGCGATAGGTGCCGCGGTCCTGCACATAGGAGACCCTGCGGCCGGCTACCGGAAAATTGTCCTCATGCGCGCCGGAGGAGAGATACTCCTCGAACAGCTGCTGATCGGCCTTGAAGCCGTTGGTGTTGACGTTGGCGACGTTGTTGGCAACGACGTCGAGTTGTCGCTCCAGCACCATCTGCCGCGACAATCCGATGAGAAGCGCATTCTCCACCGGTCGATCTCCCCTCTTAACGAATCCCGTTCGCGGCACCTCTCCCAAGGCGGTCTCGACCGGGTCTTCCAGAACCGTTCAGCTCTCCCAAGCCGGCGGGTTCGCAAGGGGTACAGCGAAAGCCGTGCCAACTCTGAAACTATCGATAAATCAATGGTTTGGATTTCAGTGCGGGTTCAGAACACCCGGCAATAACGTCTCGCTAACCATAATTGCCCGGCAAGTTTTTCCCACCGCCTCGGCAAAAGAAAGCTTCCGTTAACCATTGTTACCGTAGCGTTCCCTCAACAAAGCGCAGATGCGCTGGGAGCGTTGGTTTCGCGTCATTAAGCTTTCTGGCGGCATCGGCTCGATTTTCCGGAAGGATCCGAAAGCTATGGCCGAGAACGAAGCCGGAGCAGGCGAAGGCGAGGAGCAAGCAGGCTCGCCGAAGAGCAAGCTCAAGCTGATCATCATGGTCGTCGGCGCGCTGGCGCTGCTCGGCGTCGGCGGTGCGGGCTATTTCTTCTTCTTCAGCCACAAGAACGACGAGCATCACGCCGAGGCGGCGCCGCCGCCGAAGCCGCCGGCCTTCGTCGAGGTGCCGGACCTTCTCGTCAACCTGGTCGGCAATCCCGGTGACCGCGTCCAATATCTGAAAGTGAAGATCGTGCTCGAGGTGAAGGAGGAGAAGCAGGTCGAGACGATCAAGCCGACGCTTCCGCGCGTCACCGACATCTTCCAGACGTATTTGCGCGAGCTCCGGCCGAGCGACCTCAACGGCTCGGCGGGCCTGTTCCGGCTCAAGGAGGAGCTCACCAAGCGGGTCAACGTCGCGCTGGCGCCCAACCAGGTCAACGCGGTGTTGTTCAAGGAAATCGTGGTCCAGTAAGGCAAAGAAGCGCAACGATCATGGCTGGCAACGATCAAGTCGACCAAGATGCGATAGCCGCGCAATGGGAAGCCTCGCTCGACTCGGAGGATCCCACAGAGGCCGCGGAAGCCGCAGCAGCCAACGAACTCACCGAATCGATGGCCCTGCAATGGGCCGCGATGGTCGAGGACGGCAGCCGCGATTTCGGCGCCACCAAGAACGGCGGCGAGCGGGTGCTGTCGCAGGAGGAGATCGACAACCTCCTCGGCTTCACCGCCGGCGAGGTCAGTCTCGACGACCATTCCGGCATTCGCGCGATCATCGATTCGGCGATGGTCTCCTACGAGCGTCTGCCGATGCTCGAAATCGTCTTCGACCGCTTGGTGCGGCTGATGACGACGTCCTTGCGCAACTTCACCTCCGACAACGTCGAAGTCTCGCTCGACCGCATCACCTCGGTGCGCTTCGGCGACTACATGAACTCGATCCCGCTGCCGGCCGTGCTCAGCGTGTTCAAGGCGGAGGAGTGGGAGAATTTCGGGCTCGCCACCGTCGATTCGACCCTGATCTATTCGATCATCGACGTGCTGCTCGGCGGCCGCCGCGGCAACACCCAGCTCCGCGTCGAGGGCCGCCCCTACACGACGATCGAGACCAACCTGGTCAAGCGCCTGATCGAGGTGGTGCTGAGCGATGCCGAGCAGGCGTTCCGGCCGCTGTCGCCGGTGCGCTTCACCATCGACCGGCTCGAGACCAACCCGCGCTTCGCCGCGATCAGCCGGCCCGCCAACGCCGCGATCCTGGTGAAGCTGCGGATCGACATGGAAGACCGCGGCGGCAACATCGAGCTGCTGCTGCCCTACGCGACCATCGAGCCGATCCGGCCGGTGCTGTTGCAGATGTTCATGGGTGAGAAGTTCGGCCGCGATCCCGTCTGGGAAGGCCACTTCGCCACCGAGATCACCAAGGCCGAGATCGCCGTCGACGCCGTGCTCTACGAGGCCGACGTGCCGCTGAAGCAGCTCATGAAGCTGAAGGTCGGCGACACCCTGCCGCTCGACATCCGTCCCGATGCGCTGGTCGCGGTCCGCTGCGGCAGCACCATGCTGACGGAGGGGCGGATGGGTCGGGTCGGAGACCGCGTCGCGATCCGTGTCACCAAGAATTTGCGCAAGCCGAATACGACGCTTGCGATGTTCGAAGGCGCCGAAGGCCAGAACAAGTTGATGGAGGCCCAATGAACCACTCCCTCGGATTGATCATCGAAAGCCTGGTGGCGGTCCTATTGGTGCTGACCATCGGCTATTGCATGCTGCTGAATTCCAGGCTGAAGCGGCTGAAGGCCGACGAGCATTCGCTCAAGGCCGTGATCGCTGAGCTGATCACCGCGACCGAGATCGCCGAGCGCGCGATCGGCGGCCTCAAGCTCGCGGTGCGCGACGTCAACGACAATCTCGGCAATCAGCTCGCCGCCGCGACGCAGATGTCCGACCAGTTGCGCAAGCAGCTCGCCGAGAGCGACGGCGTGGTGCGCCGTCTCTCGCGCATCGCCAGCGCCGCGCGACCCATCACCTCGCCTGACGCCGCGCCCGAGCCGGCGCCGGCGCCTGTGCCGGCGATCACGACCGAGCCGGTGCGCGTCTCCGGTGCCAAGGCGGTTGCCGCCGCGGCCCAGGCATTCTCCGAACGTCGAAGGACTGGTGGCCTTGCCGCATGAATGCGTTTCGTAACATCCGCGTCATTCCCGTCGTCCTGATCGCGGTGGCCTGCCTCGCCGTCCTGAAGGTGGCCGGCCTGGTGATCGATGGCGGCTACGTTTTCGACTACGACCCTCACCCGACCAAGCGGTCCTGGGCTCAGGAGAACCTCGGCTATCCAGGCCGCGAGGACAATGACATCGTCACCGGCTCCACGCACGGCGCGCCGAAGGAGAAGAAGGAGGAGGCGCCCAAGCCCGCCGCTCCGGACACCAAGCCCGAGGGCGTCGTGATCAAGCCCGAGGAGAACCAGCAGCAGGTGTCGCCGGCGGAGAAGGCGATCCTCGAGCGGCTGCAGTCGCGCCGCCAGGAGCTCGACGCGCGCGCGCGCGAGATCGACATCCGCGAGAGCCTGTTGCGCGCCGCCGAGCAGCGCATCCAGTCCAAGACCGAGGAGATGAAGGCGATCGAGGGCCGCATCTCCGGCGCGCAGGCCGCCAAGACCGAGGCCGACAACGCCCGCTTCAAGAGCATCGTCACGATGTACGAGGGCATGAAGCCGAAGGACGCCGCCAAGGTGTTCGACCGGCTCGAGATGTCGGTGCTGATCGAGATCGCCTCGCAGATCGCGCCACGCAAGATGTCCGACATTCTCGGCCTGATGACGCCGGAGGCGGCCGAACGGCTCACGGTCGAGCTCGCCCGCCGGGCCGGCGCCGAACGGCCCGAGGCGAGCGCCGAGCTGCCGAAGATCGAAGGCAAGATCGTGCCCGTGAAGAGCAATTGAGCCGCATGTTTAATGCGCCCTTAAACGCCGGCACCTAGATTTCCGGCGTGGCGGGGCAGGCGTATCCGTCAAGTTGCGGATGTCGAACCGGAAGCTTGTGACCATGGCGCGCACGACTCCCATTGGATTGCGGTCGAAGGCCCGCGCACGGGCGCGCGCCGGCCTCGCGCTGCTGTCGGCCATCGTCATCGGCCTGGTGCTGTCCACGGTCGCGGCGGGCGCTGCACCGGTGCCGGGCGAGGCGAGCCTGTCGGCTCAGGACGGCTATGCGCGGCTGGTGCTGAAATTCGCCGAGGACGTCAGCGCCGACGTCACCACCGCCGGCTCGATTCTGCTGATCAGGTTCGATCGCCCCGCCACCGTTCCGATCGACCGCTGGGTCGATGCGGCGCCCGACTACATCTCGTCGGCCCGCGGCGACCCCGACGGCTCGGCGCTGCGGCTGTCGCTGTCGCGCAAGGTCCGCGTCAACACCATGACCGCGGGCGAGCGCGTCTTCATCGACCTGTTGCCCGACAGCTGGACCGGCCCGCCGCCGCCGCTGCCGGCCGAGGTCGTGCGCGAGCTCGCCGAGCGCGCGCGCGCCGCCGAGAAGGCGCTGCGGCTGCAGCGCGCCGAGGCGGAATCGAAGAAGCGGCCGCCGATCCGCGTGCGCGCGCTGGTGCAGCCGACCTTCGTGCGCTTCGTGTTCGAGATCCCCGACGGCGTCGGCATCTCCTCGGTGCTCAACGACCAGAAGCTGTCGCTGTTCTTCACCGCGCCGCTGTCCTTCGATCTCGCCGACGCCAAGATCGTTTCGCCGCCCAACGTCGCCGCGATCAACCAGCGCATCGACGGCAGCAGGACCGTCGTCGAGATCGGCCTGATCGGCGAGGTCGACGTTCGCGCCTTCCGCGAGGAGAAGAACTACAACATCGACGTCGCCTATCAGCAGCCGGACAAGAAGGTTTCCGCAGTCTCCTCGGACACGCTGCCGGGCGCCAAGGCGGCCGCGGCCGAGAAACCCAACGGCAGCAAGCCCAATGGTGACAAGCCGAAGCAGGCTGCGCAGCCGGAGATCGTGCCGCCGACCTCCGACACCATCGCCAAGGAGATGAAGACGGAGGCGAAGCCGGCGCCTGCGGTCGCGGCGCCAGCCACCGAGCCCGCGGCCGAGCCTGCGCCGTCGGCAGCTGCTGCTGCCGCGCCGGCCGCCGCGAAGGCCGAAGCCGCGCCCGAGCTCCCCAAGCCTGAAGCTGCTGCGCCTGAAGCTGTCAAATCCGAGGCGGCCAAATCCGAACCGGCGAAGCCCGAGGCGATGAAGCCGGAGGCCGGCAAAGCCGAAGCCGCCAAGCCCGTCGAGAGCAAGTCGGCCGATGCCAAGGCTGTAGAGGCCAAGTCGGCCGAAACCAAGTCGGCCGAAACCAAGCCTGCCGAAACCAAGCCGGCCGAGAAGGCAGCCAATGGAGCCGCCACCCTGGAGGCCTTGCGCGACAGCGAGGGCCTGCGGCTCACCTTCGGCTTCGGCCAGGTTACGCCGGCGGCGCTGTTCCGCCGCGGCGATACGGTATGGATGGTGTTCGATTCGACCAAGCCCGTCGACGTCGAGCCCATCCGCGCCAAGGGCGGCGCCATCATCGGCGAGGTCAACAGGATGCCGCTCGATAACGGGCAGGCGATCCGGATCCGGCTCAACCGCCCGCAGATGCATTCGCTCGGCAGCGATGATGGCGGGCGCAGCTGGACGCTGTCGTTCGCCGACAAGGGCCAGGCCAATCAGCAGCCGCTGATGGTGATGCGCAACGTCACCGATCCCGCGCTTGCCAATGTGATGGTGCCGCTCGCCAATCCCGGAGCCGGCATGCTGCACCGCCTGACCGACCCGGATGCCGGCGACACGCTGCTGGTCGTGACGGCGCCGCCGCCGATCCGGGGCTTCATCAAGCGCCAGGATTTCGTCGATCTGTCGCTGCTCGATTCCATCCACGGCATCGCCGTGCGTCCGAATTCGGATGACATCGCCGTCGAGATCGCGCCTGACAAGGTGATCCTGGGCCGGCCGGGCGGGCTGACGCTGTCGTCGATCGGCTTTTCGCCGGAACGGGCGCCGACCGCTGTCAGGCCGATGTTCGACATCGACGAATGGCAGCAGAACCAGACTCAGCCGTTCGTGCCGCGCGAGGATCTCCTGATCAAGGCCGCGGCCAACGCCGAGCCGGAGCGGCGGGCGCAGACGCGGCTGGCGCTGGCGCGCTTCTACATGGCGCGAGCGATGTATCCGGAAGCGCGCGGTGTCACCAATCTGATGATCTCCGACGCCGATCCGCGCACCGACGAGACCGCCATGCTGATGATCCACGCGGTGGCAAGCATCCTGATGGGCCGGCCGGACCAGGGCCTCAAGGATCTCGCCACGCCGTCGATCGGCAACAATTTCGACTCCCAGATGTGGAAGGGCCTCGCTTTCGCCCGGCAAGGCAAGTTTGCGGACGCGCGCGAGAAGCTGAAGAACGTCGAGTTCGCCATCGCCTCGCTGCCGCTCGACCTGCAGCGCATCGTGATCGCGGATGCGATGAAGTCGGCGCTCGAGATCAAGGATTTCGCCGGTGCCGCCAAGCGGCGCGCCGAGATCGACGTGATCGGCGTGCCCGCAGACATGAAGCCCGACATCGCCGTGCTGCGCGGCCGGCTCGCCGAGGCGATGGCGCAGGAGAAGGACGCGCTCGACGACTATCGCTTCGCCGTGAACTCCGACGACCGCCCGGCAGCCGCCGAGGCCAAGCTGCTGGAGATCAAGCTCCTGCAGAAGCGCGGCGAGATCAAGCCGTCCGACGCGCTGAAGGAGCTGGAGACCTTGCAGGCGATCTGGCGCGGCGATGCGATCGAGGTGCAGACGTTGCAGATGATGGCGCAGCTCTATGAGGAGGCCGGGCGCTACGCGGACTCGCTCGAGGCCGCGCGCCAGGCCACCCGCCTGATGCCCAACTCCGACTTGGCGCGGCAGGCCCAGGATGCAGCCTCCCGCCTGTTCTCGCAGCTGTTCCTGAGCGGCAAGGCCGACGAGCTTCCGCCGGTCGATGCGCTCAGCATCTTCTACGGGTTTCGCGAGCTGACTCCGATCGGCCGCCGCGGCGACGAGATGATCCGCAAGCTCGCCGACCGCCTGGTCGGCATCGACCTGCTCGACCAGGCCGCCGAGCTTCTGCAATACCAGGTCGACCATCGCCTCGAAGGTGCGGCGCGCGCCCAGGTCGCCGCGCGTCTCGCCATGGTCTACCTCACCAACCGCAAGCCGGACCGTGCCATCGAGGCGCTGCGCACCACCCGCATCGCCGATCTCGCGGGCGAGCTGCGCCAGCAGCGGCTGCTCTTGGAGGCGCGCGCCAACAGCGACATCGGTCGTTACGACCTCGGGCTGGACATCATCAGCAACATCGGCGGCCGCGAGGCGATCCGGCTGCGCTCCGACATCTACTGGGCGTCGCGGCGCTGGCGCGAGGCGTCCGAGCAGATCGAGCTCTACTACGGCGATCGCTGGCGCGATTTCCGCCCGCTCAATCCGGCCGAGCGCGGCGACATCCTGCGCGCCGTGGTCGGCTATGCGCTCGCCGACGACGCCATCGGCCTCGCCCGCTTCCGCGAGAAATATGCGCCGCTGATGACCGGCGAGGCGGACAAGATCGCGTTCGACGTCGCCAGCAAGCCGGCGAGCGGCTCCAGCGCCGAATTCGCCCAGATCGCGAAGATGGCGGCGAGCGTCGATACGCTGGACGGCTTCCTGCGCGACATGCGCGCGCGCTTCCCGGATGCCACCGGCAAAGGACCGGACGGCGGCAAGGATGCTGCGAAGGCCCCGTCGGAGGCGACCGGCGCCCTGCCGCGCATCCAGGGTGTCAAGCAGGCGATCGCCGGCCGTTGATCTCAGCGCAGAGCGGGAGATCCAATCAGATGACCAAGCCGGCCAGGGAAAGCTACTTCCCCTCACCCTGAGGGCCCGCCATAGGCGGGCGTCTCGAAGGGCGAGGCCCGGATCGGGCGCCATGGTTCTTCTTACCCGCCATAGCTCTGCACCAGGCTGCCTGCCACCAGCGACCAGCCGTCGACCAGCACGAAGAAGATCAGCTTGAACGGCAGCGACACCACGACCGGCGGCAGCATCATCATGCCCATCGACATCAAGACCGAGGCGACCACGAGGTCGATGATCAGGAACGGCAGGAACAGCAGGAAGCCGATCTCGAAGGCGCGCTTCAGCTCGGAGATCATGAAGGCCGGCACCAGGATGCGCAGCGACAGCTCGTCGGGCGTCGCCGGCGGCGGCTCGCCGGAGAGGTCCATGAACAGCTTCAGGTCCTTCTCTCGCACGTTCTTCTGCATGAAGCCGCGCAGCGGCACCGAGGCGCGCTGCAGCGCGTCCTCAACGCCGATCTGGTTCTCGACCAGCGGCCGGATGCCGTCATCATAGGATTTCTGCAGCACCGGGCCCATCACGAAGGCCGTGAGGAACATCGCGAGCGCGATGATGACCGAGTTGGGCGGCGCGGTCGCTGTGCCCATCGCCGTGCGCAGCAGCGACAGCACGACCACGATGCGCGTGAACGACGTCATCATGATCAGGATCGACGGCGCGATCGACAGCACCGTGAGCAGCGCGATCAGTTGGACCGCGCGTTCAGTGACGCCGCCGCCACCACCGCCGCCGAGATTGATGCTGATGTCCTGCGCAGCAGCAGGTCCCGCCAGTAAACCGGCGGCAGTCAGAACAGCGATGAAGACAACTCTACGCGGGGGAAGCAGCGATCTCACTGCGACGACTTCGGACGTCCGAGCAGCGAGGCCATCTCGTCCTCCAGATTCTCGAAGCTGGTCTTGACCGGCGCGGCTTGCGCCGGAGCCGGCTCGTTGCGCGTGGCCGCCCGGAGCGCCGGGGGACCCGAGGCCGGAGCAGCCGACGGATCGGCTGACGGACGCCGCAGCGCGGCCTCGAGCCGTTGCGCCATCTCGGCCAGATTGGCTTCGGCGCTCGAATCGGCCGCTACGGGCGGTGGGGCAGCCGGGGGTGGTGGCGGCGGCATCTGGGCCACCGGCGGCAGCGGCGGTGCCGCCACGCGCTCGACGCGCTCGGCTGCGCGCTCAGCATTCCGCACCGGCGGTAGCCGGGGCCCCTCGGAAGGGCGCGGCGCCTCGGCCTGGCGTTGCGGCTCGGCGGGGCGCAGCGGGCGCGGCATCACCGGTTCACCGCGGGCCACCCGCTCGGGGCGCGGCTCCAGGCGGGCTTCGTCTCCGCCGCGCGGTTCTCCACGGACGTCCGCCCGGAGGTCCTGGCGGGGATCGGGACGGCGCGGAGGGAGCGGTGGTTCCGGCGGGAATGCCGGTGCCGGCTCACGCCGCTCTGCGGCAGCCGGCGCCGTGCGGCGAACCTCATCGATGAACGACGGCCGCATCGGGCGCTGCGGCGGCTCCGGCATCTGCAGCTCGGCAGGCTCGGCGGCCTCGGTCTTCGGCTCGTTGTCGGCCCAGGACGGCGCATCCGGCAGTGGCGCAATGCGCGCCGCCGGCGGCTCGGCATTGATGCCCGGCCGCTGCGGCAATTGCTCGCGCGCCGGCATGGCGCGCACGATGTTGGACTCAACCACGATGTCGGTGGGCCCGCCGATCATCAGAAGATGCTCTATGTTGTCACGGCGCACGAGCACGAGACGGCGGCGGCCATCGACGGCGGCGGCATCGATCACGGCGAGCCGGGGCATGCGGCCGCGATTCGGGTTGGTGCCGAGACGATTCCCCGCGAATCGACGAACCAGCCACGCGGCGAGGCCGATCAGCGCCAGCACCGCTACGAATGCAAAAAAGAACGTCAGTGCCTGCATCTCTGTCCCCGGCAAATACCGCGTCCTTTCGAAGTCTCTCGTCTGTCCAACGCATCGCCGGCAGCGAACGGAGCTTCAGAACCGGAACCAACCTGTTAACGCATGACGGCAGGAACTGCCGCTCGGCCTCTTAATAACCCATGAATCGGCCGGGCCAAAACGACTTCTTGGCGAGCCGTGCCGTCCCGGAATGATGCATCGGTCGGCCGGGAGCCCGGCACTTTCCTAAGAAATCGTCAAAACACCGGGATCATCCCGGGGGTCACCGCACCGTTTCTTAACTCCCTGTTAACCATATGCACGGCAATTTCTACCTACCCAAACCGTCCGGTAGTCGGACACAACCGAGCAGCGCCATGTCCATCAACGATATCCCCGTGTTGTCGGCGTTGCGGACCAAGATGCAATGGCATCAGGAGCGCCAGCGCGTGCTGTCCGAGAACGTGTCCAATTCGGATACGCCCAACTTCAAGCCGAAGGATCTGGTTGAGCCGAAGTTCGATTCAACCGGCCAGGCGGTCGGCGGCTTTGCGCCGCTGTCGCTGACCCGGACCAGCACCGCGCACATCGCACCGTCGTCGGGCGAGAGCGCGAGCTTCGACCAGAACCGCAAGGTCGGATTTCAGACGAGGCCCGCCGGCAACGCGGTGAGCCTCGAAGAGGAGATGCTGAAGGTCTCCGCCAACCAGATGGACTACGCCGCGGCGACCTCGCTGTACGGCAAGAGCCTGCATCTGTTGAAGACGGCGATCGGCAAGGGCTGAGCTCGGGTTTAAGGACGGAGACCGACAAGCATGGCAAACGACTCCAGCGATTTCCTGCGCTCGATGAGCATCGCGACCTCCGGCCTGCGTGCGCAGGCGGGACGTATGCGCGTCATTTCCGAGAACATCGCCAATGCCGATTCGACCGCCGCCAAGGCGGGTGGCGATCCGTATCGCCGCAAGGTCCCGACATTCACCTCGGCGCTCGACCGTGCGCTCGATGCCAAGGTGGTGGCGCTCGGCAAGGTGGTGCCCGATCAATCGTCGTTCCGCGTCAAATACGACCCCAGTAACCCGGCCGCGGACGCGTCCGGCAATGTCAAGTACCCCAACGTCAATCCGCTCATCGAGATGACCGACATGCGTGATGCACAGCGGTCCTACGAGGCGAATTTGAACATCATCGGCGCCACGCGCCGCATGATCCAGCGCACACTCGACATTCTGAAGACCTAGGACAGGAACGAAAGTCATGGCCTCCCCAATCTCCGCAGCGAATGCCTATGCGAATTCCGCCCGCGTGCTCGACGCCGGCGGCTCGAGCGGTGCCTTCGGCAGCCTTGGGCGCGTGCGCGACGTGCTCGGTAGCGGCAACGGCGCCGACAAGGGTGGTCCGTCATTCAGCGCGGTGCTGAAGGACGCGATCGGCAGCGTGATGGAGGCCGGACGCAAGTCCGACAGTCAGGCGGTCGCGATGGCCGCGGGCAAGGCAAACGTCATGGATGTCGTCACGGCGGTCGCCGAAACCGACGTCGCGGTGTCGACGCTGGTGTCGGTGCGCGACCGTGTGATCCAGGCCTATGAAGACGTGATGAAGATGACGATCTAGGCGCAGCTCGTAACGCTTCAGGCCGCCACGTGCCTGATGCGCCCAGAGGATTTGCCGTCTGCCGCGACTGCGCGCGATGCGCGCTGAGGCGGGGGCCGGACCGGAGCCGATCGACAGTGAGGAACGACAGGACATGACGGGAGCTGAAACGCTCGATGTGGCGCGCGATGCGATCTGGACCATCGTGCTGGTGTCGTCGCCGCTGATGGTGGTCGGCCTCGTGGTCGGCGTGGTCGTCTCGCTGTTCCAGGCGCTCACGCAGATCCAGGAGCAGACGCTGGTGTTCGTGCCGAAGATCATCGCGATCTTCGTGACGCTGCTGCTGGCGCTGCCGTTCATGGCCGATGCGCTGCATTCGCACATGATGCGGATCTCGTCGCGAATCATCGGCGGATGAGGCAATGTCCGGGGCGGCAGGGCAGGCCTGCGTGAGGGCGCTGCGAGCGGTCGTAAGGAGCAGTGCGGGGGGCGCTGCTGCTTTCGGCCGTGCGCGGGCAGCCTTTCGGGCGAGCTCTTCGCAGGCTGACTCGTCTGAGGCTGTCTATTCGCAGGTTGTCTCTTCAAAGACCGCCGTGCCGCACCAGCATGCGGTCGAAAGGGCCGTGACGGCGGACGATGCGCATCGATATTTCCTTCCTTCCGGCGCTGGCCGCCGTGTTCATGCTGGCCTTCGCGCGCGTGGGCGCGATGGTGATGCTGTTGCCGGGCCTCGGCGAGGTCAACATCCCCGTCCGCATCAAGCTCGCGACCGCGCTGCTGCTCACGATGATCGTGCTGCCGCTGCACCGTCAGGCCTATCAGGTCGATTTGCAGGCGTTGTCGCCGCTGCTGGTGATGATGGTGCACGAGATCGTGATTGGCATCGTGCTCGGCGCGACGGCGCGGGTGACGCTGTCGGCGCTGCAGGTCGCGGGCTCCGTGATCGCGCAGCAGATGGGGCTCGGCTTCGTCACCGCGGTGGATCCGACGCAGGGACAGCAGGGCGTCCTGATCGGCAACTTCCTCACCATGCTCGGCGTGACCCTGCTGTTCTCGACCGACAGCCATCACCTGGTGATCGCCGCGCTCAGCGACAGCTACAAGATCTTCGCGCCCGGCGAATTGATCCCGAGCGGCGACGTCGCCTCGCTGGCGACCAAGGCGTTTGCCGCGGCCTTCAAGATCGGCCTGCAATTGTCGGCGCCGTTCCTGGTGTTCGGGCTGGTCTTCAACATCGGGCTCGGCGTCTTGGCGCGGCTGATGCCGCAGATGCAGGTCTATTTCGTCGGCGCGCCGCTCTCGATCCTGATCGGCTTCCTGATCTTCGCGCTGGTCCTGACCGCGATGATGGGAACGTTTCTCGGCTATTTCGAAGGCGTCATGCACGAGATGATGCCGCGGTGAGGGGCCTGACCGATGGCCGATGAAGCCGATTCCGAAGACAAAACAGAAGACCCGACGCAAAAGCGGCTCGATCAGGCGCTCGAACGCGGCGACGTCGTCAAGAGCCAGGAGCTCAACACCTGGTTCGTGATCGCCTCCGCGACCCTGGTGATGTCGACCTTCTCGGGCTCGATCGGCACCGCGGTGCTGGTGCCGATGCGCAACCTGATCGCCAATTCCTGGATGATCCAGACCGACGGCGCCGGCCTGCTGTCGCTGGCGCGCAGCCTGTCGTTCGCCGTGATCGCGGCGATCGGCGTGCCGATCCTGATGGTGATGCTGGCGGCGATCGCCGGCAACATGATGCAGCATCGCCTGGTCTGGTCGGGCGAGCCGATGAAGCCGAGCCTGAGCAAGATCTCTCCGCTGGCCGGCGCCAAGCGCCTGTTCGGCAAGCAGGCCGCGGCCAATTTCGCCAAGGGTCTCTTCAAGCTCGTGCTGCTCGGCACGGTCATGGTCATGATCCTGTGGCCGGAGCGGCTGCGCCTGGAATCGCTGCTGCATATGGACGTCGGCGAGCTGCTCGGCGTCACGATCTCGCTGACGACGCATCTGATGGGCTCGGTGGTCGCGCTGCTCGCCCTGGTCGCGATCGGCGACTACCTGTTCCAGTACCGGCAATGGTACGAGCGCCAGAAGATGTCGGTGCAGGAGATGAAGGAGGAGTTCAAGCAGTCGGAAGGCGACCCGCACGTCAAGGGCCGCATCCGGCAGATCCGCCAGCAGCGCATGAAGAAGCGCATGATGGCCGCGGTTCCCAAGGCCTCCGTGATCATCACCAACCCGACGCACTACTCGGTCGCGCTGTCCTACGAGCGCGGCATGTCGGCACCGGTCTGCGTCGCCAAGGGCGTCGACAACATCGCCTTCAAGATCCGGGAGGTCGCCAAGGCGCACGACATCCCGATCGTCGAGAACGTGCCGCTGGCGCGCGCGCTCTATGCCACGGTCGAGATCGACGAGGAGATCCCGGTGGAACATTATCACGCGGTCGCTGAGATCATCGGCTACGTGATGGGGCTGCGGCGCAACCTCTCGGGGCGCCCGCAATGACAACCGAGCAGGTCCCCGGACGGACCGCAAAATACGGATAAATCATGGAATATCGGCTTGACGGGCTTGCGCTTGACCCGTCGATTCAGGCAGGTGGAAGGGGGAGCCGCGCGAACGGGCTGGGGCTCCCAGCCGACAGGTCGCGTCCCCGAGCCATGAGCGCCGATTCCGACAATGATGGGTTACAGGATCAGGCGGGCCTGCCGGAGCGGCCGCGCCGCAGCGGCAGCATTCTGCTGATCCTTCTGGTGGCGTTCGGCCTCGTCGCGGTCGCGATCGCGCTGATGACGATCGGCCGCGCCCAGGCGCAGCCCTACATTCTCGGCCTGCTGTCGCTGCTCGCCACCGTCGGCCTGTTCAATCTGTTCGCGTTCGCCGCCGGCATCGTCCGCTTCGCCGACAAGTCGACCGACGATCCGGTGTTGGGCGCGATCGCCGATCATGCCTTCGATGGCCTCGCGGTGACCGATCCGCGCGGCCATGTCGTCTACGCCAACGCCGCCTATCTCAACATGACGGGAGCAGCGACCGCGCAGGAGGCGCGTCCCGTCGAGCGCGTCTTCATCGGCAATCCCGATGTGTCCGAAGCGGTGTTCCGCCTGCTCAAGGCGGCGCGCGAGGGCAAGCGGCAGCAGGAGGAGGTCCGCATCACCGCGGCCGAAGGCGCGCAGGGGCGCTGGCTGCGGATGCGCGTGCGCCCGCTCGGCCAGACCAAGCGCCATGCCCGCTACGCGGTGTGGTCGATCGCCGACATCACCAGGGATCGCGAGCGCCAGGAGGACGTGTTCCAGGAGCTGCAGCACGCGATCGAATATCTCGACCATGCGCCGTGCGGCTTCTTCTCGGTCAATCCGGAAGGCAGCCTCGTCTACGTCAATGCCACGCTCGCCAACTGGCTCGACTATGATCTCGCCGAGATCGGCTCGGGCGGGCTGAAGCTCGCCGACGTCGTCTCGGGCGACGGTGCCTCGCTGCTCAGCTCGATCGTCGCGGTGCCCGGCGAGGTCCGCACCGAGGTGTTCGACATCGACCTGAAGATGCGCGGTGGCAAGACCATGCCGGCGCGGCTCTACCATAAGCTCGCCTTCGGCGCCGACGGCAAGCCAGGCGCCTCGCGCACGCTCGTCATCAGCCGCGCCCGCGACGAGCGCTCCGATCCGGAGCGCGCCGCCGAGGTGCGCTTCATGCGCTTCTTCGACCATACGCCGATGGCGATCGCGACCGTCGACCGCGGCGGCGCCGTGGTGCGCGCCAACGCCCGCTTCGCCAAGCTCGCGCAGAGCGTCAGCGGCGATGCGGCGGCGGCGAAGTCGATCTTCCGCGCCGTCAGTCAGCGCGACCGGCATCTGCTGATCGCCGCGATCAACCAGGCGGCCGAGGGGCAGGCGGACATTCCGCCGGTCGAGGTGATGCTGGACGGGCCGAAGGAGCGCTTCGGCCAGTTCTTCGTCACCGCGGTCGACGAGGACGAGCGCGAGACGGAAGCTGCGATCGTCTACATGCTGGAGACCACCGAGCGCCGCGCGCTCGAGAACCAGATCAACCAGTCGCAGAAGATGGAGATGGTCGGCCAGCTCGCCGGCGGCATCGCCCACGACTTCAACAACGTGCTCTCGGCCATCATGATGGCCAATGATTTCCTGCTGAACGCGCACAAGCCGACCGACCCGTCGTTCCAGGACATCATGCAGATCAAGCAGAACGCGACCCGCGCCGCGACCTTGGTGCGGCAGCTGCTCGCCTTCTCGCGCCGGCAGACATTGCGGCCGCAGGTGCTCGATCTCGGCGACGCACTGTCCGACCTGACGATGCTGCTGCGCCGGCTGATCGGCGAGAAGGTCAAGCTCGACCTGGTTCACGGCCGCGACCTCTGGCCGGTCAAGGTCGACGTCTCGCAGTTCGAGCAGGTGGTCGTGAACCTCGCGGTCAACGCCCGCGACGCGATGCCCGATGGCGGCAAGCTGTCGGTGCGGACCGCCAACGTCTCGGCCGACGAGGTCGCGCAGGCCGCCTACAAGGGCATGCCGGTCGCCGACTACGTCCGCATCGAGATCAGCGATACCGGCACCGGCATTCCGGCAGAGATCCGCGAGAAGATCTTCGAGCCGTTCTTCTCGACCAAGGAGGTCGGCAAGGGCACCGGCCTCGGGCTCTCGACCGTCTACGGCATCATCAAGCAGACCGGCGGCTTCATCTATGTCGACAGCGAGGTCGGCAAGGGGACCTCGTTCCAGATCTTCCTGCCGCGCCACATCGTCGTGCCGGAGGTCCAGGTCGAGCCGCACGCCGCCAACGGCGCCGCCAAGGAGCCGGCTGCCGCCGATGCGCCGAAGCCGCGCGCCGACCTGACCGGGCAGGGGACGATCCTGCTGGTGGAGGACGAGGAGGGCCTGCGGGCGCTGAACGCGCGCGGCCTGCGCTCGCGGGGCTACAGCGTCATCGAGGCGTCGAACGGCGTCGAGGCGATGGAGGCGCTGGAGGAGTGCGACGGCGTGCTCGATCTCGTGGTGTCCGACGTGGTGATGCCGGAAATGGACGGGCCGACGCTGCTCAAGGCGATGCGCGAGCGCAATCCGGAGATCAAGATCATCTTCGTCTCGGGCTATGCCGAGGATGCGTTCGAGAAGAGCCTGCCGGAGAACCAGCAGTTTGCGTTCCTGCCGAAGCCTTTCACGCTCAGCCAGCTCGTGGCGGCGGTCAAGGAAACCATGGCGCCACAATAGGTTACCGGAGTTCCTTCGCCAGCCGGCCGAGCGCGTTCATCCCGCGACCCAGCGCCGCAGCCGCGCGGCCTCGTGCCGCCTTCCTTTTTCGTGGGTTGTGCCCATCTTACGGGCATCCCCATTCCGGGGATTATGGGAAACACAGATGAGCTTCATGCAGCGCAAAAGCGGCCTCCTCAAGGCGATGGCCGTGGCCCTTTCACTGGCGCTGCCGACGGTGCTCGCCGTCTCGGCGGCCGACGCCCGGATCGGCGGCGGCTCCAGCTCGGGCTCCCGCGGCACGCGCACCTTCTCGGCTCCGCCTTCGACCACGACCGCGCCGGGATCGGCGTCGCAGTTCAATAGGACGATCACCCAGCCGGGCCAGCCCGGCGGCTTCAACACGGCTGCGCCCGCGCGTGGCGGCCTGTTCGGCGGCCGCGCCGGTGGCCTGCTCGGCGGCCTCGCCGCCGGCTTCCTCGGCGCCGGCCTGTTCGGCATGCTGTTCGGCGGCGGCCTGTTCTCCGGCCTCGGCGGCTTCGCCTCGTTCATCGGCCTGATCCTGCAGATCCTGCTGGTGGTGGTCGCCGTGCGCTTCGCGATGGCCTGGTGGCAGCGCCGTAACCAGCCGGCCTATGCGGCCGGCCCGTCGCCGGGCCCCAATGACGGCCAGCAGAGCTTCCGCTCCGGTTTCGGTGGTCTCGGCGGCTTCGGCGGCCTGGGCGGCGGCAACACTGTGCCGCCGCTGCAGATCCAGCCGGCCGACTATGAGGCGTTCGAGCGGCTGCTCGGCGAGATCCAGTCCGCCTGGTCGAACGAGGATGTCGGCCGCCTGCGCCTGCTCTCGACGCCCGAGATGGCCTCGTATTTCGAGCGCGATCTCGAGCAGAACCAGGCCCGCGGCGTGGTCAACAAGGTCAGCGCCGTGAAGCTGCTGCAGGGCGACCTCGCCGAAGCCTGGCGCGAGAATGGCGCCGACTACGCCACGGTCGCGATGCGCTTCACCCTGGCCGACAAGACCATCGAGCGCGCCTCGGGCCGCGTTGTCGACGGCTCCGACCAGCCGCAGGAGGTCACGGAGATCTGGACCTTCCTGCGTCACCCCGGCGCCGACTGGCAGTTGTCGGCGATCCAGCAGGTCGGCTGACGCCATAGGTCGAACGATCATCGGGCGCCGCGGAGCAATCCGCGGCGCTTTTGCTTTGCGCGTGGTTATAGTGGCGTGCCGCGATGAACAGGCAATGAGGATGGCCCATGCGTTACGAGCTCTACTACTGGCCCATGATCCAGGGCCGCGGCGAATATGTGCGTCTCGCGCTGGAGGAGGCGGGCGCCGCCTATCGCGATGTCGCGCGCGAGGACGGCATCGGTACGATGACGGCGATGATGGCGGCGGACAGCGACACGCCGCCCTTCGCGCCGCCGTTCCTGAGAGCGGGCCGCCGCGTCATCGGCCAGACCGCCAACATCCTGCTGTTTCTCGGCAGCCGCCATGGCCTCGCACCGAAGACCGAAGCCGGCCAGCTCTGGGTGCATCAGCTGCAGCTCACCGTGACCGACTTCGTCGTCGAGATCCATGACACGCATCATCCGCTGGGGCCGACGCTGTACTACGAGGACCAGCGCGCGCCGGCCAAAAAGCGCACCGCCGAGTTCTGGAGCGAGCGGGTGCCGAAATTCCTCGGCTATTTCGAGCAGCTCCTATCGAAAAGCGGTGGCGCCTACATCACCGGGCGCCGGCTCACCTATGTGGACCTGTCGCTGTTCCAGATCGTCGCCGGCCTGCGCTACGCCTTTCCCCATCGCATGACGGCATTCGAGCGCAACATTCCAGGCCTCGTCGCGCTGCACGACCGCGTCGCCGCCAGGCCGAACATTTCGGCCTATCTGGCCAGCGACCGCCGCATCCCCTTCAACGAAGACGGCATCTTCCGCCACTACAAGGCGCTGGATGCCTGAGGGCTGAGGGCGTGCAGTCATGCTGAAGCGAGCTTCGCGTGCTCCTCTGAGAGCCTCGCTGGCGCCTCGTCGGCGCTGCGCTCCCTCTCCCCGTTCTTCACGGGGAGAGGGTTGGGGTGAGGGGCGGCCGCACGGGAAGTGGGTGTCGGTAGACCTGTAACGCCTCACCCGAGCGAGCCGCGCGCGTGCTCCAAAACCACGTGGATCGCCGCGCTGCCAGGGCCCCGCTCACACGTATAGCGGCAGGCGCCTGGGGCGCCGCCGCTATACGAAGTTGGCCTGAGGGTGTGGGATCGTCAGGCGAGAATGTCGATGCGGGTGCCCTGGCCGGGCGGCAGCGGCGGACGCGAGGCCTGCTTCTCCGCGGCCGCCTCGTCGCCGGTCTTGGCGGGATTCACGGCCTGGCTCTGCTGCGTCTGGTTCCGCGCCTGGGTGTCTTGGGTCTGCGGCTTGGTCGTCTCGGTCGAGACCGGCGGCGGTGAGGGCGGCGGCGATGACGACGAAACGCTCGAAACGGACATGGTCCAGCTCCTCGCTTGGTGTTGCGACAAGCGTGGCCATCCCTGACGAAAACTTCGTCAAGCAGATCGTTCGAATTGTCTGCAACTGTCAGTGGCGCGGCGAATAGTGAACGGGTCGCTGCCGCCGGCGCAGAAACGACAGGGCTATCGCTTCGCCCCCGGCCTATTGGTCCTTGCTGCGGCTGATCGTGATCGAGGACTCGGTCTTGGTTCGGGCGCAACGCATGTCGAGCCGGCGGTAGCGGCTGGCGACGTCGTCGCCGCGGAAGATTCCGAGCCGGCGGTAACAGCGTGTGACGCCGCGCTGCATGTCGTCCTTCGGCAAGGTGAACACGATCGCCGCCGCGCTCGCCATCAGCTCGATGAAGGCCGGTGTCGGCTTGCGTTCGGATTTACCGAACAACTGGTTGCTGACATTCTTCGATGAGCAGCCGAGCGTGATCTCGCGTGCCTTGGGATGGGCGAGATAGACCGTGCCGGCCGCGGTCTGGCCGATCTTGATGCCGTCGATGCCGTTCTTCAGTTCCTTGGCAACGTCATCGCAACGATCGGCCCGTGCCGCCCGCGGCAGCAGCGCGCTGCTCAACGCAACGAGAAAAACAAAACCGGCCAAGCGGCCAAATGAGCAAAGCGATGACTGCATTCCAAATACCCCCGCGCCATTGAAGCCTGCGCGAGGGGGGCATGCAAGCGCGATGCGCCGCAGCTGCACAAGATCATCAGCGGGTGTGGCCGCGTGTTGACGGGACGGCGGTCACATGCCGGCTGCAGCGGCGCGATCGCTTGCTCAGAACCAGCAGCGGCCCGGATGTGCGAGCGAGACGCCGGCTGCGCGGCGCTCGCAGTCGTTGCCGTAGGTCTGGAAGTTGCAGCCGCAGACCGGCATGTAGATGCGTGGGCAGAGCGTCGGCTTTCGGCGGCAGACGCCCATCATGTCGAACCGGCCGCACTGGCCGGCTGGGAATTCGCAATAGAGACCGGCATTGCAGCGAATGCCGGCGAAGCCGCCGCACGCGCGGCCGGGACCGACGGCACCAGCGGAGTTCGGGAGCAGGGTGATCAGGGCGAGGACGAATGCGATGATGGAAACGAGACCTCGTGTCATGACGCCTCCAGGAAGAAAATGAATATGTCAACAATCTAAGGTTACATAATTTGGCAGCCGATCGCAATCGATCTCGCCGCACGACACTGCGCTGCTCGCGGCGTCATGTTGCGGCGACCTCGCGGGCCGTCTCGACCAGCAGGTCGAACGTCTCGTCGGGGGCGTGCTGCACGACATCGTGCCCGCACGCAAATGCCAGCACGCGCCACGCGGGATCGCTGCGCAGCCGCTCATATTGCGCGGTGAACGGCGTCGCGCTCCATCCGCTGGCGTAGACGAAGGTGCGGCGCAGAGTAGGCGGCGCCGGACTGCGGAGGTTCAGGGCCTGGATGAAGGTCCCGAGCGGATGTGGCCGGCGGCGCGGATCGGAGCCTTCGCGCGGCAGCGCCGTCAGCCCGTCATGCCCGGCGCGTTCGATCACGAACCGGCGATACGCGTCACCGGCGAGATCCCACCATGACTGACCGTTCTCGGGTGCGAAGGCATCGAGATAGATCAGTGCGGCGAGCCGTTCCGGCACGCGGTCGGCGACGCCGGTCGCGACCATGCCGCCATAGCTGTGCGCGCACAGGATGACCTCGGACAGATCTTCGGTCGTCAGCAGCTCGACGACGTCGGTGACGTGGGTATCGAGATTGACGGCATGGGTGCGGGCGGGCGTTTCCTCCAATCCGCTCAGGGTCAAGGCATAGGCGTCATGACCGGCCTGCCGGAGCCTGGCCGAGAGCGCGGCGTACATCCAGCCGCCGTGCCAACCTCCTGGAATCAGGACAAAAGTCGCCATGATCTTACTCCTCGGCTGCTGTACGGAGACATGTCTTGCAAGGCTTCCGACGGGTAGCGTATCAGACCTGTCAAGACCGCTTTGGGCGGCCATCTTTAGAACCCCACGAGCTCGCCATGAACGCGCCGACCGCCTTCCCCGACCAGTCCAAGCCCGTCCCGCCCTACAAGCACACGCCGCTGTTTCCGCTGGGGCCGGACACCACGCCCTACAAGAAGATCACCACCGACGGCGTGCGGGTCGAGAAGGTCTTGGGCCGCGACATGCTGGTGGTGTCGCGGGAGGCGCTGCGGACCTTGTCGGAGGCCGCGTTCGGCGAGATCAACCACTTCCTGCGCCCCGGCCATCTGAAGCAGCTGCGCAGCATCCTGGAGGATCCGGAGGCCAGCCCGAATGACAAGTTCGTCGCGCTCGACTTCCTGAAGAACGCCAACATCTCCGCCGGCGGCGTGCTGCCGATGTGCCAGGATACCGGCACCGCGATCATCATGGGCAAGAAGGGCTGCAACGTCATCACCGACGGCGACGACGAGGCGGCGCTCAGCCAAGGCGCGCGCGACGCGTATCTACGTCGCAACCTGCGCTACTCGCAGGTCGCGCCGCTGTCGATGTACGAGGAGAAGAACACCGCCAACAACATGCCGGCGCAGACCGAGATCTATGCCGAGGGCGAGGACGCCTACAAGTTCATGTTCATGGCCAAGGGCGGCGGCTCGGCCAACAAGAGCTTCCTGTTCCAGGCGACGCCCTCGGTGCTGACCAAGGATCGGCTGCTGGCGTTCCTGAAGGAGAAGATCCTGACGCTCGGCACCGCGGCGTGCCCGCCTTATCACTTGGCGATCGTCATCGGCGGCACGTCGGCGGAGCTGTGCATGAAGACGGTGAAGCTGGCGTCGGCGCGTTATCTCGATGCGCTGCCGACCCAGGGCTCCCCGGATGGCAATGCCTTCCGCGACTTGGAGATGGAGCAGGAAATCCACAAGATGACGCAGTCGCTCGGCGTCGGCGCGCAGTTCGGCGGCAAGTATTTCTGCCATGACGTCCGCGTCATCCGCATGCCGCGCCACGGCGCGAGCTTGCCGATCGGTCTCGGCGTATCCTGCTCGGCCGACCGCCAGGTGCTCGGCAAGATCACCAGGGACGGCGTCTATCTCGAGGAGCTCGAGCACCATCCGGCGCAGTATCTGCCGGAGGTCGAGCAGGCGCTTGGCGGCGAGGTCGTGAAGATCGATCTCAATCAGCCGATGAAGGACATCCTCGCCACCCTGTCGAAGAACCCGATCAAGACCCGGCTGTCGCTGACCGGCACCATGATCGTCGCCCGCGACGCCGCGCACGCCAAGCTGCGCGAGCGTCTCGATCGCGGCGAGCCGCTGCCGGACTACTTCAAGAACCATCCGGTCTACTACGCCGGTCCCGCCAAGACCCCGGACGGCTACGCCTCCGGCGCGTTCGGCCCGACCACCGCGGGCCGCATGGATTCCTTCGTCGACCAGTTCCAGGCGGCCGGCGGCTCGATGGTCATGGTCGCCAAGGGCAACCGCGCGCCGGCCGTGCGCGAAGCCTGCAAGAAGCACGGCGGCTTCTATCTCGGCTCGATCGGCGGCGCCGCGGCGAACCTCGCCGAGCACTGCATCAAGAAGGTCGAGGTGGTCGAATATCCCGAGCTCGGCATGGAAGCGATCTGGCGCATCGAAGTGTTGGACTTCCCGGCCTTCATCATCATCGACGACAAGGGCAACGACTTCTTCAAGGAGCTGAACCTCGGCTAGATCATGCACTTGTGGCGATACGTCATCACAGTGGATCACGGTAGCGCACCGAACTATGGTCCGCCCTCCGTAACGCTCGCCATATGCAAGCCGGAAATACGCAGGCTGGCTGAGGTGGGCGACCTCGTGATGGCATTCGCGGGGCGCTCGCTGCTAAGGGGAAAGGATGGAAAGTGGCATCCTGATGCAGTCATTTGGGCTGGAGAGGTCGGCGAAATCTTGAGCTTCGATCAATATTGGCGGGATTCGCGCTTTCAGACAAAAAAGCCCGACCGGAGTTCGCGTCCTGACAATATCTATCGCCCTAGAGCCGGCGGATATATTCAGGTTCGGAACTCTGTCCATCAGCTGGGAGACCAGTCTCGGGATATCGGTGGGCGCAATGTTTTGGTCATGAAGGCCGCATGGCATTTCGGCCGGAACGGCGTTGTATTGCCCGCGAAATTTCTGAAATTTCGCATCGAGATCGGTGCTCGACGTGGTCATCGCCGAAGCGAAATAGGTGATACATCAAAAAGGGCGCTTCTCGCGTGGTTTAGAGAAAGTGGCGTCCAAGTACCTAACAAGCGCACACATCCCGAGCCGCGGCTGCAGTCTTGTGGCTGCTCTCCGCGTCACAAGCTTACGCGAACGTGCTAGGCGGGAATTTCCACTCGCGGCCCTTGGTCGTCGGGCTCGACGGATTCCGCAACGGTTGGGTCGCTGTCTCGATCGATGGCGATGATCACGCGATCAGCTTCCCGGCTGATATCTCGACCGCGCTTGCAGCCCCCTTCGCCCGTGCCGCCATCGATATGCCGATTGGCATGACCGACGACGGCAATCGCGACTGCGACCAGCTCGCCCGCGACAAGCTGACGCCGCATCGCTCCCGCGTCTTCACTGGCGCGCGGCGCTGGCTGTGGGAGGAGTACACGGATCCCGATGAGGCGAATATCGAGGCCTCGCGCCGCCGCCAGCCGCGCGCCTCGCGCCAGCTCTGGCATCTCGGCCGCAAGATCATGGAGGTCGATGCCTTCGTGCGCGCGCATCGCGATCTCGACATCCGCGAGGTGCATCCGGAGCTCGTGTTCCTGCGCCTCCACGGCGCGCCGCTGCCGTCGAAGAAGACGGAGCAGGGCGCCGCGCTGCGGCGCGAGTTGCTGATCGGCGGGGGCTTTGCCGAGATCGATGACTGGATCGGCATCGCGCGTCGCGGCACCGGCGCCAAGAAAGACGACGTGCTCGACGCCTGCGCCGTCGCACTCGCCGCTTGCGACTGCGTCGGCAGCGTCCCTGAGGGCGAGCCGCCGCGCGACGCGCATGGCGTGCCGATGCAGATCTGGTTTTGAACGCGGCATATGGGCACGACGGCCGCGACAAACTCAGCCGTCATTCCGGGCGGCGCGCGCAGCGCGAGCCCGGAATCCATTTTGCCGCGCGCATTGCCGCACGATGGAGTCCGGGCTCGATGACAAAAGAGAGAGTGTTGCGTGATGCCCGGCCGGGGAGGCGAGATGGCGGCTCCTATTTCCGAAAAAAATAAACCACTTGCCAAATTTCGGAAATTATGGTTCTCTCTCGCCATCCCGCCTCACTGCGGAGGGGCGTTGCGCGCGATCGTCACGACACGCGAGGCGGGGAGGCGATGGCCGCGGATTGTCGCAGCATGCCCTCGGGGTGTGCCGACGAACGGCGATATGCGGACGCGAAGTCGCGTGGTCCTGGCGCCCCGAAGCTGGCGCCAAGTCCGGAGGATGATGATCCTTCGGGCGACGGTGGCTAACAAGCCGGACACCGGGGAGATCGCGTATAAGCGTGAAGACCATCGCGCAGGGAAGGCCGGGTGTTCTCGGCTGCACCTGTGGTACCTGCCGCCTGCATTTCTTTCGCAGGCGGGCCGCAGGCGTCAGCCGACGCCTGGCCTTCCCTGCGCCCTCTGCATTTGGAGAGGGACATGCCGATGTATCCCTCGGGCGATGTTCGCCGCGAGTGCGCGCGCGCTTGTCCATGCTGTTTGAGATGTGAAGCGGAACAAGCCCGAGCGGCGCGGCGGTAGGGTGGGCAAAGCGGCCGCCCGCAAGGCGGTCGCGTGCCCACCGTCAGTCGGAGCATTGCGGAGCGAATGGTGGGCACGGCGCGGGAGAGCACATCGCCATCGAGTGGCGGCGTGGGCGCGCCTTTGCCCACCTTACGGATTCAGCCGCGCGCGCCGGTGAACGGGAAGCTGCCCATGAAGCCGATGCCCATCTCGCCGGAGATGGTGTCGCCGGCGACCTTGCCCTTGAAGTCGAGCGTCAGCGGCATCGGGCTGGTGATGGAGACCTTCCAGGCGACGTCATCGCCGTTGACGGTGCCATCGAAGATCTCGGCGGAATCGCCCTCGGCGGCCTGGGTGCCGGTCAGCGTCGCGCCCGAGCTCTTCACGCTCAGGGTCGCGCTGCGCTCGCCCATCGGCGTGTTCAAGGTCAGATTCCAGTTGCCGTCCACAGCCATCGATCGTTCTCCTGGCGTTGCGCTTTGCGGACCTCGAGGCGGCGGCCTCGAGGATGCGTTCGGCCGCCCCTATAGCGCATCTTTGCGCGTAAGCCCATTGCGGCGATCGGATGCAGCGGTCAGGCCCGGGCCGCCCTGAGGCGGTTGGCGACCACGAAGCGGAAGGCGATGAACTGCAGCGCGAAGGCCGCGACCTTGGCGCCGCCCGCAACCACGGTGATGTAGAGCACCCACAGCTTGATGTCGCCGGTCATGGCGACCGCGATGGTGCCGAGGCCGAGCGCGAACATCAGCGCCGCCCAGGCATAGCCGGCGATGGTGACGTATTCCGGGATGGTCTCCGACACGATCGGCGGCACGTAGCGCAGCATCCAGCCGCGCTTCAGCATGATCAGCCCGATGGCGAAATGCCCGATCGCGGGCTTGGCGAACATGAAGCGGGGATCGTTGGTCAGGAGCGTCACGCCGCCGAGCACGATGACGAGGCCGACGCTGGCATAGGCCATGAAGCTGAGGTGCACGCCCTTGATGCGCGCCCAGACCACCTGCACCACGGCGACGGCCACCGCGACGGCGGTCGCCAGCACCACGTCGTCGGTCGCGATGTAAAGGAGGAAGAACACTGCGGCCGACAGGAAGTCGGCAATCAGCTTGGCAAACACGACTTTCACGCACGTCTCCTGCAGCAGACCCCGGTCACGAATCTTGGCCGGACATTGCGGCGGCAGTCTGCGCTGCCACGTCCTTTGTTCGGCGGTAGTCAGGATACCAGCGCGTGAAATAAAGTGCACTGTTGCGGGCGGCAAAGGCGATGGCGAGGCCGGTCCAATAGGGCAGGCCGGGCACGTAGAGCGTCATCAGATTGCCGACGATCATCAGCAGCGCGGAAACAGTCCAGGCGCCGGTGATGACGTAATTGGCGCGCAGGAAGCCCGGAATCGCCGCGGTTTCCGGAGGGACGGCCTCGAGCGCATATTGCAGCGTGAACGGCATGCGCAGCAGCATCGAGCCCAGCGACAGCGCGAAAATGCCGCAGTCGACCGCAAGACGCACCATAGAGGCGCTCGGCGTGGGATCGATGAGCTGGAGGTAGGCGGCTACGGCGGCGAACACGACGGCCGAGCCGAGGCCGAGGATCTTGATCGACCGGCCCTTGATCACATCCAGCGCCACCACCGCAAGGCACAGCGCGGCGCCGACGGCCAGGCTGAGCGTGGCCGAGACCACCATCATCAGCGCAGCATAGACGCCGTAGGGCGCAAGGATGAGGAAGATCGTCATAAGTTCGCCCGGCCAATCTTTACACTGCCAAGATACTTAGAGTCCGTACGGCGTCGGGTCAAGCAAATCTTGACAGTGTCAAAATCTTGTGACTTCGCAATTTACCCAAGGCTTTTCAATGTCTTGGATCGTCAGCCCCGACCCAATTGCCGTGGAAGCCGTCGGGCACGCGATGGCCGAGATGCACCAGTGCCACCGGCCCATTGCCGATGTCGGTGGCGTTGAACACCGCGAGGTCGGACGTGTTGCTCTCGGCGCGCCAGACCACCGTGAGCAGCCAGCCGTCGCCTTCGGCGGCATCGCGGCTGCGCGGCACGAACACCGGCTCGGACAGGGTGTCGCCAGCGGGCAGCAGGTGCGTCGCCCGGCGCGTGCCGGCGCCGTCGACATGGGCGAGCCCGGACAGCGCGCCGAACTGTGGCCCGTCGGGATTGGCGCAGGCGTACCAGCCATGTTGGCTGGCGAGACCGGCGCGGCGGTCGTCGATGCGGGGGAATTCGCCGGTGAGGTCGTCGAGATAGCTCTGCGAGAAGCGGTCGGTGTTGCCGGCGAGGTCGAAGCTCCAGCGGCACAGCCGCGCGACCGACTTGGCCGGATCGGTCGGGCGCCCGTCGGGATGCGGAAACAGCGGCGCTTCCTCGAACTGCATCACGTCGGCGACGATGCGGTTGCCGTCCTCCCAGGCGTTCATGATGTGGAAGACGTAGCAGGCGTCACCGCGAAACCAGACGATGTCCTTGATGTCGCCGCTGCGCTTCATCACACCGACGTAGGCGCCCTTGTCGGGCTCCCAGGCATAAGGCGGCCTGCCGGACATTGCGCGCTCGATGCTGCCGGTGAGCGGCAGGATTGGAAACAGCACGTGGTTGGCCGTGACGATGAAGTCGTGCACCATGCTGGCATAGGGCGCCTCGAAACGATCGAGGCGCGTCAGCCTGCCGGCCGCATCGACCGTGCCGTAGGACAGCGCCGGCGTCAGCGGTCCGGCGGCGTTGTAGCCGAAGAACAGCAATTCGCCGGTGACCGGATCGGTCTTCGGATGCGCGGTGAAGGCGCCGCGGAGGCGGCCGCCGAAATCATGATAGCCGCGCGTGGCGAGCGTGCCCGGCTCGATCTCGGTCGGCAGATGCGCCTCCTCGAGCGCGAGCAGGCGGCCGGCATGGGCGATGACGTTGGTGTTGGCGACGCCGCCATCGGTGACGTCGGCCGGCGCATCCGGCAGCCTGCGGCCGAAGCCGCCGAACAGGGCGCGGCCGGCCTTGCGCTCGGCCTCGAATTTCGGGGTGCGGATCCAGCGGTTGCGATAAGACGCGCGGCCGTTCTCCAGATGGAACGCGTGCAGCATGCCGTCGCCGACGAACCAGTGCGAGCCTGGCGAAGAGAATTGCGGGTTGGGGCCGTTGCGATAGAGCGTGCCGTTCAGCTCGCGCGGCAGCTCGCCGGTGATGGCGAGGAACGGCGCGTCGGCCTCGAACGGGATCGGCGCGATGTTGTCGCGCGGAGTGCGGCGCTGGACTGTTTCTTTCGACGGTCCATTCATGGCGTGTCCTTCCCCTCGATGCCAGCTTTATCTTTACGATGTAAAGATAAAGCTACCGGCCGAGAAGCCCGAGGTCAAGGCTAATCTTTACGCTGTCAAAATTGCTTGTATAAGGAGAAGCATGACGAAGATCGAACAGGCAAGACTGAGCAGGCACCGGACAACGACGGCGGCGGCCCGGACGCGATCGCGGCGCGCGGTGAGCGCGGGCGAGCCGGCCGCCCCCTATCATCACGGCGCGCTGCGCGATGCGCTGCTCGAAGCGGCCGAGCGCGTGCTGGAGCGCGACGGGCTGGCCGGACTGACCTTGCGCGCGGTGGCGCGCGAGGCCGGCGTGTCGCATGCGGCGCCGACGCATCATTTCGGCGATCTCACCGGGCTGGTCAGCGAGCTCGCGGCGATCGGATTCACGCGGTTCAATGCGGCGATGAAAGCGGCCGGCGAGCAGCCGGGCACGCCGATCGAGCGGGCGATGGCCCGGGCCCGCGCCTATGTCGCCTATGCGCAGGCCAATCCCGGCATGTATGGACTGATGTTCCGGACGGAGCGTCTGGATTATTCTCGCCCCGCGCTGCACGAGGCCGCGGAAGCCTCGTTTGCCGGACTCGCGGGCTCGGTCGCCGCGCGCGGCGAAGGCCCGGTCGGCGACGAGGAATTGTCGCTCGATCAGTCGGCGGCGATCGCCCGCGCCTGGTCGCTGGTGCACGGCTACACGATGCTGCTGCTCGACGGCCGCCTTGCCGACATCCTGCGCCGCTCGCCGCCGGGCACCACGGCCGAAAAGCTGCTGGAGGCGATGCTCAGGGCCACGGTGCCGAAGCTGCCGCCGGGCGCGTAGGTCGACGCACCGGAAACCGGGTGGGGAATCATGCGTTGGCAAAGCATGGCACGAACCCCACGCGCTCCCTGGAGCAAGGCCAATCCGCGCAAGCGCGCCGGCAAGGCCTCCACCCATCTCACTCCGGCCGAGAAGGCGACGGCCAAGGCCCGCGCCCGGCGCGCCGGACGGCGCTATCCCAATCTGGTCGACAACATGCGCGTCTTGGCCAAGAAGGCGGCAAAGACCAAGACCAGCGGCCGCAAGCGGGCGGCGAAATCGAAGACCGGGAAGAGCGCATCGAAGCCGGCGAGCAGGCGCACATCCGCCGTGCGCAAGACCGCGAAGTGACGCTCGCTGCGGCCGCCCGGCCGACGGACGCAGCCTAGAGCATCAGCGCGGCGCCGATTCGCGCCACGTCGCGATGTCGAAGGATTTCGAGCGGCGGGGCCCCTGATGACCGGAACTGGTGCGGCGCAGGACGCTGCAAGCTGGGGACGGCGCGAAACGGCGGCGGGAAACACCTGACAGCGTCGCGAATTTATCCTAGAACGACGGCCTCGCGAGGTCCAAGTCTTCTCATCACTCATGCCTGTCATCCCGCAATCCAAACCCTATCGCATCGGCCGCTCCAAGACGGGGCTCGGCCTGTTTGCCACACAGCCGATCAAGAAGGGCACCAAGATCATCCGCTATTTCGGACCGCTCCTGGATTCGAAGAAGGCGGAGGAGGATGCGATCGAGAACAAATATCTGTTCGAGCTCGACAAGCGCTGGACCATCGACGGCTCGATCCGCGAGAACGTCGCCCGCTACATCAATCATTCCTGCAAGCCGAACGCCGAGTCCGACGTCAAGCCGCGCAAGAAGAAGATCTTCATCCGGGCCATCAAGAACATCGAGCCCGGCGAGGAGATCAACTACGACTACGGCACGGACTACTTCAAAGCCTATCTGAAGCCGATCGGCTGCAAATGCGATGCTTGCGAGAAGAAGCGGGCGAAGAAGAAGGCCGAGGCGCGCGCCGAGCGGGCGCGGGTGAAGGCGAAGGACGCGCGCAAGGCCGAGAAGAAGGCGAACAAAAAGGCCGAGAAGCTGGTCAAGGACAAGGCCAAGCAGCGGTCCAAGGCAAAAGCCCAATCGGGCGAGGCGGCTCGCGGCAAAGCCAAGTCCCGGCGGCCGGCTGCCGGCAGTCGCGGCAAGACCAAATCCACTCCCGCAAAGACGCTGACCAGCCGCGCCAAGGCGGCCTGATCTGGCGGGCCCGTTTCCGGGATCTCTCAGGACGGCTTGCCGAAGGCCAGCGTCGTCCAGGTGATTCCGGCCGCCCGGTTCTCTGCGCCGAGTGACTCGCCGAGGCGGTTGAGCCGGAGCGTCAGCCCGAGCTGGCGCGCCGGCTCGATGATCGTTTCGGCCGCGACCTCGAACATCCGCCGGCCCGGCGGCACCGGCCCATGCCGCAGCGTCATGATCAGCAGTCCGCCGGGGGCGACCCGTGCCGCGATGTTGGGCAGCGCGCGTCGCCGCTGCGCCTCGTCGAGATGCATCAGAACGGCGGTCAGCATCACCAGGTCGAACTGCTCGTCACGAGCGGCCAGTGCGGCCAGATCGGGAAGGCTGTCGTCGATCCAGGTGATGGCGGGGGAGGGATGCAGTTGCATGGCGCCGACGCGTAGTGCCTCGGTCGGCTCGACGGCCACCACCTGATGTCCAAGGCTCGCAAACCAGGCGGCGTCGCGGCCCGTGCCCGCACCGATGTCGAGCACGCGCGCTGGCGCGGCGGGCAGCAGGTGAAGCACGGCGGAATGGACCTGTTCCGACGGAATGCTCTCGTAGCGCACGAAGAGACTGTCGGCCTCGGTGGCGTAGCCTTCCGTTCCGATCACCTGCGGCTGCATCGCTGCGATCCCCTGTCGATCTCAGATTATGCAGAAGATGCATTCGCCGCGCATGTCAATCTCGGTTCGGTCGCGAGCGCCGGGCCGCTCGATCATGAAGCCCGGCGCTCACCACCGGTCAGGCCGTGACCGCGACGGTGCTCCGGCGCAAGCCCATATACTGCAATTCGGCGAAGACGCCGGTGCCCACCGCCTGCACCGCGACGAATATCTCCCCGAGCACGTTCGGTGTGACGACGCCCGAGAACAGCAACGCGATGCTGCCGACCGTCCACGCCGCATTGCCGGCGATGACCAGAAGGATCAGCGGCCTTGGAGCCATCTGCCGCCAGCCCAGCCAGCCGACGAAGCCCGCGTAGACGATCAGGAGCAGCCCGGTCTCGAGCAGCAGCGCGTCAGGCAGTTGCAGCAGCGTCGCCAGCGGCGAAGCGCCGAAGGTGAGCGCGAGTCCGGCAACGCCGCTGAAGGCGGCATCGGCGAGCAGGGCGCGGCGGAGCAGAGCGGACGAGGTGATCATGTCGGGTCTCCTTCAGTTGGGGGCGGTTCAACGGAACCAGGCCAGGAGCTGACGCCGTAGCCGCGCCGGGCGCAGCGAGCGCGCGGCTCTCGTCTCGATCGCGTACACCTGTGCGAAGACGAGGCTGCCCGTGACGTGCAGCAGCGACTCCGGCATGTTGAGCGAGCGCGCCAGCAGCGATGTCGCGAGACCCGCCAGCCATTGGCTGGCGGCGGTGAAGGGGAAGGAAAGGGTCTCGGGATCGCGCTGCCTGCTCATCGTCATCTCCTGTGGTGAGGACGATGACCTGCGCCGGGAGGCATTTCGATTACCTGGCAGATCATGGAGGCGCTGACGTCAGCGTGATAGGTCTCGGATCATGAATGCACAGCTTGCTTCGGCGCGCGCCGACCGCGCCAGACCCGCTCATGTCGGCGAGCACTTGCGGCAATGGCGGCAGCGCCGGCATCTGTCCCAGCTCGATCTCGCACTCGATGCCGAGATCTCGGCACGACATCTGAGCTTCGTGGAAACCGGCCGCTCCGCGCCGTCGCGCGACATGGTCCTCAAACTGGCGGAGCGACTGGACGTGCCATTGCGCGAACGCAACGTTTTGCTGGTGGCGGCCGGCTACGCGCCCGCCTTCCAGCAGCGCCCGCTGGATGATCCGGCGCTCAAGCCCGCGCGCGAGGCGATGAACCTCGTGCTCAAGGCGCACGAGCCCAACCCTGCGTTGGCGATCGACCGGCACTGGAACCTGGTCGCGGCGAACCGCATGATCGCGCCGCTGCTGACAGGGGTCTCCGAGCGGCTGCTTGCGCCGCCGCTCAACGTGCTGCGGGTGGCGCTGCATCCGGAGGGGCTCGCGGCGCGGACGGTGAACCTCGCCGAATGGGCCGGCCATCTGCTGGAGCGATTGCACCGGCAATGCGAGGCCACCGCGGATGCGGATCTGCTGAAGCTCTATGAGGAGCTGAAGTCCTATCCATTCCCCGCGCGATCGGCGCCGCTCGCGGCCGACAGCGTCGCGATCCCATTGCGGCTTCGGGTCGGCGATGACGTGCTGAGCTTCTTCTCGACGACGATGGTGTTCGGCACGCCGGTCGACATCACGCTGTCGGAGCTGGCGTTGGAGACCTTCTTTCCCGCCGATGAGCTCACTGCGCTCAGGCTGAAGGAGGTGGTTACCTCGCCGTGACCCCGCTTGTGTTGGCCGCGCGTGGGCTTATGTTGGGCGCAGCCATGGGAACTTGGAGGCACGCGCATGAGCACCTTGAAGCCGCTGATCATCGATGTCGTCTCCGATGTCGTCTGTCCCTGGTGCTACATCGGCAAGAAGCGCATCGAGGAGGCGCTGAAGCTCGTGCCTGACGTGCCGGTCGAGGTGAACTTCCGGCCGTTCTTCCTCAATCCCTGGGTGCCGCGCGAGGGCATTAGCCGCGAGCAGTACCTCACGACCAAGTTCGGATCGGTCGAAGCCTACAAGGGAATCGCAGGCCGCGTGGTCGCGGCCGCGGAGCAGGAGGGGCTGAGCTATCATCCCGATCGTGTCGCCCGTCAGCCCAACACGATCGATTGTCATCGCCTGATCCGCTGGGCCGGCGAGATCGGCAGGGCGCCCGAGATGAAGCAGCGGCTGATGGAGTTGTATTTCCGCGACGGCGGTGATCTGACCGACGTCGAGGTGCTGGTACAGGCCGCAGCGGATTGCGGGCTCGATGCCGAGGTGGTCCGCAAGATGCTGGCGACGGACGAGGATGTGGCGCTGGTCTCGGCCCAGGCGCAGGAGGCCGCAGAGAAGGGCATCTCCGGAGTGCCGACCTACGTCTTCGCGCAGAAATACGCCGTCTCCGGCGCGCAGGATCCGCAGATGCTGGCGCGCGCCATCCGGCAGGTGTCGGCGGAGGTCAACGCCGAGGCGGCTGAGTAGTCGGCCGGCGCTTTCGGAGGGCGCGGATCCCGTGCACCGCTCGGCGCGCGATGGCCAGGCCTTCGCGTCGCGCAGTCAACGCGCCGTGAATAAGCTCGACGACCGGATCGCGCGCATAGAGCGGGATCATCACGTCGCCGACGGCGAGGCGTTCGCGCCATATCGGGTTGATCATGGGATGGTCGGGACCGGCGGTGGAGTCGGCGGCGTTGATCTTCGGATCCGCGCAAAGGTGCCGCGTCAGGTCAAGCGTCAGCTGGACACCGGGCGAGTATTTCGCGAAGCGCTCGTCGACGCCGAGCTTGAAGAAGAAGGCGCGATCCTGATGCCGCAAGACGACGCCCGCCGCAACGGTGGTGTCGCCCGCTATGAGGCTGATGATCTCGCAGGCCCCGTGCTGTGCCAGCGCCGGTGCAGCGCGTCGGATGAACGCCGCGTCGCCGTCGTGCTGGATCAGCGCAGTGCCGCGATGTCCCTTCCAGCCGCTCGCCTCCAGCACCAGAAACGTCTCCAGCGCAGTGGAGACGTCGCCGGGAGAGCGCGCGACCTCGAAGCGGACGTCGCCATGCTCGGCCAGCCGATGACGCAGGCGGCGCAGCTCCTTCAGCTTCTTGGCGCCAAGCGCGTCTTGCAGCATCTGGTCGCCGACGCCGGTCGCATCGAGAAAGGCTCTTTCATAGGATTGCAGCACACGCGGGCGCAGATCCCCGCGACGAAGCGCCGCCTCGAACGCTTGCATCACGGAGCCTGCCAGCGACATGTCGCGCAGCAGCAGGGCCCGAGCGCCCGTTCGTCGCGCAGCATCGAGCAGTTGCGCCGCAGCCCGCTCCGCGCGCCCGGCGTCGAGCAGCGGCGTGCACAGCGTGCCGTAGGGATGGCCGCTGGCGAGCGCAGGCAGGGGAAGCCTGCAGGCATGCCATAAAGAGGTCGTGGGCATCAGGCCGATGAGACGCGAGGGCTGATCGTCATCCCATGCGCACAGCGCCGATGTTCCGGTGCGGCCGCGCGCCGTTGCATTCACCGCGCGTTCCCAGCCGGGCAGGTAATAGCCGTTCGGCTCGCGCGCACGCTCCGCCAGATCCTGCCATGACTGCGGTGAAACGGTCTCCAACGGCACCAGGTCGGCGGCGCGCTCGCGCGCGAGCGGACCGGCCTGCTGGTTCCCTGCCGTCGATGAAGCAGTCGCCATCGCGCGATCGATGATCTCGGCCACGTCCCGATAATCCCCTCGCGAGGCGGACAACCCGCACCGCGTGGGCGACACTAGCGCAAAGCTGACAAGAGACGCTTGCCGCCGGCCAACAATTCGAATCGATGCGTTAACGGCCGGTTCAGCATGTCGCTGGATGCGGTCAGCGGATCAGCGCGACCTCGCGGAAGGCGCCGATCAGCGGCTTCTCGAGCTTGCCCTCCATCCCCTGGAGGATCTCATAGGCCTTCTCGCGCGTCATCACCGGCTTGTAGCTGCGATATTCGATCAGCGCCGAGAAGATGTCGGAGATGGTGAGGATGCGCGTCAGGTCCGGGATGTTGTCGGCCATCAGCCCGTCGGGATAGCCGCTGCCGTCGAGAAATTCGTGATGGTTGCGTACCGCCTTCAGCACTTCGTCGGTGATCGCTGCGTTGTCCTTCAGTGCATCGTAACCAGCCACGGGATGGGTTTCCACCAGCGTGCGTTCCTTGACGTCGAGCCGGCCCGGCTTGTCGAGAATGGTGAGCGGGATCTTGGCCTTGCCGATGTCGTGGAACATCGCGGCCATGTAGAGACGCTCCAGATCGGAGCTGTGGACGCCGAGGCTCAAGCCGAAATCCACGGTGATGCCGGTCACCAGCAGGCAGTGCTGATAGGTGCCTTCGTGATGGCGGCGAACGGTGGCGAGCCAGTCGGACAGACCGTTTTCCGCTATACAGTCGGCGATCCGCTTGCCCGCCCGCCGGGTCTCCTCGACGTCGATCGCAGTACCGCCCAGCACGGCTGCGAACATCGAGGCGATGCAGGACGCGCCCGCAAATGCAGCCTGGCGGTCGTCGGTCGCGATGCTCTTGGCTGCAGAACCGGGGCGCGCATCGAGCAGCTTTCCGAGCAACTGATTGCGGCTCGGCGTGCTCGACAGCACGCTGGTCGCACCGAGCGCATAGGCCTGGACCGTCGACAGACGGGATTTGTTGTTGGTCAGGAAGATCCGCCGCGGAATACGCGAGAGCCGGTCGGAGATTTCCTTCAATGCGGTGATGTTGTCGACGTGGCGCAGATCGGCGGCCACGACAATCGCGTCGATGTCGCCGCCTTTGAAGTCGGCATCACCGATCAGTTCAGATGTGAGCGAGCAGCGTTCGGCCAGCATGCCGCGAAGCATAGCGAGCTTGGCCGTGTTATCGCCGACGAGGTGAACGTTCATGGAAAACCAGGTCCAGGGTCATTCCGCGTTTGTGGGCCCCGATGTTCCGCAGGAATCGTTAAATTTGAGCCATTCGTTCGCTGTGCGGTTGCGGATTTGCGTTAGCTAAGAACTAACAATCTGCGATCGGTGCGGTAGTCCGTTCCTGCACGCCCGCCGACAGGGCGAGTTCCAGTCGAGTTGGCGGATCCAGCTCGTCTTCGGAGGGAATTACTTCGTCGGCAGGACGGCTTTGTAATCTTCAGAAACACAGTCGTTGCTGGCCGCCGCGCGCCGCCGGTCGATGATCTCGTTGTGCCTGATCATGAGCCGATAGGTCTGGCGCCGAAGCGCGGTTCCACTGGCGGATGTGATCTGAGCCCGCACGCAGGCGGTCCATGTATCGCCGCCATCGGCATGTCGGGCGGATGTGGCCTCGAGATCGCGCGGCAGCGTCGTTGCGACGAAGATCATGTCGAGATTCTTGCGCACGAGAAGCGCGACGTCCGGCGCGGCTTCGGGCGGTGGCGGCTCGGGCGCCTTGGCCCGCATGAAGGCCGGCAGGCGCGCATTGCTGTCGGCGGCGCAGCCGGTCAGAAGCAGGGCCGAGAGCAGCCCCACGTGTGACGCAATCCGCCGCATGTCGCCTCGCCCCCCGTTTCGGCGCGGACGCTAGCGGGTGATCGCGGCATTGCTGCGGGGATCCCGTGAAGCAACGATGTCCGGTCGCGGCCGGAGGCCGTCATGCGCGCGAACGGCGCCTGCCGTGCGGCATCGTGCCCACCGGATTGTGCCCGTCGGCATGAACCGGGCCGTGAACCGGCTCGACCAACAGGGCACGCCATGAGCAGATTGGAGATCCCATGTTTCGGCACGCTCTCAGGGCTGCATTGCTCGCCGGCGGCCTGTTTGCCGGCCTTGCTCCCGCATTGGCCGAAGGCAGCAGGCTGGCGCTGGTGATCGGGCAGTCGGCCTATCGTTCGGTGACGCCGCTGCCGAACCCCGCCAACGACGCCAAGGCAATGGCGAAGATGCTGGGTGAAGCGGGGTTCGACGTGACGACCGCCGCCGATCTGTCGCAGCGGGACCTCAACAAGGAGGTGGGCGACTTTGCTGCCAAGATCGCGGCCAAGGGACCCGACACGGTGGCGCTGGTGTTCTATGCCGGCCACGGCTTGCAGATCGATGGCGAGAACTATCTCGTACCCGTCGACGTCGATCCGCGGCGTGAAGCCGACATTCCGCTGCAGGCCGTGCGTCTCAACGATCTCCTGAACACGCTCAATTCGGTGCCGAGCCGGATGCGCATCCTGCTGCTCGACGCCTGCCGCAACAATCCGTTTCCCGCCATCAGCCAGAACGCGGGCCGCGGCCTTGCGCTGGTCGACACCAAGACCGGAGCGCCGGGCACCTTCCTGTCCTACTCGACCTCGCCCGGCGCGGAAGCCGAGGATGGCACCGGCGCCAACAGCCCCTACACCACGGCACTGCTGCAGGCGGCGCGGGAGCCGGGCCTCCCGATCGAGCAGGCATTCAAGCGCGTGCGCGTCGCGGTGAACAAGGTCACTGAGGGCCGTCAGACGCCATGGGATTCGTCGTCCCTGACGGAGGATTTTCGCTTCGTCGGGGCGACGGATGCGGGCGCTGCCAATGCGGGCCCGCGGCCGGCCGTCGCCAAGCGCAGCGTCGACGAATGGAAGCGCAGCCTGGAAGGCAAGCCGATCGAGGCCGCCAACGAAATCATCGTCGGCGACGGCAGCGTCGAGGCCTATGAGGCGTTCGTGGCGCTCTACACCGCGCCGCCCTATGGCCCGCAGGCGCGGGAATGGCTCGACCTCCACAACAGGATGGCCGCCTGGAACGAGGCGGTGCTGATCAATACGGTGGCGTCCTATCAGGGCTTTCTCGACCGCTATCCGAACAGCGACCTGACCCCGACCGCGCGCAAGCTGATCGAGCGCCTGCGCAACCGGCCCGTGGTGACGCCGGTCGTGGCGGCCGCCAATGCGGCGATCCCGGCCGCTTCGGCAGCCCCGCCGGTCGTGCCGGCTGTGGCCGCGGCAGGCCCCACCTGCCCATGCTCGCAGACGCCTCCGCCGGCCCGGAAGTTGGAGAAGCGGGTCGAGGAGAAGCCGGCGAGGAAGCGCGACGAGGACCCGCCCAAGCGCGCCGGCCGCCCGCCCCGGCGCGACCCTGGCGACGATGTCGTCGTCTATGCGCCGCCGCCTCCGCCGCGCGTGTATTATGGACCGCCGGTGCGCGTGGCGCCGCCGGTGAGCATCGGGATCGGCGGCGGCTATGGCGGCGGCTATGGACGGGTGCCTCAGAACTATCCGGCACGGCGCGGCTACGGCTACTGAAGCTTGCTGACATCCGTGCATCGATGTGGCCGCCCGCAGGGGCGGCCATTGACGTTGGGCGGGAGGCGTTCGTTCGGGTCATCCTCTGGGTTCCGCCATTCGTCATCGCTCCTCACCACTCGTCCCGCGGATGCCGCCGTCCGTCCCATCCCGCTCGATCCGTCCGCGAAGGCTGCTTTCATCGTGCCGGTGCGTCGCTTCGGATGCCGTCTGAGGGAGGGAAGGGTCATGTCGTTGCGTCGAGCGGGTGTTTGCGCGGGCCTCGTCTGGAGCCAGCTGATGTTCGTGCCGGCCTTTGGCTGGCAGCACTGGGGCGGCGATGCCGGTGGAACGCGGTTCTCGCCGCTGGCGCAGATCACGCCTTCCAATGTCGATCGGCTGGTGCCCGCCTGGGACTATCACACCGGGGATCTGCAGAGCCGGCCGCCCGCGGCAGCCCTGCGCACCAAGTTCGAGGCGACGCCGATCCTGGTCGAGGACAGCCTGGTGTTCTGCACGCCGTTCAACGAGGTGGTGGCGCTCGACCCAGGCACCGGCGTTCAGCGCTGGCGTTTTGATCCCAAGGTCGGTAGCGGACGGCGCCCGGCCAATCGCTATGCCTGCCGCGGCGTTGCCTATTGGGTGGACCAGCGGGCGCCCGCCGGCACGGCATGCCGCAGCCGGCTGTTCATGGGTACGGTCGATGCGCGGCTGATCGCCCTCGATGCGCAAACGGGACAGCCCTGCGCCGGCTTCGGAGCGGACGGCGAAGTGCGGATCGACATCGGCAAGGACCTGCTGTGGCCGGGCGAGTTCCAGATCACCTCGGCGCCAGTGGCGGGCAGGGACGTCGTCGTGGTCGGCTCATCGATCGGCGACAATGTGCGGGTCGATGCGCCCAGAGGCACGGTCCGCGGCTTCGATGCCCGCACCGGCGAGCTGCGCTGGAGCTTCGATCCGCTGATCCATGACGGCATCGCGGCGGGACATGCGAACGTCTGGGCGCCGATGTCGGTCGACGAGGCGCGCGGCCTCGTGTTCCTTCCGACCTCCTCGCCCAGTCCGGATTTCTTCGGTGGTGCGCGTCCGGGTGACAACCGGCACGCCGATTCCGTGGTCGCTTTGCGGATCGAAAGCGGCGCGCTGGCCTGGTCGTTTCAGACCACCCATCATGACGTCTGGGACTACGATCTGCCGGCGCAGCCGATGCTGGCGCGGATCGAGACCGGGCAGGGGGCGCGTGACGTCGTGATGCAGCCGACCAAGCAAGGCTTCGTGTTCGTGCTCGACCGCGACACCGGCGCGCCGGTCTGGCCGGTGGAGGAGCGCGCAGTGCCGCAAGGCGCGGTCGAGGGTGAGGTTCTGTCGCCGACGCAGCCGTTCCCGACCCATGTGCCGCCGCTGCTCGATCAGCGCTTCGCGGCGGGTGATATTTTCAGGGCCGTGCCGCGCGTCCTGGATTCCTCCTGCGACGATCAGCTCGCGCCGTTGCGCAATGAGGGTCTCTACACACCACCGACGACTCAGGGCACGCTGCTGTTTCCGATGACCGGCGGCGGCGTGAACTGGGGCGGTGCGGCGTTCGATCCCGTCCACCAGATCCTCTACGCCAATGTCAGCCGCGCCATCCACATCGTCCGGCTGATCCCGCGCGCGGAGGCTGACCGGATGAAGGCGCCGCGCGGTGTTGATTTTGGGCTGCAGCGCGGAGCGCCGTTCGCGGTGACACGGGCGGTCGCGATGTCCAGGCTCGGCCTGTTGTGCAACCGGCCGCCATGGGGCGAAATGGTTGCGGTCGACCTCAAGGCCGGAAAGATCCTGTGGCGCTCGACCGTCGGCACCACCGAGGATCGCGCTCCACTCGGGCTGGCGTTCAAGTGGGGCACGCCGCTCGTCAACGGCGTCGTGGTCACAGCCGGCGGCCTCGTCTTCACCGGCGCGATGGACGCCTATCTGCGCGCCTTCGACGCTGTCTCAGGTCAGGAGCTCTGGCAGGGCCGGTTGCCCGCGCCGGGCGTCGCCAATCCGATGACCTATCAATGGAAGGGCGAGCAATTCGTGGTGATCGCAGCGGGGGGGCATTCGGAGGCGGGAACGTCGCTCGGCGACAGCGTCGTGGCGTTTCGGCTGGCGCGGGATGGCGAAGGGCCCTCGCTATGGTCACGGACGATTGATCGCCCCGGCGGACGGTTTGCCGCCGGTGTGCTGCTCGCGGCCATTGTGCTGGTTGGTCTGTTCGTGGCGTTGTGGCGATGGCGCCTGCGGCGGGCCTAGCCCTCCGCACCGCCATCAGTCGAATGCGACGCCGATCCGCTTGTCGTGGCTCCAGACTGCGTGGCAGCGCCGCGTGAACTTGTCGGCCGGGATCACCAGCGTGAAGGCTTCGGGCAGACCGACCGGGCTGACCACCTCGACCCTGGCGCCGGTATCGGACATGTTGCGGACCATGCAATCGACCGCGCCGCCGCCGTCGAACGCCAGCCTGCCCTGCTTCAGCACCCGATGCCTCGGTGCAATGCGCTTGTCACTCGTCTCGCTCATGGCCTGTAACCCGGTGCCGAATGGCGTCACCTTTCGCGTCAAAAGCACCTAAAATAAATCACGCTCGCGTTTCGATCAGATGAATCCGGCCCGCGAGGCCCGGGCCGTCGCCTTCACGTTTCGTTAACCCCGGCCGGGCCGCGCGGATCAGAGCATCGCGAAGGCGCTCGACACCATGGCCACCGGCTTGCCATCGCCGGCGCTGGTCAGTGTGACCCGGCCGAAGCTCATAGTGCGGCCCATCCGCACCACGCGGGCATCCGCCAGCACGTCGGCGGAAGCAATGGCGCGCATGAAATGCGTGGTCTGGTCGACAGTGGTCATCGGCCGGTAGCCGCCGCTGGCGGTGACCATCCCGATCACCATCGCGGTATCGGCAAAAGCCATCAGCGCCTGGCCGCAGACAACGCCATTGTCGCGGCAGAGCCGCGGCGAGAACGGCATGCGCAGGATGGCGCCGGCTTCGCCCAGCGGGGACGGCGCGATGTCCTCGACGATCAGGCCAAGATCCTTGATCCAGGGAGCGAACACGTCATCGAGGATTCGCCTCGCGTCGTCGATGGTGAAGTTCGGGGTCTCATTCGGCACGCGCGGAGGTCCTCCCATGGTCTTGTCGATTTGTCTCGTCGACTTTTGTCGCCGCGATCGGCGGAGCCGCCGGAATGTTGCCGCAGAGCGGCGGCTTGAAAAGGCCGGAGTTGGAAAACTATGATGATGGCACACCGTGGAACAGACGGCAGGTGCGCGCAGACGGTGCGGCCGCGAACATCCCGCCTGCGGTCCACCGTTTCGGCACAGTGTCGCGGGCTTGGCGCATGGCGAGGCGATGGTATAAGGCGCCTCTACCGGGGAGTAACCAATGAAGAAGCTGATCGTGACGATGGCGGTCGCCGTGCTGGCCGGCTGGGCGGTTCCCGCGATGGCGCAAATGCCCAATATCAACCTTCTCGCCGACGGTCCCTCGAAGACGCCCGAGGAAAAGGAAGCTGAAGCGGCGCGGGAACAGGCCTACAGGGACACCATGCGCAAGATTCCGGATGCCAAGACGAGCGCCGATCCCTGGGGCAACGTCCGTGCGGCGGAGCAGCCCAAGGCGGCGCCTGCCATGAAGACCACCGCGGCCAAGAAGCCGAAGGCTGTCGGCAGCACCAATTGAGATTCATCGCGTTCGGGTCGGGCGGGCTCTGACCCTCCGGGCCGATTGCGGACTCGGATTCCTCGCGGCCCCGTCTATATTGACGGTGTGGCAGCGCGTTGGAGTTCGTCGATGGGGATGCGGCCCCGGGACATTGCCAGCCGGATGGTGGCCCGGCGCCAGAAGGGCGCCGCACAGGCTCGCGACGGCTACGTTCGCGACACGTTCACGCTGCCGCGCGAGCAAGCGCGCGCCAAGGCCCGCGACTATCTGACCCGCTATCCCAAGGCCGGCTACATGAGCGCCGTCGAAAGCTGGCGCGAGCTTCCCGACGGGGCGATCGAGTTCACGATGCGGCGGCTTCCCAGCGCCGATTGAACGATTCCGGCAAGCGCCTCATTCCTTTTCGCCGAGCAGCTTGCGTGTGTCGCGATTGATGAAATGAAGCCGCGTGCAGGCCTTGCAGACCACGGTTTCATAGGAGCACGTGGGATCGCCTGGCTTCGGCTCTTCCAGCCAATGCTGCACGTTCATCCCCGTTCGCGGACATTTGAAGATCAGATTACCCATACAAATTTAAATGTCTGCCAGGATGCAGACAGGCATTTTGATCTCGATCAAGCTCGGCTGCCGAAATGACGCGCAGTCGACCTCGCGGCCACAGGCTGAGGTTGTGGTTCTCGTCGGTGACAATCCACAAGAGGCCTGGCGAGCCGTCAGGCCTGATCCAGCGACTCGGCGACGATCCGGATGCGGAAGACCGGCTGCCGTGCCTCGTCGAGCAGCTCCATCTGCCATTCGGAGTTTTCGGCGAGCTTGCGCGAGATGCTGCTGGCCATGTCGGCGCAGACGGTGGTCATCTCTTTCCAGGCTGCGTTGCGGTCGGCGCACTCGGTCCCATACTCGGACGCGCCTGAGAAGTGGCCGTTGCGGATACGAAAGAAATAGAGCGGCATTGCCAAAACCGGTGAGCCCTGACCGCCCCAGGCCGCTGGGTTTGATGGACGCACCACAAATGGAAGCGCAAAACCCACTCGGATCAATTCCGGTAAAATACGGTCGGTCGCGCTGTTCGCTTCGGTTAGGCTGATTGCCGTTGGTGATGTGCGGCGCAACCGGGCACAGCGAAGGCCGACGAATGAGCCTCGGACCGCCGCGGTCCGAGGCTCGGCGTCAACGTCGTAGCTTCCCAGCAAGGGCAGTTCGGCAATGACACAATTAAATTAGTACGAAACCTGTCGGCGTGCCTTGCGTCAGATCAAGGTTGCAATCTCGATCAACCGCCGCGGGACGCACTTGGCTGCGGTCGAAGATCCGTTCCGGCACGACTGTCAGTCGGTAGGCAATCTGCGTCGCGCCGTCGACCATTTCCAGGAGTTCGTCGCAGGCCGGACAACGCCTCTCTCCCGCGGCGCCTTGCTGCGAGTGAAGCTCGATCCTTTGAAGGCCGGCCCTGCAGGACGGACACGTCACGTCATCTCTTGTCATCGCCGATATGAAGCGCAGCGCCCGCAATCCGTTCCCCGACATCACGACAATGACGGAGGGAGATGCATCCCGAGCGGAGCTATCAACGTCGAAAGCCCCGGACGTCGTCCGGGGCTTTCTTTCGGCGCGGATGGTTTCAGGGCCGTGCGCCTACGGGTGACGGAGCCTGCAAATGTTGGAGCTGGCAGGCTGCAAGGGATCGGTCGACGCCGCATCACTGACAATACATCACGGACAATACGGGTCAGCCATCATCGCAACGAACAAACAAATCCGGGGCTGATCAAAAATTTGCTCAGACGTACGACAACCACGATCCTATAACGCAACCCAAAGTTTATGACAATGGTTTGTGGCTTGAAGATGTCGTGAGCGCCGGCGTGCCGCGTGATGCGGATCACGCGGGTCTTGTCCGGGCCATTCCTCAGGCCGGCATCAGGAGCTGCGCGAATGGCGCGCTAGCCCATCCTCGGGCATGGTCCGACACAGGGGCGTTCGAGGTTCGTCGTTTCATCTGTCGCTCGTCATATGGCGGTCGTCGAGCTGCTCGGATGCCGCTTGGTGCGGAACTTCGTGGCCGGACTCTGCTTGCAGGGCGGCTGCACATCTGCATCGAAATCGTGCGTCTGCACGCACGATGAGCCGAACAAAAGCAGAAGAGGCGAGGGAACTTCGTTCTTCTCAGGAGAACCACGGACCGTGCGATCTACGCACGCGTGTAGGAGTTTGGTAGTTTCAAGGAAAAGTCTTGACGAGCTCGATCGGCCCGACGATCGCGGCATTGAAGTCGGCGAGGTCTTCGCTGGGAATCCAGTACTCGAGATGCTCTCGGCCGCCGGCCTCATGCACTTCGTACGCGTCGATGAAGCGTCGCAGGATCGCGAAGCGCAGCACATGGCCGCAGCCGCTCGCCGGTACGTTCCAGTCCCTCGCGATCTTCACGGCATAGGCCTCGGTCAGCACCGGGTAGAAGATCGGCTGCTCCGAAAGGCGCGGCGGAAACGCCCGCATGCCCGAGGCTGCGATCAAGGCGAACTCCTTTGGGCCGACCGGGCGCCACAGCGTGAGGGTCTGTTCCTTGTTGGATCCGGTCATGCTGGTCCCGAAAATTGGAAGCGGTAGGGGGCTCACAGAGAAGGACCAGCAGGATGATAGGGCACGGTCGAGACCACAATAACAACTTATAATTGAAGTGGCGTCTGTCACTGGCGCGAGAGGCGAGGTTGGAGCGCTCGGACAGGCCGGTCGTAATTCGCATGATCGCCGGTCGGCGGCTGCGCCGCTCGCGCGCATGGCCTCCGCCTTCAGCCGAGCCAGGATCCTCTCGCGGTCGCCGTCATCGGCGTCCGACTTCGCTTCCGGGCGCGCTCGTCGGGCAGCGCTTCCTCGGCGGTGCTCGGTGCACTGGGCGCCGGCCCCTCGAGCGGCAGGCGTGTCCCCGCGGTTGTCAGGGGTTTGCGAAGAGAAGAGGCGTGATTGTCGAGAAGAACATATTGCGAACAAAGAACGGATGGAGTACATTCACCTCAAGATTGCTGGCCGACCTCGTTAACCGTTTGTCCATCTCGCGAATCCCCGCCATAAGGAGCGCCAATGTCCGCCACCGCCCTGCGTATCGTCGAAGGTTCCTCAATGGATAAGAGTAAGGCGCTCTCTGCTGCGCTGTCCCAGATCGAACGTCAGTTCGGCAAGGGCTCGGTGATGAAGCTGGGCAAGAACGACCGCTCGATGGATGTCGAGACGGTGTCGACCGGCTCGCTCGGGCTCGACATCGCGTTGGGGATCGGTGGGCTGCCGAAAGGGCGCATCGTCGAGATCTACGGTCCGGAATCCTCGGGCAAGACCACGCTGGCGCTGCACACGGTGGCGGAAGCGCAGAAGAAGGGCGGCATCTGTGCCTTCATCGATGCCGAGCATGCGCTCGATCCGGTCTATGCGCGCAAGCTGGGCGTCAACATCGATGAGCTCCTGATCTCACAGCCGGATACGGGTGAGCAGGCGCTGGAGATCTGCGACACCCTGGTGCGTTCCGGTGCGGTCGACGTGCTGGTGGTCGACTCGGTGGCGGCGCTGGTGCCGAAGGCCGAGCTCGAAGGCGAGATGGGCGAGTCGCTGCCGGGCCTGCAGGCCCGCCTGATGAGCCAGGCTCTGCGCAAGCTGACGGCCTCGATCAACAAGTCCAACACGATGGTGATCTTCATCAACCAGATCCGCATGAAGATCGGTGTGATGTACGGCTCGCCGGAGACCACCACCGGCGGCAATGCGCTGAAGTTCTATGCCTCGGTCCGCCTCGACATCCGCCGCATCGGCGCGATCAAGGAGCGCGACGAGGTGATCGGCAATTCCACCCGTGTGAAGGTGGTGAAGAACAAGCTGGCGCCGCCGTTCAAGCAGGTCGAGTTCGACATCATGTATGGCGAGGGCGTCTCCAAGATGGGCGAAATCCTCGATCTCGGCGTCAAGGCCGGCATCGTTGAGAAGTCCGGCGCCTGGTTCTCCTACGATAGCCAGCGTCTCGGGCAGGGACGTGAGAATTCGAAATCGTTCCTCAAGACCAATCCGGACATGACCGCCAAGATCGAAGCCGCGATCCGCCAGAACTCCGGCCTGATCGCCGAGCAGATCCTGGCCGGCAACGCCGAGCGCGACGCCGACGGCGAGGAGCCGGCGGAGGAGTAGAGGTACGACGGCGGCGGGTGCCGTGGACGTCGTGTTGCCGACGTTCCGGCGCCCGTTTGCAGAAGTGTGGTGTTCTGCCGAAATCTGCGTTGCTGCATGACCAATGCAGTGAGCCCGGGTTTCTGAGCGCCGGATACGATCTTCAGTGCGAATAATCGAAAACGTGCGAGCGGACCGGATCCGCGCGGCGGCACCGACGTTTCCGGCGCCGGTCCTGGGCGCCGGGAGCCGATTGCGAACGTGTTGATAGCGCCTTGAGCCAATCAGGTCGTGCCGGAGCCAACAGCATGACACGTTTGATTTTAGCGGCCGATGATCCCAGCGCCGGAGCGCTTCGGAGGGGCGGCTTTGCCGACCTGGTGGTGCCAATTCTCCATCGTTTCGTGTGGGGACCGCTGCCATCCGATGCCGAATTATCGGCTTATCTCGTCCAGCGCACCGTGCGACGGAAGCGGGGGCATTGGTTGGATTTCGCCTCGCGCGTCGACTTCATGGCGGTCGGCGGGCGGAGTCAGAGTTTTCTCGAACTTGTCGACCGTTGCGATAGCGTCGAACTGTGGATGGGGACCCGTCCGAACGATCAGTTGGTGCTGATCTGGCTCTTGGATTATCTGCGCGATTACGCCGAGATCGCGACGAAGATCGTGTTGCGACACCTCGATGCGCCAGTCTTCGACGCCTTGGCCAGACAACCCGCCGGCCGGACCATTGCCGGCGTGGCGCTCGCGCGTGAGCATCTCGACCTGGGCCATCTGGCATGGCAGGCGTTTCGGACGCCGACGCCGCAAGCCTGGTTCGATCTGTTGAAGCAGGATCTCAGTGCACTGCCGCAGCTTCGCCGCTGCGTGCAGGAGATGCTCGATGAGCTTCCCGGTGTTGCCACGGGCCTGGGAGCATCGGAACTGCGAATCCTCGAATTGCTGTCAGCCGGCTATCAGCACCCCTTCGACCTGTTGCCGCATCATCGGGATCGCTTTCAACGCCGCGTCTATGACTATTGGGAAGGAGGCACGTTGCTTGACGGTCTGGCACTCGCGCCGGTGCCGGCAATTTCGGGCCTCGACGAATGGCCGTTCTCGGTCGAGATGCACGACAGCCGTGAACGCCTCGAGCGCTACAAGGCCAGCACGCTGTCGCTGACGCCGCTCGGCAAGGCAATCCTCGCCGGCGAGGAGGATTTCAGCAGCCATAATCCGATCCGGCGCTGGTGGGGCGGCACCGAATTGATCAACGCCAATCTCTGGCGTTGGCATGCGGTGCTCATCGCTCCGGATCCGGGCACGTCTGACGTCATTGTTTGCCGCGAGCCGTGGCGCCCGATCGCTCGGAACATGCGTGAGGAAGCTTACTCCGCCGCCTGGGCGTAGTCCGCCACCGGCGGGCAGGAGCACACCAGATTGCGGTCGCCGTAGACGTTGTCGACGCGGCCGACCGGGCACCAGTACTTGTCGGTGCGCGAGGTGCCCGCGGGGAAGCAACCCTCGCTGCGGCGGTAGGCCCTGTTCCAATCGTCGTCGGCGATGTCGTGCACCGTGTGCGGCGCGTGGCGCAGCGGCGAGGCCTCGATTCCGAAGCGGCCCTGTTCGACCTCGGCGATCTCCTTGCGGATCGCGATCATGGCGTCGCAGAAGCGGTCGAGCTCAGCCTTGGACTCCGATTCCGTCGGCTCGATCATCAGGGTGCCCGCCACCGGGAAGCTCATGGTCGGCGCGTGGAAGCCGTAGTCGATTAGCCGCTTGGCGATGTCGTCGACGGTGACGCCGCTGCTCTGCTTGAGCGGCCGCGGGTCGATGATGCATTCATGCGCGACGCGGCCGCGCTCATTGCGGTAGAGCACCGGGAAATGCGCATCGAGCCGCGCCGCGACGTAGTTGGCGTTGAGGATCGCAATCTCGGTGGCGCGGGTCAGGCCGTCGCCGCCCATCAGCAGCATGTAGATGTAGGAGATGGTCAGGATCGAGGCCGAGCCGTAGGGGGCGGCCGAGACCGGCCCGATCGGATGCGCGCTCGCGCCGTCGGTCGCTGGGTGACCGGGCAGGAAGGGCGCCAGATGCGCCTTCACGCCGATCGGGCCCATGCCAGGGCCGCCGCCGCCATGCGGAATGCAGAACGTCTTGTGCAGGTTGAAATGGCTGACATCGGCGCCGTAATCGCCGGGTCTGGAGAGGCCGACCTGCGCATTGAGGTTGGCGCCGTCGAGATAGACCTGTCCGCCGTGGGCATGGACGATGTCGCAGATGTCGCGGATGTGCTCCTCGAACACGCCATGCGTCGAGGGATAGGTGATCATGATGGCGGCGAGCTTGGCGCTATGCACTTCCGCCTTGGCCTTGAGATCGGCGAGATCGACATTGCCGCCTGCATCGCAGCCGACCACGACCACCTCCATGCCGGCCATATGCGCCGAGGCCGGGTTGGTGCCGTGGGCGGAGGAGGGGATGAGGCAGATGGTGCGGTGGCCCTCGCCGCGGGCGGCATGGTAGCCCCGAATGGCCAGAAGCCCGGCATATTCGCCCTGCGCGCCCGAGTTCGGCTGCAGCGACACGGCGTCATAGCCGGAGATGCGGCACAGCCAGTCGGTCAGATCGGCGAACATCGTGTGATAGCCGGCCGCCTGCGCGCGCGGCACGAACGGGTGCAGGCTGGAAAATTCCGGCCAGGTCAGCGGGATCATCTCGGTGGTCGCGTTCAGCTTCATCGTGCACGAGCCAAGCGGAATCATCGCACGATCGAGCGCGAGGTCGCGGTCCGCAAGCTTGCGCAAATAGCGCAGCATCTCGGTCTCGGAGCGATGCGCGTGGAACACCGGATGCGCGAGGTACGGCCGCTGCCGCTTGAGCTCGGCCGGCAGCGCCTCGCGGGCTTCCGCCTCGATCGTCGTGTAGGAGAGGTCGCCGCCGAATGCGCGCCAGACGGCTTCGACGACATCGGCCGTCGTGGTCTCATCGAGTGCGATCCGCAGCCTGCTGCCGTCGCGGCCGAGATTGATCCGCTCGCCTTCGGCGCGAGCGATGATCGACCCGGACTTGGCGCCGGCCTCGACGGTGATCGTATCGAAGAAGGTCTCGCTTTCCGGCGCAAAGCCGAGCTTGCGCAGCCCTGCAGCCAGCACCGCGGTTCGCCGATGCGCGGTGCGGGCGATCGCCTTCAGCCCGTCCGGGCCATGATAGACCGCGTACATCGCGGCGATCACCGCCAGCAGCACCTGCGCGGTGCAGATGTTCGACGTTGCCTTCTCGCGCCTGATGTGCTGCTCGCGGGTCTGCAGCGCCAGCCGATAGGCGGGGGCACCGCGCGAATCGACGGACAGGCCGACGATGCGGCCGGGCAGGGAGCGCTTCAGCGCATCGCGTACCGCCATGTAGGCGGCATGCGGACCGCCATAGCCCATCGGCACGCCGAAGCGCTGCGCCGAGCCGATCGCGATGTCGGCGCCGAGTTCGCCCGGCGAGGCGATCACGGTCACCGCCAGCAGGTCGGCGGCCAGAATCGCCAGCGCGCCCTTGTCGTGCAGCTTGGCGATCGCGGCGCGTGGATCGCGCAGCGCGCCCGTCGTATCCGGATATTGCAGCAGGCCGCCGAACACCTCGGCGCCGTCCAGATCCTTGGCGGGATCGCCGACGATCAGCTGCCAGCCGAGCGGCTCCGCGCGGGTGCGCAGCACCGCCAGCGTCTGCGGATGCACGTTCCGGTCGACGAAGAATGCCTTGGTCTTCGCCCGCGCCGACCGCTCGGCCAGCGCCATCGCTTCCGCCGCCGCCGTGGCTTCGTCCAGCAGCGAGGCGTTGGCGACGTCGAGCCCGGTGAGATCGCAGATCATGGTCTGGAAGTTGAACAGCGCCTCCAGCCGGCCCTGGCTGATCTCCGGCTGATAGGGGGTGTAGGCCGTGTACCAGGCCGGGTTCTCCAGGATGTTGCGCTGGATCACCGCCGGCATCAGCGTGCCGGAATAGCCTTGGCCGATCAGCGAGGTGAAAACCTGATTCCGCGTCGCCAGTGCGCGCATGTGCGACAAGGCTTCAGTTTCGCTCAGCGCCGGCTCGAGGGTGAGCGGCGCCGCCTGCCGGATCGTGCCGGGCAGCGTCTGCGCCATCAGCTCCGCGACGCTCTTGGCGCCGACGGTCTCCAGCATCGCCGCGACGTCGCGCGGCGAGGGACCGATATGGCGGCGGGCGAAGCTGGTGGCGGCATCATCAAGCGGCTTGAGCGGCGTGGTCATGAGCAAATCCTCTATGCCTCGTCATGCCCCGCGACGGCGGGGCATCCAGTAAACAGCGACGGCGAGATCGGCAGAGCGCAGCCCGGGCGAACGCAGCGACCCGGGACCGCCGGTCCCGCATCGCTCCGCTCATGCGGGCTGCGCTTCGCCCGTCTCACGCCGTGTGCGCCTTATAGGCGGCCTCATCCATCAGGCCGCCGAGCTCGCTCTTGTCGGCGATCTTGAGCTTGAAGAACCAGGCCTTGCCGCCGGCGTCGGTGTTGACGAGCGCAGGCTCGTCGACGATCGCCTGGTTGACCTCGACCACCTCGCCGGTGATCGGCGCGTAGACGTCGGAGGCGGCCTTGACCGATTCCACCACGGCGGCGGCTTCCGACTTCTTCAGCGCGCGGCCGACCTGCGGCAGCTCCACGAACACGACGTCGCCGAGCTGGGCCTGCGCATAGTCGGTGATGCCGATGGTGGCTGTGTCGCCGTCGATGCTGAGCCATTCATGGTCGGAGGTGTAGAGCGTGGTCATGGACGTCCTTCAGCGCTTGTAGGTGTTGGGAACGAAAGGCATGGCGGCGACGCGCAGCGGCAGACGCTGGCCGCGCACATCGGCGAACAAGGGGGTGTCGAGCGCAGACAAGGCGGTCGGCACGTAACCCATCGCGACCGGCGCATTCAGCGTCGGGCCGAAGCCACCAGAGGTGACCTTGCCGACCGGCTGGCCTGAATCGGCCGAAGCGAACAGCGCTGCTCCCTCGCGCACCGGCGCGCGGCCCTCGGGCCGCAAACCGACGCGGCGGCGTGTCGCACCGCCATCGAACTGCGCGAGGATCTTGTCAGCGCCGGGGAAGCCGCCGGCGCGCGCGCCGCCGGTGCGGCGGACCTTCTGCACCGACCATTCCAGCGCAGCTTCCACGGGTGTTGTCGCCGTGTCGATGTCGTGGCCGTAGAGGCAGAGCCCGGCCTCGAGCCGCAGGCTGTCGCGGGCGCCCAGCCCGATCGGCAGCACGTCCTTGTCGGACAGCATCGCCTCGGCGAGCCGCTCGGCCTGATCGGCAGGCACCGAGATCTCGTAGCCGTCCTCGCCGGTGTAGCCCGAGCGCGAAACGTAGCAGGCGAGCCCATCGACGCTGCGCGGCCCCGCGTCCATGAACCGCATCGCCTCGGCCTCTGCACAGAATTTCGTCAGCACGGACGCCGCCTTCGGCCCCTGCAGCGCCAGCAGCGCGCGGTCGGTCAGCGGTTGGACCTCGCAGACGTCGGACAGCCCGTCGCGCAGCAGCGCGATGTCCGCCTCCTTGCAGGCGGCGTTGACCACCAGCACCAGGTGCTCGCCGAAATTCGCCACCATCAGGTCGTCGAGGATGCCGCCCTCGGCGTTGGTGAACTGGGCATAGCGCTGCCGGCCGGGCGGGATGCCGATGACGTCCTGCGGCACCAGCCGCTCCAGCGCCGCCGCGGCGTCGGCGACGTTGCCGGATTTCGGCAGCAGCGCGACCTGGCCCATGTGGGAGACGTCGAACAGCCCGGCCGCGCTGCGGGTATGGAGGTGTTCCTTGAGTACGCCGGGCGCGTATTGCACCGGCATCTCATAGCCCGCAAAGGGCACCATCTTGCCGCCGAGGCTGACATGCAGCGCATGCAGCGGCGTTCGCTTCAAAGAAAGGGGGGCAGCCGGTTCAGCCATCGATCAGGGGTCCTCGCGCGGTTCCTCGGGACCAGTCCCGAAAAACGCCACCGAAGCCCCATCTGTCGCTGTGCCTGAGAGTATTATCCCGTCGGCGGACGCGTCCCGGGATCAGGCCCGGCCAGCGTCTCTTTCCAGATGCAGTTGCAGTCGCGAGGGTCCTTTTGCCTGAGAGTTTCCGGGGCGGTTGCTCCTTCGGCGCCGACCCTTGACGTTCAACCAGAACCTCAGAAGGCCAGTCTCTCCCGACGCGACTGTCGTCTATGTCCGGGACCAAACACCAGCCCGCGCAAGCTGTCAACGCGTCACGGCGGCTTTCAACCAGCTTTAGGAGCCGTGCAGCAAGCCCATGATGTTTCTGCACAGTTTCTGGACACGCGAAGTCGCCTTGTCTAAAAGCATTGCCGCCGAATTCCCGGACTTCTTCGATTGGATTGCTATGAGCGGCGTCAACGAGATCAGGTCGACCTTCCTCAATTTCTTCGCTGCGAACGGCCACGAGATCGTGCCGTCCTCGCCGCTCGTGCCGCGCAACGACCCGACTTTGATGTTCACGAACGCCGGCATGGTGCAGTTCAAGAACGTCTTCACCGGCGTCGAGAAGCGGCCCTACAACCGCGCCACGACGTCGCAGAAGTGCGTCCGCGCCGGCGGCAAGCACAACGACCTCGACAATGTCGGCTACACCGCCCGGCACCACACCTTCTTCGAGATGCTCGGCAACTTCTCCTTCGGCGATTACTTCAAGGAGAACGCCATCGAGCTCGCCTGGAAGCTGGTCACCAAGGAGTTCGGCCTCCCGAAGGACAAGCTGACCGCGACCGTCTACATCGACGACGACGAGGCGTTCGGGCTCTGGAAGAAGATCGCCGGCCTGCCGGAATCGCGCATCATCCGCATCGCCGGTTCGGACAATTTCTGGCAGATGGGCGACACCGGCCCGTGCGGCCCGTGCTCGGAGATCTTCTACGACCACGGCGACAAGATCTGGGGCGGCCCGCCGGGATCGCCGGAGGCGGACGGCGACCGCTTCATCGAGATCTGGAACCTCGTGTTCATGCAGTACGAGCAGCTCGAGGGCGGGGTCCGCAATCCCCTTCCGAAGCCGTCGATCGACACCGGCGCGGGCCTCGAGCGCGTCGCCGCGGTGCTGCAGGGCAAGCACGACAATTACGACATCGACCTGTTCGTCGCCCTGATCCGCGCCATCGCCGACCTCACCAATGCCGACCCGCAGGGGCCGCAGAAGGCGTCGCTTCGCGTGATCGCCGACCATTTGCGCGCCTCGTCGTTCCTGATCTCGGACGGCGTGCTGCCGTCCAACGAGGGCCGCGGCTATGTGCTGCGCCGGATCATGCGCCGCGCGATGCGCCACGCCCAGCTGCTCGGCGCCCGTGAGCCGCTGATGCACAAGCTCGTCGGCACGCTCTCGCGCGAGATGGGCCAGGCCTATCCCGAGCTGATCCGTGCCGAGGCGCTGATCAAGGAGACGCTGCGGCTCGAGGAGACCCGCTTCCGCAAGACCCTGGAGCGCGGGCTGGCTATCCTCGACGAGAAGTCGGCCTCGCTCTCGAAGGGCGACATGTTCGACGGCGACGTCGCCTTCACGCTGTACGACACCTACGGCTTCCCGCTCGATCTCACCCAGGACGCGCTGAAGTCGCGCGGCATCAGCGTCGACCAGGCCTCCTTCACCGATGCCATGGACCGCCAGCGGGCCAAGGCGCGCGCGGCGTGGGCCGGAAGCGGCGAGGCGGCGACCGAGACTGTCTGGTTCCCGCTGCGCGAGAAGCTCGGGGCCACCGAGTTCCTCGGCTATGAGACCGAGACCGCGGAGGGCGCGGTGACCGCGCTGGTCAAGGACGGCGCTGAGGTTGACAGCCTCAAGGCCGGCGAGACCGGCGTCATCGTGCTGAACCAGACGCCGTTCTATGGCGAGTCCGGCGGCCAGGTCGGCGACACCGGCGTGATGACCGGCGACGGCGTCCGCGTCCGTATCACCGACACCCAGAAGAAGGCCGGCGACCTGTTCGCGCATATCGGCACGGTGGAGCAGGGCACGCTCAAGCTCGGCACCGCGCTGCAGCTCGACGTCGATCACTCCCGGCGCTCGGCGATCCGCGCCAATCACTCCGCGACCCATATCCTGCACGAGGCGCTGCGCCAGGTGCTCGGCGACCACATCGCCCAGCGCGGCTCGCTGGTCTCTCCGGACCGCCTGCGCTTCGACTTCGTCCATCCGAAGCCGATCACCCCGGAGGAGCTCGCCCGCGTCGAGGACATCGCCAACGACGTCGTGCTCGAGAATGCCGAGGTCACGACCCGGCTGATGGGCCTCGACGATGCCCGCGAGGCCGGCGCTCGCGCGCTGTTCGGCGAGAAATATGGCGACGAGGTCCGCGTCGTCTCGATGGGCAACGCCGCGCGCGACCACGGCGCCAATGCCATGGGCTGGTCGGTCGAGCTGTGCGGCGGCACCCATGTCAGGCGCACCGGCGACATCGGCCTGATCGCGGTCACCTCGGAGAGCGCTGTCGCGTCCGGCGTCCGCCGCATCGAGGCACTGACGGCGCGCGGCGCGCGGGCGCATGCCAACCACAATCTCTCGCTCGCCAAGGCGGCGGCAGCCGAGCTGCGCACCACGGTCGAGGATGTGCCAGCGCGCATCACCGCGCTGATGGAGGAGCGCAAGAAGCTCGAGCGCGAGCTGTCGGACGCGCGCAAGAAGCTCGCGATGGGCAGCGGCACCTCGATGGGCAACGGCTCGCCGGCGGCCGGGATTCGTGACGTCTCCGGTATCAAGCTGATGGCCCGCGCCGTCTCCGGAATCGAGATGAAGGACCTCAAGTCGCTCGCCGACGAGGCCAAGAAGCAGCTTGGCTCCGGTGTGGTCGCGCTGGTCGCGACCTCCGAGGACGGCAAGGCCGGCGTCGTGGTCGGCGTCACCGCCGATCTCACATCGCGCTTCAATGCGGTCGACCTCGTGCGCGCCGCGTCCGAGGCGCTCGGCGGCAAGGGCGGCGGCGGCCGTCCTGACATGGCCCAGGCCGGCGGCCCGGACGGCACCAAGGCGGAGGCTGCGCTGGCCGCGATCGAGAGCGCGATCGGCCGGGACGGCTGACCGTGCCGCCGCTCGGGCCGGGCGAGAGCGTTCGCGATCCCGATCTGCGCGACCGGCTGTACGAGCTGCTCGAGCACGACCATCTGCCGAGCACGCACGGCTCGCGCGTCGTCCAGTTCATCGTGCTCGTCATCACGCTCGACGTGCTGGCGGTGGTGCTGGCCTCGGACCCGGACATCGCGGCCGCCATTGGCGGACTGCTGCGCGCGATCAAGGTCTGTTCGCTGATCGTGTTTGCCGCGGAGTATGTCGCTCGGCTCTGGAGCGTGGCGGGGCACATGCCGCGGCGCCAGTCGCCGCACCGCGAGCGGCTCGCCTACGCGTTGTCCGCGCTCGGCCTGATCGATCTCCTGTCCTTCGTGCCGGCGTCCATCGCGCTCGTGCTCGGCGATCGCACGCTGGAAGCGCTGTGCATCGTGCTGCCGTTCCTGAAGCTGGTGCGCTATTCGCCGGCGCTGCGCTCGCTGCTGTCGGCGGTGCAGGCCGAGCGGCGCATCCTGATCGGCTGCCTCGTCATCCTGGCCGGCGCGGTGCTGCTGTTCGCCTCACTGCTCTACGCGGTCGAGCGCGACGTCCAGCCCGACAAGTTCGGCACCATCCCGCATGCGATGTGGTGGGCGATCGTGACGCTCGGCACCGTCGGCTATGGCGACGTCGTGCCGGTGACGCCGCTCGGCCGCATCATCACGGTGTTCGCGATCATCTGGGGCTTTGCCATGATCGCGCTGCCGGTCGCGATCATCTCCACCGCGTTCGCCGAGGAGATCAAGCGGCGCGATTTCGTCGTCACCTGGGGCATGCTGGCGCGGGTGCCGCTGTTCTCGCATCTTTCGGCGTCCGAAATCGCCGACATCATGCGGCTGTTGCGTGCGCGTACGATCGAAGCCGGCGAGGTGCTGGTGCGGCGTGGCGATCCGGCGTCCTCGATGTATTTCATCACCACGGGCGAGGTCGAGATCGAGCTGCCGACGCAATGCGTCAAGCTCGCCGACGGCACCTTCTTCGGCGAGATCGCGCTGCTGCACCGGACCAAGCGCTCGGGCACTGTGACGGCGACGCGCAAGACCCGGCTGCTGGTGCTCGACGCGCAGGATTTCCATGCGCTGATCGCGCGCATGCCGGCGCTCGCCGCGCATGTCCGGACCATCGCCAAGGCGCGCATGGCCGATTCCGGCGATCTTGCCCTCGCCGAGCTGTCGCAGGCCGAACGCGACGACCAGCCGGACGCGTAGGACGCTGCTCCCGGATCGCTCGCAGTCCCCCGTCCCATCTTCCAACCAGTCAAACAGCCGGGCGTGCACACACGGTCCCGCGGCGCGGTCGCGCCCGGGGGATGCGGAAAGCATTCGCCCTCGAAAGACGATGAGGGCGCAGGGAATGCCGGGTGAGGGCCTCACCCATGGCCCGCCTGCGGAAAAAATGCAGGCGGCAGGTACCACAGGCAAAGCCGGTTCATCCGGCATTCCCTGCGCGGCGGTTTTAACGCTTATACGCGATCTCCTCGGTGCACCGGGCTTGTTGGCCACCGTTCGCACAATGCGCTTCAAGCGCATCGCGCGGGACATCAGCATCGGGATGCCAGGACCACGCGACTTCACGTCCGCGAGCGCATCATTCGTCCGCACCCGAAAGCGCGCTGATGTCCTCACGTCCACCGCATTGCCGGCCCAACGTCTCGTGACGACGCGTACGCCCCTCATCCGGACCGGAACGCGGATAGAATAGACATGATTTGCTGATTTTCGGAAGTGATTTATTTTTGCGCGAAGCTCTTGAAACGAAAGATGTGGCTGAACGGAATGGGAAAATGGAAGCATTGACGCAGGCGATTTTGACCCGTGATCAGGAACGGTCCCGTGCTTTCGTCGGCGCGATAATGCCCGCCCGGCAAAATCGGCCAAGCTCGATGCCTCGTCGAAGATGGCGGCCGATCTCGCAATTCCACCGGGAGGTGCTACCTTTATGTTTCAGGCTCCGTTCTCTCGGAAAGGACCAATGTCGCAAATCAAGTCTCGGGTCGTCCCGTCGGCGCTGCCGCCCAGTGAAGCCGAGCTTGCGGATTGGCAGGCATTGAGTCGCGAGGAGCAGATCGCTCGCTTCAAAGAGTTCTTCGCGCACCCTGATTGCGAGACGTTCACTGCCGAGACTGCTGAGGACATCATCGCGGCTGCTCGGCAGCGTGTTGCTGCGCGCCGTGGGTAGCTATCGCCTCACCATTCGAGCACGCGATCAACTCGCTCAGATCTACGAATACACCGAACTGCAATTTGGTGCTTACCAGGCGGAAGCCTACGCGCGTCCAGGCTGATCCGGACCTTCGAGCTGCTCTCAGATTCCCGGCCAAAGGTCAATGAGCCGAGGACTTCCGGCGCGGGCTACGACGGTTTCGATTCCAGGCGCATGTCGTCTACTACACGATATCGGCTGATGTGGTCGAGATCCGGGGTGTAGTGCTCCACGCGTGCCAAATCAGATCCAGTCTGTTTGATTGACGCAGTCGGCAGGCCGGGGACTCCATCCAGAACGGGAGAACTCCGTGTTTACCCAAACCATCGCGGCGGCAGGCAATACCGAAATTCCGGCATATCTGACGCTGATCAAGCTCGGATACGAAATCGATCGTCGCTATGAGAGCGACGGCGAACTCTGGAGCGCAACGAAGGGGACGCTTCAACTCGTCGCCGAGAGCCCCCTGCAGTTGCTTGGACTTGCGTTGATGTACATGGAGCGCGGCGCCGACTGGCAGGCAGATGACGACGAGATCGATGCCTTCCTAAAGCGATTCTACCCGTGAGGTCGCGTTGTGATTCATGGAGGCCATTCGCCGGCCAGCATTGCAGCCCGTTCATCTTCCGTGAATTCGATCGCAATGCGTCCCAGCGCGCGTTGGCCGCGCGCGATCGCTATAACGCCGAGGAGTTGGCTGACAACGTCGGCATCCTGCGCCGTGGTGAGGTCGCGGAGTGCCATGTGGAGCAATTGGCCCCACGCCGCTTCGTAGCTCTCGCGCAGGTCAGCCGGCATCGCCGGATTGCGAGAGCCGTCTCGCGCAAGCTCGATGATCGCGATCATCGTGTAGGTCTGCCAGTCGGCAACACCGCGGCGCTCGCGAATTCGGACCAGACCGGGTACGGCGGCGAAGGATGCTTCGCCGACGTCACCTTGGTGGTGCAGCTCATTCCAGAGTTCGTCCCAGGCTGAGCTATCGCCACCTTCGAGGCGTTGCAGGGCTGGGCGCGGGTCGTAGGGAACGCGATAGCCGCCGAGGAGGCTGGCCCAGCGCGCTTCTGACAAATCGGGGTCTGACACTTTCATGCAGCAAGTCTCGTCCAGCTTGGGCGTGATCTCATGCGAGCTGAAAGGCGCAGGTCAACAGCCACGCCACGGTTCTCCAAATTGGTTGCCTTGTCGTGCGTCCGACGCATCCCGAGAGCCGCAACGGCGCGGAACACAATATTCCGCAATGCGGTATGTGACACTCATGTCACACTTACGGTTATACCGACTCCCCAATATAATATGACTATTCAAAGGCACCTCGGCGCTTGCTAGGATCGCCTTCCAATCTCAGGTTGACGAATGCGCTCCTCGAATGGGCGGCGGCCGGGATTGAGCCGTGGGGAAGCGCGTGCCGGGACGGAGGCTCTGGGCCGGACGCGACAGAACAACAGCCAGAGCCTGGGGACGCTGCGAGGAGCAGGAAAAATGAGTGGGTTTGCGACGACCGCACGCATGTGCGGCGTAGGGGTTGCTTTGTCTTGTTTGTTGGGCGGCGGTGCGCTCGCTGCCGATCTGCCGATGAAGGCGCCGCCGGTTCCCTATGCCGGTGTCGATGATTTCTGGACGCGGCCGTATCTGTTCGGCGATCTCGGCCGGACCAGGCTGAAGGAGCAGGGCATCTCGCTCGCGCTCACGCTCGGCGACGAAGCCGTCACCAATCTGTCAGGTGGCTCGCGCAACACCGCGGCCAATGCCGGGCAATTGTGGTTCGAGGCCAAGTTCGACATGGCCAAGCTCGCCGGCATCCAGGGCGGCCTGATCGGCGTGACGCTGGTCGACCGCTTCGGCAAGAATCTCAACAGCGAAGCCGGCATTCCGGCGCTGCAGCTGACCAACGAGGTGTTCGGCCGCGGCAACATCCTGCGCCTCACCGAGTTCTACTATCAGCAGAAGCTGTTCGACGACCGCCTCGTGCTCAAGGGCGGCCGGCTGCCGGTCGGCTCCGACTTCTTCTTCGGCCAGTGCGAGTTCATCAACCTGACCTTCTGCGGCGGCCAGCCGGGCAACATCCAGGGTGGCTACATCTACAACTGGCCCGTGAGCCAGTGGGCCGGCGTCGTGCACTACAACTTCACCAAGGAGTGGAAGCTGTCGGTCGGCGTCTACGATGCCAATCCGAACTACCTGACGACGTCGGACGCGGGCGTGTATCTCGCGCCGGGCATCGCGCGCTCCAATCCGGCCTCGGGCGTCCTGGTGCCGGTCGAAGTGGTGTGGGAGCCGAGCGGTCCGCTCAACGGCACCTGGCGCTTCGGCGGCTGGTATGACAGCGCTTCGACCATCGACGGCGGTCTGCCCGGCATCACCGGGGTCTACGCCGGCGGTCCCGGCGTGGGCGATCAGAACCTCAGCAGCCAGCGCGGCCGCTACGGCTTCTACGAATCGATCCTGCAGCGGCTGACCGTCGAGGGTCCGAAGGCGCAGGGCTGGTATACCTTCCTCAACACCAGCGTGGCCGATCACCGCACGTCCTATCAGGATTACCAGATCTCCTGGGGCGTCAAGCACACCGGCACCTTCTCGTTCCGTCCCGACGACGAGGTCGGCTTCGCGGTCGGCACCACGCATGTCAACTCGGCGGCGCTGACGCCGAATGCAGGCGGCAACGAAGTGCCGATCGAAGCCTGGTATGGCTGGCAGGCGACCGGCTGGATGAACCTGAAGTTCGACGCCCAGTATGTCATCAATCCGGGCGGACGCGGCTTCAACGCCGCCGGCCTGAAGACCGGCAATGCGGTGGTGCTCGGCCTGCGGACGGTGGTGCATTTCTGAGAAGCCTGTCAGGCGAGGGGCGGATGTGCAGCATCCGTCCCTCGCTGGGCTGAGACGATGAGCCGTCCTTTGCCGGCGCCGAACCTGGTGGGCCTGCCCATCGGGGTAGGGGCGCGATGCGTTGGTATCGGTTGACTCTTTTGCGCTGCGACACGACATCTCCCTGGCATTGCCGCGCCGGCCCAGGAGACCGCCATGACCGCAACCGACGTCCGTCTCGCCGCCGGCCAGCGCCTGGGCGACGAGGTCGTGGACTGGCTCACCAGCGGCACCCGCGACGAACGCTTCATCGACAACATCTTCGCGCAGATGTGCATCCGCCTGCAGCGCGCCGGAATCCCGGTGAAGCGCGCGTCGCTGCACGTGCAGATCAACCATCCGCAATGGCTCGGCGCGCGCATCCTGTGGAGCGACGGGATGGAGAGCTCCGAGATCAATCGCGTCGACTATGACGTCGGCTCGCGTTCCGAGTTCATCGGCAGCCCGGTGAGCGAGGTCTACAACGGCGCCGACGAGATCCGTGAAAACCTGGCGCGTGATCCCGCGCTCGGCCGGCAGCATGGCATCTATGACGACATGCGCGCGCAGGGGCTGACCGACTATGTCGCCTGGCCGATCTTTCACACGCTCGGCAAGCGCCACTGCGTGACCTTCGCGACCGACCAGCGCGGCGGCTTCGATCATGCCGAGATCGGCGCCCTGAAGCGGCTGCTGCCGGTGCTGGCGCTGGTCAGCGAGATCCGCATCAAGAACCGGCTGGCGCGCACCCTGCTCGAGACCTATGTCGGGCCGCATGCCGGCGAGATGGTGCTGGCCGGCGCGACCCGACGCGGCAGCGGCGAGACCGTGAGCGCCGCGATCATGATCTGCGATCTCCGCGACTTCACCAAGATCTCCGACAATTGGCCGCGCGACGACGTGATCGATCTCCTCAACGGCTATTTCGACGCGATGGTCGAGCCGATCACAGAGCATGGAGGCGAGATCCTGAAGTTCATCGGCGACGGCCTGCTCGCCATCTTTCCGCTTAGCCAGCCCGGCGCCTGCGAGAACCTGCTGCACGCGGTCACCGGCGCCAGGCAGGCGATGGCGGAGCTCAACGCGCGGCATGCGGAAGGCGGCCGTGCGCCGCTGCGCTACGGCATCGGCATCCACGTCGGCGACGTCATGTACGGCAACATCGGCTCGCGCAAGCGGCTGGATTTCACCGTGATCGGACCCGCGGTCAACATGGCTTCGCGCATGGAGGCGCTGACCAAGCAGGTCGGTCGTCCCGTGCTGATGTCGCGGGCCTTCGCCGAACTCGTCGAAGGCCCGTTCGCGCTCGAACGCGTCGGCGAATACCCGGTGCGCGGCTTCAACGACCCGATCGAGCTGTTTGCGTTCGAGGGGTAGGGCGTCGTACGAGCTGTGCCGTGCTCACGGCATGGCTCAGCGGCCGAACTCGTCCTGAAGCCGCAGGAATGTCTCGGTCGGGCGATCATAGCTGACGAGCCTGACGTCGAGTTCGAAGCTGGACGCCAGCAGCAGCGCGCGGCGCAGCGCGTCCTCGATCCAGCTCTCCTCATTGCCGAATGCGCCGCCGCCGACGCTGGTGAGCAGGGCAATGTTCGAGCCGCGTGTCGCGTTGAGGACCGCCGCCCAGATCGTTGCCTCGTAGCTGGCCTCGAGGATCAGGCGAGCGAATGTCTGCCAATATCGGGGGGCAGGGGAGCAGTAGGCCACGGGGAGCGCAGAGCAGAAGGCCTGTGACACTGTCGGTCGGGGCTCGCCCGTGTCGGTCAGCTCGACGTCGGAATGCAGGCCGATCCGAAGGTGTCCGCGCAATGCGTCGATCTCATCGCCATCGCTTGCGTCGAGGATGGCCGTGATGGTCTCGAGTCCGGTCCGCGTGCACAGGGCGTACCCGTTCGTCATCGCCCAAAGCTCGCCGCCGCGGGATAGACGGGACTTCAGAGCCGCCCCGACATCTGCGAGCGCGTCGAGCTGACGGTCGCGGGTCTGGCCCGATTCACCGCCGACCGGGGCAAAGTAGTTGCGATAGATCGTTGCGGCGCCGGCGGCGATCGCGCAGGCCGGCCCCTGCGTCGGATCATGCTGGTAGATCGTCACGCCGTCTTCCGGGGTCGCGTGGGGGCCGATCATCTCCAGCAGATTGAACTGAGAGGCGACCTGGAACAGGGCGCCGGCGAACTCCGGGACCAGATGAAGGGTGCGGACATCGCCGCTGACGAGACTCACGCCGAGCCGCCCGGTTCGACAGGCCGAGTCTTGGACCCTGGTCCGGAGCTCCGACAATTTCGGAAGCTCCAGCCGCCCGGTCTGGTAGCTCTTGCCATTGACCAGAGACGTCAGCCGTCCGTCTTCGCAGGCCAGTCTGGCGCGCGTCGAGGCATAGTCGGTCTCCTTGAAGCCGGTCAGGCGTTCGAACCAGTCCACGACATCAGCCTTTCGTTTTTGCTAGCCGACAAGATACGGCGAAATCGCCTCGGCGTCTGACGTTCGCGCGAGACGCAGTGTAGGCCATCGCAGCTCGCCGCAGCAATGAACGACTCTGTCGCCGTGCCTAGAGGATTCGCAGCGGCCGCCACCAGACGAGGCTCGGCGCGAACAAGGCCACAGCGAGCGCAAATGCGCCCCCGGCAATACAGATCGTGACGATGGCGCGCGGCGACAGGCCGCGGGCCTGCGGCAGGAATGTGAGCGCCCGGACGATCGCTCCGGTGATGAAGGCCGCTCTAGCGATCGGCAGCATCGGGATGTCGAGCAGATATTCGAGCGTACACGCGCGGCTGCAGCTGCCTTGCTCCAGCGTCCACCATTCTCGCAGGCCGCCGATCATTGTCGCCAGCGCGAGCAGCAGCGTTGCCGCCAGCAGCGCCCGCCACGATGGCATTAGCACCGCGATCGCATAGGAGATCAGGCAGACGGCGAGCATCTGCGTCAGGACGTCGAGCATCGTCGCGCGACTCAACTCTCATCCAGGAACGGCGCCACCACCTCGCGCGTCTCCGCGCTGGTGACCACCGGGACGATCTCGAACGTCATGCCGGTGTCGCGGGCGTTGGACAGGATCCATTGCTGCAGCAGGCGGGCGTCGTTGCATTCCATCAGTTGGAAGCAGCGGTCGAAATTCGGCTCGATCCAGCTGCCGAGATATTTCAAGCCGTCGGGAAAGGTGATGCCGGGGTCGCGAACGCGACGGTAGACGGGAATCGGATCGCGGTCCTTGAAACGCTCGATCACCATGAACAGCATGCGCGCCTCCGCCTGGGTCCGGCGCAGAGTGTGGACGGAATCGAGCAGGTGTTCCAGGTCTCGCGCGTGGCCTCGCGGTCTGAAAGACCGGCTGCGGCACCGGCGGTGAGGGAGCTCTACTGTCCCGACGGCGTGCGCAGGCCATGCCAGGCGTCGCGCACCTGATGGTAGTGAACCTCGGGCAGATAGTCCGGCGTATTCAGATTGAGATTCTTGACGTCGAGCCGGCCGACCGCGCTGAGCAGCGTGTAGGAGGCGATGACGCGGTCGCGCTGCGCGCCGATCAGCCGCGCCTTGGCCTGGATCAGATCGGCCTGCGAGTTGAGCACGTCGACGGTGGTGCGCTGGCCGCCCTGGGCCTCGCGCGAGACGCCCTGCAGCGCGACGGTGGCGGCCTTCACCTCGGCCTCGGAGGCGCTGACGGCGACCTTGGCGCCTTCATTGGCGACCCAGGCGCTGACCGCCGCGGTGCGGGCCTGGTTGCGGACCTGGTCGAGCACGAGGCGGCTCTGCGCCGCGAGCTCCTTGCTCTGGCGGGTCTGCGACGCGGCGGTGCCGCCGTCATAGATCGGCGCGGTGACGCTGCCGACGATCGAGGCCTGGTCGGTGCCGAAGGTGCCGAGCGTCTGATCCGAATCGCGGCTGCGGCTGACATTGCCTTGCAGGGTCACGGTCGGCAGCAGCGCGCCCTCGGCGACCTTGATCGAGGTCGAGGCCACGTCGACGTCGAAGCTCGCCGCAGCCACCGCTGGATTTTCCTTGTTGCCAAGCGCAATCGCGTCCTCGCGGCTGCGCGGCAGCAGGCGATCGATCGGGTCGGCCGCGCGCAGCTGGCCCGGCGCCATGCCGATGACCTGGGCATAGGTCGCCTGGCTGATGGCGAGGTTGACCTCGGCGGCGTTGAGGTCGGACTGGCCGCGCGCCAGCCGCGCCTCGGCCTGCGAGGCGTCGGTCGGCGTGACGTCGCCGGCATTGAGGCGGCGCTGCGTGACGGAGAGCGTCTCGCGCAGGAAGGCGACGTTGGAGCGCTGCGCCTCGACCAGCGACTGGTTGGCGAGCACGTTGGTGTAGGCGGTGACGGCGTCGAGCAGCACGCCCTGGCCGACATTGCGTAGCGCCTCGCGGCCCGACTGCACCTGCAACTCGGCCATGCGGACGCTGTTGGCGGTCCGGAAGCCGTTGAACAGCGTCTGCGTCACGGTGACGCCGATGGTCCAGGGCTTCAACGTTGCGGTCTGGATCGTGTTGTTGGGCAGCAGATTGCGCACCGCCTGTAGGCCGGCGCCGAGGCTTGCGATCAGTTGCGGGCGATAGCCGGCGAGCGCCTGCGGCACGTTCTCGTCGGTGGCGCGCTGGCGCGCGCGCTCGGCGTTCAGCGCCGGATTGGTCTGATAGGCTTTCACGAGCGCGGCCGCGAGATCCTCGGCGCGCGCGGGCGAGCAGATGACGGCAAGGCTGGCGGCCAGGATCAGGCCGATCCGCCGCGCATGCACCTTGCCGACGCCAAATTGTTTGGCTCGACCCACCATCCGACTCCGCCGCGTCTCACTGTCTTAACCAGTTGTTTACCTGTTTAGGGCGGATGGCGGCCACACACAAACCGCGGATGTGGAATCCGGCGGGCTTTTCCATGATTTGTTGTGGCGTGCTCGCCACAGACCGTTTGTCGCAGTGCTGCGACATGGCCGCGCAAATACGCGCTTGGTAAGCGGGTGAGGTGCACCCGCCGACGCGAGAGGCCGAGCGATTCGTTCAGCTGCGAGTGACCCGCAGCCATCTCACCGGTTCTTATTCACCGGCTTGCGCTTCTCGATGAACGCGGCCATGCCCTCGGCGCGGTCTTCCAGCGCGAAGGTGGCGTGGAACAGGTTGCGCTCGACATTCATGCCTTCGGACAGCGGGGTCTCGAAGGCGCGGTTGACGGCCTCCTTGGCCATCGCCGCTGCCGGGCGCGACATCGATGCGATCTTCTCCGCCGCGGCCATCACCTCGTCCATCAATTTGTCGGCCGGCACGATGCGGCTGACGAGGCCGGAGCGTTCGGCCTCGGCCGCATCCATCATGCGGCCGGTGAGGCAGAGGTCCATCGCCTTGGCCTTGCCGATCGCGCGCGTCAGGCGCTGGGTGCCGCCAATGCCCGGGATGGTGCCGAGCGTGATCTCGGGCTGGCCGAATTTGGCGGTGTCGGCGGCGATGATGAAGTCGCACATCATCGCGAGCTCGCAGCCGCCGCCGAGCGCATAGCCCGAAACCGCAGCGATCGTCGGCTTGCGGCAGCGCGCGACGCGGTCGCCGCCGATCGCGGTGAAGTCGCTCGAGAACATGTCGATGAAGCTCTTGGGCTGCATCTCCTTGATGTCGGCGCCGGCGGCGAACGCCTTCTCGCTGCCGGTGATCACGATGCAGCCGATGGCATCGTCGGCCTCGAGATCGTCGACGGCTGCGGCGATCTCGCGGAAGACGCCGAACGACAGCGCGTTGAGCATCTTCGGCCGGTTCAGGGTGATGATTCCGACCGCGCCTTTGCCTTCGACGATGATGTGCTCGTAAACGCTCATGATCCCACCCCGCAAATCAAAACAGCGGGCAATGTGCCCGCTGGATCGTTACGCATCAAGTAGGTGGGGCGCCGCGCGGCGCCTCAGATCATGAACATCCGCGCCGCCGAGCCCAGGGTGAGCAGGGTGCCGCAGGCGATGAAGATCTTGCCGATGATCGAGGCCTTGTCCCAGCCCGAGCTGTCGTCATTGCTGACCGTGACCATGTTCACGGTGACGTCCGAGGCCGCCGGCGCATCGCTCGGCGCGGCGTCGGCCGATTCCGCCGCAGGCGCGGCCTGAGCCTGGGCCTCGGCCGGCATCGGCGCCGGGAATCCGTCCTGCTTCGCTGCCGGGGCGCTCTCGGCCCCCACCGGCAGGAACGGACTGTAGCTCTGCTGTTCGGCCGCGCGCGCCAATCCAGTGCCAACGAGGCCCAGAACGAACGCGGCGGCAATGATCAATGCTGAACGTCCACTGGCTTGGATCGTCATCGTCGGCTTCTCCCCATCCCGCCAGCCCAAGCCGGAGTGAGACCCCGACAGATGTCGAGAACGGGGCAGAAAATGGGTATCTTCCTGCCGCTCACGGCAAAAGCTGGGCGGCGCCGCACTTTGCGGCGCGGCCCATTAAACCTGATCATGCGCCGTTCGATTCGGTGCTATGGAGCGGTTCCAAGGAAACTGTTCCAAGACTTGCCCGGTGGCGTGCTCTCGGTGTGGCGTAACTCGGATGGTTCCGAGGCCAATGTCCGCATCACGAATTAGTGATCATGATGCCGCGAGAGTAACAAGCTGACGATTCGGGCGAATTGCTGGGGGTGGAGCGGAATTGCGGGAGCGTGACGACGAGTGGACGGGCTGGATGCGCCAGGCCGTCGCCGGTGACGACGAGGCCTATCATCGCCTGCTGAGGGCGGTCACGCCGGTGTTGCGCGCAGCATCACGGCGCGGGCTGGCGCGCGCCGGCCAGCCCCCCGACCAGGCCGAGGACATCGTGCAGGAAATTCTGTTGGCGGTTCATCTCAAGCGGCACACCTGGGACGTCGATGCGCCGTTCGCGCCCTGGCTGTTCGCGATCGCGCGCAACAAGCTGATCGACATGCTGCGCCGGCGCGGCCGCCGGGTGTTCGTCGACATCGACGATTTCTCGGAGACGCTGGCCGACGAGCCTCCGGCACCCACCGTCTCGGCCGGCGAGGTCGAGGCGCAGCTGAAGACGTTGCCGCAGCGCCAGCGCGACGTGCTGCAGTCGATCGCGGTCGAGGCCGCCTCGATCAAGCAGACCGCGGAAAAGTTTTCGATGAGCGAGGGCGCGGTGCGGGTGGCGCTGCACCGGGCACTCGCAAGCCTCACGGCCAAGCTACGGGATACCTGACCATGGACACCGATCAGCTCATCCGCACCCTCGCGGCCGACAATGCGCAGCGCGCGCAGCCGGTCGGCATCGTGCTGGCGCTGGCCCTGATGGCGGCAACGCCGGTCTCGACCGCGATGCTGCTCATCGGCCTCGGCGTGCGGCCGGACATCTGGCTCGCGGTGCGCAATCCGTTCTTCGACCTGAAGTTCGTCGTCACCACGGCGCTGGCGATCCCGGCGCTGATCATCAGCCTGCATCTGTCGCGCCCCGAGGCCTCGCTGCAGGGCTGGAGCTGGCTCCTGATCGCGCCGATCGTGGTCCTCGTCGGCGGCATGGCGGCGGAGATGATGCTGCCGCAGCGCACGCCGATGATGGCGCGGCTGGTCGGCCACAATTCGATGGTGTGCATGAGCGCCATCCCCGTGCTGTCGCTGCCGCTGCTGGGCGCGGCGCTGTTCGGCCTGCGCCATGGCGCGCCGTCGCGTCCGGCGATGACCGGCGCGATCGCCGGGCTGGTCTCGGCGGGCATGGCGGCGACGCTCTATGCCGCGCATTGCACCGACGATTCGCCGCTGTTCGTGGCCACCTGGTACACGGTGGCGGCGCTGATCGTGGCCGGGCTCGGCGCGCTCATCGGCGCGAGGGTGCTGCGCTATTGAGCGCGCTACGCCTGCACCGGCGTCGCGGCGTCCTGCACGCGATGGAAGCGCAGCACCTGCTGCGCGGTGGACCGCCGGAGCCGTTCATAGGTGGCCTTGCAGGCGTCGAGATCGGCGGTCGCGGTGGTGGCGAGCTCATCGCGCATCAGGATGATCGACTTCACCGTCGGCCATGACAGGCCTGCGACCTTGGCGAGGATCATGACGCCCTCGGCGCGGCTTTCGATCATGATGCTCTCGGCGACCGCGACCGGCACGTTGGCCATGGCCGCAAGCGCCGCATTGGCCTCGTCGAACTTGCGCTGCTCGGTGAACTGCACGACGAGACGGTCGTCGAGCCGGCCCTCGGCATGCAGCGAGCGCACCAGCGCGTGCGCGATCTCGGTCTGGCTGGTCAGCGCCACCGCGCTCGATCGCGCCCGCCGGCCCGCCATGCGCACTGCCGAGGGGACCTCCTGCGCGAGCTTCGGATTTGCCGCCTCGAGCCGCGTGCGGACCGTGGCCGACGCCTTGGCGACCAGCTTCAGATAGAGGTGGCGCGGCAGATTGGGCCGCATGGCGAGGCAGGCGGCGAGGTTTTCGTCCAGCGCGGCGCGATCGACCAGCGTGTCGAGGCTGGCCTCCGAGACGTCGGCGCCGGGATTGCTGACGGTGCTGTGAACGACCTCGTCGTTGCCGCGCCTGAGCAGGATGTCGGTGACGGCGCGGCTGAGCACGCGCCGGAGCGAGATCGCGAGCAGATGCGCCTGGCTCTTGGTCTCGGCTGTGCGGATCAGCGCGGCCTCATCGAGCCGGTCGGACTTCGACAGCACGGGACCTGCGACATCGATGGCGTCGTCATCGGCCAGCCGGTGCAGCGTCCGCGGCGGCGCCGACGCCAGCGGCGCCAGCCGCCGCGCGAGCAGGGCGCGGGCCGAGATCTCGATGTGCTCGACCAGGCATTCGAACACGTCGTCGAACAGCGCGACCTGATCATCGGCGAAGTCCCTCGCGCCGTCGACGAACAGGTCCGTTACCTTGCGCAGGGTCTCGACCCGCCGGGCGACGGTGCCGTGCGCGAGCGTGTCCTCGAGCTCGTCGAGCAGGCTTTCGTTCGGGGCGGGTTTCGGGGTCATGCCGGGATGGCGCAGGCGCTGGTGACGCGATTGCGGCCCTGCGCCTTCGAGTCGTAGAGCGCGCGATCGGCCCGGGCGAGCAGCGAATCGGCGGTCTCGTCGCCGCGCGGGGTGGCCACGCCGGCCGAGAACGTGACCTGCAGGCCGGTCGAAAACGCGCTCCAGTCGAGGCCGGCGATGATCTGGCGCAATCGTTCGGTGAGCCGCGTCGCGGCGTCGGCCGGCGCGCCCGGCAGCACCAGCAGGAATTCCTCGCCGCCGTAGCGGCCGAAGCGGTCGCTGCCGCGAATGTTGGCGAAGATGGTGATGGCGAAGGTGCGCAGCACATCGTCGCCGGTCGGATGGCCATGCGTGTCGTTGATGCGCTTGAACCAGTCGAGATCGATCAGCACCACCGAGCAAGGCTGGCCGCCCTGCTGCGCCTGAGCGATCTCCTCGTCCAGCACATGCATGATCGAGTGCCGGTTCAGCGCGCCGGTGAGCTCGTCGAGCTCGGCCAGCTCCTCGATGCGGCGGTAGGCTTCCTTGAGCTTCTGTCCGCGCTGGTACAGCGTCTCGCGCAGGGCGCTGGAGAAGATGCCGAGGAACATGCAGCAGGCGATGGTGAGCAGGAAGACCAGCAGCGTCGCGAGCCGCTCGAGGCCGCTGCCGTGCGGCATGCCGAGCGGCTTGTCGGTGAGCAGGAACAATCCCGCCAGGCCGATCGCGAGGAACGTCCAGCAGATCGCGCTCTGGCGCGGCGTCGCCCGCAGCGAGGCAAAGGCGACGACGATGTACAGCGTGCATAGGAACAGGATGCTGACTTCGGGCGCGATGTAGCAGAACGCGACCGTGAGCATCATGCTGGCGAGCGATTGCGGCACCACGAGGTAGTGGTCGCGGAAACGGTCGTTGAAACCGCTCTCCGACAGGACGGTCCACAGCGCGACGGTGAGAATGCCGATCGCTGCGTAGGCTGGCGCGATCGTGACCGGGACGGTTCCCGCCTGGGCGTAGATCAGCAGGATGACGGCATCGATCAGGTAGCATCCGGCGACCAGCGCCAGCATCTGCCGGCGCCGTCCGGCTCGACGCGCGCGCAGGTCGCTGGACGGAGACGGCTGCGCGTCCCCGGCCTCAGCGATATCAGGACTGGGAAAAGGCGGTGCCGTCGTGCCCATGTGCTCGCGATTCTTCGTCGTTGGCTTAATATCTACGTGGGAAAGCATTTAACTTTGGTATCTATGGGCATGGACGAAGAGGCCGCCGCCGTGGTGCTGCGACCGGGAATCTACGGCTTTCAGGGCGGGTAGTTGGCGGGAACGGGCGGAACATGGTAGGCGGGAACCCGCTGGTCGCGATCGACCTGGGCGCTGCAGCGAAATCTGCAAGTCTGTGCGCCAACTCACATTTCGGGACGTATCTTTCCGGTATTTTGAAGATTTTTGCGGTTGTGTTCGAACCGCGACGTCAATCCTCCAGACCAATCTTGCGAGACGGCCATTGAGCGTGACAGCAGCGGCGTCAGATGAAACCCTGATTGCCCGGATCGCTCAAGGCGACCGGCTCGCCATGCAGGTGCTGTACGGACGGCACCATGTCAGGGTGTACCGTTTCGGGCTCCGGCTCGTGCGGGACGAGCAGGTCGCGGAAGACCTCATCAGCGAGGTCTTTCTCGACGTGTGGCGTCAGGCCGGCAAGTTCGAAGGCCGTTCTGCCGTCTCCACCTGGCTCCTGGCGATCACGCGGTTCAAGGCCCTGTCGGCACTTCGGCGCCGGAAGGACGTTGAGCTGGAAGACGAGGCCGCGAACGCGATCGAGGATACGTCCGACGATCCGGAGGTCGCGGTCCAGAAGAAGAATACCGGCGAAGCCTTGCGCAAGTGCCTGACGGCGCTTTCGCCTGATCACCGGGAGATCGTCGATCTCGTCTACTACCACGAGAAGTCCGTGGAGGAGGTGGCCGAGATCGTCGGAATTCCGGAGAACACCGTCAAGACGCGCCTGTTCTATGCGCGCAAGAAATTGGCCGAACTCCTGAAAGCGGCCGGCATTGAGAGAGGCTGGCCATGATGGCTTTGAGCAAGATGCTGGAGCAAGAGCCCGGAGAGATCGAACTCCTGCTGCCGTGGTATGCCGCCGGCACGCTGAATGCGCGCGACATGCGCCGGGTCGAGGAGGCTCTCGCCAACGATGCCGATCTGGCCAGGCAGTATGCGGAAATCCAGAAGGAATATGCCGAGACCATCGCGCTGAACGAAAGCCTCGGCGCGCCGTCGATGCGTGCGATGCAGAAGCTGTTCGCGGCGATCGAGGCGGATCCGGTGCAGAAGCCTGCCGCGCCGCGCGGCTTCAGCGCGCGGCTGATGGATTTCTTCGACAGCCTGTCGCCGCGGACCTTGGCGTGGACCGTCAGCCTCGGCGCGCTGCTGGTGCTGGCGCAGGCCGGCGTGATCGGCGCCGTGCTGATGCGCTCGCAGACCGCGACCTATCAGACCGCCTCGGTCCAGGACAAGACCGCCGCGCCCGAGCCCGCGAGCAAGCCGATGGCCGCGCCGCCGCCGAGCGCCGCTGCGCCGGCCCCGGCGGAGCGGGCGCCCGAGAGCATGACGCGGTCGCGGATGGCCGAAGCACCCGCGCCGGCCGCGCCGCTGATCCGCGGCCTTGGACCGCAGGTCGCCGGATCGACCGCGCCCGCCTATGCGCTGGTGCGGTTCGCGCCGGAGGCGCGCATGGCGGACATCTCGGCGCTGCTCGACAGCTACCAGGCCTCGATCGTCGAGGGCGCCAAGGGCGGCCTGTTCAAGCTGCAACTCGGCGACCGGCCGTTGTCGAAGGCCGAGGCCGACAGCCTGATCGGCCGTCTGGCGCGGGAGAAGATCGTCAGCCTCGCGGTGGCCGCGCAATAGGCCCGCGCCGTCCGAAATTCATTCGGAGGCTTCATGTCGTCGAGTTCGCCGCTACGCTTCGCCAGATCGGTTGCGATGCTGATCGTCGTCACAATGCCTGCTTTCGCAGGTGGCGACCTCAGTGCCCATGCCCAGGCGATGATGCGTTCGCCCACCATCAACATCCCGAGCCGGGTGCCGAGCATCAACCCGGGCACCGCGCTGCGCGCGCCGCCGCCGACCGGGATGGCGCCGCGCCCGGCCTTGCCCAATGCGCGATTTGCACCGAACCTGCAGGCGTCCTGCAACCCGGCGGATCGCAGCGTCTCGGGCGAATGTCTCGACCACCCGTCGGTGACGGGGGATGGGCAGGGTCGGCGAGCCCAGGGAAAATTGGACAAGGGCAGCTCCGCCAGGGTGACGCAGCGGCGCGAGCCGAAGGTTGCGGCCGCGGTCGATCTACGGACCATCGCCAACGAGATCGTCGCCGAAATCGATGACTCTCTCTCGACCGACCAGGCCGATGCGCTGGCGCGTCGCCATGGCCTGCAGCGCATCAGCTCGCAGCGCTTTCCGCTGATCGGCGCCACCATCGGTCTGTTCAGGATCACCGATCGCCGCTCGGTGCAGGCGGTCAGCCGTGCGCTCGCGGCAGATGCCAGGGTGCGTTCGGTGCAGCCGAACTATCGCTATACGCTGCAGCAGCAGAGCGCAGCACCCGTCGAGGGTGATCCGGCGCAATACGCGCTGGCGAAGCTGCGGCTGCCGGAAGCGCACAGGCTGGCCCAGGGCTCCAATGTCACCATCGCAGTGATCGATTCTGGGGTCGATCTCAGGCACCCGGAATTCGCCGACGCGTCGTTCGACGTGTTCGACGCGCTCGGCGGCGACGAGGGGCCGGATGTGCATGGCACCGGCATCGCCGGCGTGATCGTATCGCACAAGCGGTTGATGGGCAGCGCGCCCTATGCGCGGATCATCGCCATCCGTGCGTTCGGCGTCGGCAAGAAGGGCGGCGGGCCGGAGAGCAGCTCCTATGTAATCCTGAAGGCGCTGGACTACGCGGCCCTGCACGGCGCCCAGATCGTCAACATGAGCTTCGCCGGCCCGAAGGATGCGGTGATCGAGCGCGCGATCGCGGCCGTCGCTGCCAAGGGCGTCGTGATGGTCGCGGCCGCCGGCAATGCCGGCGCCAAGTCGCCGCCGCTCTATCCCGCGGGCAATCCAAACGTCATCGCCGTCAGCGCCACCGACGACAGGGACCAGCTGCTGCCGGCGTCGAACCGCGGCAACTACATCGCGCTGGCCGCGCCCGGCGCCGGGATATTCCTGCCGGCGCCCGACGGAAAATATCAGATCATCTCCGGCACCTCGTTTTCCGCGGCCTATGTCAGCGGGCTTGCGGCGCTGGTGCTGGAGCGCAATCCGGCGCTGAAGCCCGAGACGGTGCGGACCGTGCTGACGCGCACAGCGCGCGATCTCGGCACGCCCGGACGTGACGATCTGTTCGGAGCAGGGGAGGCGGATGCCCTCGCGGCGGTCCAGGCCGTGGTCTCGCCGCAGGATGCGCCTGCTGCTGCTGTGCCTTCCGCGGGGCTGCAAACGGAGCCCGCGGCGGCTCGCGAGCTGCGCCCGGCATCGGCCGCGGTGACAGAGGCATCTCCAGCCGGCGCCGCGCTCCGGCCCGCGCAGCAATGACGCCAACGTTTTCGTGAACGTTCCGAAATTCTCCCGCTCGCTTTGAACGTGCAGCGGGGCGGTCACGACAGAAAGCATGTGGGAGCGGTGATCCCCTCCCCAAGGCTATATACGGCGCGAGCGCCCATCCACCCCAAGCGCCCATATGGCTCGACCCGTCCGGTTGTCCCCCCGGACGGGTCTTTCATTTTGGGCGAGGTCGAAGCCCGGCAACGTCGACATCCGGCAGTGTCTCGCCCCCCGAGGGGAACATCTTTGGGTTATCTAGGGATGCCGTTGGTCGCGTTCGTGTTGCCGCGCCTGGCCAATGCCCGAAAAAACACGGACAAAATTTCCGCACGACTACGGTTTGGCCACCAAACAACATGGCATTAGCTAGACTTTGTTAACCTTTTCCACAAAATATTCACGTCACGTTGCGTTGATTCGTGCCGAGTGCGTCCGTCCCATTTTCTGCGGGCTCCCCTATGACACATCGACCGGACGTGGCTTGCAGCCGCGAACTGGCTGCGCGCTGGTGCGCGCTTGCCGAACGACGCCTCGACCATCTCACCGAGCTGTTCGATAGCGGCCGCTGGCGCCGCTACTACACCGAGCAGTCGTTTCTCGACGATCTCCGGCACGCCAAGGCTGCGGTGCAGACCTGGCAGGCCCTGTCCCGCGCCGAACCCGAGAGGGTGAGCATCGTGCCGAGTCAGAGGCCGGCCCCGGTGTTGGCCGCGCCACCGGCTCCCGTGCGCCTCGCCGAGCCGGAGCCGATCGCGCGCCACGTCCATCCGCACGAGCACCGGCCGATCGCTCTGCCGCGCTCGCTCGAAACCATCCTCGCGGCGTCCGAGATCATCGTCGAGTCCGAGGTCGAACTCGGCACAGAGGATCTGGAGCCCCATGAGGTTATCGAACCGGACCATGTCGCCGCAGACGACCTCGCCGCGGAACTGACCCTCGCGGCGCCGCGCATCGACATGTCGGCGCTAGAGCAGGCCTTGAGCATCGGCATCGAATCCGATGCGGAGTATGACGAGCCCGTTGTCGATCTCGACGCCATCGAGCGCCGCTATCCGGCGCTGGCGGTCGCGTACTAGTTTCTCATCGTGTGACGGCGTTGCCGTTGACGGTCAGCTGCGCAAAGCGCTGCGCGCCGTCCTGCGTCAGGTCCGAGGTGACCGGCTTGATGTGATCGAGCCCGATCACGGCGCCGCGCGGCGTGCCGGAGATCATGTTGTTGCTGACCATGGCCGTGCCCGCGCCTGGGACGACCGACACGCCGACGCCCGCCAGCGCATTGCGAATGACGTTGCCGGAGATCACGACGTCGCGCAGATAGCGGCCCCAGCCGGCGACGATGCCGTAGGACGGGGCGTTCTCGACCACGTTGCCGGTCACCGCGGAGTCCGCCTCGACATAGATGCCGATGCCGGCATCGTCGTCGGGTGCTGTGCCGATCGGCCGCTTCGGGATGAGGTTGCGGATGATGTTGCCCTGGACCACCGCGATGCGGCCGCCTTCGTTGAAGTTGCAGACGGAGACGCCGAAGGCGGCGCCGTCCACCGTATTGCCCGAAATCACGGCACCTTCGAACGCGAACTCGGAATAGAGCGCGACCTCGCGCACGTCGCTGACGCTGTTGCCGACGATCTGGATGTTGGAGGCCGAGTTGCCGCGCACCGCCGAGTAGTCGCAATTCCTGATGCGGTTGCCACTGATGATGACGTTGCCGGCGCGAAAGGCGTTGATGGCATTGCCGTACTGGCCCGAGCCGCCGGGGCCGGCCTTGATGTCCGCGATGAAGTTGTCGAGCACCATGGTGCCGTCGTCGCCGATCGCGGTGCGCAGGATCTCGATGCCGTTGTCGCGCGTGCCCTTGATGGTGTTGCGCGACACGATCAGGCCGAGGGCATCGAACGACACGATCGCGGTGACGGCGACGTCGGTCAGGACGTTGCCGCTGACATCGCCGGAGATCTGCTCGAGCCAGATGCCGCTGCCGCCGGAGCGCGTGACCTCGCAGTCCTGGACCCTGACATCGTTGCCGGCTGCAACGTGAAGCAGGCCGCGCCGCTGGGGCAGGGCGATGCCGCCGCCGTCGAGCGCGATGCCGCTGATACCGAGGCCATCGGCGCCTTCTGCCGAGAGCAGCGACGGGCCGCCGCCGGTGAACACGAGCTTCGTGGCGCCGCGGACGCCGACCAACTGGCTGCCTTTGGCGAGCCTGAGCATCGAGGTCCGGTAGGTGCCCGGCGGCAGCGCCAGCGGCGCCTGCGCCCGCGCCGCCTCGTCGATCGCGCGCTGCAGGGCACGGGTCTGGTCATCCGGGCTGTTGGGCTTGACGCCAAATTGGGTGGCGTCGCGGCCGAGCGTGGAGATCAGCGGGACAGCCTGCGCCGGTTCACTCGGCAGCGCCAGCACGGCGGCAGCGGCGGCCGCTGAAGTCCCGAGCAGGTTGCGGCGGTTGACGTCCATGATGTCAGGCTCGCGTTGGTCAGTTCTCGCTTGCCGAGATAACGCAAAAGCGCTCACGGCCGGCTTGGTCGGACGGTTGCAGCGGCTGTTTGTTGCGGGTAGGGTTAAATCTTTACGCTCGGCCTCGATGCCGCGCCAGCTTCACCAGCTCCATCAGCATGGCTTCGCCGGCATCGACCAGCGCGTCCAGCGTGATGCGGGGGCTGCCTTGTGGCAGTACCGTGCCGGAGCGCGGCAGCGGCGGGATGTGGATGAAGGCGGCGAGCCGCGGGCCGTCGGCGGCCCTGGTCGCCTCGATCGCGCGCCAGCTCAGATAGTTGCAAAGATAGCTGCCGGCATCGCGCGAAGCCCGCGCATCGATGCCGGTAGCGCGTGCCGCGCGCAGCAGTCGCGCCATGTGCGGGCCGAATAGCATCGGATGCGCGCCCGGGACGATCAGGCCCTTGCGCGCGACGTGGCGGTCGGCATCGGGAAAGGTGGTGGTGACCGCGTTGCGGGCACGGGTCTCGATCCGCAGATAGGATGTTCGTCCCGCGAGGCCGAACATCAACAGCGCATGCGGGCGCCGCTCGGCGATCAATGCGGGCAGCTCGCGATCGACGGTATCGTAGGTCACGTGAAAGATGTGGCTGGAGATGTCGACATCAGCCAGCGCCGGGCGCCGCAGCGCCGCGAGCCGTTTCACCAGCGGCATGGTCGGGTTGGACGGCGCGCCGGGAAACGGGCCGAATCCGGTGATCAGGAGGCGCAGCCGCTCGGTCAATTCAGCATCTCCGCAAGCTGCTCGGCGGCCAGCGCCGGCGCGACGCGGCCCTCGGCAACGTCGGTCTCCAGCTTCTTCACTTTCGTACGAATGGAGGGGTCGGTGCGCAGCCGGGCCATCAGGCGCTGCTCCAGCATGGTCCACATCCATTTCACCTGCTGGTCGCGGCGGCGCGCGGCGAACTCGCCGGACGCGACCATCGCCTTGCGATGATCGATCACCTTCTGCCACAGCTCGGCGATGCCCGTGCCTGATATCGCGGAGTAGGTGACGACCGGCGGATGCCAGTGCTCGGAGCGCGGGCTGAGCAGATGCAGCGCGCCGCGATAGTCGGCGGCGGTGATGTTGGCGCGCTTGATGTTGTCGCCATCGGCCTTGTTGATCGCGATCATGTCGGCGAGTTCGACCAGGCCTTTCTTGATGCCCTGCAGCTCGTCGCCGCCGCCGGGCAGCATCAGCGCAAGGAAAAAGTCGGTCATGTCGCAGACCGCGGTCTCGGACTGGCCGATGCCGACGGTCTCGACCAGGATCACGTCGAAGCCCGCAGCCTCGCACAGCAGCATCGCCTCGCGCGTCTTGGCGGCGACGCCGCCGAGCGTGCCCGACGAGGGCGAGGGGCGGATGAAGGCGTGCTCGTGATGGGACAATCGCGCCATCCGCGTCTTGTCGCCGAGGATCGAACCGCCGGTGCGCGCCGAGGACGGGTCGACCGCGAGCACCGCGACCTTGTGGCCCTGTCCGATCAGGTACATGCCGAGCGCATCGATCGTGGTCGACTTGCCGACGCCGGGCGAGCCGGTGATGCCGACGCGGATCGCGTGCCCCGTCTGCGGCAGCAGCGCCTGCACCAGCTCGCGCGCGGCGGCCTGGTGGTCGGCACGGCGGCTCTCGACCAGCGTGATCGCGCGCGCCAGCGCGGCGCGGCTGCCGGCGCGGAGCGCATCGGCCAATGAGGTGGTGTCGGTGCCCCGCGAGATCATTCTACTTCAAGTCGGTGAGCTTGCCGCTGACGAACGTTTTCAAAGCCGGCAGTTCACTGGCTATGACATCCCAGACGACGGCGACGTCGGTGGTATGATAGGCATGCCGCAGCAGGTTTCCGAAGTCGATCATTTTCCGCCAGTGGATGGTCGGACTCTCGCTCTTGATGCTGTCTGGAATGCTACGGGAGGCCTCGCAAATGATCTCGAGCAGGCGCTCGGTTGCCAGGCGCAACAGGCGGTCAGAGCTGAAGGCCGCGAGATCGGCGCCGGCGACAAGCTGTTCGATTTCCGCAATGGCTTCGGCAATGTCCCGTAGCCGGTCTTCGACGGTCGGAGGCACCTCAAAACACCTCGATCAGGTCATCGGCAATTCGATCGGCGATCCGCCGCTTCAACAGCGCCCGTTGCGTGATCTGGACGCGCAGTCCGATGTCGTCCTCGATAAGGTGCTGCGCCTTGAAGTGATCGAACGCGGGAGGGAGTCCGGGGGGCGTGGTTTCCACGAGAACGTCGAGGTCGCTGTCAGGACGGGAGTCGCCGCGCGCACGCGAACCGAACAGCGACAGTCGCGTGATGCCGGCCTTTCGCAGGGCCGGCGCAAGGGCCTGCAGCCGGCCGATGATCGTCATGAGGCGAATGTCAGCGACGTCGTTCATGAGAACAGTCTAGCATATCCAGCCATCGGCTGCACGGCCGCCGGTTGGCTTCACTGGTCTTCCGCATCCCCCTTCGGCCTGGCGCCGCCGAAGATCGCCTGGCCCTCCGGTGACAGATACGGCTTCAGCGTCTCCCACGGCACGAAGGCGACGTACTGGCCTTCGGCGTAGGGGCCGACCGCGTAAGGCGGGTAGTGGAAGGTCAGGCCGGAGCTCTTCCCGGCCTCCGTGGAGGGAGCGAGCGTCACGGCGCCGATCTTGAGCAGCTTCGGCTCCAGCCCCTTGAACCATTCGGCGGTCGCGGTCTCCGTCGCGTCGCGCTTCTTTTTCTCGGCCTTCAGCGAGCTGACCACCGCATTCAGCATCGCCTTCATCGCAGGCCCATTGTCGGCGGTCTCGGTGAAGAACGGGCGGATGCTGATCGGCTTGGCCGCGGCCTTGTCCCAGAGGATGGTGTTGACGTCGCTGTTGGGATGCGCGGCGCGCGTGTCCATGTAGTCGTCTCGGAGGATGCTGACGTAGCGGTCGGCGACCACCGAGCGCACGGAATATTTGCGCTCGAACGACCACTTGCCGTCGCGGAACGTTTCCGGATCTTCCTTGCGCTCCTTGGCGGCGTCGGCGGCGTTCTTGTCGATCCATTTCTTGCCGTCGGCCAGGCAATAGGCCGCGAGCGGCGCATCAGCCTTGATCCGGGCATCGAGCGTCACGTTGGCCTCGACCGCCTTCGTGTTGATGCTGGCGTCCGGCTTGGGATCGGCGGCAAGGGCGGGTGCGAACGAAAACAGGCCAAGGATTGCAGCAACGCAAAGTGTCGAACGGGTCATGGCTATCAATATCCGATGGGTGAAGATGCGTATCGCCAGGGAATGCTGAGGTTCATCTGCAAAAACGTAGCGGCGCACGATCTGACGATCGTACGCCGGAGAGCTGCGCTCGCGGATTCGAAAAACTATTCCGCTGCCTGGCTGTGGCCGAGCCGCGCGTTGAGTTTGTGGATCAGTTCCTCGGCGGCGTCGGCGATCACGGTGCCCGGCGGGAAGATCGCTTCCGCGCCGGACTTGTACAGCGCGTCGTAATCCTGCGGCGGCACCACGCCGCCGACGATGATCATGATGTCCTCGCGGCCCTGCTTCTTGAGCGCGGCCTTGAGCTCCGGCACCGCGGTGAGATGCGCGGCGGCGAGCGACGACACGCCGAGAATGTGGACGTCGTTCTCGACGGCCTGCCGCGCCGCCTCGTCGGCGGTAGCGAACAGCGGCCCGATGTCGACGTCGAAGCCGATGTCGGCGAAAGCGGACGCGATCACCTTCTGGCCGCGGTCGTGGCCGTCCTGGCCGATCTTGGCGACGAGGATGCGCGGCCGGCGGCCTTCCGCCTCCTCGAACGCCTCGATCAGCGCCTGCAGCTTCTCGGCTTTGCCGGACATGGCGGCGATCTCCCGCTTGTAGACGCCGGTGATGGACTTGATCTCGGCGCGGTGGCGGCCGAACACCTTTTCCAGCGCGTCGGAGATCTCGCCGACGGTGGCCTTGGCGCGCGCGGCGTCGATCGCGAGCGCCAGCAGGTTGCCGTTGCCGTCGCCGGCCGAGCGCGTCAGCGCCGCCAGCGCCGCGTCGACCTCGGCCTGCTTGCGCTCGGACTTCAGCCGCGACAGCTTGTCGATCTGCAGCCGGCGCACGGTGGAATTGTCGACCTTGAGAACGTCGAGCGGCGGCTCGTCGGTCGGCTTGTACTTGTTGACGCCGATGACGGACTGGCGGCCGGTGTCGATCCGCGCCTGGGTCTTGGCCGAGGCCTCCTCGATGCGCAGCTTCGGCACGCCGGCCTCGATCGCCTTGGCCATGCCGCCGAGCTCCTCGATCTCCTGGATGTGGCCCCAGGCCTTCGCGGCGAGATCGCGGGTGAGGCGCTCGACATAGTACGAGCCGCCCCAGGGATCGATGATCCGGGTGGTGCCGCTCTCCTGCTGCAGGAACAATTGCGTGTTGCGGGCGATGCGCGCGGAGAAGTCGGTGGGCAGCGCCAGCGCCTCGTCGAGCGCGTTGGTGTGCAGCGACTGTGTGTGGCCTTGCGTGGCGGCCATCGCTTCGACCGCGGTGCGCACCACGTTGTTGTAGACGTCCTGCGCGGTCAGCGACCAGCCCGAGGTCTGGCTGTGCGTGCGCAGCGACAGCGAGCGCGTGTCCTTCGGATTGAACGGCTTCAGGAGCTTGGCCCACAGAAGCCGCGCGGCGCGGAGCTTGGCGACCTCCATGAAGAAGTTCATGCCGATCGCCCAGAAGAACGACAGCCGCGGCGCGAAGCGGTCGACGTCGAGCCCGGCCGCGATGCCGGCGCGCAGATATTCGACGCCGTCGGCGAGCGTGTAGGCGAGCTCGAGGTCCTGCGTCGCGCCGGCCTCCTGCATGTGATAGCCGGAGATCGAGATCGAGTTGAACTTCGGCATCCGCTGCGAGGTGAAGGCGAAGATATCGGAGATGATCCGCATCGAGGGCGAGGGCGGATAGATGTAGGTGTTGCGCACCATGAACTCTTTCAGAATGTCGTTCTGAATGGTGCCCGACAGCTTCTCCGGCGGCACGCCTTGTTCTTCGGCGGCGACGACGAACAGCGCGAGGATCGGCAGCACCGCGCCGTTCATGGTCATCGACACGCTCATCTGGTCGAGCGGAATGCCGGCGAACAAGGTGCGCATGTCGTAGATCGAGTCGATCGCGACGCCGGCCATGCCGACGTCGCCGCCGACGCGCGGATGATCGGAATCATAGCCGCGATGGGTGGCGAGATCGAACGCGACCGACAGGCCCTTCTGGCCGGCGGCGAGGTTGCGCCGGTAGAAGGCGTTGGAATCCTCCGCCGTGGAGAAGCCGGCATATTGCCGGACGGTCCAGGGTTGGTTGACATACATCGTGGGGTAGGGACCGCGCAGATAGGGCGCAATGCCGGGCCAGGTGTCGAGGAAGTCGATGCCGGCGAGATCGGCCTCGCCATAGGCCGGTTTCACCGGAATGCCTTCCGGCGTCAGCCACGGCTCGGCGGCCCCCGCGGGCGCGGGGGCTGCGATGGGTTCGAATGCGATGGCGCTGAAATCAGGAATGCGGCTCATGGCCTCGTGTCCTCATCGCTTAATCATGATCCGGATGCTGATGGCTGACGACACCAGCCATCTTCTCCGGTCCGTAGTTCTGCTGCGTGGTCTGGCTCGGCAGGTTGGCGATCGCGACCACCCAGCCGAGCCGCGACTCCGAGCCATATTGCCGCGTCGGCACCACCCGGTCCGGCCGGTCGAAGGTCCCGGTCATGATCTCGATGCGCGGTCCGTCGATACGGCGAAAGCTCAGGGGCGTGCCGCATTGGCTGCAGAAGTCGCGCATCGCGATCGAGGAGGAATGGAACGCGGCCGGCTGACCGCGGGTCCAGGCGAAGCTCTCATTGTTGATTTCAGCGAACGACGCGAACGGCGCGCCCGAAGCCTTCTGGCACATCCGACAATGGCAGATGCTGACCTTGCTCGGCGCCGACATCAGCGCGTAGCGGATCGCGCCGCATTGGCAGCCGCCGGTGAGGACGGGTTTGCTTTCGTCGGTCATGCTGACTCCAGATGCGCGTAGGCGTCCGCGAGCGTCTTCAATGCGTCGCCGCCGGCAAAGACGAAGCTGCCGATGCCGGCCTCGCGCAGCGCAGCTTCCTGTTCGCCGCCGCGGCCTGCCAGATAGATATGTCGCGCGCCGGCGGCCTGAAGGGCCTTGGCAGCGGGAACCGCGGCGTCGGCATAGACCTTGTCGGACGAGCAAAGGCAGGCGATCGCGGCGCCGGAGGCGCGGTAGGCATCTGCGAGCGCGGCCGGATCGGCGCCGCCCTGGCCGTCGATCGCGGCGATACCGCCGGCCTCGAAGAAGCTGCGGGCGAAGGTGGCGCGCGCGGTGAAGTCGGCGGCGGTGCCGAGATTGGCGAGGAACACCGAGGGGCGCTGTCCCTGGCGCTCCAACAGCGCGTCCGAGCGATCACGCAGCTTCTCGAAACCGTCCGCGAGACGGATCGGCGCGAGCGCGGCGAAGGTGAGCGAAGCCTTGTCGATCGGTTGCGGCGCCACCGGTGCGAGCGCTTCGACCGCGACCGCGGCCTCGTTGAGATTTGGAAACTCGCTGGCGCCGGTCAGCACGTCGCGGCGCCTCGCGATGTTGGCATCCCGCACCGCCTTGACCGCGGCGACCTTGGACTGGATCAGCCCGGTCTGCAGAGCCGCGCCCACGCCGCCGGCCTTCTCGATCTCCTGGAACAGGGCCCAGGCGGCGCTGCACAGCTCGCTGGTCAGCGCCTCGACGCCGCCGGCGCCGGCGGCCGGATCGGCGACGCGGGCGAGATTGCTTTCCTCCAGCAGCACCAGTTGCGTGTTGCGGGCGACGCGGCGCGCGAACGCGTCGGGCAGGCCGAGCGCGGTCGTATGCGGCAGCACCGTCACGGCGTTGGCGCCGCCGAGCCCGGCCGCAAACACGGCGATGGTGGCGCGCAGCATGTTCACGTAAGGATCGCGCCGGGTGAGCATGCGCCACGCCGTCTCGCCCGAGATGAAGAGCGGCTTCGGTGCCAGCCCGCACGCCTCCTCGACGCGTGCCCACAGCCGGCGCAGGCTGCGGAATTTCGCCAGCGTGAGGAACTGATCGGTGTCGGCGGCGAGCCGGCCATAGATCATGCCGCGCGCGGTCTCGAGCGCGATGCCTTCGGCTTCGAGCGCCCGCAGATAGGCGACACCAGAGGCGAGCACGAAGGCGAGCTCCTGCGCCTCCGATCCGCCGGCGACGTGCACGACGCGGCCGTCGGCGGCGAAGAACGGGCCTTTGAAGCCGGCCTCGTGCAGCTGCCTGACCAGCGCGCCCGAATTGCCGCCGAGCGTCGATGCGTCATGCGTGCTTGCGCCGCGAACAGCGGCGTCCCCGATCGGATCGAGGCCGAACCGGATGTCGCAGGCCGCGGCCGTGATGCCGCGCTGCTTGACGATATCGGCGACAAGCGAGGCGGGCGAGAGCGAGTCACCGAGCTGCAATTCGATTGCAATCGCAGCATCGAGATGCACGCCGTCGAGCGCGCGCGCCACCGCGTCGGCGTTGGCGGCGAGGCCAAAGCCATGCGCGGCATTCGAGCCGGCAAACACCAGCGACAAACCGGTCGCGCCGTTCTCGAGGTCGATCAGCGCCTGCGCATTGGCCTTGGCCGGATCGGGATGATCGATGCGCTGCATGATCTGCCATGGCGACGATGGTGCGCGGCCCGCGACCGGCGCGGCATGCTTGGCGCGCGGATAGATCGGCTGGATTTCGAGCCCGTCATAGGTCTTGCCGACCAGCTTCTCGAAGGCCGCACCCTTCAGCACGCCATCGACCAGCTTGCGCCAGTCCGCCTCGCCGGCCGGAGCGAAATCGGCAGCCAGTCGCAGATCGTCGGTCTCGGTCGTCATGTCGGTACGCGTCTCCCGGGGCGTCTGTTATCGCGATTGTTGTGGCGCAAAATGCCACGTCAGGGCGGCCAAGCCAAACGGTTGTTTGGCCGGAGATGTCAGCTATTCGGCTGACGGCAGCGGCCGGATTCCGTCGCGCGAAACGGCGAGCACGGCCTCGTCGACGCGGCGCCCGGCAATCCGTCGCGCCGGCACGATCTCGGACAACGGCACCAGCACGAAGCCGCGTTCGAACAGCCGGGGGTGCGGCAGCGTCAGATCGGGCGTGTCGACCGCGATGTCGTCATAGGCGATCAGATCCAGGTCGAGCGTCCGCGGGCCCCAACGCGTCTCTTGCGTGCGATCGCGGCCGAACATGCGTTCGACCGCGTGCAGAGCGCTGAGCAGCCGCCGTGGGGGCATCGCGGTTGCGATCTCGATGCAGGCATTGATGAAGGTCGGCTGCTGCTCCTCGCCCCAAGGCGGCGTGGTGTAGTCGGACGACCGCGCAACGAGCGCAGCCGAGGCACGCGCGCAGATCTCCGGAATGGCGCGCCGGAACGTCGCCCTGACGTCGCCGACATTGCCGCCGAGAGCGATCAGCGCGCTCGCCATCGGGGTTACGGATGCCGGGAGCGCGTCAGCACCACGCCGACATCCTCGAAGATGGCGGCGATCGGCGCATGCGGCTTGTGCACGGTCACTTTGACGGCGCGGATGCGGGCGAAGGTCGACAGGATCGCATCGGCGACCGCGCCGGCCGCGCGTTCGAGCAGGCGGTAGTTGGTGTCCTTGAACGCCGCCGTCGCCGTCTCCACCACGTCGGAATAAGACACGGTGTCGGCGAGGCGGTCGCTGCGCGAGGAGTCCGACAGATCGGTGTAGAGTTCGAGGTCGATGACGAAGCGCTGGCCGACCTCGCTCTCATGCTCCATCACGCCATGACGCGCGTGGATGAGAACGCCCTTGATGAAGATCGTATCGGTCATCGCAGTGCCTCGATTGCCGCGGCCACGCGCACGGCCTGAACCGTCTCGGCGACGTCATGCGCCCGGATGATTGCAGCACCGCGCCGAGCCGCAATCAGATGCGCCGCGATCGAGCCGCCAAGCCGCTCCTGCGGCTCCGACGCCACCACGGTGCTGATGAAACGTTTTCGCGATGCGCCGACCAGCAGCGGCAGCCCGAAGCATGCGAATGCATCGAGCCGGGCCAGCGCCGTCATGCTCTGCTGCGGCGTCTTGCCGAAGCCGATACCGGGATCGAGCACGATGTTCCCAATGGGGATGCCGGCCTTGGCCGCGATGTCCAGCGAGCGCGTGAAGAAGCCCAGCATGTCTTCGATGATGTCGATCTCCGGATCGACGGCAGCACGGTTGTGCATCACCACGACCGGCGCGCCATGCGCGGCGACGACCGTGGCCATCGCGGGATCGCGCTGCAGGCCCCACACATCATTGGCGATCGCGGCACCATGGTCCAGCGCGTAACCTGCAACTTGAGATTTCATGCTGTCGATCGACACGGGCACGCCGAGTGCGACGATCGCAGGCAGGATCGGTCGCAGGCGCGCCAGTTCCTCCTCGGCCGTGACCGGCACCGCGCCCTTGTAGGGGCGGGTCGACTCGGCGCCGATGTCGATGATGTCGGCGCCGGCCGCGATCATGCGCTCGGCCTGCGCGATCGCCCGTTCCGGCGCATCGAAACGGCCGCCGTCCGAGAACGAATCCGGTGTGACGTTGAGAATGCCCATCACCGCCGGGAATGGACGCGAAAGCCACGGCCGCAGCAGCGGGTGGCTCGACGCGAGGTCCGGGGCGGAGTGCGGCGAAATGGCGCTCATGGGCGCCGCTTTGCGCGGTTGGCACCGTCAAGTCAAGGTGTCGCACTGCACAAGCGCGGTCAATCCAGAGCCGATCAATAGCTGATCTTCGGCTCCAGCCGCCGCGCCTTTTCGATGAGCTGGCCGACCGACCTCTCCGACGGCAGGATGCGAACCAGCTTCCGCCGGGTGTTCACTTCCTTGATGTTCTGCGCCAGCCGGGCCGGATTGCGGTGCGCCAGCTCGCGCACGGTGGTCACGCCGGCTGCGCGGACGAGGCAGACCTTGGCCTTGCCCATGCCGGGAATGCGCATGTAATCGGCGGCGTTTGCCCAATCGAGCAGTTGCTGCTCGCTGATGCCGGTCTTGGCGGCCAGCGCCTTGCGCCCTTTCACGGTCCGGGCGGCTTCGAGAAATGCGTCGGTGGTCCGGATGCCCAAAGCTTTCAGCTTGGCGGCATAGAAGGTCGTCATGCCTTCGAGTTCGGTGATCGGATATGTCATGATACTCGGCGCGCGCGAAGGTGCTTCAGATGATCTGGCCCAGGCGGTCGGGCTTGGGGCAACCGGCTCAGGCCGGGTGTGCCTGTCGCGATCGTGCCAACTGATCGGCTTCGATTTGGTCGCGGCCGAACGCAAAAAGTTCACCGGCTGACGGCTGCTGCCCCTGCCGTCGCCATCCAATATCGCTGAGGAGGTCAGGCCCGATGCCGATGATTTCAGCCACGACTTTACTGATGCCGGCCGTTCTGGCCAGCGGCTCAATCAACTCGTTCATGTGAACCCCGTCTCATCCGGTCCCCCACGACCGGACGTCCTCTCGCTGAATTCATCTTGATCGGACGATCCGTGAATTACAAGCGAGGAGCCGGGTCGGTGCGCGAATCGATTCGCGATCGACGATGAACTGTTGCAGCGATGCAAGACCGGATGTTGAATCTACGTACCAAACGTGCGCATCGCGCGGCACCAATGCTAAGAAAAGTGCGTGCCGTGCGAAGAGGTGAGGCACCTGACGCCGGTTCCAATTCGCGAAACTCAACTATGTTATCGTACGCGATGCTCCGCACCACGTGTGATGCGAAACATTCTCTCTCGAAAGATGGATCATCATGGCACCATCCGGAAAACCCCTGGCTGATACCGACGACAAGATCTTCGTGGGTGCCGGCGAGCAGCCGGCTTGGTTGACACTTGCGCTTGCCAATCGTCATGGACTGGTCACCGGCGCGACCGGCACCGGCAAGACGGTCTCGCTGCAGGTGATGGCCGAAGGTTTTGCCCGTGCCGGTGTTCCGGTCTTCGCCTCCGATATCAAAGGTGATCTCTCGGGCATTTCGCAAACCGGCGAAGCGAAGGACTTCATCCTCAAGCGCGCCACCGAGCTCGGCCTCACCTATCAACCCGATCAGTTCTCGACGGTATTTTGGGATGTGTTCGGCGAGCAGGGGCATCCGGTGCGCGCCACCGTCACCGAGATGGGACCGCTGCTGCTGGCGCGGATGCTCGACCTGAACGATGTCCAGGAAGGTGTGCTCAACGTCGCGTTCCGCGTCGCCGACGAGAACGGCCTCGCCCTGATCGACATGAAGGATCTGCGCGCGCTGCTCGACGCCATCATTCCGGAAGCCAAGAAGGGCGCGGATGCGGACGCCGACCCGCTGGCGCCGATCCGGAAGGCGGCGCAGTCGTTCGGCAATGTCACGCGCGCGACCGTCGGCACGATCCAGCGCCAGTTGCTCGTGCTCGAGAACCAGGGCGGCACGAAGTTCTTCGGCGAGCCGGCGCTGGCGCTCACCGACTTCATGAAGACCGACCGCGACGGCCGCGGCATGATCAACATCCTCGTCGCCGACAGGCTGCTGCAGAACCCGCGGCTCTACGCGACGTTCCTGCTGTGGATGCTGTCGGAGCTGTTCGAGGAGCTGCCGGAGGTCGGCGACGTCGCCAAGCCGAAGCTCGTCTTCTTCTTCGACGAGGCGCATCTGCTGTTCAACGATGCGCCCAAGGCGCTGATGGACAAGATCGAGCAGGTGGTGCGGCTGATCCGTTCCAAGGGGGTCGGCGTCTATTTCGTCACGCAGAATCCGCTCGACGTTCCCGATCGCGTGCTCGGTCAATTGGGCAACCGCGTGCAGCATGCGCTGCGCGCTTTCACGCCGCGCGATCAGAAGGCCGTCGCTGCCGCCGCCGATACGTTCCGTCCCAACCCCAAGCTCGACACCGCCAAGGTGATCACCGAGCTCGGCAAGGGCGAGGCGCTGGTGTCGTTCCTGGAGGGCAATGGCACGCCGGCGATGGTGGAGCGCGTCCTGATCCGGCCGCCGTCGGCGCGCATCGGATCGGTCACGCCGGAGGAACGCAAGGCGGTCATCGCTGCAAGCCCGGTCAAGGGCAAATACGACACCGCGATCGACGCCGAGTCCGCCTACGAGCTGCTGCAGAAGCGGATTAGCGGAACCGCCGTGACGACGGATGCCTCCTCCGGCGGCGTGCTCGGCAAGATCAGCGACATCGCCGCCACGATCTTCGGCACGAATGTCAAGCGCGGCCAGCTCTCGACCACGCAGGTGATCGCGCGCAACGTCGCGCGCTCGGTCACGGACAAGGTGGTCGGCGGCATCGCGGCCGATCTCGGCAAGCAGGTCGGCGGCTCGCTGGGCGGCTCGATCGGCCGTTCTCTCGTGCGGGGCGCGCTTGGTGGACTGCTGCGGCGTTGACAGGGCGCCTTGTTCCCGGCCGGCGTGATGGCCTTGTCATGTCCTCTGCGCCGACTGCGGCGCAGGCGGCATCTTCTGCCTTTGCATGAGGCTGGCCCGGACCGCGCAACGGAGCTACAAGCGGGCCAATAGCCGTTACATGCGAAGGATCCGGTGGCCATGGCCAATGCGCAGCTTCAATCCGTTCTCGATCACATCGATGCCGACTTCGACAACAGCCTGGAACGGCTGTTTGCGCTGATCCGCATCAAGTCGATCTCGGCCGATCCGGCCTTTGCTGACGATTGCAGGGTGGCGGCCGATCACCTCGCCAAGGATCTTGCGACGCTCGGCTTTGCGACCGAGGTGCGCCCGACCGCCGGCCATCCGGCCGTGGTCGGCAAGAGCAACGGTCATGGCGCCGCCAAGCCGCATGTCCTGTTCTATGGTCATTACGACGTGCAGCCGGTCGATCCGCTCGACCTCTGGCACCGGCCGCCGTTCGAGCCTGTGGTCGCCGATCACGCCGACGGCCGCAAGATCATCGTCGCGCGCGGCGCCGAGGACGACAAGGGCCAACTGATGACCTTCGTCGAGGCCTGTCGCGCCTGGAAGAAGGTGACGGGGGCGCTGCCGCTCGACATCACCATGCTGATCGAAGGCGAGGAGGAGGTCGGCTCCAAGAACTTCGTGCCGTTCCTCGAGGCCAACAAGGACGAGTTCAAGGCCGATTTCGCGCTGGTCTGCGACACCGGCATGTGGGACCCGAACACGCCGGCGATCACCACCTCGTTGCGCGGCCTGCTCTATGAGGAGATCAAGATCAAGGCCGCCAATCGCGACCTGCATTCCGGCGTGTTCGGCGGCGGCGCGCGCAATCCGATCCGCGTGCTGACGGAGATCCTCGGCGGCCTGTTCGACGCCGACGGCCGCATCACCATTCCCGGCTTCTATGATGGCGTGAAGGACGTTCCGCCTGAGGTGCTGGAGCAGTGGAAGAAGCTGAACCTGACGCCCGAGAGCTTTCTCAAGCCGATCGGCCTGTCGATTCCCGCCGGCGAGAAGGATCGTCTGCTGATCGAGCAGATCTCGTCGCGACCGACCTGCGACATCAACGGCATCTGGGGCGGCTATATCGGCGAGGGCTCCAAGACCGTGATCCCGTCGCTGGCGCATGCGAAGGTCTCGTTCCGCCTCGTCGAGGGCCAGGACCCGCTGAAGATCCGCAAGGCGTTCCGCGACTACGTCTCGGCGCGCATTCCCGGCGACTGCTCGGTCGAGTTCGGCGACCATTCGGCCGGCGCTGCGATCGCGCTCGACTGGACCATGAAGCCGCTGGCGGCTGCCAAGCAGGCGCTGACCGAGGAGTGGGGCAAGGAGACCATCCTGATGGGCTCGGGCGCCTCGATCCCGATCGTCACCGATTTCAAGAAGACGCTCGGTCTCGATTCACTGCTGGTCGGCTTCGGCCTCGACGACGACAACATTCATTCGCCGAATGAGAAGTACGACCTGAAGAGCTACCACAAGGGCATCCGCTCCTGGGCCCGCATCCTCGCCGCGCTCGCGGAGATGCCACGGTAGTGCAGGCGCTCGTCCGGGCTACGACCGCGACGGCGCTGATTGTTTTGCACGAGGCTGAACTCAAGCCGCGCTGGCGACCGACTTCGCCGCGAGATCGCCGCCGGCGATTTTGCGCAGCGCTGCGAGGTTGGCTTCGGCCGAAGCCAATCGCCAGCAGGATTTCCCGCTCGACTTGGCTTCATACAATGCGGCGTCCGCCGCGAACAGCAGGGCTTCCGGATCGGTGCCGTGCTCGGGCGCGACGGCAATGCCGATGCTGATGCCGATCTGGACATGCGCGCCGCCCGGCAGGGCCATCGGCGCGGTCATCACCTCGATGATGCGCTCTCCGAGCGCCAGCGCGTGGTCGATCGCCGGATCACCGGCGAGCACGACGAATTCGTCGCCGCCGATCCGGGCGATGACGTCGTCGGAAGAGGCGGTCTGCCGCAGCGTCCGGCCGACGATCTTCAGCAGCTCATCGCCTGCGGCATGACCGAAGGTGTCGTTGACCGGCTTGAAGCCATCGAGGTCGAGATACAGGACGGCAAAGCTGCGATCGCCGCCGGCGTTGAGCCTGCTCTGCAGCGCATCGATCAGGCCGGCGCGATTGGACAGACCCGTGAGCGGATCGAGCCGCGCCCGCTCGTCGCTCTCGCGTTTGGCCTGCATCACCGCCACCAGCATCCTGTTGAGCCGGAACGCCGCGCCGGTCATGGCGAGGAAGTAGACCGGCATCTGCAGATACATCGCGAACAACAGCGGCTCATGCGACGTCGCGACGCCGGGGATCACGGGGCCGATGCTGAACAGGATCATCGTGCCGACGAGGCGCGGCGCGCTGAAATTGCGAAAGCAGATGCCGCCGACCATGGCGGCCGAGGAGATGCAGGTCAGTGACGCGGCCACCCAGTCGCCGGACGCGAGGCTGATGCCGACGCCGAAGCCGACGCTGGCGCTCCAGGCCACCGACAGCAGGATGTGGATGTCGGTCGGCGTCGCCAGCCGCTCGCGCGCCCGGCGGTAGGCGATCATCATCACGACCAGCCGCGACAGGCAGACCGCGACCTCGAGCACGAACCAGGTGATGAACAGCGGGCTCGGTGTGCGCAGCGCCAGCGCAGCAGCAACGGCGACGGTGTTGATGGCGCCGCCGGCGAACACCGACCAGCAGCCGTAGAGCTCGCCGGTCAATGCGGCGCGGATATCTGATGACACCGGATATCCCGGGTCGGCCAGCCAGCGCGTCACGCGCCAGCGTGGCAAACTGAACGACAAACCATCACCCCGCATTTCAATACCTCCGCGGGGTTGCAATAAGCGCGACGGCACTTAACAGGCATTTAGAGAGGTATCGGCGTCTCGCTGCATGCTTGATGCACGGTAAAAATTTACTCCACGTGGTATGCGCAGCTCACAGCGTACTGAAGTTGAATTGTCAACCCGAAGTCCGCGCACGTGCGCGTTCTTCGGCGACCGGCGCGACCTCCACTGTCGCATTGCCGAGCGCGCGGTCGCGCTCGAACACGAGGCGGACGCGCTGCCCGACCGGTGTGAGGCCGATCAGGTTGCGCACCTGCGTGGCGCTGCGCACCGGCATGTCGTTCGCCTTCACGATGATGTCGCCCTTGCGCAGCCCCGCGCGTTCGGCCGGCGAGCCCACGGTGACGTCGGCGACGCGCGCGCCTTGAATGCGGCCGTCGGCCGGCGCGTCGAGGTCGAGCAGGGTCACGCCGATGCGGCCGCGATCGACGCGGCCGTTCGCGACGAGCTGCTCCATCACCCGTCGCGCCATGTTGATCGGCACCGCGAAGCCGATGCCGACATTGCCGCCGCCGGGCGAGATGATCGCGGTGTTGATGCCGACCAGCTCGCCACGCAGATTGATCAGCGCGCCGCCGGAATTGCCGGGATTGATCGCCGCGTCGGTCTGGATGAAATCCTCGTAGCCCTGCTTGCCCAGGCCCGTGCGTCCGAGCGCGCTGACGAGGCCCGAGGTGACCGTCTGGCCGAGGCCGAACGGGTTGCCGACCGCGATCACGAAGTCGCCGACCTCGAGCGCGTCGCTGTCGCCGAGTGCGATGGCCCTGAGCTCGATCGGGTCCCTGATCTGCAGCAGCGCGATGTCGGTGGCGGGATCGCGCCCGACCAGGCGGGCGGCGAATTTGCGGCCGTCCTTGGTGCGGATCTGCGCTGTCGTGACGTGTTCGACGACGTGGTTGGCCGTCATCACGTAGCCGCGCTGCGCATCGACGATGACGCCGGAGCCGGTCGCGCTGATCTGCTTCTCGACCTGCTTCGGCACGTCGAAGAACTCGCGGAACAGCGGGTCCTGGTAGAGCGGGTTGTCCTGGCGGACCTTGCCCTCGACCGAGATGTTGACGACGGCCGGCGTCACCTCCTTGACCAGCGGCGCGAGCGTCGGCACCCGGCCGAGCTTGAGATCGGGAATTTGGGCCAAGGCAGGCCCGGTCATCAGGCAAAGCAGGATGGCAGGCGCCAGGACGGCCCGGAGAGAAGGCGGAAGCTGCATCGTGATCCCCAACAAGCGCGATCAGGATTTTTTGGCGACGACAGAGCTGGGAAGGCGGCCGGCCCGGTTCAAGAGCCGGGCTGGCAATCGTTCCCCGAGAGTGCCAAAAAATTTGCGTGACCCTCTTGAACGAAAAGTTCGGCTTTCCTAGGTCGTTGCTCGCCCGGGGGCCTGATGGGACCCGAGGCTTATGACATCGCTGATCTGTAAAGGAGGATGTGCATGCATTTCCGTCCATTGCACGACCGCGTGCTCGTGCGCCGCATCGATGCCGAGGAGAAGACCAAGGGCGGCATCATCATTCCCGACACCGCGAAGGAGAAGCCGCAGGAGGGCGAGATCGTTGCCGCGGGTCCGGGGGCGCGGAACGAGCAGGGGCAGCAGGTCGCCCTCGGCGTCAAGCCGGGAGACCGCGTGTTGTTCGCGAAGTGGTCGGGCACCGAGGTCAAGATCGACGGCAAGGATCTCCTGATCATGAAGGAGAGCGACCTGCTCGGCATCATCGACGCGCCCGCCGCGGCGAAGAAGGCCGCCTGATCCCCAACTGACAGTCATCGAAGGAAAGGAGACGACGAACATGGCTGCCAAGGACGTGAAGTTTTCCACCGACGCGCGCGACCGCATGCTGCGCGGCGTCGACATCCTCGCCAATGCCGTGAAGGTCACGCTCGGCCCCAAGGGCCGCAATGTCGTGATCGAGAAATCGTTCGGCGCGCCGCGCATCACCAAGGACGGCGTCACGGTCGCCAAGGAGATCGAGCTGGAGGACAAGTTCGAGAACATGGGCGCCCAGATGGTGCGCGAGGTGGCCTCGAAGACCGCCGATCTCGCCGGCGACGGCACCACGACCGCCACCGTGCTCGCCCAGGCCATCGTGAAGGAGGGCGCCAAGTCGGTGGCCGCCGGCATGAACCCGATGGATCTCAAGCGCGGCATTGATCTCGCCGTCGACGCGATCGTCGCGGACCTCAAGGCGCACGCCAGGAAGATCACCAGCAACGACGAGATCGCCCAGGTCGGCACCATCTCGGCCAATGGCGACAATGAGATCGGGCGTTTCCTCGCCGAGGCCATGCAGAAGGTCGGCAACGAGGGCGTGATCACGGTCGAGGAGGCCAAGAGCCTCGATACCGAGCTGGAAGTGGTCGAGGGCATGCAGTTCGACCGCGGCTATGTCTCGCCGTACTTCGTCACCAACTCCGAGAAGATGCGGGTCGAGCTCGAGGATCCCTACATCCTGATCCACGAGAAGAAGCTGTCGGGCTTGCAGACCATGCTGCCGTTGCTCGAGGCCGTGGTGCAGTCGGGCAAGCCGCTGCTGATCGTGGCTGAAGACGTCGAGGGCGAGGCGCTGGCGACCCTGGTCGTCAACAAGCTGCGTGGCGGCCTGAAGATCGCGGCCGTCAAGGCGCCGGGCTTCGGCGATCGCCGCAAGGCGATGCTGGAGGACATCGCGATCCTCACCGGCGGCACGACCATCTCCGAGGATCTCGGCATCAAGCTGGAGAACGTGACCCTGTCGATGCTCGGCCGCGCCAAGAAGGTCGTGATCGACAAGGAGAACACCACCATCGTCGACGGCGCCGGCAAGAAGGCCGACATCGAGGCCCGCGCGCAGCAGATCAAGCTGCAGATCGAGGAGACCACCTCCGACTACGACCGCGAGAAGCTGCAGGAGCGGCTGGCCAAGCTCGCCGGCGGCGTCGCGGTGATCCGGGTCGGCGGCGCCACCGAGGTCGAGGTCAAGGAGCGCAAGGACCGCGTCGACGATGCGCTGCACGCCACCCGCGCCGCGGTGGAGGAGGGCATCCTGCCCGGCGGCGGCGTGGCGCTGCTGCGCGCCACCAAGGTGCTCGACGGCGTCAAGACCGCCAATGCCGACCAGAAGGCCGGCGTCGACATCGTCCGCCGCGCCATCCAGGTGCCGGTGCGGCAGATCGTGCAGAACGCCGGGGAGGACGGCTCGCTGGTGGTCGGCAAGCTCCTGGAGAAGGATGCCTATGGTTGGGGCTTCAACGCCGCGACCGGCGAGTACCAGGATCTGGTGCAGGCCGGCGTGATCGACCCGGCCAAGGTGGTCCGTACCGCGTTGCAGGACGCGGCCTCGGTCGCCTCGCTGCTGATCACCACCGAGGCGCTGGTGGCGGACAAGCCGAAGAAGGCCGACGCCACCGCGGCCGCGCCGTCGATGGACTTCTGATCCGATGCAGCCGGGGGCGGCTGGCCGCAGCCACCCCCGGCTCCCCGAAAGAAATATCGACAAACAACTGATCGCTGCCCCGTGAGGTCGTGGATCGGCCACAACGCGCAGCTATCAATCAGGCCAACGACCGCAATCCGTCCACAACCGGCCACAATTGCATTCGGTGAGCCGGCTGAGAACGGACCGACGGTCGACGGGAGGTGTGGTTGAGCGCTGTCGCGCCGCCCGGTCTCATCAGCAGCGCGAGCTCGCAGGCCCGATCATGCCAGCCTGGCAATACGATCATCCGCCGCCCAACCCGACCTCCGTCATGAGCATGGGCGATCCGCGTCGCTTGACACGGTTTCTGATCGAGAGCGAACAGCGCGTGGTGGCACACTGCCAGGCCGTGCTGTCGCGCGGTGACATCGATCAGCGCGAGCGCGACCGGCTGGTCAGCGTGCTCCGGGAGGCGACGATGCGGCTGCAGCGGCTGTCTGCCGTGGCCGCCTGACGGGTGTTGCGCCGCGAAAAGGCTGCGACAAAAAATTCGATCTTCCCCTCTTGAAATGGATATCGGTTGTTCTAATTCGTCTGCTGCCGCTTCGGCGGCGCCGGGTGCCATCAGGGCCCGGTCGAAATCTGGGCGCTGACCGGTTGTCTGGTACTCAGTAGTCTCTTGTACCAAGTCTCTTGGTACTCAGACATCTCCGGGACTTTGAAGTCCGCATCGGCTCGGCGCTCCTTCGTATCCATCTTGCTCTCAGGAGGACTTGGCTATGAGGACCTACGACTTCTCTCCGCTGTGGCGTTCGACCATCGGTTTCGACCGTCTGTTCGATCTGCTCGACGAGACCCAGCGCGCGGTCGAGGACAACTATCCCCCGTACAACATCGAGCGGCTCGGCGACGACCGCTACCAGATTTCGCTGGCGCTGGCGGGGTTCGCGCCGGACGAGCTGTCGATCACCGCCGAGCACAACGTGCTCACGGTGGAAGGACGCAAGGGCGACAAGGAGACCCGCGAATATCTCTATCAAGGCATCTCGTCGCGGCCGTTCAAGCGGCAGTTCAATCTCGCCGACTACGTGCAGGTGACCAACGCGGCGTTCGACAACGGCCTGCTGCGGATCGAGCTCGTGCGCGAGATCCCCGAGGCGATGAAGCCGCGCCGCATCGCCATCGGTACAGTGCCGGTCGAGAAGATCGCGCAGCAGAAGGCGGCCTGACGCCTTGTTCGAGTTGCGGCGCGGGCGGCGTGTCGCCCGCGCCCTTGCAGCATCTGTCTCTTGTGAAAGGAGTGGAAGGGGAGAGACGCCATGAGCGAGCACCGTTTTTCGATCACCGCGGGCAGAGCCGGATTCCATCCGGTCTCGCACTACGAGGCGCCGGCCGACCTGCTGAACGACCGCAAGCTGTCACTGGCCGAGAAGCGGCTGATCCTGTCGTCCTGGGCGTCGGACATGTATGCCGTCGAGTCGCAGCCGGGCCTGCGCAAGATTCCGGGCATCTCCAGGCCGCTGCATCTGGCCGATGTGCTCGGCGCGCTGCGTCAGCTCGACCGCGAGGATCAGCCGCCGCGCCCGCGCGGCGGGGCGGCCATGCGCATCGTTCCGCGCGTCGATGTCGAGGCCGATGGCGCTGCGATGGACAGCACCGCTAGCGGCAGGATGCGGCCCGCCGCCCGCCTGCGGTTCTCGCGCGAGGCCAATGTGCGGCGCTATCGCAAGCTGCTTGCCACCCGCCTTGCCGAGCACGAGCGGCGCTTCGTCGAGCGCCGGCTGGCCGAGGAGCTGCAGCAAGTGCACGGCCCGGCCGAGCGGCATGGCTCGGCTCGGGCCGGGTGCTGCTGACGAGGGACATCGCCGGACGAATGAAAACGCCGCCCGGAATTGGGCGGCGTTTGACTCCGAAAGCGTAGAGGGTGATGAACTCAGGCTAGCCGATCATCGGCGAAAAATCAATTCCGGTAGCCCGGGTTGAGGCGATCGAGCCGGCGCAGCAGCGGCGGCCACACCAACTGATTGGAGCGCAGCTCGACGCGATCCTCGTTGTCGAACAGCTTCGCGTTCTTGTCGATGACCTCGTCGCGCACCGGATAGGCCGAGGGACCGAGCGTGCGGGTGCGCACCTGGATCGAGCAGGCGCGCTCCAGATGATACATGCGCTCGAAGGCGGAGGCGACGGAGCGGCCGACCGTCAGCGTGCCGTGATTGCGCAGCAGCATGTGGTTCTTGCTGCCGAGGTCGTGCTGCAGCCGCGGCCGCTCGTCATGGTCCAGCGCCACGCCTTCATAGTCGTGATAGGCGAGGTCGTGGGTCACGTATTGCGCGATCTGGTTCAGCGGCAGCAGGCCGTCGGCGCAGCTCGACACGGCGACGCCGTCCAGCGTGTGCAGATGGATGACGCAGCCGGCATCCTCGCGCACCTCGTGGATCGCGGAATGGATGGTGAACCCGGCGGGATTGATGCTGTACTCGCTCTCGGACAACTGATTGCCGTAGAGGTCGACCTTGATCAGGCTGGAGGCGGTGATCTCTTCGAACAGCAGGCCGTAGGGGTTGATCAGGAAGTGATGCTCGGGGCCGGGCACGCGGGCGGAGATGTGAGTGTCCACCAGGTCGTCCCAGCCGAACAGCGCCACCAGCCGGTAGGCGGCGGCGAGATTGACCCGCTGTGACCATTCGGCCTCGGTCATGTTCGACGGCACTTCCTTGAGGCGCGCTTCGGCTGGCGACATGGCATTCTCCGATTTCCAAGAGTTGATCGGAGCCTAGGCGGCACGCCGCCGCGCGACAAGACGCGGGGCCGGGGAGCAGTCATGCCGTTCGGCTGAGCAGGCCGCTCAGGGCGCCGGGATCGACAGCAGGCTGGAGATGCTGCGGCCGCGGATGTCGTAGACCCGGGCAAACACGACGTCATCGCGCTTGATCTCGACCATGACCGGGGCCGTCAGTCCCTTGCAGTAGAACTCGCCGAGCGTCATGGCGAAGTCGGCCGCATGGCTGTCCCAGCCGATGGTGAAATCGGGGCCGAGCGCGACCTGGGCGGGGCGCTGCGGGCCGCAGACCGCGACCTTCCATTTGTGCCCGATCGGCGGCACCTCCTGGCGCTCGTCGAGCTGTTCCTTCAGCCCGTCGGAGGCCTGCTTCAGCGCCAGCCCCCAATAGTCGAGCATGAAGCGGGTGTCGGCCTCGCGCACGGTGCCGGCGATGAAGTTGAAGTGGGTGTACTGATAGGGATGCAGCCGGATCATCTCCGCCAGCGGCAGCAGCAGGCCGAAGCAGAACGCGGCGATCGCCACCGGCTGCCAGCTCCGGCGCTCGTCGGCGTTGAGCCACGACAGAAGCCAGGAGAAGGCGATGCCGCCGAGCAGCGCCATCGGCGGGATCACGAACACGAAATGGCGGATGCCGTTGTAGAGCGCCGGGCGTTTGACGATCGCGATCAGGATCGGCAGCGTCGCCGCTAGGGTCAGCATCAACAGGATGCTCTTCTGGCGCGCCGGCATGTCGGGCCGCGACAGCGACATGATCGAGGCGACGACGCCGGCGACGAACAGCGCGATCATCAGTTCGGGCAGTTGCAGCGCGAACAGCGTCGGCAGATACGACCAGGGCATGTCGGGCACCGAGACCAGCGCCCCGTCGAACATCTCCTTCCACGGCTTCTCGAAGAAATGCGAGAAGTAGGTCAGGGCCCGGAACGGGTTGGCCGGTTCGATGATCGACCACGGCCAGATCAACCCCATGATCAGGTAGCCCAGGATCAGGCCGGGGATCAGCACGTAGAGCACGTGGGCGAAGCGGCGGATCGCCTCGCGGGGCCCTTGCGTGCGGTACTCCTCCATGAACAGCGGCATGAAGCCGACCATGGCGTAGACCACGGCCATGCCGCCGAGGATCCGCGAGCCGATCGAGAAGCCGGCGCCGAGGCCGATGATCAGGATGGTGCGTGGCGAGGGGTAGGGATACTCCTCGGCAAGGCGCACGAGGCCCATCAGCAGCACCACCATGGCGACCGCGAAGGGCGCGTCCTTCGGGTTCATGAACATGTGGCCGTAGAAGATCGGGCAGAGCGCCAGCAGCAGCAGCGCGGCGAGGCCGGCCACGGGGCCGCCGATGCGGCGCGCCAGGCGCCAGGTCACGCCGAGGCCAATCAGCCCGACGATGGCCCCGACCAGCCGGCGGGTCTCGAACAATTCCAGCGGCATGATCTTGTGCAGCAGGGCTGCAACCATGTCGAAGCCGCCACCGTACATATAGAGGTTGGCGAACGACAGCGCCGCCTGGTCCCTGAAACCGGAGCCGTACATGCGCAGCAACAGATCGGCATATTCGGCATGGGTGTAATCGTCCCAGCCGAGGCCGTAATCCCGGAACGTCAGTCCGGCCACCACCGCGACTGCGGCGAGCACGAACACGGCGAGATCGTCATACGTCCGCTCGAGGGACCGCCGCGTCGGCGTCTCGAGGACCGAAGTGGTTATCGTTGTCATGGCTGAGTGTGACCCGGCGTCCCCTGGCGACCCCGCTTCCGCGTTTCAGGCTTGTGTTCCCCGCCTGCGTATAGCGCGTCCCGTGTTCGGAGGTGTCGAAAATATGGGAGGCACGCCTTGTCGCAGCGCAGCGGGGACCCGAATTTCGGCTGCTAAGCGCCATATTGGCACAGCCAAATGAACGCCCGCTGAACCAGAAGGACCGGGAGAACCCGAGAGGAACCTCTAGGAATTCCGAGGGTTGGCTGAACCGTATTGTGGCGGGATCGTGGCGGGCGGCACAGGTCGGATACGAACTTCGGCGGTCTTGGACGAACTTCCGCTGCAAATCGTCGCGGATTTGGACTAGAAACCGGATTCAAGGACGCGCGCAACCGCAGCTATCTAATGTGATTTCGGTCGGGACACCGCCCGGAACCGGCGCATTAGGGGATGAGTTCGATGATGAGTGCAATGTTGGCCGCCGGGGCCCTCGCCGTGTTGGCCGGGCTCGGGGCGATCGCCTGGGGAATTCCGGTCAAGGAGTTCAGCGTCGGTAATACGCTGATCCTGTCGGGGACCCTTGGCGTGTGCAGCGGGCTGATCCTGTTCGGACTGGCGGCCGTCCTCAACGAGCTGAAGGTGATTTCGAGCCGGCTGAGGTCGCGTTCGGGCGCCGAGTCCGAGGCCAGGCCCCTGCAGCTCCCACCTGCCGCCGGGACGACCGACTTCGAGACCGCCCCGGTGCCGCCGACAGAAGATGTCTGGCGCGAAGGCGGTTCGCCGCGTCCGCGTCCCCGCATGCCGGACCTGTCGGCCCCCTTGTCCTCGGGGCTGTCGTCGTCCTCACCGCTGTCCTCGTCTCCCTTGTCAAGCTCGCTGCGCGCTTCCGAGTCCTTGCGGGATCCCGCCGAGTCGCCGTCCGAACCCGCCGAGCGGCCCAAGCGCAATCTGCTGTTTGCGTCGTCGCGCCGGGAGCGGGAACGCGCGGAGAAGCGCGGCGCCGAGCCGCTGCCGACGGATTTCCGGTCACCGCCCCTCAGCGCCCCGCCGCCCGTGCCGCTGGACGAACCTGCCGCGACCGAGCCGGGCGCGTCGGACGGCTGGTCGCGACCGGAGCGGACGCCGGAGCCTCTGCGCCCGCCGTTCCCGCGGCGCCTGGCGCGGGCCGCCCCGGCCTTCGTCGATCCCGAGCCAACCCCGCCGCCGCCTGAGCCGAAGGATCTGGACGCGCCGGCCGTCAGCATCGTCAAGTCGGGCGTGGTGGATGGGATGGCCTATTCGCTCTATTCCGACGGCTCGATCGAGGCGCAGATGCCCGAAGGGATGATGCGCTTTGCGTCGATCGACGAGCTGCGCGCCCATCTCGAAGGCCGGACCTGAGGCAGCGGGATCACACGGTCAGGTTGAACCCGGCTGGCATACGGTACACACTACTTGGCGGGTGACAGACTTCTCAAGAAGAAGTCCTCACTATCTTGTCATTTTGCCAGTCATTTGCCCATATTGCTTGCAGAATCGCGAGACAACGCTGCCACTCGGCGCGAGTGATACTTGCGATCGAGGGATACTTGCGATCGACGGTCACAGGGCGGAGCGGGATGAGGGGTCAATGACCGAAGCGGTCGGCAAGAGCTTTATCGATCTGACGGCCGACATCGTGTCGGCCTATCTCAGCAACAACCCGACCCCGGCGGCCGAGATTCCCTCTCTGATCAGCCAGGTGCATGCGGCGCTCACGCGGGTCGCAGCGGGACGAAGCGAGCCCGCGCCGGAGCCGGCGCGGCCGGCGGTGCCGGTGAAGAAATCGATTCATCCGGACTATCTAGTCTGCCTCGAGGACGGCAAGCGCTTCAAGTCGCTGCGGCGACATCTGCGCACGCAGTACAACATGACGCCGGAACAATACCGCGACAAATGGAACCTGCCGCCGGACTATCCGATGGTGGCGCCGAACTACGCGGTCACCCGCTCGCAGCTTGCCAAGAAGATGGGCCTGGGCCAGCAGCGGCCCGAGCGGGAGAAGTAGCCGAGCCGATCAGGACGCCGCGGCGAGCGCCACGCGGGCGTCGGCGCGGATGCGCTCGACCATCGCGCGCAGGCCGTTGGAGCGCTGCGGCGTCAGATGCTCGCGGAACCCGAGCTCGTCGAACACCGCGGGCGCATCGATGGTCATGATCTCCTGCGGCGTCCGCCCCGAATACAGCGTCAGCAGAATTGCGATCAGGCCGCGAACGATATGGGCGTCGCTGTCGCCGAGATAGTTCAGGACCGGCACGGCGCTGCTGTGATCGACGTGCTTGGACAGCCAGACCTGGCTGGCGCAGCCCTGCACCTTGTTCGCGGCGGAGTGCTCGTCCTCCGGCATCGGGGCCAGGGTGCGGCCGAGCTCGATCACGTAGCGGTAGCGGTCGTCCCAGTCGTCGAGCAGGGCGAAATTGTCGCGGATGTCGTCGATCGTCATGATGCTCTTCGGTCCCGATGTCGGCTTTCATATAGGCGTTCGGGACGACGAAAGCGACAGTCGGTTCCGCCGGTTCAGGGCGTCGGCGGCAGATGCCATTCGACGGCGAGATCGTCGGTCGAGAGCGTATCGGCCGGCGCGTCGCCCGGCGGAATCTCCTCGAGCACGGGGGCGTCGATCGAGCCGGTGTGATCGTTGCCGCGCTTGTCGAGACTGGCCGGCTTCACCGGGCCGATGACCTTGTCGGCGCCGGCGGGCTTCTCCGCGCCTTCGGCCTTGTCGGTGATGATCTGGTAGATCTTGCGCGCGCCTTCCTGGGCGCGGTGGCCGATCACGGTCGCGGCCTGGCCGCCGACCTCGCAGGCCTGCGGCTGGCGCTTGCAGAACTGGCTCATGTCGGAGACGGCCGCGGTCGCGGCCTGCACGGCTTCGTGTGCATTGATCTGCGGCAGCTTGTCGGCGTCCGGGCTCTTCTCGCGCGGCAGCAGCACCAGCACGAGTCCGAGCCAGAACGCCATCCGAAGCAGAAAGAACATCACGCAACCCCGACCGTGCTGCTGATCTCGCGTGCTCAAATCGCGCAACGGGATCGCAGCTGATTGTTCTATGTCGCGACTGCTTGCATTGGGCTTAATTGGTTGAGATTTCGCGAAGCCGGGCGCTGGATTTTTTTCGGAGTCAATTTTTCATTGGCGTCGGGCGCCCGCGCCGTGCAACCGGCTGTAGATCGCGCCGCTTTCGCAACCGCAGGCCCGGCCGGAAACGATGCATTCACCATCCCGGCCGAATGGCGGGCTCACCGCAGTCTGGACCTTAGCGTTCGCTTAATGCGAGTCTGACACGGTGACTTCCGACGACAGGGGGCGTCCCGGCGCGTTCTCTTTGTGAGAACCACCGATTAGGCCGAGGCGCGAGAGCCGTGAGTGTGTTGAGTATCATCCGCGATTGTCTCGATGCGTTATTGCATCCATCGGCTCGAACTGATGCGATGACGCGCGCGCGTCATCGCGCCTTCATCGCGCCGCGCCTGCTGGGCAGCCTCGCCGCCTTCGCCGTGTTTCCCGCCTATCTCGCGCTACGCGGTGCGCCGAGCGCGCTCGAGGTCGGCGCGCTGTCCTGGCTGATCGCGCCCATTCTGCTGTCCTGGTATCTGTCACGCACCGGCCGCTACGAGAGCGCCTGCGCGCTGTCGTCGATGGCGCTGTCGGCGCTGATCATGGCGGTGTCGATCGAGACCGGCGGCATCGAATCCTTTGCCGCGGTGTGGCTGATCGTCGTACCCCTGGAAGCCTCGTTCTCGGCCTCGCGCCGCGTCGTCGTGTTCTCCGCGGGGCTCGCACTGTGCTGCGCGCTGCTGCTCATCCTCATCGGTCATTTCGGGTGGCTGCCGAAGCCCGAGATCAACCCCGCCCTGCGCACCGGGCTGCTCGCGTTCGGCGTCGCCTCGGCCACGCTCTATGCGGCCGTGCTCGCCTTTGCCGCCGACACGCTCGCGCGCACCGGCGTGACGCTGCTGTCGATGGAGGAGGAGCGTTATCGCCTGCTCGCACGTAATATGAGCGACGTGATCTCCCGTCACCGTCGCAACGGCGCGGTCATGTTCATCTCGCCGGCGGCCGAGACGCTGCTCGGCGCGCCGGTCGCGCAGTTGCACGGCCACGGCCTGTTCGAACGGGTCCATGTCGCCGACCGGCCGGCCTACCTCACGGCGCTGTCGGAAGCGGCGGGCGGCAGCGAAGCCTCGAGCGTCGAGTTCCGCCTGCGCCGCGATGCGCCGGGCGAGGGCCGCGGCTTTCATCATCCGGTCGATTTCATCTGGGTCGAAATGCGCTGCCGTCCGCTCGACCGCATCGGCGTGGTGCCGGGCGGATCGGAGCAGGAGGTGGTCGCGGTCATGCGCGACGTCACCGACCGCAAGCTGCAGGAGCAGGCGCTCGAATTGGCGCGCAGCGCCGCCGAGCGCGCCGACGCCGCGAAGACGCGATTCCTCGCCACCATGAGCCACGAGCTGCGCACCCCCTTGAACGCCATCATCGGCTTCTCCGAGATGCTGATGCAGGAGCAGGTTCTGGTGCTGAATGCGGCGCGGCGCCGCGAATACGCGCAGCTCATCAACGATTCCGGCCAGCATCTGCTGTCGGTCGTGAACGGTATCCTCGACATGTCGAAGATGGAGTCCGGCAATTTCGAGCTGACGCCGGAGCCGTTTGCGCCGCGCGCTGCGCTGATCAATTGCTGCAACCTGCTGGCGCTGCGGGCGCGCGAGAACGGTGTCGATCTGTCGGCCGACGTGCCGCAGGACCTGCCGATGGTCACCGGTGATCCGCGCGCCTTCAAGCAGATCGTGCTCAACCTCGTCTCCAATGCCATCAAGTTCACCGAGCGCGGCGGCCGTGTCACGGTCTCTGCCGGCGTCGACGGCGCGCGCCTGCTGCTGCGAATCACCGACACCGGCGTCGGCATCGCCGCCGATGATCTCAAGCGCATCGGCGATCCGTTCTTTCAGGCCGGCAAGACCTACCAGCGGCGCCACGAGGGAACCGGGCTCGGGCTGTCGATCGTCAAGAGCCTCGTGAACTTGCACGGCGGCGAAATGTCGATAGAAAGCAAGATCGACGAGGGGACCACGGTCACGATCGCGCTGCCGATCAACTTCGTGGCCGAGGCGGCCGCCGGCGCCACCGTCACGCCGCTGTCACCCTCGCGCTCCGCCCAGCCAGGGCAGGTCATGCAGGTGAAGAAGAGTGCCTAGACGAGCTGCAGAGGATGATCCGGCGCCGCCGCGCCGTCGCAAGCGCGCCGCTGCGGCTGCGGCCGTCGTCGACGTGGCGGAGGAGCGCGGCTGGCTGCTGCGGGCCATGCTCTACAGCCCGAAGGATCTGTTTGCGGGCCTGCTGGCCTGTGCGGCTGGCAGCGCCATCATCGTCAATGCCGTGTTCCTGCAATCGGGACCGCATCCGGCGCCGATGTTCGGATCGATCGTCACCATTCCGCCCAATCTGACGAGCTCCAATCCGCTGCCGCGGCCCCGGCCGATGGACATCTCGCCGCTCGATCCGAAGGTGATCGAGACGCGGCCCGCCGAAACCAGGGCGGCGGAGCAGAGGGCGGTCGAGCAGCGCGCGACCGAGGCGCGTCCGGATCAGAAATATGCCGATCCCCTGGCCGATCTCGTCCGCTCGGTCAGCGGCGGTCAGGGCAATGTGCCGCGTCCGCAGCCGACGCAGCAGGGCGGCAATGTCCGCCGTGTCGCGGCGGTCCAGCGTGCGCTGACCGAATATGGCTATGGCCAGTTGAAGCCCACCGGGATGGTCGGCTCCGACACCCAGGCCGCGATCCAGAAGTTCGAGCGTGAGCGCAAGCTGCCGGTGACCGGCCAGGTGTCGGACCGCCTGGTGCGCGAGCTTGCGATTGTCATCGGTCACCCGATCGAATAGAGCAGGGCGGCTGCGACGTGCAGCGCGCTTGCTCCTGCATCGAACCATCATGCGATTGAAGACCAGCATCTGGGTGAGCGCCTATCTGCGGCGCTGCCAGTCGGCCGGCGCGTTCAGCGCGATCCGCCACCGCGGCGCCGAGGAGGCCGGCGCGGTGTTCGTCAAGGTCGCGCTGATGGACGGCACGGCGCAGCTCTATGTCCCCGCGCCGCAGACCGTCTATGACGACAGCCGGCCGATCGACCGCTTCTTCGTACCGGTATCGCCGCAGCCGATCGCGGAAGCGCAGGTCGAGGAGCGTCTCGTCAAGGAGCTGCGCTTCGATCCCGACGCCTGGATCATCGAGACCGAGGACAGGCAGGGCCGTCATTTCCTCGATCTCGTGCGCGAGCGTCCCTGATCATCCTCCGATCCGCGACGGTGATCGCGCGTCAGCGCTTGAAGCCGTCGGTGCCCGTGCGCACGATCGGTCGCGTCGCTGTGCCGGGCCGCGCTCCGCCTGCGCGGACAGACTGGCGCTCGTCGTCGTACAGCATCGTGCGATGTTTGGCCCTGATCGCCGCCATGCCCGAGCCGCGCCAGGCCGCCAGCATGATCAGCGCCGCGCGCTCGCTGAGGCGCTCGTAGAAGCGTGACAGCCGAAACACGGTCTGGACGGACTGGCCCATCTCCGGCTTGAGGAACAGCAGCACGCGCTCGAACACCGGCGCTGGCATGCCGAGCGCCTTTGCGGCACAGGCCAGCGGCTCGCCATGGGGATCGTTGACCACCTCGAGGGTCATGCGTGAGGGCAGGATCAGGCTCTCGCCGAGCTCGATCGTGAACGTCTCGACGTCGGCGTTGAAGGCGGCCATCTCCAGCGCCTCGATCGCATGCACCGCGCGGTGCAACGGCGTCGGCGCGGCGGGCCTCAGCGGCGTGGTGGCGAGGTTCTGCAGGATGGCGATGCGCTCGTGCGAGGCGGCGCGCATGAACATCTCGCTCAGCTCGGCGGCATCCTTCGGCTGCATCGACAGTCCCGACGATGCGTCGTCGCGCGGCGGCATCGGAGACGACGAGCGGAGCGATGCGGGAATGGGGCCGGCGAGCGGCGGCGCCGGCTCGCTCTGCGCCGGGCGCAAGCCCAGCTTGTTCAGGATCTCGATCGGCGTCGCCGGATAGATCGCCAGCCGCGCACGCACCGCCGCACGGGTCGCATCATCGACGTCGTCGACCAGACGGGAAGCCAATTCGACGAACTGCCGCTCCTCGTCAGCGGAATGCGCGCTCGCCTGGACATAGAGGTCGGTCAGCACGCGCAGCAGAGTGGGCTTGATGTCGACGCCCTCGCGGCGCGAGAGCGTGAGCAACCCGTCGAAGCCGGGGAACAGCGATGATCTTGTCATGTCGGGGTACGCAACTTCGGCAATCGTTGCGCCGATTAGAGCGGAGTTGTTTTAATGCGGCGTTAAGGAAAACAATCGGTGAAGATGGGTCGAAATGACCCGGTGAGACAAAGGCGCAACGCCGGCTTGCCTTCTCTCCCACCGGTGCACGCGATCCGTGTCGGGCGGCCCGCGCATTAATATCCTCTTAACCACGTCCTGATCTTAATCGATCCGTTCGATGATCTCGCCTTGGCCGCGTCTCGCGCCCAGCCTGATCTTCGCCGCGCCGAATGCCAAAGTGCAGCGTCATGCGCCGGCATTCGTGATCGTCAGTTCTGCGTGCCCTCTTGCCTGCGAAGTTCGGGCGACGGGGAGTTTTCAGGGGGTAAGAACTTCGGGCACGAAAGAGAGTGGACATGGCGACCATCATTGAATTCCCGGCGGACGTTTCGCGTCGCGCGCGGCCTGCCGTGACCGGCGCGCCGCAGGAGGGCATGGGAACGATCCTGATTCTTCCCGTCGTTCGGATCGAGCGCGAGACCACGACCGACGATCGCGGGCCCCGCGAGGGCACAGCGCCAAGCCGCCGCCGCCGTCGCCGCTGACAGGTCGGGGGACATGGGAATGCCGGCCATCGTCAATCCGGTCCGGCGCGCGCTGCCGGTCCTCGCGCTCGTCCTCGTCGGCGACCTGCTCGGCGCCTGCAGCGGCGGCGATTTTGGCCGCACCCGCGCCGACATGCGCAATGACGACATGCACAAATGGATCGGCGCGGAAGCCACCGCCAGCGTCGGTGTCATGCCATCGCAGTTCCAGCTCACCGACAATGAGCGCCAGCTGCGCGATCTCGCTTATCCGCTGATCGAGCCGCCGCATTCGCGCCCCGCCTGGAAGAGCGTGTTCGGCGACTATCAGCCGTCGGCCTCGCCCTGGCGCCAGAAGGTCGTGTTCGACCGCACCGCCTATGGCCGCGCCTTGATCGACGAGCCGCACCGCTCGCACGCCTCGCGCTACACCCAACTGATCGACGACGTGCGCGACGACATCACCCGCTTCGAGCCGTTCTTCGCCTCGGCGATCCGCGTCATCGATCTCGACCGCAAGCGCGATGCCAGCATGAAATACATGACCGAGCTCTCGCCGCGCGAGAAGGCCGACGCGGTCGCGCGCATGCAGGAGAACTCGCTGATCGTACAGTGGGTGCAGATCAGCCTGGAGCAGCGCGTCTCGTCCTATCGCTGGGCGCTGGAGCGCCTGGTGCTGCAGGCGCCCGACGGCATGGCCGCCGAGGCCGATCGCCTGATCCATGAACTGGCGGCCCAGACCGCCAATCCGCCGGTCGCGGCGCGGCCCCTGATCGAACGGCCGCTGACGACGCGGGGCTAGCCCGCACGCGGTCGCACGCCGCTTCGCTCAATCCGGCCTGAGCAGGCGGAAGGCCTCCTCGAGCAGATGCGGCGTGTGCTTGCCGGTCGAATCGCGGCAGGCGCGTTCGAAATAATCCGCCAGCGCCGGCCGGAATTTCGGATGCGCCGCCTGGTCGATGATGGTGCGGGCGCGCTGTTTCGGCGACAGGCCGCGCAGATCGGCGAGGCCTCGCTCGGTCACGAGGACCTGCACGTCATGCTCGGTGTGGTCGACATGGGTGACCATCGGCACGATGCAGGAGATCGTGCCGTTCTTGGCGGTCGAGGGCGTCATGAAGATCGACAGATAGGCGTTGCGGGCGAAGTCGCCGGAGCCGCCGATGCCGTTCATGATGCTGCTGCCGCGCACATGGGTCGAATTGACGTTGCCGTAAATGTCCGCCTCGATCATGCCGTTCATGGCGATGACGCCGAGCCGGCGGATCACCTCGGGATGGTTGGAGATCTCCTGCGGCCGCAGCACGATGCGGTCGCGCAGGAACTCGATTTCGCGGTTGAATTCGACCGCAGCTTCCGAGCTCAGCGACAGCGCGGTGGCCGACGCCAGATCCATGCGGCCCGAGCGGATCAGGTTCAGCATGCCGTCCTGCAGCACCTCGGTATAGGCGGTCAGATGCGGGAAGGGGCCGTCATCGAGCCCGGCCATCACGGCGTTCGCGACATTGCCGACGCCGGATTGCAGCGGCAGCAGGTTGCGCGGCAGGCGGCCCTGCTTCACCTCGTGTTCGAAGAACTCCAGGATGTGGCCGGCAATCGCACCCGAGTTATCGTCGGGCGCGGCGAAGCTGGTGTTGCGGTCGGGCGCATGGGTCTCGACGACCGCGATGACCTTGTCCGGATTGCAGCGATAGGTGGTCTCGCCGATGCGGTCGCCGGGCGCCACGATCGGGATCGGCTTGCGATGCGGTGGCAGGCGGGTGCCGTAGTAGACGTCGTGCATGCCGAGCAGCGCCGGATTCATCCACGAATTGACCTCGATGATGACGCGGTCAGCCAGATCGAGCCAGGTCTTGTTGTTGCCGATCGAGGTCGAGGGGATCAGCCGCCCGTCGGGCAGGATGCCGGCGCATTCGATCACGGCGACGTCGAGATGGCCGAGAAAGCCGAACCACACGAACTGTGCGACATGGCTGAGATGCAGATCGATATAGTCGATGCTGCCGGCGTTGATGCGCTGTCGTGTCGCCGGATCGGACTGATAGGGCAGGCGCAGGTCGATGCCATCAGCCCGGGCGAGCGCGCCGTCGAGCTCGGGCGCGGTGCTCGCCCCGGTCCACACGCCGACGCGGAACGGCTCGCCGCGCGCATGCGCCGCTTCGATCCGGCGCGCCAGCGCGAGCGGCACCGCCTTCGGGTAGCCCGACCCGGTGAAGCCGCTCATGCCGACATGGTTGCCGGGCTCGACCAGCGCGGCAGCCTCGTCGGCCGACATGATCTTGGCGCGCAGCGCCTGTGACATCACCTGCGATGAACTCATCGTGCAAACTCCATGCGCGATCGTTCAGACCGCCAAGTCCGCGCTGTTTAAGGTGTGCCCTCGACGTATGATTTGACAGGGGTCAAGCCGCAACGGCCCGTGCGTGCATCACAGCCCTGCAAGGCGCGCGCGCCGCAGCTCCCGGACTTTCGCCGCGCGCGAGCGCTCCGTCAGCATGTTGGCCTTGCTGTAGCGCGGGTCGCCGGTGACCTCGTCGCCGACCCAGTCGGGAAGGGTCACGACGGTCGTTTCGGTCGGCAGCTCGATCTCGGCAATGACGACGCCGTCGAGCGCGTCGTGGTAGACGTCGACCTCCCAGACGCCGCTTTCGGCCGGCACGTAGTGACGCGTCTTTTCGAGGATGCGTCCCGCGCAATGCGCGAACAGCACCGCTGCGTGGTCCGCGGGAATATCGTACTCGAATTCATCCCGGGCCAGACCGCGGCGGCCGCTCTTCACGCACAGCGTCGTCCGGTTGCCATAGCAGCGAACGCGGACCTTGAGGCCGTCCTGACGTGCGACGAGGCCGTCGCGAAGGCGTTCACTGTGCGTCGCCTGATCCCGCCAAGCATCGGACTTGACGAGAAACTTCCGTTCGATTTCGAGAGGCATGACCTGATGTTGAGCGAAGCGCCGCCGTCCTGATACGTCATAGCAGCGGCGCGCGACGACGACTATGCCACCAAGGATGAAGAGAGCGTTGTCAGATTCATTCCGGACGTCGTATTGACTTATCGTTTGCCGCGCGGCTTCTCGGCCTTGGCCGGTGCCTCGGTCTGTACGCCGCAGCTCGCCGCTGCAAGGGAGGCCTGCGCCTGCGGCATGAGACCCGGCTCGGCGGCCAGGGCCTTCAGCACGATCAAACCGGTCGTCGTCGGCGAATCGATGATCAGCCGGTCGGCGGCCGTGATCTCCTCGTCCTCGGGCAAGTCTTCGTGCTGCGCCTCGGTCATCAGGTTGAGCTCGATCACGCGCTTGCCGGCGGAGCGGTCGTTGATGGCGTAGTAGGCGATCTCGTTGCGCGTGTAGAACGACACCGACGTATAGGCCTGGCTCACCGGGACCGTGAGCTTCAGCGGTCCGTCCGACAGATCGTAGCGGCAGATCGCCATCGCGAACGCCGGATCCATGAACGGCATCGGTGAATTGCCGGGGTCGGCCAATGGCAATTGCGTCACGGCGTTCAGCTTGGTCATCGGCGTCAGCCGGGAGTAGGCGTCCTGGGTCGAGATCCGCGGCAGCGCCAGCACGCTGACGAGATGAACCACGCCGCCGAGCAGCACGCCGACCACGACCGTGAACAGCAGCCGGATCATGATGGGCAGCCTACTGTCGTGATCGAGGGCATCGGCGCGTCACGCTGCGTGCGGGTCGCGACACCGACCGGCGTGTCGTAGAGCCGCAGCATCAGCGCGTAGCGTTCGATGCCGCCGGTCGGCAGCCAGTTGCCGGAGCGCGAGCGCGCGGCGACGCGGATCTCGAACGAGCCATCGGCACCTCGCACCAGCTCCTGGCTGGTGAAGCCGTAGCGCTGCAGCGTGTTGGCGACGAGGTGGCCCTTGCGGTCGTAGAGCGTGAGCGTCCAGAAGCGGGCGGGCGGCGTGACGCCGCTGACGAGGATGTCGCAGCGCCCGTCGAGCGGCTTCCTCTTGTCGTCTGTGGTGGCGGTGAAGGCCACGCCGTCGCCGGTGCCGATCGGCAATTCGCCATTGCGGGTGATGGTCGCGCGCGCATAGGGGTCGACATCGGCCGTGCCGGTTTTCGGACGCGCCGTCCAGGCGCCGATCGTCAGCGTGCCGAATTCGGTGCCGCGGGTCGTCGTCATCCAGGTCGCGCCGATGCCGACGCCGGTGGCGATCAGGAGCGTGACCAAGGTGATGAAGAGCAGCCGCACGGGGATCGCTGACGTCAGTTCTTGCGCAGGGCAGGGGTGGCGACGCCGTCGGCCGTTGCCGCGGCGTAGTTCTCGGGGAAGGCCAGCGCGCTCGATGAGACCGGCTTGGCGGGCTTGCGCGGATCCGCCGGCGCGCTCTTTTCGGCGACGCGCGCGGCATCGTCGAGCATCTTCTCGACCTGAACCAGCACCTCGGCGCCGCGGCGGGTCAGGATCGGCGGCGGACCGGGCTTGATCTCCAGGGCCTTCGGCTGGCCGGCCTGTGCCATCGCGGCGGACGCGGACTGCGGCAGCTTCTCGCCCATGCCGACGCCGGGCAGCTCCTTGACCTCGACGCCCTGATGCGCGGCGAGCATGATGTCGTGCCACGTCTGCGCCGGCAGCGAGCCGCCGGTCATGCGGTTGGTCGGCGAATAGTCGTCATTGCCGTACCACACCGCGCAGGTGAAGTTGCCGGTGTAGCCGACGAACCAGGCGTCGCGATACGCATTGGTCGTGCCGGTCTTGCCGGCGGTCGGAATGCCGTCCAGCGCGGCGCGGCGCGCGGTGCCCTCGCTGACGACGTGGCTCATCATGCCGGCCATGTCGGCGGCGACCGAGGCCGGAATCGCCTGCTTCGGCTTCGGCCCGTCGCGGTCCCAGCGCCAGACCAGGTCCCCGGCGCCGGTGCGGACCTCGAGCACCGAATGCGGCGTCACCGCCTTTCCCTTGTTCGGGAAGGTCGCATAGGCGACCGCATGCTCCAGCACCGTGACCTCGTCGGAGCCGATCGGCATCGACGGGGTGTCGGGCAGCGGCGCCTTGAGGCCGAAGCGCCGCGCGACCTCGATGATCTTGGCGCGGCCGGCCTTCGGACCTTCCTTGCCGCCGAGCGCGATCGACAGCTTGACCGGCACGACGTTGATCGAGCGGGTGATCGCCTGCGTCAGCGTCACCGAGCCGGAATAGGAATGGCCATAATTCTGCGGGCACCAGTTGCCGATGCAGACCGGGCCGTCGACCACGATCGAGGTCGGCTTGAAGCCGTTCAGCAGCGCGGTGGTGTAGACATACGGCTTGAACGAGGATCCCGGCTGCCGGTAGGCGTCGACGGCGCGGTTGAACTGACTGGCACCGTAGTCGCGGCCGCCGACCATGGCGCGGATGCCGCCGTCCAGGTCGGAAACGACCGTTGCCGCCTGGGTCGCGTGATAGTCGCGGCCGAACTGGCGCAACTGGTTCTCGATCGCCTCGTCGGCCGCATGCTGCACGGTCATGTCGATCGAGGTCCGCACCACGAAGACGCGCTCGGTGTAGGACTTCGGGAACGTGTCGACCAGCTTGCGCATCTCGTCGAACGCATAGTCGAGGAAGTAGTTCGGCGAGCTCTCGTCGCGGCGGTCGACCGCGAACGCCGGGTTGCGGCGGGCACCGAACACCTGGCCCTCGGTCATGAAGCCGGCATCGACCAGGTTGTCGAGCACGACGTTGGCGCGGGCGCGGGCGGCGGGCAGGTTGATGTGGGGGGCGAACTTGGTCGGCGCCTTGAACAGGCCGGCCAGCATCGCGGCTTCGGCGAGGTTGATGTCGCGCACCGACTTGTTGAAATAGAAGTGTGCCGCGCCGTCGACGCCGAAGGTGCCGCCGCCCATATAGGCGCGGTCGAGATAGAGCTTGAGGATCTCGTTCTTGGTCAGGCGGGTTTCCAGCCAGATCGCCAGGAACGCCTCGTTGACCTTGCGCTCGATGGTGCGCTCGTTGGACAGGAACAGGTTCTTGGCGAGCTGCTGGCTGATCGAGGAGCCGCCCTGGCGGACGCCGCCGGCCTGGGCGTTGGTGACGAGGGCACGCGCCGTGCCGGCGATGTCGATGCCGAAATGGTCGTAGAAGCGGCGGTCCTCGGTGGCGAGCGTCGCCTTGATCAGATTGTCCGGGAAGTCCTCCAGCGGAATCGAATCGTTGTGCTTGATGCCGCGGCTGCCGATCGGGTTGCCGTAGCGGTCGAGGAAGGTGACGGCGAGGTCGGACTTCTTCAGCCAGTCCTCGTCGGCGGTTTCCCGGAAGGCGGGAATCGCCAGCGCCAGCATCAACACCAGACCGCCGAGGCCGATCGTGGCGGCCTCCGACAATGGCTCGACGAACACCCAGCGCTTCCAGCCGCCGACATAGAAGCGGTCCATGAACGCGGAATAGCGCTCGTAGAGTTCACGGGTGCCGCGCAGGGAGGAGAACAGCGCCGAATCGAAGCGGGCGTCGAGATCCAGGCGGAAATTGTTGATCCGCTTCTTCCAATCGTCTGGAATGATCTGCCGCACGGGAACCCTGGTCGTTTCGAAAGCGTGTCAGCTGGCTTCGAAAGCACTCAGCAAGTGGGCTGGGGGCCATCGAAGGGTCTTGCGCGATTGTTGCGGCAAACCCATGGCACTGCACAGTCAGCCGCCCGAACCCGAGCACCTGACCCCAAGCCGCGTGCCGGCGCCGCCGCCGGAGTGACTCAATCATCTATCTAGCCGAGCGGGGGTCACAAACCAATGGTTCCGCTCACAATTTGATGCACAAAGCTAACGTGTCGCTGAAGCCGGCAAAGCCCCTTGCGCGGCTCGGGGCCGGGCACCTAGATGGCGGCCACGCCACACGCCCTCTTTGAGAATCGCCCGATGACCGCACCGCTCAAACGTCCCTCGGGCCAGGAGGGAATGTTCTGGAAAACCAAGATCTTGGAAGAGATGTCCGAGGCGGAATGGGAAAGCCTCTGCGATGGCTGCGGGCGCTGCTGCCTGGAGAAGCTGGAAGACGAGGATACCGGCGACATCTACTTCACCCACATTTCCTGCAAACTCTTGGATGCCGGGCTATGTGCTTGCAAGGACTACCCGAATCGTTCCGAACAGGTGTCGGATTGCGTTCGACTGACACCTGAGAACGTCCGCACCCTGACGTGGCTGCCGCCGAGCTGCGGCTACCGCCTCGTGGCGGAGGGGCGCGATCTCTACTGGTGGCATCCTCTGATCTCGGGCGATCCTCAGACGGTACATGAAGCCGGCGTCTCGGTGCGCGGCCGGGTCGAGGGCACCGAGGAGGACGTTCCGGACGACCAGCTCGAGGACCACATCGTGCAGTGGCCGGTGCTGCTGCCGAAGCGGGCCAAGCTGAAGCGTCGGCCGAAATAGCGCGATCACCTCGCGCCCGCAGCAAGTCACGATGATGCGACCGTTCCCGTGCTGTCGGAATGCACCCATGCACCCGACCCGCTGCCGCACGGGAAAATTATGCCTTAAGTAGTTCGCCAGTCGGCGAATCCGCGCGGCGATGTCGCGCCCGGGCACAGCATTCATCCCATGAACAAGTTTGATCGGCAGACGCATTACCCTGCCGCGTCCCAGTCCTTGCCTGAAGAGATTGCCGCCGAGCTGCCGGCCATTCCGCCGCAGGTGCAGGCGATCGAGGATGCGCCGTCGCTTGCGCCGCCGGTGCCGCTGACCCCGGCCGAGGTGCGCACCATCCTGATGAGCCTGCTGCTGACGATGTTCCTGGCCGCGCTCGACCAGACCATCGTGGCGACGGCGCTGCCGACCATCGGCCGCGAGTTCCAGGACGTGACCAACCTGTCCTGGGTGATCACGGCCTACCTGCTGGCGTCGACCGCGGTGGCGCCGGTGTTCGGCACGCTGTGCGATATCTATGGCCGCCGCTCCATGATCATCACCGCGCTCAGCCTGTTCGTGGTCGGCTCGGTGGTCTGCGCGCTGGCACCGAACATGCCGGTGCTGATCCTTGCCCGCGGCCTGCAGGGGCTCGGCGGCGGCGGCATTATGCCGGTGGTCCAGACCGTGATCTCCGACGTCGTCAGCCCGCGCGAGCGCGGCCAGTATCAGGCCTATTTCAGCGGCGTCTGGCTGCTGGCCGGCCTGCTCGGGCCGGTGATCGGCGGCTTCTTCGCCGACCATCTGCACTGGTCGATGATCTTCTGGATCAACGTGCCGCTGGCGGTCGCGGCCTTGGCGCTGCTGCTGCCCAAGATGGGCCGGCTGCCGGTCTATCACCGCTTGCGCAAGGTCGACTGGGCCGGCGGCCTGCTGCTGATGGCCTCGGCCGTCGTGTTCATGCTGGTGCTGACCTGGGGCGGGCACAAGCTGGCTTGGCTGTCGCCCACGCTGCTCGCGATGATCGGCAGCGCGGTGGCGCTGGGCTTAGCCTTCGTCTGGCACGCCAAGCGGGCCGATGAGCCATTCCTGCCGCTGTCGCTGATGGGCGGCACGGTCGTGCCCTACGGCATGCTGGCGAGCGGCTGCGCCCTCGGTGCGCTGATCGGGCTCACGGTCCATCTGCCGCTGTACTACGAGCTGGTCTATCATTTGACCCCGAGCCAGGCCGGCCTCGGCCTGATTCCGATCGCGGCGATCTCGACCTTCGGTGCCGCGATTGCCGGGCGTACCATGGCCCGGGTCAAGCACTACAAGCGCGTCGCCATCGTGGGCACGATCATCGGCACCATCGCCGCCGCGGTCATGACGGTAACGACGCCGTCGCTATGGGTGCTGATGGTGCTGCTGTCGATCTACGGCATCGGGCTTGGCACTGCGTTCCCGATCTCGGTGGTGTCGCTGCAGAACGCGGTGGACCGCTCCCAGATCGGCACCATCACCGGCGCGATGAACTTCTTCCGCTCGATGATGTCCTCGTTCACGGTCGCGGCCTTCAGCGCCATCCTGCTGATGGCGCTGGGCGCCGACATCTCGCTGGCAGAGGGCGCCCATGGCGCCGTCAGCGGCATTGCGGAAGCCGACATGATCCATGCCTTCCGCTTCGTCTATGCCGCCGCCACCGCGATGCTCGCCTGCGCCTCCGTCTGCATGATGCTGATGGAGGAGCGGCCGCTGGCCGGCCCGTCGCGGAATGAGGCCGTGGAGCTGGCGGAATAGGGCCGTAGGGTGGGCAAAGGCGCCCGGCAGGACAGCCCTGCGAAGCACGCTGTCGCGCGCCGTGCCCACCATCGTCCAGCACGGCCGCGGCGAGACGGTGAGCACGGCGCCACCACGAGCGCGCGTGAGGCGAGGGCGCGACAGCGCCTTTGCCTACCCTACGGTTCGCCCGTCGGCGCAGCTACTCGCGCGGCTGAACGATTTCGATGTTGTCCTGCCCGCGCGAGCCATCGTCGAGCGATGACTTCACCAGACCGGCCTCGACGCGTTTCGCGAATTCCGTCGTGCCGCCGCTCGCCAGCTCCCTGGCCTGGCTGATCCATTGCTCGCGCTCGATCCGTCCTGCGAACGCCAGATATGAGCCGACCCATTTGGCGTGCTCGGCGGTCCAGGCCGCGATCTGCGCGAAATGCCAGATGCCGAGGCCGTGCAGCCGCGCCTCGTTCTGCTTGCCGATGCCCTTGATCAGCTTGAGATCGTCGGCCTGGCCGCCGCGCGGCGCGACGAGCCCGAGCGGGCGGGCGCCGCCATGGGCGTCTTCGTTCTCGACGGGCGGCATCAGCGCCGGCAGGTGGGCCAGGAGGTAGCTCGCCTCGTCCTCGCTCAGCGGCGCGTCGGCGTGTTCGTCGATGGTAATCGCGCCGGACTTCACCGCGCTGGAATGCGCGGTGTCGAGGCCGGCCGCGAGCAGCTTGGCCTGCGCGATCCAATGCTCGCGCTCGATGCGGCCGGGGAAGGCCATATGGTGGCCGACCCAGTCGGCATGCGCTGGCGACCACGCCGCGATCTGGCTGAAATGATGCACGCCGATGTCGTTCAGGATGCGCTCGTTCTTGGGTCCGATGCCCTTGATGAGCTTGAGATCGTCGGCGGCGCCCTCGGGCGCGGGCAGGGCCGGCGGTCTGTCGTCGGCCGCGGCTGGGCTGTCCGGGGCCGCTGATGCGGCCACCTCGGCTGCGAGCCGTTCCGCCTCGGCGTCCGCGGCGAGGCGATCGGCTTCCGCCCGTGCGGCCGCTTCGGCGGCCAGGCGATCGGCCTCGGCCTTGGCGGTCGCTTCGGCCGCGAGACGCTGAGCTTCCGCCGCGGCCTTCGCAACGGCCTCCGCCGAAAGACGGTCCGCTTCGGCTTTCGCCGCTGCTTCGGCGGCCAAGCGTTCAGCTTCGGCCTTCGCAGCCGCTTCTGCCGCAACACGATCGGCCTCTGCTTTCGCGGCGGCTTCCGCAGCGAGGCGGTCGGCTTCGGCTTTCGCGGCGGCCTCCGCAGCAAGGCGATCGGACTCGGCCTTCGCCACCGCCTCGGCAGCGAGACGTTCGGCTTCGGCCTTCGCTGCGGCTTCAGCCGCCAGACGATCAGCCTCGGCCCTTGCCGCGGCTTCCGCGGCGAGCCGCTCAGCCTCGGCCTTTGCGGCCGTCTCGGCGGCCAGCCGCTCGGCCTCCGCCCTTGCAGCGGCTTCGGCCGCAACACGTTCGGCTTCAGCCTTTGCGGCAGCTTCAGTGGCGAGGCGGTCGGCCTCGACGCTGGCTGCAGCTTGCGAAGCCGGGGAAGGGCTGTCCGCCCAAGGACGAGCCGCCGCGGTTGCGCCGGCGAACGCGACGCTGTTTCCAGGACCGCCCGGCGACATCGCACTGGTGTCACCCAGCCCGACATATTCCTTGAGCTGTCCGCCGATCAGGCAGCCGAGCACATAGGCGCCGACCATCAGCAGGCCGACCTCGAGCCACAGGCCGGCACGTCCGGGCAGCACGCTCAGCAGCGCCATCAGGATCCCGATGACCAGGGCGAGCGTCGCCGGCAGCAGCCAGCTTCTCAGCCAGTCCGGCCGCGGCTCGTCCGACCAGGTGCGCCAGCCGACGAAGCCGCCGATGCCGGCGGCGAGGATGATCCAGAACGGAAATGTCGCAAGGTCGTACATCATGATGTCAGCGCCTCACTTGACGACGAATTCGATGCGGCGGTTCTGCGCGCGGCCTTCGGCCGTGTCGTTGGAGGCGACCGGCTTGTTCTGGCCGTAGCCCTCCGAGGTCATGCGCGAGGTGTCGATGCCGGCGTCGCCGATATAGCCGACCACCGCCGCCGCCCGGCGCTTCGAGAGGTCCATGTTGTCAGCTTCGTCCCCGACATTGTCGGTGTGGCCCTCGATCGCGATCTCGGCGTCCTTGCAGCGCTGCGCAACCTCGATCAGGTGGTCGAGCAGCGCCAGCGAGGCGCGGCTCAGCTCGGCGCTGCCGGTGCTGAAGCGGATGCGGCCCTTGGCGAGCAGCCCGTTGAACGCCGGCTGGCACTCCGCGACCGCCAGTGGCGGGCCTTCCGGTTTGAGGCCGATCTTGACGTCGTCGAGCTTGAAGCCGCTGCCGACCGCGTCGGCCAGCTCCTTGCGGACCTGCTCGGCCGACTTGTCGTAGATGGCGAGCCCGTCGACCGTGATCGCCGCATCCTTCGCCGTCAGCGCGCCGGACCACAGCCGCGCCAGCGCCGGGAACGTCGCCTTCAGCGACTGCACGTAATCCTTTGGCGCACCGTCGCCGATCTTCAGGCCGTCCTCGACCGTCTCGGTGATGAAGGTCGTCGTGGCGGCGTCGACGAGATCGCGGCGGGCGGCGTCATCAGGCACATAGCCGCTCAGCCTGACACGGCCGTCCTGCTTCTGCAGTCCGAACGCGTAGGGCGAGACCGGGCCGTCGCGGACGTCGATGGATGCGAGCGCGAACGGCGCGGGCAGGGCGCCGGCCAGTTGCTCGCGCACGGTCGCGCCGGTGACATTGGCGAGTCCCACGCCCCTGAGCGAGACCTGAGTGTCGTTGATCTCGGCGCGCCCCTGCGCAAGCCTGGCGAGCTGCTGCAGCAGGCTCGCGCTCGCTTTGGCAACGTCGCCATCGGGGGCGCCGCGGGCGATGCCGATCTGGCTCTTGATCGGCTTGCCGTCGAACTGTCCGCTGGCAGAGGCCAGCATCGCCTCGCGGGCGGTCGCGCTCGGCGCGAGACCTGTGAGGCTCAGGCCGGTGCCGTCGAACTCCGCCGACCAGCGATAGGGCTTGATCTCCGGCGGCAGAATGTCGGCCTTCGCCAAGGTCAGCCCGGCCAGCAGCTTGCCGACGCCGGCCATCGTTTCGTCGTAGGCGGCGGTCGAGGGTGCTTCGCCCGAGATCGCGTAGGTGGCGTCGGAGATGACGACGCGGCCCGTGCTCAGCCTGGCGAGCTCCGCAAGCGCATAGGAGGCGTAGGCACCGAAATCGCCGTCAGGCGCGCCGCGCGCGATCTGCATCTGATGCATCACCGACGTGCCGGGCCAGGCCTTGGTCGCGGCGGCCTCGAGCGCGCGCCTGATGTCGTCGTTCGGGACGACGCCGGACATCACCAGCGTGTTGCCCTCGCGGACCGCGCTCCAGATGAAGGGCTTTGCCTCCGGCGGCAGGATCGCCATTTTGTCGAGCACGGCGCCGCCGGGCAGCTGCCGCGTCGCGGCGACGGCGGCCTCGTAGACGTCCGATGAGGCGGCGGCGCCTGCGATCGAATAGGCCTTGTCCGCGAGCGCGAACGTGCCGCCATTGAGCTTGGCGGCCTGGACCGCTCCGTGGCTTGCGATGGCCGCGAAGTCGGCCGGAGCTCCCAGTGCATAGGAGAGGCGATCGACCACCTCACCGCCGGACGAACGGACGGCATTGAGCACGGCATTCCGAACGGCGGGCGTCGGCACCGCGCCTTCGAGCACGAGCTGGCCGCCGTTTCGCGTGGCGCGGAAAGCATAGGGCTTCGGTGTCGGCAGCTTGTCGTAGGTGCCGTCGACGAGCCGGACGCCATTGACCGTGGCGGCGTCTGCCAGTTTCGTCGACTGGTCGGGACTGAACTCCGGCCCTGCGATGCGAACGTCGCGGCCCGCGACCGAGACCTTGAGCGCCGCGGCCGTATCGGGGGCGGCGGCGGCAATGGCGGCGCGGGCCCGCGGCGCAATGTCGTCCTCGACATCAGCCGTCTTGAAGCTCATGGCGGCGAGCCACAGCACGGCAACAGCAATCAGTCCCGCCCACCATTTCGATGGTTGATGCATGTGAGAGCCCCTCGTTTCCCCACCTGCGCCCGGTTCACCCGGATCGTTCCGTTGTTATGAACCACGTGCCGAGCCTATCAGAACAGCTCCCGGAGACCAGCCGTCGGCACGTTGTGTGTTTCAATATGCACAAGCTGCAGGAGCGTCGCCGTCTGCGAGCTTCGCACCGCACCTGATCGTCCTCAGGGTGCGATCAAAGTGTGACCGTTCGACGACGAACATCGCAGGCGCGCAGCCTTCGCGGCGGCGCCGCTCGCATCACTCTTCCAGCGCCCGGCGCAGGCGGCGGATGATGACGCCGCGGGCGCGGTCGTCAGCGGCCTGCTCGATCCGCTCGTGGATGTCGAGCAGCAGGCCCGACATGTCGTTGTGCCAGTCCAGCCGGGTGACCGCCTCCGGCGCCAGCCGTCGCCGGCGTGCGACGTCGAGCGGCGTCGGCACCGCGGTCGTCAGCTCGTAGACGTCGTCGAGCAGGGGGGAGAACACTTTCGCGGTCGGCACGATGCGCTCGGCGACGCGTGCCGCCAGCGCCGTGATCGCGGCCTCCTCGCCATGGGACAGGAAAAGGCCGCGCGCGATCGGACGGCGGGCCGCGATCCAGCGGGCGATCTCGGTGCCGTCGGCGTGGCCGGAATAGTCGTCGATCATGCGGATGCGCGCCGCGACCTTGATCTCCTCGCCCTGGATGCGCACCGCCTTGACGCCGTCCTGCAGGAAACGTCCGAGCGTGCCGTTGGCCTGGTAGCCGACCAGCAGCACGGTGGCGCGGTTGTTCCACAGCCAGCGCTTGAGATGATGGCGGATGCGGCCGGCATCGCACATGCCGCTGGCGGCGATGATGATGTGGAAGCCGGTCAGCTTGGCGATCGCCTTGCTTTCATCGACGGTCTCGGTGAAGCGCAGATGCGACGACGACAGCAGACGGCCGACATCGCTGCCGCCGTCGAGGCTCTCGGTATGCGCGCGGAACACCTCGGTGGCGTGGATCGCAAGCGGCGAATCCAGGAACACCGGTGCGGCCGGAATCTCGCCGCGCTCCATCAGGCCGACCAGATCGACGATCAGCTCCTGCGTCCGTTCGACCGCGAAGGCCGGGATCAATAGCGCGCCCTTGGCTGCTGCCGCGTCGCGCACCTCGCCGGCCAGACGGCCGCGGCGCAGCTCCGGCGTGGTCGGCTCGCGAATGCGGTCGCCATAGGTGGCCTCCGAGATCACGTAGTCGAAACCTTCGGGCGCTTTCGGGTCCGGCTGCAGCAGCTTGGCGTCGGGCCCGACGTCGCCGGAGGCGAGCAGCCGCAGCGGCCCGCCGTCGGCGCCTTGTCCTGCGAATTCGATCTCGATCGAGGCCGAGCCCAGCAGATGCCCGGCATTCCAGTAGCGGGCGCGAACGCCCGGCACGATGTCGGTCCAGGTCTCATAGGCGACCGGCTGAAAGTATTGCATCGCCGCGATGGCGTCGGCCTGGGTATAGATCGGGCTGACCTCGCCGCGGCCGCGCGCGATGTTGCGGCGGTTCAGCGCCAGCACCTCCTGCTCCTGGATGTTGCCGGCATCGGGCAGCATCCATGAGCAGAGATCGATGGTGCCGCGGGTGGCGAAGATCTTGCCGTCGAAGCCCAGGCGCACCAGCTTCGGCAGCAGGCCGCTATGGTCGATATGCGCATGCGTCAGCAGCACCGCGTCGATGTCGGCGGGACGGAACGGAAAGTCGCCGTAGTTGAGCTCCTTCAGCGTCTTCTGTCCCTGGAACAGGCCGCAATCGATCAGGAACTGGCTCTTGCCGCTCCGCACCAGACAGCACGACCCGGTCACGGTATGCGCGGCCCCGCAGAAGCGAACGGTCACACTCATGCGGCGGTCTCCCGAGAACTCTGGATCGACGATTGCTGACGGTTCATCACGAACGACCATTCGCGCCGTCGGCGAAGCCATAGCCGTGGTTGGCGGCGGCTGCGGCTGCGGCCAGATCATGCTCCGACGGATCGCAGGTGAACACGCGATAAAGTGGCTCACCCTGGTCGACGCGATCGCCGATCTTCTTGAACAGCATGATCCCGGAGCCCTTGTTCACCGGCGCGCCGGCGGTACGCGCCAGGCGATTGAGCCGCAGGCAGTCGATCGCGGAGACGATGCCGTCGTGCTCGGCCTTGACGTCGAAGGCGAGATCGCCGAGCTCGCTGCGGCATTCCGGTGGCCCCTGGGCATCGATGATCTTCAGCATCTGCCTGAGCGCCGCGCCGCTGTCGAGCAGCTCGCGCGCCCTGTTGTAGCCGGCGCCGCCGCGCAGCTTCGGATCATATTCGAGCAGATGCGCGGCGAGCCGCAGCGACTTCTCGCGCAGGTCCGCAGGCGCCGACGGCTCGTTGCCCAGCACCGCCATCACGTCACGCGCCTCCAGCACGGGGCCGATGCCGTTGCCGATCGGCTGGCGGCCGTCGGTCGTGATCACCTCGACCTTGAGCCCGAACCGGTCGCCGACGAATTCGAACAGCTTGCGCAGCCGCATCGCCTCCGCGCCGCTGGTGAGCTTGGCGGTCGGCCCGACCGGCAGGTCGAGCAGCAGATGCGTCGAGCCGGCGGCCAGCTTCTTCGACAGGATCGAGGCGACCATCTGCTCACGGGTGTCGAGGCTGAGCGGGCGCTCGACCGAGATCAGGACGTCGTCGGCCGGCGACAGGTTGACGTGGCCGCCCCAGATCATGCAGCCATTGCAGGCCGCAACGATCGACTTCATCTCGTCGGCGCCCACATTCACCCGCGCCAGCACCTCCATCGTATCGGCGGTGCCGGCCGGCGAGGTGATCGCGCGCGACGAGGTTTTTGGAATGGTCAGGCCGTGGGCGGCGACGATCGGCACCACCACCATCGAGGTGCGGTTGCCGGGGATGCCGCCGATGCAGTGCTTGTCGACCACGACCGGCTCGGGCCATTTCAACTGCGTGCCGGCATTGGCCATCGCGCGGGTCAGCGCCAGCAGCTCGCCGGAGCTCATGAAGCTGGCTGAGCCGATCAGGAAGGCGGCGATCTCCATGTCCGAGTAGCGGTAGTGGGCGAGGTCGTCGATCACGGCCGCGATCGCCTGGTCGCTCAGGGTCTCGCCGCGGATCTTGGCGCGCACCGCTTCCAGGCTCTCGGGCGGGGTCGCCGGCGACACCGTCGCCAGCGTGCCGGCGGCTTCCGCGAAGCGCCGCATCGCCGGCTCCGACAGGCCGATCTCGTCGGGGCCGACCAGCGCATCGTCGTCGGTGATCAGGAGGGTCGCCAGCAGCGTCCGCGAGTTGCAGCGCAGCTCGACGCGGCTGAAGCCGCGGAAGACCTCGGGCCGCAACGCCTTCGAGCGGCGGGAGATCACGACCACGTTCTCGCGGCCGGTATCGAGCGCGACGCTGCGGATCTTGAGCTGGGGACGGGCGGAATCTGTTGTGCTCATGGCGGCCAGGATACCCCTTAAGCCCGTCCGCGCCATGGCCGTTGACGCAGATCATGCGGCCGGCGTCTCCCCGGGCCGACCGAATTTTTTCTCAATATGTCCGGGCAAGGGCCGAATATGTCCGGGCAAGGGCCGAGCTCGGCGATCGCCGGGCCGGCCTGCCGAAGGCGTGGCAAGCAGAAAATAAAGCTCAATCAATCCAGATGTTTGCGGATCAGTCGGCGGCGCGGCTGCGTGCCGGATCAGAGAGCAAGGGCGGGGCCGGGGGCCGGCGCGGCGGGCCCGCCAGGTACCTGATCGGGTTAACTGATTGTTCAAGCGGATGACCGAGGGTTTTCGCTGGGGCGTCCGTCCCGGCCTGCGCGCGCCGTTCCGGCGCGATCCCATGATCGAGCCCGACCGGAGAGGTAGATGCGGCAGTTGATTGCGAGCTTCCTGAAGAATCAGGCTGGCGCGACCTCGATCGAATACGCCATCATTGCCGGTGGATTGAGCATCGTGATCCTGGCGGCCGTGAATGGCCTGGGCTCGGGGCTGAGCAGCAAGTTCACCGCGATCAACACCTCGATCAAGTAGCCGGCCGGTCACGCCGCCGGCGCGATCAGGTCAGCGCGCACCGTCCGACAAATCACAGGCGTCGTGACCCGCACGACGCCTGCCGCATTTCGCCCCATCCCTCGCGACGCGCCGCTCGTCTCCACGAACGAAGCTTCCGGCGGGGGCATCGCCGGAAGCTCGTCGAGCGGTCAGAGGTTCAACGGCCCAGCTTCAAAAGTTGCGCTGGGCGCGCAGCAGCATGCTCACCGTGTCCTGGTCCTTGAGCTGGTAGGTCGCGGCCGGCTTGGCCGTGCTCGTGACGGCCGGAGCAATGGCCGTGCCCGAGAATTTCTGATCGAGGTGGCTGTAGGTCACGTCGGCCGAGAAGGTCAGGCCCTTGACCGGCGTCCATCGGGTGATGAGGCCGATCTGACCGAGATTGAAGTCGGGATTGCAGGTCGAGCCCGCCGTGAGCATGCCAGTGGCGGCAATGCCGGCGCAGACGAGAGCCGAGCCCGTCTGACCATACTTCACCTGGGCATAGGCGCCATACAGCGCCGTATTCCAGCGCGGATCCCAATTGTGGGTGAAGGCGCCGCGCATGCCCCAGGTCTGCACGGTCGACAGGCCCGTGCCGGTGCCGAACACCGCGTCGCCGACGCCGGCGAAGCCGATGCTCTGATAGGCGCCGGCCACGCCCGTGCTGCCGTACATCGAATAGGTCGTGTTGGCGAGGCTCTGGAAGTTGTAGCGGCTCGCGCCGTCGGTGTAGACCGCCTGCAGGTTGACGACGTCGCCCGGACCGGTGGGGATGTTCTTGATGGACAGCGCCAGTTGCGCGGCCCAGCCCCATTTGTCGGAGGGGTGACCCGAGGTCTCGGCCGCACCGTAATAGGCGGCATGATTGTCATGCGCGGCGAACGATGCCTGGAAGAGGCCCCAGGCCTGGTCGACGCGAACCATGCCGATGATGTCGGGCGCGACAGTGCCGCCGAAGGCGCTCGAGCCGTAATTGCCACCGAGCACGCCAGCCGCGGTGATGCCGGAGGTGTTCCAGATGTTGGTGGTGAAGAACTGCGTCTGGTCTTCCAGCGAGATCGCGGCGGTGATGCCCTGGCCGAAATCGGCGGTGTAGGTGAACTGGTTGACGCCGTTGTTGGAGCCGCTGCCGCCGACCAGGCCGTCGAAATTGTTGCCGGGATAATTGGTCCAGGGCGCGTCGAAGGTCGACACCGCCTTGCCCATCGTGAAGCCGGCGAACTGGATGAAGGCGTAGTAGACGCCGACGATGCCGCCCGAGATGGCGTCGCCGGTGTAGGACGTCGCGCCGGCGCCGGTGCCGCCGTAGGAGCCCGAGGTCCAGTTCAGCACGGTTTCGAAGTAGGTGCGCACCACGCCATATTCGGTCGCGGTGCGTGTATCGATGTTCAGATCCTGGCGCGAGCGAGTCTGGTAGCGATTGCTCAGGCGGTTGTCGGCGCCGGCCTGCCCCGAATAGGCGCCACCATAGTTGCTGTTGGTCCACAGCGCGGTCTCGGCACGCAGATAGCCGCCGAGCTTGATGCAGGTGTCGGTGCCGGGAATGTAGTAGAAGCCCGTGCCGTAGAGCGAGCACACCTTCACATATTCGACGGCCTTGGCCTTCAGCGGAAGATCCGCGGCCTGAGCCGCAGCGGCGGACAGTATCACTGCTCCCGTTCCGAGAAGCAGGCCCCTCAACGTCTTCATTTCCGTTTCTCCGGTTGACGGCGATGCACACGGCCCCCCGCGTGTCGCCTCTGGCTTCGCCAGATTGCCGCTCTCACACCTCTGATTCCGACGACGGCTCGATCGGCGCGACCGGCGGAATGGTTGAATGAAGTGTGCATGAGCCAATTTCGATTTGATGAATGTGCTCTGCCTTGTTCGAAGCCCACTCGATCGTCGTTAACACGCTGCTCGCACGCACCAGCATCGACGCAGTGACGCCGCGGTTTTGGCCTCGCGGTGTCGATTTGTTAATGGTGATAATCGTGAATAGGCTAGATGGGAATCCCGAACAATCCCGGGCGCTCAGCGCAAACTGCGCACGTCATTGTGCTTCCGCGGCGCCGTCGGTGACGCGCGAAGATTCTCAGGGCCACACGTGAGATATCAACGGCGGTTCGGCTCGACGTGCATCGACGCTCGGTGTGACGTCGCTGCTACCAACCCGCGTGCATCGTAATCCGCCGCGCGCGACATTGCGTCCAGCGTGACGCCGCTGCGCCAGCGCTTGACGAAGTCGAGAAAGACCTGCAGCGGCATCGGCGGTTGCCGGCGGCTCGGATGGTACAGGAACAGTCCGGGCGTCGCGTAGCGCCAGCCGGGCAGCAGCCGCATCAGCCGTCCTTCGGCCAGATGCGACTCGATCATCGGCTCGACCAGATAAGCAACGCCGATGCCGTCGAGCGCGGCATTCAGCGCGAGATCGAAGTCGTTGACGATAAGAGAGCCGTCCACGGCAATCTCGGTGCGCTCGCCGCCCTTTTCGAAGATCCAGGGCTGCAGCGTATCGTCGGCAGGGACCCGATGCCGGATGCAGTTATGGGCCTGGAGATCCTCGGGAACGGCCGGCGCGGGATGCGCCGCGAGATAGCCGGGGGCGGCAACCGCAACGAAGCTGCACTCGTCGAACACGCGGATGACCTTCATGTCGCGCTCCACCCGGTGTCCGGATCTGATGCCGGCATCAAAGCGATTGCGCACGATGTCACTGTTGGTGTCGTCGACAGCCAGTTCGATATGGATGTCCGGGTATTCGGCCAGGAACGACCTGATCAGGGGCCCGAGCCCTCTCACGGCGAACACACGCGATACGGTCAGGCGCAGGGTGCCCATCGGCTTGTCGCGGAACGCGTTGATGCTCTCGATGGCCTGGTCGACCCGTTCGAGAATCGGCTGGATCTCCGCCAGCAGGCGCTCGCCGGCCTCGGTGAGGGCCACGCTGCGCGTCGTCCGGTTGAACAGCCTGACGTCCAGCCGCTCCTCGAGGCTCTTGATGGTCTGGCTGATGGTCGGCAAGGAGCAGCCGAGATGAGCGGCCGCCTTGGTGAAGCTCAACGAATCCGCGACGGCTGCGAAAGCGGAGAGCTCGGACAGCTGAACCCGTGCCATCGCTAGGCGTACTGCGCCCGGCGTTGGTCCGCATCGTGCTGAAACATCCACATCCCCTTGATACGCCGCGTCGTGCGGCTGGGACGACTTCGCCAGCGTCGTCCCGACCGATCAGGCACATCGATCTTCCGTCAGGAAGCTGAGGCCCGGATCACCATCCCGCGGGGCAGAGCTAGGCGCGACGTGATCATTCCGCAAGCATCCAAGTGATGTCGAAACGATCACGAATCCGCGCCTGATCGCCGGATCGCCATCGCCGGATCGACTTACCTGACCAACGCAGATATTTCCTGCGCCAATCGGAATGCGGTGGCGCCACACGCGGTGGCGAACCCGCGGCAACACTCGGAACTCGCCGCCGAGCGATCGTGATGCACAGGATCGGTACGCCGTGCGAAGGTTCGGAGGTCGCTCTCAACTCGCCTTGCGCGAGCGTGCGGTGGTCCGCGCGGTCTTGTCCGACTTCTTCGGCTCCTCGGCTTTCTTCGGCTCGTCCTTGGCCTTCTTGCCGCTGATCGGCAGCAGCATCTCGCGCTGGCCTTCGACGCGCTTCTTCGGCTTCTTGGCCTTGGCCTTCGGCGCGGGGGCGGCCGCGGCGGGCGCCTTGTCACCCTCGCCGGCAAGGCTGCGCTTCAGGGCGTCCATCAGGTTGATGACGTTGCCGCTCGACTTCGGCGCGGTCTTGGCGGCGATCGTCACGCCGCTGCGCTTCTTGTTGATGAGCTCGATCAGCGCGGCCTCGTAGTGATCCTCGAAGGTCTCCGGCTGGAAGTCGGCCGATTTCTTCTCGACGATGTGCTTGGCGAGATCCAGCATGTCGCCGGTGATCTTCACATCCTGGATGTCGTCGAAATACTCGTCCTCGCTGCGCACCTCGTAGGGGTAGCGCAGCAGCGTTCCCATCAGGCCCTTGCCGAGCGGCTCCAGCGCGATGATGTGCTCGCGGTTGGTCAGCACGACACGGCCGATCGCGACCTTGTCCATGCTGCGGATGGTCTCGCGAATGACCGCGAAGGCATCATGGCCGACCTTGCCGTCGGGCACGAGGTAATAGGGGCGGATCAGATAGCGGCTGTCGATGTCGGTGCGCGGCACGAACTCGTCGATCTCGATCGTGTGCGTCGATTCCAGCGCGATGTCGTCGAGCTCGTCCTTGGTGACCTCGATGTAGGTGTCGATGTCGACCTTGTAGCCCTTGACGATGTCGTCGCTGGCGACCTCCTCGCCGGTCTCGGCATCGACCCTGCTGTATTTGATGCGGTGGCCGGTCTTGCGGTTGATCTGGTTGAAGGAGACCTTCTCGGACTCGGACGTCGCCGGATAGAGCGCGACCGGACAGGTCACGAGCGACAGGCGCAGAAAACCCTTCCAATTGGCGCGCGGGGCCATTCCTCAACTCCACTCAACTGCAAACTGACGGGCGTGCTCCCCCGGGACCGGGCTGCTGCGGACATAGTTGTCGGTAGCTGCCGCGAGGATAACACCGCAGGCCCCGGATTCAACAAGCGTAGCTGCAGATTCTGAGAGCGGCGTTAACTGGTCGCAGCCGTGTCCGTCCCGGAACATCATCTGGCGGTCGACGTTGCCAACGGGAGCAACTGAGGGAGCGCGATACCGCGCTCGATATCGAACAGCAGCGAGCTGAGGGCGCCATGGCAACAAGACGAGGGTCGCAGATCGTCGAAACTCCAACCGAAGCGCGGCAGGGCGAGCCCGGCCCGTCGGTCCTGGCGATGCTGGCCATCTCCACGGGGCTGGCACTGCTGGTCCTGGGCCTCGTGTGGTTCGTGTTCTTCCACACCTGAGAGGCACATCGCGAGGTCGGCCGGCTGCGTGACGCCGCGGCCGACGCCCTTCGCCTGGTCACGAAATCCAGCCCGGCCATTCCCATGGCCGGGCTTTTCATCGTGGTGTCCCGGAGCTTATATCCGCCCCAATTCTGTCGGCCGCCTGCCGGCGGTCCCGATCGAGATGACCAAAAAGTAACCTGGTCGCTCGGGTTCCGTTCATGCACGGTTCACGGCCTTCCGGTTCATCTTGAGGGCGGAAATCGTGCAGTTCAGCTTTGGAGGCAAGCGTGCGTCTGCTCGTTGTCGAGGACGATCCGGATCTCAACCGTCAGCTCACCACGGCCCTGAGCGACGCCGGCTACGTCGTGGACCGTGCGTTCGATGGGGAGGAAGGGCACTATCTGGGCGACAGCGAGCCCTATGACGCTGTCGTGCTGGATATCGGCCTGCCCAAGATGGACGGCATCTCGGTGCTGGAGGCGTGGCGGCGCAATGGCCGGGCGATGCCGGTCCTGATTCTCACCGCGCGCGACCGCTGGAGCGACAAGGTCCAGGGCTTCGACGCCGGCGCCGACGACTACGTTGCCAAGCCCTTCCACCTCGAAGAGGTGCTGGCGCGCATCCGCGCGTTGCTGCGCCGCTCGGCCGGCCACGCCCAGAGCGAGCTGACCTGCGGGCCGGTCACCCTGGACACCCGCACCGGCAAGGTCAGCGTGTCGGGCAACCCCGTCAAGATGACCTCACATGAATACCGCCTGCTGTCCTATCTGATGCATCATTCCGGCCGCGTCGTCTCGCGCAGCGAGCTGGTCGAGCATCTCTACGACCAGGACTTCGACCGCGACTCGAACACCATCGAGGTGTTCGTCGGCCGCATCAGGAAGAAGCTCGACTGCGACGTCATCCAGACCGTGCGCGGCCTCGGCTATCTGCTGACCCCGCCGCCGGCCGCAGGCGCCTGATCCGTTTCCGGAGCCAGCCATTCGCGGTGGCCGGGCGCCGGCCGTTTCGCTAGTTTGCGGTCATGCGCCAGAGCTCACTTGCCACCCGGTTGTTCCTGTCCGCGACCGCGTGGCTCGTGGTCATTCTCGCCATCACCGGCATCGTGCTGTCCTCGGTGTATCGCAACGCGACCGAGCGCGCCTTCGATCGCCGGCTCAATCTCTATCTGCGCACCCTGATCGCCGAGGTCGCCACCCCCGACGATCCGCCGGACCGCCAATTCCAGTCATTGGGCGAGCCATTGTTCGAGCTGCCGCTGTCCGGCTGGTACTGGCAGATCACCCGTACCGACGCCGAGAAGCCGGAGGTACGGGCCTCGCGCTCGCTGTGGGACAAGAAGCTGCCCAAGCTGGAGGAGCAGGGGATCGAGCTGACGGCGGCCGGGATCCGGATCGGCTATGTCGAGGGGCCGGAGAACCAGGACCTGCGCATGGTCGAGCGCCCGGTGGATCTCGGCTCCGACGGCAAGTTCCTGGTCGGCGTCGCAGGCGATGCCTCGGAGATCTTCGACGAGACCCGCAGTTTCGACTACTACCTCGGCGGCACCTTCACCGCGCTCGGGATCGTGCTGCTGCTCACGACCATCTTCCAGGTCCGCTATGGCCTCGCGCCGCTGAAACGCATCTCCGAATCGATCGCCGACATCCGGTCCGGGCGCGCCGAGCGGCTGGAAGGGGAGTTCCCGGTGGAGATCGCGCCGCTGGCCCGCGAGACCAATGCCCTGATCGATGCCAATCGCGAGATCGTCGAGCGGGCGCGCACGCATGTCGGCAATCTCGCCCATGCCATCAAGACGCCGCTCTCGGTCATCGTGAATGAAGCGGCGACCCATGCGGCGGACCCGTTCGCGGCCAAGGTGATGGAGCAGGCGGACGTCATGCGCGACCAGGTCGCCCACCACCTCGAGCGGGCGCGGATCGCCGCGCGCGTCACCATCGTGTCCACCGTGACGGAGGTGGCGCCGGCCATCGAGGCGCTGCGCCGCACCATGGAAAAGATCTACCGCGACCGCGGCATCGTGGTCGCGGCGACCGCCGATCCCGCGGCGAGGTTTCGTGGCGAGCGCCAGGATCTGGAGGAGATGGTCGGCAATCTGGTCGACAATGCCTGCAAATGGGCGACCTCGCGGGTCTCGGTCGAGCTCACCGTGGAGCCGCCGGCCCAGTCCGGGGCCTCGCCGATGCTGCGGATCGTGGTCGATGACGATGGCCGTGGCCTCTCGGCCGCCGAGCGTGCCCAGGTGCTGCGGCGCGGCCAGCGGCTGGACGAATCCAAGCCGGGGTCGGGGCTCGGGCTGTCGATCGTCACCGATCTGGCCGCGCTCTATGGCGGCCGATTGACCCTGGGCGATGCCCCGACCGGGGGCCTGCGGGCGGAGCTGAGATTGCCCGGCGTTTGACGGGGCGGCGAATTTCGCCATCCTAAAGGTGTTCTTAATACCGCGGACCGTATGGTCCGGGCAGGGGTGCGCGATGTGCGCTCTCGCCGTGGAAATTTGCACGCCGGCGCATGGGTCAGACAGCTCACGAGCGGTTAAGGGAATATCTCGGGCAGCTGCCGCCGAACGCGCAGTCGCTCCTGATGCGCGAATTCGAGCGCGCCATCGAGCGTGGCCAGGACGTCGCCGTGGCGACCCTGGTGCTCGAGCAGTTGCGCAAGGTGGTGCGGCCCGTCGCGCCGCCGGCTCCCGCTCCAACATTGGATCCCGTGCGTCCCCAACCCGCCATCGAGGTCGCTCGTCCGCCGGCCCGCGAGGAGCGCCGCCAGAGTGGCGATGGCCCGCGTCGGCTGTTCCGGCCGCTCGACCCGTTCCTCACCGATTCCACCGGTCCTCTCCGTCCCGGCCAGATCCGCCGTGCCTCGCTGTTGCCGGTCTGGCAGTGGCTCGGCCGCGAAGGCGCGCCGGAGCGCTACGCCGAATTCGAGGCCGCGATGTCGGTCGCCGGCGACAGTTCGCGCGAGGTCGAGATGGCCGCACGCAAGCTGCAGCGCGCCGCCGCCGAGGCGCTGATGAACCTCGTCGGCCCCAACGCGACCGGCGACCGCCAGCGCGCGCTCGCCCGCATCGGCGCACCCAGCGTGATCGAGGATCTGCTGCCGATCGGGCTGGTGCTGCAGAATCGCGAGGCGCTCGACGGCCTCAACGGCCGGCTGCCCGGCATCATCCGCGTGCTCGGCGATTCGCAGATTGCCTCCGTCACCGAAGCCATCAACGTGCCGTCACTGCAGACGCCCTCGATGCTGCCGTTCGCACTGTCGCTGGTGATGCAGCGGCTCGCCGCGCCCTGGCAGATCATCCGGCTCGCCACCAAGATCGCGGCATCGGACGATGAGATCCGCGTGGCGGCGACCCCGTTCGGCGTCGCCGTCACCATCGCGCTCAACGATCTCGCCGGCCTCGCCTCGGTGCTGCGCGCCGACATCCGGCGCGGTCATTTCTCCAATCTCGGCGATACGCTGAAGACGCTGCATGACGGCGTTCGCGGCCTGCGCACCGAGCTCGACCTGCGCTCGGAATCGAACTGGGGCAAGCAGCTCACCGCGATCCGCGCCGACATCTCCAATGCCCTGCAATCGGAGATCGACAGCGTGCCGGGCCGCGTCCGCCGCATCCTGCGCCAGCGCGCCGACAAGGACATTCCGGCCGGCGCCGGCGTCGACGGCGGCGAGGTCGAGGAGGTGGCGGCGCTGATCGAGTTCGTCGCGGTCTGCCGCAACTATGCCAGCGAGCTCGCGATCAACGAGGTGACGCTGCGGACCTATTCCGATCTGCAGCAATATGTCGAGAAGGCCACCGAAGCGCTGGTGCAGTCGCTGCGCTCGGGCGACGCGCGGGCGCGCGCCTATCGGCAGTCGCAGGTGTCGGCGGCGATCCGCTTCTGTCACGTCCTGTTCGGCAACGACTACGCCCAATTGATGAGCAGGGCGGCCGAGAACGCGATGAACGGCGAGCGAAAATCCTCGCGCGCCGGTTGAGATTTTCTGCTAGTCTGTCCACGTTTTGATTTTTGCAATTTCAGGTTGACCCCGCCCCGGGGCCACGCATAGGTTCCCGCAGGTTCCATCCGTTTTCATCAAGACCATGATTTCCGTCATCAACTTCGTCGAGGTCGAGAACCGCGTCGTGCGCGCGACCTATCGCAACCTCATGATCAAGGCCAAGGTCGTGCTCGTCGACAAGACGAGCGGGGCGCCACTCCCCGATCCCGTCACCACCATCGCCTCTCCGGTCCCGGTCGGGTCGCTGCGGATCAGGCTCACCGACCATGTCCGGCCGGGGACCTATTTCCTGGTGGCCCTGAACGGGCACGGCAGCTATCTCGCCAAGAGCGCCGAGTTCGAGGTCCCCTAATTACGTAATTGTCCTGAGTTTTTCGGCTCGGACGGCTGGGCTACCACGGCGGCAAATGTGAATTGCCGCCGGGAACGGTGCTGGTTAAAAGCGGCGCGAGGCGCGCCTGCCGGTAGGCGCTGACTGGAACCCTGTCCGATGACTCTCTGGTTCGTGTTCGCCGTGATGACGGCCGCGGCGATCTTCGCCGTCCTGCTGCCGCTCGGGCTGGGCGCGCGGGCCGCGTCGGACGGGCGCGAGGTCGCCGTCTACAAGGACCAGCTGGCGGAGATCGAGCGCGACGTCGAAACCGGGCTGATCGGCAAGGTCGAGGCGGAAGCCGCGCGGGTCGAGATCAGCCGCCGCCTTCTGGCCGCGGCCGACCAGGAGGACGAGGCTGCGGTGAAGCCGAGCCTCGGTCTGCGCCGCGCGTCGGCGGTGCTGGCGCTGATCGGCGTGCCGATCGTGGCGCTCGCGGTCTACCTCCCGCTCGGCTCGCCGCAACTGCCGGATTTCCCGCTCACCGCCCGCGCGGCGCCCAACGGGACGCAGCCGCTGGAAACGCTGGTGGCGCAGGTCGAGCAGCACCTGCAGAAGAACCCGACCGACGGCCGCGGCTGGACCGTGCTCGCCCCGGTGCTGGCGCGGCTCGGCCGCACCGATGACGCGATTCGGGCCTATCGCAACATGATCACCTACGCCGGCGACGGTGCGGCCAAGCGCGCCGATCTCGGCGAGATGATCACCGCGGCCGCCGGCGGCGTCGTCACCGCCGAGGCCAAGGCGGAGTTCGAGCGCGCCCATGCGCTCGAGGCCGACGAGCCGAAGTCGAACTACTATCTCGGCCTCTCTGCCGAGCAGGACGGCCGCAAGGACGAGGCGGGCGCGATCTGGCGGGCGATGCTGGGCAAGGCGCCCGCGGATGCGCCATGGCGGCCGCTGGTGACGGCGGCGCTGGCCCGCGTCGGCGGCGGCGAGGTGCCGGCGCTGCCGAGCGAGACGATCGCCGCGGCCAAGGACATGAGCGCAGGCGATCGCGAGACGATGATCCGCGGCATGGTCGACCGGCTGGCGGCGCGGCTGAAGCAGAATGGCGACGACGTCGAGGGCTGGCTGCGCCTGGTGCGCGCCTATGTCGTGATGGGCGATCTCGACAAGGCCAAGGGGGCGCTGTCGGAGGCGCGGCAGGCGGTGTCCGGCGATGCCGAGCGGTTGCGGCAGCTCAACGAGGGTGTGAAGACTTTCGGCTTGGATGGATGAGCGGCGCTTCCGCCGCCAACGGGATCAAGGGATGACACGCAAGCAGAGGCGTTTGACGATCATCGGCGGGGCGCTGTTCGTGCTCGCGGTCGCGGCCGGGCTGGTGCTGAATGCGCTGCGCGACTCCATCGTGTTCTTCTCGACACCGACCATGGTGGCGGAAAAGCATATCGGCCCGGGCAAGCGCTTCCGGCTCGGCGGCCTGGTGCAGCCGGGCTCGCTGAAGAAGGGCGACGATCTCGCCGTGACGTTCGAAGTGGCCGATGGCGGCGCCAAGCTGCCGGTCGCCTACAAGGGCATTCTGCCGGATCTGTTCCGCGAAGGGCAGGGCGTCGTCGCCGAGGGCGCGCTCGATGCCGCCGGCGTGTTCAAGGCCGACACCGTGCTCGCCAAGCATGACGAGACCTACATGCCGAAGGAAGTCGCCGATGCCCTGAAGAAGCAGGGCCATTGGAAGGACGATTACGGCAAACCCGGCGCGGCGGCCAAGCCAGCCGGCGCAGCCACGCCAGCCGGCGCAGCCACGCCAAGCCCGGTGTCGATGCGCGAAGGCGCCGAGAAGACGGCTGCAGGAGCGACGCAGTGATTGCAGAGAGCGGACATTATGCCCTGGTGCTGGCGCTCGCGCTGGCGCTGATCCAGTCCACCGTGCCGATGCTCGGCGCGCATCAACGTGACGTCGCGCTGATGAATGTCGGCCGCTCGGCGGCGCTGGCGCAATTGCTGTTCGCCGGTCTCTCCTTCATCGCGCTGGTCACCCTGCACGTGACCTCGGACTTCTCGGTCGCCAACGTGTTCGAGAACTCGCACTCGATGAAGCCGCTGCTTTACAAGATCACCGGCGTCTGGGGCAACCACGAAGGCTCGATGCTGCTGTGGGTGTCGATCCTGGCGCTGTTCGGCGCCATGGTCGCGATGTTCGGCAACAACCTGCCGCTGTCCTTGCGCGCCCGCGTGCTCGCGGTGCAGGCCTGGGTGGCGACCGCGTTCTATCTGTTCATCCTGACCACGTCGAATCCGTTCGCCCGCCTCGCCAACCCGCCGATCGAGGGCCGCGACCTCAATCCCGTCTTGCAGGACATCGGCCTCGCGGTGCACCCGCCGATGCTCTATCTCGGCTATGTCGGCTTCTCGATCTCGTTCTCGTTCGCGATCGCGGCCCTGCTCGAAGGCCGCATCGATGCCGCCTGGGCGCGCTGGGTGCGGCCGTGGACCCTGATGGCCTGGATCTTCCTGACGCTCGGCATCGCCATGGGCTCGTACTGGGCCTATTACGAGCTCGGCTGGGGCGGCTGGTGGTTCTGGGACCCGGTCGAGAACGCCTCGCTGATGCCCTGGCTCGCCGGCACCGCGCTGCTGCACTCCGCCGTCGTCATGGAGAAGCGCAACGCGCTCAAGGTCTGGACCATCCTGCTGTCGATCCTGACCTTCTCGCTGTCGCTGCTCGGCACCTTCCTGGTGCGCTCCGGCGTCATCACCTCGGTCCATGCCTTCGCCAGCGATCCGACCCGCGGCGTGTTCATCCTCGGCATCCTCGTGCTGTTCATCGGCGGCAGCCTCACGCTGTTCGCCGGCCGCGCCACCGCGCTGAAGCAGGGCGGGCTGTTCGCGCCGATCTCGCGCGAGGGCGCGCTGGTCTTGAACAACCTGCTGCTCACCGTGTCCTGCGCCACCGTGCTGTTCGGCACGCTGTACCCGGTGATCATGGAGGCGCTCGACTTCAAGCTCTCGGTCGGCGCGCCGTTCTACAACATCACCTTCGGCCCCTTGTTCGCGCTGCTCTTGCTGATGGTGCCGTTCGGCCCGATGCTGGCGTGGAAGCGCGGCGACCTCGTCGCGGCGACGCAGCGGCTGCTCGCGGCCGGCGTCACCGCGCTGGTGGCGATCGCCATCGTCTGGGCCTGGGCGCGCGGCGGCAGCGCGCTGGCGCCTGTTGGCATCGGCCTCGGCGTGTTCGTCATCACCGGCTCGGTCGTCGATCTGGTCGAGCGCAGCGGCGTGGCGCGCGTGCCGTTCAAGACCGCGCTGCACCGGACCCGCGGCCTGCCGCGCTCGGTGTGGGGCACCGCCTTCGCGCATGCCGGCCTCGGCGTCGCGCTGCTCGGCATCGTCTGCGAGACCACCTGGAACAGCGAGCTGATCTCGACCTTGCGTCCCGGCGACGTCCGCAATCTCGCCGGCTACCAGATCAAGTTCGACGGCATGAGCCAGCGCCAGGGCCCGAACTTCAGCGAGGTCGTCAGCACCTTCGTCATCAGCCAGGACGGCCGGCAGCTCGCGGTGATGACGCCGAGCAAGCGCAGCTTCGCCACCCGCGGCATGTCGACGACGGAAGCCGCGCTGATGACCCGCGGCGTCAGCCAGCTCTACGTCTCGCTCGGCGACGCCACGGCCGACGGCGGGCTGGCCGTGCGCATCTATCACAAGCCGCTGGTGCTGCTGATCTGGTTCGGTCCGGTGCTGATGGCGTTCGGGGGCCTGCTGTCGCTGTCCGACCGGCGCCTGCGCGTCGGCGCCCCGCGGCCGGCGCGTGCGGCGCGCGCGCTGCAGCCGGCGGAGTAGGGCGGATGCGACGCAGTCTCAGCCTCCTCGCGCTCGCGCTGCTGCTGTTGAGCTCGCCGGTGGCGCATGCGGTGCAGCCCGACGAGGTCATGGCCGACACGGCCAAGGAGCAGCGCGCCCGCGCGCTGTCGCGCGAGCTGCGCTGCATGGTCTGCCAGAACCAGTCGATCGACGATTCCGATGCGCCGCTGGCGCGCGACCTGCGCCTCCTGGTGCGCGAGCGGCTCGCCGCCGGTGACAGTGACAATCAGGTGCTGGATTTCCTGGTCGCGCGCTACGGCCAGTTCGTGCTGCTGAAGCCGCGCTTCGAGCGCCAGACCCTGCTGCTGTGGCTGCTGCCGCCGGTGCTGCTGCTCGGCGGCGGCCTGGCGCTGTGGTGGCAGGTGCGCCGTCGCGGGCAGCGCGGCCCGGAGGCCACGCCGAAGCTGACCGCGGAGGAGGAGGCGCGCCTCGCCGCGCTGATGGCCGCCGAGCAGCAGCCGCCGGCGACATGATGATCCGCTAACGCCACGATCCCCTGCCAGTTAGTTACTCCGTCATGCCCGGGCTTGACCCGGGCATCCATGTGGATCCCAGAGTGCCGGACGACGTGGATGGCCGGGTCAAGCCCGGCCATGACGACGGAGAGAGGCGGGCTGAAAGCGCGTGGTGCGAAGGCCGGCTGTCGCGAGTAAGAAGCGAGCGCAGCAAATGGGAACGCGCCGTGGATCCGCAAAACCCCGTGCTTTCCCGTGCTCCGCGCCTACCCGCGCTTTCAGCTTATTTTACCTTTGTCTGGAAGGGTGCGCAGCACATTCCGTCTGACGCGTCCGGGCAAGGTCCATGTTCTCCAACAGTCATCTGACGATCCGCTTCCTCGTGGGAGGCGTCGTCGCCTCTCTCCTCATGCTCCTGGCGATCGGCGGCGGCACCGGCTTCATCGCGGTGCTCTATCTCAACAACCAGATCACCAGCCTGTCGTCGGACTTCGCCAATCTCAGCGGTCCCGCCCGTGACCATGCGATGCTGATCTATCAGCAGGCGCAGTCGGCGTTCTCCTATTTCCTGATGGCCTGCGTCGCCATCGCCGTGTTCGCCAGCGCCGTCTGCCTGATGACCTATGCCGCCGTGCAGAACGGCATCCTGCGCCCGCTCGCCGCGATGGTCTCGGCGATGCGCGACGTCGCCGACCAGAAATACGACACGCGCATTCCCGGCCTCGGCCTCAGCAACGAGATCGGCCAGCTCGCCGGCGCGCTCGAGGTGTTCAAGACCAACGGCATCGAGCGCCAGCGCCTGACGGAGCGCGAGCTGCAGGAGGCGCAGCGCCAGGGCGAGCGCTCGCGCTTCCTCGACGGCCGCATCCATTCCTTCAACGACCTCGTCGCATCCGTCGTCGGCAGCGTGGCATCGTCGGCCATCCGGCTGAAGAGCAATGCCGAGACCCTGTCGCGCGCCGCCAACGACACCTCGGCCAAGGCCAATGCGGTCGAGGCCGCCGCCAACCACGCCAATCGCAGCGTCCAGACCGTGGCCGGCTCGACCGAGGAGATGACGAGCTCGATCGGCACCATCAGCCGCCGCGTCTCCGACGCCACCCAGCGCGCCGAGGGCGCGGCCTCGCAGGCCGAGAAGAGCAAGAACACCATCCACGCGCTGTCGGACGCCGCCGAGAAGATCGGCGCCGTCGTCCAGCTCGTGCAGGCGATCGCCTCGCAGACCAATCTGCTGGCGCTCAACGCCACCATCGAGGCCGCCCGCGCCGGCGAGGCCGGCCGGGGCTTCTCGGTGGTCGCCTCGGAGGTGAAGAACCTCGCCAACCAGACCAGCAAGGCGACCGACGAGATCTCCGCCCACGTCGCCAGCATCCAGGGCATCACCGCCGAGACCCGCGGCGCCATCGACGGCATCTCGACCACGCTGTCGGAGATCAGCGCCATCATGTCCGGCATCGAGGTCGACACCTCGCAGCAGCGCACCGCCACCCAGGACATCTCCAGGAGCGTGCAGGAAGCCGCCCGCGGCACCCTCGACGTCTCCAACCACATCGCCCAGATCAGCTCCACCTCGGCCGAAACCGGCCGCCTCGCCTCGGAGGCCCGCGACGCCGCCGGCGACCTCTCGCAGCAGGCAGAGACGCTGAAGCGCGAGGTCGATGCATTCATCATCAGCGTGAAAGCGAGCTGAGGGCAGGCGCACCGCCTGGGGCGCCAGTTGTATTTCTCCGCTGTCATGGCGTGCGTTGTGAGCCCACCTCTCTCTCCCGTCATGGCCGGGCTTGACCCGGCCATCCACGCCGGTCCGTCTGCGCATGGGATGGATGCGCGGGTCAAGCCCGCGCATGACGACCGGGTGAGTTGAGCGCACCTGCGTCCGCCGCGAGCTGAGTGCACCGGACGGCACGCATTCGGACTGCGTAGCTCGGCGACAAACGATGCCCCGTCCCCGCGGCTCCGTCTAACCCGCTATTAGTAAATACCGCCCATCGTGCATACAGCACAGCTGTGAGTCGCCAGCCAGGCGGCCGCTGCTGCGGGGCAGGCGCGTGGCGACGTCGGTTCGCCCGCCTGCCGCTCTTGGGGGAGCGGACGAGGACATGATGAGCTTGAAGATCAGGGGGCGTCTCTACGCCGGCTTTGCGGCGCTCATCGTCGCCGGCGCCGTGATGGCGGCGGTGGCGACGTGGAATCTGTGGGCGGTGCGCGACCAGGTCGCGAGCATGTCGGCGCTGTCGGACGCGACCGCGCGCATCCTGCAGATATCCAACCATTTGCAGGCGATCCAGCGCGCCAATTTGCGCTACATCCACGACGCCAACGAGCCGGCGCTCAAGGAGGCGGCCGAGCGCGAGGCGGCGGCGACGGCGCTGCTGCAGGCGGCCACCGCCGGTCGGCTGTCGGCGGAGCAGCGCAAGCTCTACGGCGATCTCACCAGCGAGATCGCGCAGATGAAGACCCAGCGCGATGCACTCAGCGACGCCGTCAAGCAGGTGAAGTCCGGCCGCGCCGCGCTGCTGCCGGGCGGCGAGGACCTCGCCGCCAAGGCCGCCAAGCTGTCGATCGCGGCACGCATCTCCAAGGAGCCGGAGGTGATGACCGCGGTCGCGGACATCGACGCCCGCCTGCAGCTCGTCCGCATCGCGACCTGGCGCTTCCTGGCGCTGCGCGACGCCAAGTCGGCGTCCGCCTTCCGCGCCGGCGTCGACAATGTCGAGCAGCGGCTCGCCACGCTGGAGGGCGCGTCGCCGCCGGCGGGCGTGCTGGCCGCGATCGCTCCGGTGAAGGCCTCGCTGGCGCTCAACAAGACTGCGTTCGAGGCCACCGCCGCCGCGGCGCTGAAGTCCGAGGACATCTACGCCAACGCGATCGAGCCGCTGATCGCCAGGAGCATCGACACGCTCAAGGCCGCCGAGACCGCCGTGAATGCCGACTATCACGCCTCGCGCACGTCGGCCGAGGGCGCCATCGCCAGCACGATCTCGCTGCAGATGCTGGTCGGCGCCGCCGCCATCCTGTTCGGCTGCCTCGTCGCGGTCCTGATCGCGCGCAGCATCGTTGGCCCGCTGGCGTCGATGACGCGGGCGATGGGACGGCTCGCGAGCGGCGACGCAGCCGTCGAGATCCCCGGCCGCGGCTCCCGTGACGAGATCGGCGCCATGGCGACGGCGATCCAGGTGTTCAAGGACAACATGGCCGAGACCGAGCGGCTGCGCGCCGAGCACAGCGATGCCGAGGCGCGCCGCGAGCACGACCGCAAGGCCGACATGGCGAAGCTCGCCCGTCAGTTTGAGCAGGCGGTCGGCGAGATCGTCGATGCGGTGTCGCACGCCTCGAGCGAGCTCGAAGCCTCCGCCGGCACGCTCACCAGCACCGCCGCGCGCGGCCAGGATTTGTCGACCGAGGTCGCCGCCGCCTCGCAGGAGGCCTCGTCCAACGTGCAGACGGTGGCCTCCGCCGCCGAGGAGCTGTCGTCGTCGGTCAGCGAGATCTCCCGCCAGGTGCAGGAATCCGCGCGCATCGCCAGCGAAGCCGTGGCGCAGGCCAACCGCACCAATGAGCGCGTCGGCACCCTGTCGAAGGCCGCCACCCGCATTGGCGACGTGCTCGAGCTGATCTCGAGCATCGCCGGCCAGACCAACCTTCTGGCGCTCAACGCCACCATCGAGGCGGCGCGCGCCGGCGAGGCCGGCCGCGGCTTCGCGGTGGTCGCCGCCGAGGTCAAGGCGCTGGCCGAGCAGACCGCGAAGGCCACCGGCGAGATCGCCCAGCAGGTCTCCGGCATCCAGGCCGCCACCGAGGAGTCGGTCGGCTCGATCAAGGAGATCGGCAGCACCATCGGCCGCCTGTCGGAAATTTCCGCGGCTGTCTCCGCCGCTGTGGAAGAGCAGGGCGCCGCGACGCAGGAGATCTCCCGCAACGTCCAGCACGCCGCCAACGGCACCCAGCGCGTCTCCCGCAACATCGACGACGTGCAGCGGGGGGCGTCGGAGACGGGGTCGGCGTCGTCGCAGGTGCTGGCGGCGGCGAGGTCGCTATCGGCGGAGAGCGGACGGCTGAAGCGCGAGGTGAGTCGGTTTTTGGGATCGCTGCAGGCGGCGTGAGGCAGGGCTCTCGCATTTCGACGATCGAAGTGGTGCGCTCATCCGTCTCCACATCGTCATGGCCGGGCCTGTCCCGGCCATCCACGTCGTACAACGCGCTGAGAACGACGTGGATGCCCGGGACAAGCCCGGGCATGACGGAGTAACTAACTGCTAGGCCCGTAAAGTGGATGAGAGCAGCGCAATCCGCCTATCCGCGAAGCCGAAGTTTATTGGCGCTCCCTAGGGGAAGGTGCGGGCAGAACCTCGGAGCATTGAAAAACAAAGGCAAATCAGCTTCACCGCAGCCATACCGCTACCACGAAATGCTACCACCGCACAACACTCGATCAGGGCCGGGTGATAGGGGCACTGCCCAGCTTAAGCATCGGCAGAAATGGGCCGTATGACGTCCTGAAGCCGACTCGGTGTACACTGCCCTGGATGGCGGGGAGCCGCCCCGCAACATGGAGTGAAGCCGGAATGGCCAATGATCCGTTTAAGGGCATGCGCGTTGTCGGTGATAGTGCTCACCCAAAAGCTGCAGCCCCGGTCACCAGAACCTCCAATCCGAAACCTGGCGCTACGGTGCAGCCGAAGGCCCCTTTGGCCCCGACCGAAACCGGTCAAAAACCCCCACCGGCCAAGAACGATTAGGCTTGCGTAGATAGCGCACCGTAATGCGTTTGATGCGCGGAGCGGGCACGTAGGTTATTCGGTCACCGTAGGCTGGATCACGAAGCGTTGGCTGGGTCTTGTTGGTCCCGTCCGCTTCGGTGATGTCGGTCACATAGAGGGCGATATCTCCGTTCGGCCCAAGCTGAAAGGGGCCAAAGGGTGCGCGGGTAAAGTCAACCGCGCTCTGACAACTCAACCAAGAACCGTCATCCAACTGCACGGCCACCTGCGTCACATAACACTTCGTGTTCTCGCTGAGGGTAGCGAGCGCAGACGGATCATCATTCGCCCAAGTGATGTTGGCTGCCCTGAGCGACCATCCTACAAAAGGCCTTCCTAGCTTCCTCCAGAGAGCCCCTGAGACGACCGTCACAGCGAAGGCTAGCCCGCTTGCCTGTACAGGCTCAAAGCCTCTCTTGGCGGCCAGCGTAAGGACTCCGGTCGCAACTAGACTGAAGACCAACGAAATGAAGGCAACATCAACAGCCTTTTGGCGGTCCCGCAATCCCGTATAGGCCAAAACGTAGGCTGCATATCCGCTCGCGAGAGGGACCTGCAAGTCCCAGGGGAGTTTCAGAATATCTTCCGCACTCATTGAGCGGGCCTCAGTCGCGCTGCCCCAGCTCGCGCTTAGCCACTTCTATCGCATCCCAAGAGGACTGAGCCTCACGGCTGCTCACGGTATGGAAATGGGTACCGCCATCGCGCTCGTAACTCACCCGCCACTCGTAGTGATCCGGGTCACCACCGATGTACTGAGCTCCAATTCCCGCACCGATGACTTTGGTGCCCATCACGGTCTCCTCTGCTAGTCGCAGCAGGCTATATGATTCGCTTGCGCCCCACACCAGTTGACGTTGTATATCACGGCCGGTCGGGCTGAGCATCGAGAAAACCTGCGAACATCGCAGCGTTGCGGTCTCGCCGTTCCCGCTGCTCGTTTTCGACCTTTTTCAACACATCGAAGAACGATTCTCTTGGAGTATAGTGCTCAGGCCTCTCCGGTGGCGGAATGTTGTATTGGCGGCAAAGAGCGTCGATCAATTCGAGAGCCTTTAGCCCCAGCTTCGACCAGTGCTCCCGGCGATACGCGTAGTATTCGGCGTAATATGGTGGGTCCGAGAAATCGGCGGTGGCAGCCAAACCCTCTTTGATGCTGTCGAGCCTGTTCGGCATTGAGAGCACTTCGTACATCAGGCCACGAGGAAGGGACTTGTAGTCGCCGTCCATGGGGAAAGTGAGCGTCGGGTCGGGCAGGGTGTTCTCAGTGACGCCCTCGATTACATCGAGCGGATCGTGAACGGCATTGTAGCAAGCATTCACGAGGGCATCGAAGACGAGCACCAGACGCATTGCCAGGTATTCGGCATCCTTCCGCCTCTTAGACGCGGCAAAGCGCGCCTCCTTGAGCCAAGCCATCAAGGTGGCCGCGAGTTGACCGATCACCGCTATAGCTCCGCCCAGCGCGACTTTCCCGACATCAGACTTCAGAAATTCTAGCATCCCCTTCCCCTCAGCGCTTGAAATGGCCGATCACCTTAAACTAGCCTCCCTTTGACAACCCACATACCTCCCGCCACCGCGAGCAAGAGGCCCAAGGAGTAAGCCACGCTAAGACCCAACTTACTGCCTGTGTTCCTAACTATGGTGATCCAATAGTCCGCAATCTCGGCGTCTACCTTGTCCTTAAACTCTGTCACTGCTGCCTGCAGCACGTCGTCCTTGAGGTGACCGCTGTTGCAAAGCGCGGCTTCCTTCCATACCCCGCGTTCGGTCTGCACCTTGTCGTCTATAAAGCCACAATGCTGCGAATAGAGCCGCGCGTCGATTGCAGAGAGCGGCGATCCGACGTCAACGCCCCGCGCCATTAGCAACTTGTTGATCCGGGGGCTGGCTCCGAATAGAACCGCGAGAGGCCCCGAAACTAATAGGCTGCGGTGGTACGGTGAGGACAGATCGAAAGGCTTGCCGCTGCGCTTAAGGGCCCATGTGTCCGGCGACACGGTGACGTAGTATTCCTGCGGCGGGAGATACCATGGTGAAGTGCTCCAAGCCCACCACACGCCCGCAATGACCGCTAGGCCCAACGTGAGAACGCTCAGCCTACCGAGGACGCTTTGCGCCAATTGATACTTTCGCATGCCCCGCCCGGCCTTCCTTGTACAGATCGTACCACGAGCCTGCACACACGGAGGGTACTAGCAGAGCCATGCAAAACGGAATCCCTGCGATTCCGATATGCGGGTTGTCTAAAATCAATATGGTAGCATGGGAATTGGACAGATAGCATCGAGCTCCGAAGAAGGCCTCCCGTCGGCCAATCACCCGCCTTTCAGAAATCCGTCAAAAACTTCCGAAAATCAAAAATCCTCTTGCCTCCCACCCCAAATCACCCGTATCCTCCGCCCGTTCCGTTCCACCGAGGGGGCGTATCGCGATCGTCACGGACGTCGGGATGGAATGCGATGGACGCGGGCTGCCGCAGCGGGGTTTTGCCTCGCCGACGAAACGGCGGACTGCGGACAGGAAATCGTGTGGTCCTGGCCTCCCGGTGCTGAGGCCAAGCCGGCGGGGATGATCCGCCGGCGACGGGGTCAATGAGCCGGTCCCCGGGGAGATCACGTATAAGCGTTAACACCATCGCACAGGGAGGGCCGGGCGTGTTCGGCCAGACCTGTGGTACCTGCCGCCTGCATTTTTTGACGCAGGCGGGCCACGGGCGCGGCCAGCGCCCGGCCTTCCCTGTGCCCTCGCTGCGAGGGTGCGAGTTCAAGGGCATAGCTCGGGCGCGGGATGCGTCGCGAGGATGTGGAGGCACGACGCGCGGTTCGTTTTCTCCACAAGCTATTTGATCGTGTGGATCAGGATAGTTGCTCCGGGCGTCATTGCGAGCGCACCGGACGGGTAGGGCGGATGAGCGAAAGCGTCATCCGCCGGGGGCTGGCTCCAGTGCGGGCGGATGTGCGGCGGCTGGATCGGGGGGGCTGTTGGAAAGGCGGCGGGTTACGCCTGCGGCTAACCCGCCCTACGAGGGTTACGACTTTGGTCGGACCGGCCGAAATGATGGCCGCGACGGGGCGGTCGGGACGTTGGCAAGTTATTGGGCGTAAACGTCTTTTCGTCCGCGCTCCACCATCCGCGCCATTCCGCCGCAGTCTGTGTGTCCATCCATTACAGAAGTTTAACGCCGCAGCCAGCACGCCGTAAGGCGGCAAGTCCCATCTTCACTGGCGAACGGGGCGCACAGCCCGGGACACACGTTTAGACCTTGACCAAAATCACTTGCGGAGAAAACCGTATGACCGATCGTCCGACCGACCTGTCCTCGCTTCCATCCTATCGCCAGTCCCGGCGCGGGCTGTTCTCGGCGCGCAAGTTCGCGCTGATGGCCTCCGTGGTCGCGGGCCTCGGTGTCGCCGCCTATGGCCTGTCGCCGCAGGGGGCGCCGCTCGACCTGTTCTCGACCTCGGCGCATGCGCAGGTCGCCAACGAGGTCAGCAAGGTCGCGCGCCCGATCGGCTTTGCCGACATCGTGGAGCGGGTGAAGCCGTCGGTGATTTCGGTCAAGGTCAACATCGCCGAGAAGGTCGCCAAGGACGACAGCGACGAGGATCTGCCGTTCCAGCCGGGCTCGCCGATGGAGCGCTTCTTCCGCCGCTTCGGCGGTGAGAACGGCATTCCCGGCATGCCGGGCCGCGGCGGCCGTGGTGGCGGTCGCGCCGTGACCGGGCAGGGCTCCGGCTTCTTCATCTCCGCCGACGGCTATGCCGTGACCAACAACCACGTGGTCGACAGCGCCAACAAGGTCGAGGTGACGACCGACGACGGCAAGACCTACAGCGCCAAGGTGATCGGTACCGACCCGCGCACGGATCTGGCGCTGATCAAGGTCGAGGGCGGCTCGAACTTCTCGTTCGCCAAGCTTGCCGACGGCAAGCCGCGTATCGGCGACTGGGTGCTGGCGGTCGGCAATCCCTTCGGCCTCGGCGGCACGGTGACGGCCGGCATCGTCTCGGCGGTCGGCCGCGACATCGGCAACGGCCCGTATGACGATTTCATCCAGATCGACGCGCCCGTGAACAAGGGCAATTCCGGCGGTCCGGCGTTCGATGTCGACGGCAATGTCGTCGGCGTCAACACCGCGATCTACTCGCCGTCCGGCGGCAGCGTCGGCATCGCGTTCTCGATCCCCGCCTCGACGGTGAAGAGCGTGGTGGCGCAGCTCAAGGACAACGGCTCGGTCAGCCGCGGCTGGATCGGCGTGCAGATCCAGCCGGTGACGCAGGACATCGCCGACAGCCTCGGCATGAAGAAGGCCGAGGGCGCGCTGGTCGCCGAGCCGCAGGCCAACGGCCCGGCGGCGAAGGCGGGCATCCAGTCCGGCGACGTCATCACCGCTGTGAACGGCGAGCCGGTGAAGGACGCGCGTGAGCTCGCCCGCACCATCGGCGGCATCGCGCCGGGCGCCTCGGTCAAGCTCAACGTCCTGCACAAGGGCGAGGACAAGACCATCAACCTGACGCTCGGCAAGCTGCCGAACACCATCGAGGCCAAGGCGGACACCGGCGGCGACAATGCGAGCCCGACCCGCGGCGCCGACGTGCCGAAGCTCGGCATGACGGTGGCGCCCGCGTCGAGCGTCGCCGGCGCCGGCAAGGAAGGCGTCGTCGTCACCGAGGTCGATCCGAAGAGCGCCGCTGCCGATCGCGGCTTCAAGGAAGGCGACGTCATCCTCGAAGTGGCCGGCAAGTCGGTGACCTCGGCCGGTGACGTGCGCGAGGCCATCAACGCCGCCAAGGCCGACAACAAGAACAGCGTGCTGATGCGTGTGAAGAGCGGCGGCCAGTCGCGCTTCGTCGCGGTGCCGCTGGCCAAGGGCTAAGGGAGGGCCAAGGCTCTCACGAGAAGGCCCTCACGAGATGGGAGACCGCCGGCATGTGCCCCCGCACCGGCGGCTCTTCCTGGGGGCGGGCTTCAAGTTCCGCTCCCGCAAACCTTCCGTTGGATAATGCCCCCCTCCGTCGGAAGGAACTCGGGCGGTGAGGTCCCCCAGCCTCACCGCCCACTTTGCTGCCGATCAACCCCGGGCCCATGCCGCCTTGCACGGAAACGGCGGCCGGTCCATGTAGATGGACATCGAACCGTGACCGCCGCCCCCGTTTCCGCAATGCGCCTCCTGATCATCGAAGACGACCGCGAGTCCGCCGACTATCTCGTCAAGGCGTTCCGCGAGGTCGGACATGTCGCAGACCTCGCCAGCGACGGCGAGGAGGGGCTCGCCATGGCCGAGAGCGGGGATTACGACGTGCTGGTGGTCGACCGCATGCTGCCCAAGCGCGACGGCCTGTCCCTGATCGGCGCGCTGCGCGACAAGGGCAACCGGACGCCGGTGCTGATCCTGTCGGCGCTCGGCCAGGTCGACGACCGCATCAAGGGCCTGCGCGCCGGCGGCGACGATTATCTGCCGAAGCCCTATGCCTTTGCCGAGCTGCTCGCCCGCGTCGAGGTGCTGTCGCGCCGCCATGGCGGCCCGGCTGAGGAGACCACCTACAAGGTCGGCGACCTCGAGCTCGACCGGCTGTCGCATCGGGTGGCCCGCGGCAAGGACGAGCTGACGTTGCAGCCGCGCGAGTTCCGCCTGCTCGAATACCTGATGAAGCATGCCGGGCAGGTGGTGACGCGCACGATGCTGCTGGAGAACGTCTGGGACTATCACTTCGATCCGCAGACCAACGTGATCGACGTCCACATCTCGCGGCTGCGCTCCAAGATCGACAAGGGGTTCGACCGCCCGCTGCTCCACACCATCCGCGGCGCGGGGTACATGATCCGTGACGGCCTTCGGTAAGCTGATCCGCACCACGGCGTTCCGGCTGACGCTGGTCTATCTGCTGTTGTTTGCGCTGTTCGCCGCCTCGCTGCTCGGTTATTTCGCCTGGAACACCCGCCGCCTCATCACCGAGCAGATCTCGACCACGGTCACCTCCGAGATCAGCGAGATGACCGACATCTTCGCCCGCTGGGGCCTGCGCGGCATCGTCGGCGCGATCGAGAGCCGCGCGCTGCGGCCGGGCGCCAATCTCTATCTCATCACCACGCCGAGCGGGCAGGCGATCGCCGGCAATGTCGGCTCGCTGGCGCCGGGCGTGATGGGCTCGTCCGGCTGGTCGGAGACGTTCTACCGGCGGCTCGACGACAGCACCGAGCACAGCCACCGCGCGCTGGTCTATGTCACCCAGCTCTCCAGCGGTTTTCGGCTTTTGATCGGCCGCGATCTCGAGGAGCGCCGCCGCCTGTTCGGCATCGTCGCCAAGGCGGCGCAATGGTCGGTGCTGGTCGTGGTGGTGCTCGGCATCGGCGGCGGCATCTTCGTCGCGCGGCGCGTGCTGTACCGGATCGACGCCATGACCGGCACGACGCGGCGGATCATGGATGGCGATCTCTCCGGCCGTCTGCCGGTCGGCCGCAGCGGCGACGAGCTCGATCGCCTGGCGGAAAATCTCAACGCGATGCTGGAGCGCATCGAGGCGCTGATGACCGGCCTCAAGGAGGTCTCCGACAACATCGCCCATGATCTCAAGACGCCGCTGACGCGGTTGCGCAACCGCGCCGAGGAGGCGCTGGCGAAGTCGCGCTCCGAGGACGAATACCGCGCCGCGCTGGAGCGCACGATCGAGGAATCCGACGGCCTGATCCGCACCTTCAACGCGCTCTTGATGATCGCGCGGGCGGAGTCCGGGCAGGCGCGTGGCGACATGGTCGAGTTCGACGCGGCCGAGGTCGCCGGCGGCATCCACGAATTGTACGAGCCGCTGGCCGAGGACAATGAGATGACCTTGCGGGTCAAGGCGGCGGCCGCGCCGGTGCATGGCAATCGCGAGCTGATCAGCCAGGCGCTCGCCAATCTCGTCGAAAACGCGATCAAATACGGCAAGCCGGCCGCGTTGCCGCTCGATGCCGCCGCCGCCGCTGACAGCCGCGAGATCCTGATCGAGGCCCGGCGCGAGGGCGGGCAGGTGCTGCTCAGCGTCACCGATCATGGCGAGGGCATTCCCGAGGCCGAGCGCAAGCACGCCGTCGAGCGCTTCGTGCGGCTGGAGGCGTCCCGCACCTTGCCGGGGTCCGGCCTCGGCCTCAGCCTCGCCGCCGCGGTGGCGACCCTGCATGGCGGCGAGCTCCGGCTCGGCGATGCCAGGCCGGGCCTGGTCGCGACCCTGGTGCTGCCGGCCGGCGCCGGCCAGCCCGCCAAGCTTGCGGCGCCGGCGCAGGATGTGCCACAGAAGGCCGCATGACCTCATCCGCGCCGGGAAACGCGGACGGGCAGATGCTGGCCGAACGTTTCGTTGCCGGCCCACATGTCCGTGCGCCCGACAAAGCCGAACTCCGTCTCAACGAGTGGCTCGCCGAGCTCGAGCCGTCCTTGGCCGCCTCGCTCCGCCCGCTTCTCGCCGGCGGCTGGGCCCGCACCATCCTGCTCGGGATCGCCGAGTGCTCGCCCTATCTGTTCGATCTCGTCCGCGCCGACGGCCATCGCCTCGACCGTCTCCTGCGCTGCGAGCCGCAGGCGCATCTCGCCGAGCTGATCGCCCGCACCGGCCGCGAGGTGTTTGCCGCTTCCAGCGAAGCCGAGGTGATGAGCCTTTTGCGCCGGCTGAAATCCGAGGCGGCGCTCTTGATCGCGCTGTGCGACATCGGCGGCGTCTGGCCGGTGATGCAGGTGACGGCGGGGCTGACCGACGTCGCGGTGTCCTCGGTGCAGATGGCGCTGCGGTACCTGTTGCGCCTGGAGACGGTGCGCGGCCGGCTCGCGCCCGTCGACGCCGACGATCCGGAGCGGGGCAGCGGCCTGTTCGTGCTCGCGATGGGCAAGATGGGGGCGGGCGAGCTCAACTATTCGAGCGACATCGACCTGATCGTGTTCTTCGATCCCGAGGTCAATTCGCTGGCGCGCGACATCGAGCCGCAGCCCTTCTTCGTCCGCGTGACCCAGGCGATGGCGCGGCTGCTGCAGAGCCGCACCGCGGACGGCTACGTGTTCCGCGTCGATCTCCGGCTGCGGCCGGATCCGGCCTCGACGCAGGTGGCGATGTCGACCGAGGCGGCGCTGCACTACTACGAGCGCGAGGGCCGCACCTGGGAGCGCGCCGCGATGATCAAGGCGCGGGTCTGTGCCGGCGACGTCGTCGCGGGCGAGGCGATGCTGGCCGAGCTGTCGCCGTTCGTGTGGCGCAAGCATCTCGACTTCCAGGCGCTGACCGACGTCCACGACATGAAGCGGCAGATGCAGGTCTATCGCGGCCACAGCGAGATCGCGGTCGAAGGCCACAACGTCAAGGTCGGCCGCGGCGGCATCCGCGAGATCGAGTTCTTCGCCCAGACCCAGCAGCTGATCGCCGGCGGCCGTCATCCCGAGCTGCGCGTGCGCCCGACGCTCCAGGCGCTCGACGTGCTCACGGCCAGCAACTGGATCACGGAGCAGGCGCGCGACGAGCTCACCACGGCCTATGAGTTCCTGCGCCGGGTCGAGCACCGCCTGCAGATGATGGCGGACGAGCAGATCCACAGCCTGCCCGACGATGTCGAGGGCGTGAGCCGCTTCGCATGCTTCTTCGGCTATGAGAGCCGCGAGCGGTTCGCGGCTGATCTGCTGTTCCATCTCGACATCGTGCAGGGACATTACGCGCGGCTGTTCGAGGGCGATCCGACCGGCACCGTCAGCCTGCCCGCGGTGAACTATGGCGCCGGGCCTGACGAGCCGCGCCTGATGGAGCATCTTGCCGGATTGGGCTTCCGCGATCCGGTGATGGTCGCCAAGACCCTGCAGCAATGGCTGGCGGGCGAGTACCGCGTGTTCCGTGCGGATGCGACGCGCACCGCGTTCACCGATTTCCTGCCCGCGCTGATCGATGGTCTCGCGCATGCCGACGAGCCGGATCGCGCCGTCGTGGCCTTCGACCGCTTCCTGCAGGCGCTGCAGCTCGGCGGCCGCCTGATCACCCTGCTCGGGCAGAACCGTGATCTCGTTGCGCTCGTCGCGCTCGTGCTCGGCGCTGCGCCGCGGCTCGGCGACATGCTGGCGCGGCAGCCGCGGCTGATGGACGGCCTGATCGATCCGCGCTTCTTCGGCGCCATCCCGGACCGGCGCGAATTGTCCGAGCGGCTGGCCTCGACGCTGCAGGATGCCGGGACCTATGAGGAGTTTCTCGATCGCCTCCGGCTGTTCGGCCAGGAAAGCCTGTTCCTGATCGGCACGCGCATCCTCTCCGGCACGGTGTCGGCGCAGCAGGCCGGCACCGCGTTCGCCGACGTCGCCGAGGGCATCGTGCACACCGTGCATGATCTCGTGACCGAGCGCTTCGCCGCCCAGCACGGCCGCATCAAGGGCCAGGAGACCGCGATCGTCGCGATGGGACGGCTCGGCGCGCGCGAGATGACGGCCTCGTCCGATCTCGACCTGATCCTGCTCTATGATTTCGACGGCGACGCCCCGGATTCCGACGGCGAGCGCTCGCTGCAGGGCGCCCACTACTTCGCGCGCTTCACTCAGCGGCTGATCTCAGCCTTCACCTCGCGCACCAATTACGGCGTGCTCTACGACATCGACATGCGGCTGCGGCCGTCGGGCCGCGCCGGCCCGCTGGCCTCGCACATCGACTCCTTTGCGCATTATCAGGAGCAGGAGGCGTGGACCTGGGAGCACATGGCGCTGACGCGGGCGCGGGTGATCTCGGCTTCGCCGGCGTTTCGGGTTCGGATCGAGGAAATCATCCAGGCTGCGCTGCGGCGGGTGCGCGACAGGAGCGCGATCGCGCGCGATGTCGCCGACATGCGCCGCGCGATCGCGGCCGAGAAGGGCGAGGCGGATCTGTGGGACCTCAAGCATGCCGCCGGCGGCATGGTCGACATCGACTTCGTCGCGCAATATCTGCAGCTCGTGCATGCGGCGACGACGCCGGAGATCCTCGACGTCAGCACGCTCGCGGTGCTCGACAATGCCGAGCGGCTCGGCGTTTTGCCGCGGGCCGAAGCCGTGATCCTGCGCCAGGCCGCGCGGCTGTATCACGATCTGACGCAGATCGTGCGGCTGTGCGTCAGCGACAAGTTCAGGCCGGATCAGGCCGGCGAGGACCTGCTGCGGGTGATGGCCCGCGCAGGCGACGCGCCGGATTTCTCGGCGCTCGAGGCGCGGCTGCGCGAGACGCAGACCGAGGTGCGGCGCGTGTTCACCGCCCTCGTGGAGGGATGACCGGGAGCGCGGTCGGACGGCCGCCTATGCCTTTTCCTTGGCGACCGCCGCCTGCTTCAGCCGGCCGATCGCTTCCTTCACCGCCGGGTCGAGGCCGGCGCCGCCGGCATCGTGGTGCGCATAGATCGTCTTGAGCATGCGCGGGTCCCAGAACTTCTTGATGTGCTCGGCGACGCCGGCGACCTCTTTCTCCTGCCCCTGGCTCTGGAAGAACTTGCCGATCTGGTTGGCCATGTAGACGAGGCGCTCGGAGGGGTTATGCGACATGGGTGTTGTCCGTCTCTGTTGGTCGCGCGCCGGTCTCGGCGCCCGCGACGATCCGGTCGGGATGGGTGAAGATTTCGAAGCCGTCGTTGCGGGCCACGGCAATGAGCGTGATGCCCGCGGCGTCCGCCATGCGAATGGCGAGCGCGGTCGGCGCTGACACCGCGATCATGATGGGGGCGCCCATGGCAGCCGCCTTCTGCACCAGCTCGACCGAGACGCGGCTCGTCAGGATCACGAGGCCCTCGCTCGCCGCACAGCGCGCTTGCGCGAGGTGGCCGGCGAGCTTGTCGAGGGCGTTGTGGCGGCCGACATCCTCGCGGAGCGCGACGATGCCGCGCGCCGGCGTCCAGAAGGCGGCGGCGTGCACCGCGCGGGTCTCGTGGTTGAGCTTCTGCAGCGGCTCGATCGCCGCCAGGGCCGCCATGACGTCGCGCGGCGTGAAACGCCGGCCGTCGGGGACATGCGCTGCCGGCCGGACCGCTTCGCTGATGGAATCGATGCCGCACAGGCCGCAGCCGGTGGGGCCGGCGATGTTGCGGCGGCGCTCGGCCAGGCGTTCGGCGAGAGCGTCGGGCAGCCACATCCTGAGCTCGATGCCGTCATCCAGCTCGACGACGTCCAGCGAGATGATGTCGTCGCGGCTCGTGACAAGACCTTCGTTCAGGCTGAAGCCGATGGCGAAGTCGCGGAGGTCCTGCGGCGTCGCCATCATGACGGCCTGGGTGCCGCCATTGTAGGTCAGCGCGACCGCAGTCTCCTCCGGCACGCGGCGGTGGCCCTCGGTGAGGGCTCCGTCGCGCCAGACCAGACGATCCGCGATGCGCACTGCATCGGTCATGCTACTCCGCCGCCTCCACGACCGGGGCGATGCGGCGCGAGTTGCGGGCCTGCTCGTCATAAGCCTTTTGCCAGTCCGACGGACCGTTGGACTGCGACACCTGCACCGCCGTGACCTTGTACTCCGGACAATTGGTCGCCCAGTCCGAGTAATCGGTGGTGATGACGTTGGCCTGGGTCAGCGGATGGTGGAACGTGGTGTAGACCACGCCCGGCGCCACGCGCTCCGAGATCAGCGCATGCAAGGTGGTCTCGCCGGCGCGGCTCGTCAGCCGCACCCAGTCGCCGTCGCGGATGCCGCGCTGCTCGGCGTCATGCGGATGGATCTCCAGCACGTCCTCGCCATGCCACACCACGTTGTCGGTGCGCCGCGTCTGGGCGCCGACATTGTACTGCGACAGGATACGCCCCGTGGTGAGTAGCAGCGGGAAGCGCGGGCCGGTGCGCTCGTCGGTCGCGACATATTCGGTGACCACGAACTTGCCCTTGCCGCGGACGAAGCCGTCGACATGCATGATCGGCGAGCCCTCGGGATACTTCTCGTTGCAGGGCCACTGCACCGAGCCCATCTCCTCGAGCTTCTGGTAGGAGACGCCGGTGAAGGTCGGTGTCAGCGCTGCGATCTCGTCCATGATCTCGGACGGGTGGTTGTACGTCATCTCGAAGCCCATGGCCTTGGCGAGGCCGATCGTGACCTCCCAGTCGGCCATGCCATTGCGCGGCGTCATCACCTTGCGCACGCGCTGGATGCGGCGCTCGGCATTGGTGAAGGTGCCGTCCTTCTCCAGGAAGGTCGAGCCGGGCAGGAACACGTGGGCGTAGTTGGCGGTCTCGTTCAGGAACAGGTCCTGCACGATGACGCATTCCATCGACGACAGCGCCTGCACCACATGCGTGGTGTTCGGATCGGACTGCAGGATGTCCTCGCCCTGCACGTAGAGGCCCATGAAGGTGCCTTCGATCGCCGAGTCGAACATGTTGGGGATGCGCAGGCCCGGCTCGGGGTTGAGCTTGACGTTCCACATCGCCTCGAACTGCTCGCGCACCGCGTCGCCCGCAATATGCCGGTAGCCCGGCAGCTCGTGCGGGAACGAGCCCATGTCGCAGGAGCCCTGCACGTTGTTCTGGCCGCGCAGCGGGTTCACGCCGACGCCGCGGCGGCCGATATTGCCGGTCGCCATTGCGAGGTTGGCGATCGCGATCACCGTGGTCGAGCCCTGGCTGTGCTCGGTGACGCCCAGGCCGTAATAGATCGCGCCGTTGCCGCCGGTGGCGTAGAGCCGGGCGGCGCCGCGGATCGCTTCCGCATCGACGCCGGAGATCTTTGCGACCGCTTCGGGGCTGTTCTTCTCCAGCGCGACGAACTCGGCCCAATCCTGGAATTCGCTCCAGTCGCAGCGCTCGCGCACGAAGGTCTCGTTGACCAGGCCCTCGGTCACGATCACATGCGCCATCGCGGTCAGGATCGCGACATTGGTGCCGGGCAGCAGCGGCAGATGGTAGTCGGCCGCGACATGCGCCGACTTCACGAGATCGATCTTGCGCGGATCGACAACGATCAGCTTGGCGCCCTGGCGCAGCCGCTTCTTCATGCGCGAGCCGAATACCGGATGCGCGTCGGTCGGGTTGGCGCCGATCACCATGATGACGTCGCTGTCCTCGACCGAGTCGAAGTCCTGCGTGCCGGCTGAGGTGCCGAAGGTGGTGGCAAGGCCGTAGCCGGTCGGCGAATGGCAGACGCGGGCGCAGGTGTCGACGTTGTTGTTGCCGAAGCCGGCGCGGATCAGCTTCTGCACCAGATAGGTCTCTTCGTTGGTGCAGCGTGACGAGGTGATGCCGCCGATCGAGTCGCGGCCATACTTCGCCTGGATGCCACGCATCTTGTCGGCGGCGAATTTGAACGCCTCGTCATAGGAGACCTCGCGCCAGGGCTGGTCGATGCTCTCGCGGATCATCGGCTTGAGGATGCGCTCCTTGTGGGTCGCATAGCCCCAGGCGAAGCGGCCCTTGACGCAGGAATGGCCGCGATTGGCCTTGCCGTCCTTGTACGGCATCATGCGCACCACTTCCTCCCCGCGCATCTCGGCCTTGAAGGTGCAGCCGACGCCGCAATAGGCGCAGGTGGTGACGGCCGAGTGCTCGGGCTGGCCGATCTCGATCACGCTCTTCTCGGTCAGGGTCGCGGTCGGGCAGGCCTGCACGCAGGCGCCGCAGGAGACGCATTCCGAGCCGAGGAAGCTCTCGCTCATGCCCGGCGAGACCCGGCTGTCGAAGCCGCGGCCGGAGATGGTCAGCGCGAACGTGCCCTGGACCTCCTCGCAGGCGCGGACGCAGCGCGAGCAGACGATGCACTTGGAGGGATCGTAGGTGAAATAGGGGTTGGACTCGTCCTTCGGCAGCCAGGCCGGATTGGCCTCGCCGCAGGCGTCGGCGAACACGTGGTTCTCACCCTGGTTGCCGTAGCGCACGTCACGCAGGCCGACCGCGCCGGCCATGTCCTGCAGCTCACAATCGCCATTGGCGGCGCAGGTCAGACAGTCGAGCGGATGGTCGGAGATGTAAAGCTCCATCACGCCCTTGCGCAGCTTCTTCAGCCGCTCGGTCTGGGTGTGCACGACGAGGCCCGCGGCCACCGGCGTGGTGCACGAGGCCGGCGTGCCGGCGCGGCCCTCGACCTCGACGAGGCAGAGGCGGCACGAGCCGAATGCGTCGACCATGTCGGTCGCGCACAGCTTCGGGATCTGCGTGCCGGCCTCCATGGCCGCGCGCATGATCGAGGTGCCCTCGGGAACGGTGATGCTCTGGCCGTCGATGGTGAGCGTGACCGTCTTTTCGGACTTGGAGAGCGGCGTGCCGTAATCGGTTTCGTGGATGAGCGACATGGTCGGTGTCCTTGTTCCCGATATCTTATTCCGCAGCCTGCAGGCGCGGCTGCTGGGGGCCGAAATCTTCGCGGAAGTGCTTCAGCGCCGAGAGCACAGGGTAGGGCGTGAAGCCGCCGAGTGCACAGAGCGATCCGAGCTTCATAGTGCCGCAGAGGTCCTCGACCAGGGCGATGTTCTCGGCGACGCGCTCGCCGCGGCGGATCTTGTCGATGGTCTCGGCGCCGCGCGTCGAGCCGATGCGGCAGGGCGTGCACTTGCCGCAGGATTCGATGGCGCAGAACTCCATCGCGAAGCGCGCCTGCTTCGACATGTCGACGGTGTCGTCGAACACGACGATGCCGCCATGGCCGATCAGGCCGTCCTTGGCGGTGAACGCCTCGTAGTCGAACGGCGTGTCGAACAGGGCGCGTGGGAAGTAGGCGCCGAGCGGACCGCCGACCTGCACCGCACGAACGGGACGGCCGGTGAAGGTGCCGCCGCCGATGTCGTCGACCAGTTCGCCCAGCGTGATGCCGAACGCGGTCTCGAACAGGCCGCCGAACTTGACGTTGCCGGCGATCTGGATCGGCATCGTGCCGCGCGAGCGTCCCATGCCGAAATCGGCATAGGCCTTGGCGCCCTCGTCGAGGATGAACGGGATCGCGGCGAACGACAGCAGGTTGTTGACCACGGTCGGCTTGCCGAACAAACCATGATGGGCGGGCAGCGGCGGCTTGGCGCGCACGATGCCGCGCTTGCCCTCGAGGCTCTCCATCAGCGCGGTCTCTTCGCCGCAGACATAGGCGCCGGCGCCGGTGCGGACCTCCAGCTCGAACGTATAGTTCGAGCCCGCGATCTTGTCGCCGAGCAGGCCCGCCTTCCTGGCGATGTCGATCGCCTTGGCCATGGTCGCAATCGCGTGCGGATATTCCGAACGCGTGTAGATGTAGCCCTTGGTGGCGCCCACCGCGATGCCGCAGATCGTCATGCCTTCGATCAGGACGAAGGGGTCGCCTTCCATCAGCATGCGGTCGGCGAAGGTGCCGCTGTCGCCTTCGTCGGCGTTGCAGATGACGTATTTGCGGTCGGCTGCCGTCTGCGACACCGTCTTCCACTTGATGCCGGTCGGAAAGCCGGCGCCGCCGCGGCCGCGCAGGCCGGAGGTGGTGACCTCGGCAATCACGGCGTCAGGCGTCAGCGACAGGGCGCGCGTCAGGCCCTTGTAGCCGCCATGGGCGCGGTAGTCGTCGAGCGACAGCGGATCGATGATGCCGCAGCGGGCGAAGGTGAGGCGGGTCTGCCGCTTCAGCCACGGGATCTCCTCGGTCAGGCCGAGCGAGAGCTTGTGCGACTTGTCGGCGATAACAGCGTCGAGCAGGGACGGAACGTCGTCTGCTGTCACCGGTCCGAAGCCGAACCGGCCCTGCGCCGTCTCCAATTCGACCAGCGGCTCCAGCCAGTACAACCCACGCGAGCCGTTGCGCACGATCTCGATATCGACCTTCCGCTCCAGCGCCGCCTTGTGCAGCGCGTGGGCGACCTCATCGGCGCCGACGGCGAGTGCGCCGGCATCACACGGGACAAAAAGACGCACGCTCATCGCTGGGCCTCCGAGACGAGGGCATCGATCCGGGCTTCGTCGAGCCGGCCGACCAGCCGGCCGTCGAGCATCGCCGATGGCGCGGTGGCGCACAGGCCGAGGCAGTAGATCGGCTCGAGCGTGACGCGCTCATCGGCCGTCGTGTTGCCCATGGCAATGCCGAGCTTGGCTTCGGCGCGGGCCGCGAGGGCGTCGCCGCCAGCGGCCTGGCAGGCCTCGGCGCGGCACAGCTTGAGCACGTGACGACCGGCCTTCTTGGCCCGGAAATCATGGTAGAACGTGAACACGCCGTAAACCTCGGCGCGCGAGAGGTTCAAAGCGGATGCGATCATCGGAATGGCATCCTCCGGCACGTGGCCGAACGTCTCCTGCAACGCATGGAGGATGGGCAAGGTTGCTCCCTCCATCTTGCTATGTTCGGCGATGATCTCGGCGCCGCGCGCCGCGTCCCAACTTTCGTACACCGGCGTCATCCTGATCCCGATTCTGCGTTGCAAGCGTTTCGCACATCCAAATTGGAATTGCTCAAGATATCAATAAAGCAGTCCCGTGCTGCGATAGCGAAACGCAATCGAGAGATAGCTAGAAGTTGACGAAAAACGGGCCTTCGCGCGACCGGCTTGCGGCCGCGTTTTACCGTGTCGGCGACACCCTCGTCGTGATAGGTTTCACCCTGGCCGGCAGCCGCCGAAAACGCGTGGAACCGGGCCGTTCAACCGCTGGAAGGCCGACCTCTTGATCGACAAGCTCGAACTGCTGCTGGCGCTGGCCAAGGAGCGTCATTTCGGCCGGGCGGCGGAGGCGTGCGGCGTTACCCAGCCGACCATGTCGACCAGCATCAAGCAGCTCGAGGAGATCCTCGGGGTGATGCTGGTGCAGCGGGGCTCGCGGTTCCAGGGGTTCACGCCCGAAGGCGAGCGAACACTGGATTGGGCGCGCCGGATCGTCGGCGACTTCCGGGCGATGCGCCAGGAGATCAATGGCCTCAGGGACAAGCTGTCCGGCGAGATCCGCATCGCGGCGGTGCCGACCGTGCTCGGCATGGTTGCGTCGCTGACGACGCCGTTCCGCGCCAAGCATCCGGAGGTCCGGTTCCGCATCATGTCGTGCACCTCGGCCGACGTGCTGGGACTGCTGGAGAACCTCGAGGTCGACGCCGGACTGACCTACATCGAGAACGAGCCGATCGGCCGTGTCAGAACCATCCCGCTCTACAACGAGAGCTACCGCCTGCTGACGGCGCCCGACGCCATGTTCGGCGATCGCGAGCAGGTGACCTGGAAGGATGTCGGGCAGGTGCCGCTGTGCCTCTTGACGCCCGACATGCAGAACCGCCGCATCATCGACCGCGCGCTGCGCGCCGCCGGCAACGACGTCACGCCGACGCTCACCTCGAACTCGCTGCTCGTGCTCTACACCCATGTAAAGACCGGCCGCTGGGCCAGCGTGATGCCGGCCAAGTTGGCCGAGACGCTCGGCCTCGCCGACAAGGTGCGCTCGATCCCGATCGTCGATCCCGTGATCAACTACCAGATCGGCCTCGTCATCCCGCAGCGCGACCCGATGACGCCGCTGATCGCGGCCCTGGTGCAGGTGGCGCGCGAGGTCGCGCCCAGCCTGCAGGCGTGAGGCGCATGTCGGCACCGTCACCCGACCTCGCCGGCGTCATCGGCGGACTTCGGGCTCTCATGCGGTCGCGGAGCTCCGGCCTTGCGCGTGGCGCGTGGCCCGGAGCTCGTAATGCGCGGCATGGCCGTCGTAGCGGCTGAGCAGCTTCCGCGCCGCGGGCGGAACCACCGCCGCGTCATGGGCTGGACCCGCAAAGCGAACCACCGCCGCCTGATCGGCGAAGGTCATGATCGTCACGAATTCGACCTCGGCCTCCAGCGGTCTGCGCAGCAGCTCGATGCCTAGAAATCCTTCGATTGCCCGATCGACGATGGCTGGAAAGATCGTCAACCGCAGCAGCTCCTCATAGGCATCGGCATCCACCGCCCTGGTCCAGCCGTGCCAAATCCGCTTCAGCATCGCGATGCTCCCTTGGGTCCGATGATGGTCACCGAACCCTTGCACGGGCGTCGGGCGCCGGACTTGGTGAAAGTTGCGGTCCGCGCTGCGAACTCGCGGAGCGGCTGCCTCCGCTCAGTAGGCCGCAAATTGCTCCCGCATGATCTTCTCCTCCTGCCGGATCCGCAAGGTCAGCGGCACGGCATAGATGATCAGGCCGGCCACGAGCGTGACATAGGCGTGCAGCGTCAGCGCGTAGCCGATCAGCTCAGGCAGGATGTTGAGGAAGTAGTTCGGGTGGCGCACGATCCGGAACAGCGGATGGGTCACCAGCGCGTGGTCGCGCGCGAGCATCAGCTTGACGGTCCAGAGGCGGCCGAGCAACTGCGACACCACGAGCAGCATCACCGCGCCGAACAGATAGATCACGAATCCGATGATGCTGACGGCGTCGAGCGGTGCATCCCGGACGAGGCCCTCGGCCGTCGCGGCGAGATAGAAGGCGACATGTGCGATCGCGAGCCAACGCGACACGGATGCGCCGTATTCGACGGCGCCTTCGGCGCGCAGCCGCTTCTCGTTGCGGATCGAGATGCCGAGCATGGCAAAGCGATAGGCGAAGGCGGCAACGATAAAGGCGATGATCACACGCGGTACTCCAGTTTTCGGAGCGATTGCCTTAGTTGCCCATGCGTAGGTGCGTCAATACCATGTTCCGCCAATGTTGCTTACCAAGCACGAAGCGATGTCGTGATGCCGTCATCCCCCTGCGTCATGGAGCCCGCGCTGCCCTTCTGAAGGGCAAGCCGATCGCATTCCTGGGCATCATCCGCCGCGTCCGTGCCTGGGCACGCATCATCAGTCGTGACAGCATACGCCTCTCTCCACTCGTCATTGCGAGCGCAGTGTTCAGCCCGGGGACATGGCTGACAGGTGTTCGGAGACATGGTTGACACCTCAAAATTG